>CAIOKO010000185.1 GCA_903858935.1 uncultured Schlesneria sp. | reverse complement strand
CAAACATTTCCCACAAAAGCAGAGGAAGCAAATTTTTTAGATTTATGGTTTCAAGAACCACTTACCAGGGGACAGGCACCGAGGACGGAGCCAGTCCCCTTTCCATTCTGACTTATCATTCAGAATCCGATTGGAATTGCGAAGTTTCTTACGTTAACGTTCCGCCTGATTTCAAGCGGCGTAATTCACTGTTTCGCGTCCCAAAATTGCAAACGGTTGTTCGGTGGACGTTTCGAACGAGTCTCTTTTCACGGTGAGAATATTTTGATGGAAACGATCATCAAGGAAATCACTCCGCTCTTTTTTTCTCCCTTAATCGTGTTTGAAGTTCCAAACAGCGCCGATTTGAATCGGAAGCTGCTGGACGAGACCGCCTCGATGCGAAGACTTTCGCCAGGAGTGCAGTTGAGCAATCAGAATGGATGGCATTCGGCCCTCGATTTCTTCGAGCGAGCAGAACCAGGCTGTGTCGACCTGGCTCGTCGAATCATGGATGCGATTCGGCAGGCGACGCAAGCGATTTCACCGGGCTTCGATTTTTCCACGGTTGGCTTGCAGTGTGAAGGTTGGATCAATGTCAATGGAAAAGGGGGATTCAATACGCCGCATGACCACCCAGGTTGGGCCTGGTCAGGCACCTATTATGTGCATCTCCCTGAAAATCCCCCTCAGCGAAGCGGCTGCATAGAATTCCTTGATTCCCGAACCAACGTTCGTTGTATTACGGTGGATGGGGCGAGTTGCTTCATGAGTAAGTACACTCATCGGCCCGTCAGTGGAACCATGCTTCTTTTCCCCTCCTATCTTCGGCACTGGGTTTACCCCAATGAACAGGATGAAGAACGCGTTTCGATCGCCTTTAACGCTCGTTTTGCACGGCGTCCAAAATAGGTCGGACATCGTCGCCATTGATTGATTAATCGATCCGGCACCCGATAACTCGTCATTTGGCACAGACCGCACACGCGAAGGCGAGTCAATCCAATTGACACTTCGATCTCGAAACGTCGATCGGATCACACGTCCCAAAACGGAAAGATCGGGTCCGGAAATCCCGGACCCGTTCTCGTTTGCTGTCGTACAGTTACCAAGCTCCTTGGAAACTAGCCAACATTCTTTTCTTATGCTGAACGGAATCACGTTACCGCTGGCTTCCTCCTTCGCCAACCGTAACCGACGATAGCTCCGATGCCGATTCCGGCGATGGTGAGAGAAGTCGGTTCTGGGACGACGTTCACAGACACGTAATCTCCCGTACCCGACCCGAGGTTCACCATGAGCGTACCCGACGCCTGATTAATGTCGATTTGGAAAAGCGAATTGCCGACGCCAGTTGTAGGAATGTTGAGCAGGTCTTTGTCGAGGATCGCCACGACGAACGAGTCCGGTGTGAGACCGTCCACGTTTTGGCTCAGGTTCACGTCAAAGGCGAGCAACGTACCGGGAGTGAACGTTTGATAGAGTTCCTGGAAAACGTCGCTGTTGTCGAACGTGACCGTCGAACCGATGTCACCCATGGCTCCACCAGACGTGTTCGCGCTGCCAGTCGCACTTCCGCCGCTGTAGGTGAAATTGGTGACCAGGACCGTATTATTTCCAAGCACGCCGCCATCATTGAACTGCAAGTCCAGGGAAAACGGAGCACCGGCGCTTGCCGGTGAAGAGCCAAGCCCAGACGTGTCGATTCGAACGTGGAAAGACCCCGCATAGCCTGTGGACGCACATGTCAGCAGCGCGACCAATGTCGCCTTGAAAACTTGAACACAACGCATGAGTAACTCCGTATATTAAAAGGGAAAAGAGTTCGATTGAACGGATTTGCAAACGATAATTAATGGCTTCGTTAAAGTCCGCCCCGTGTCCAATGGGCATTCAAGCCCGTTGGACAATTCTTTCTTTAAGACGACTTGGGGCGTCCGAGCCGACAACGCGACGAGCGGTCCGTTCTAAACCGGCGCGGCTGGAGGATTGGTCGTGAACACATCGGTTGTAAACGTGATTGCCTTTTTCAGCGGGTTGCCGAAGGCCAGATTCAGCTTGAATTTCGCGCCTGGGGCCAAGCTGGCGAGTAGATTCTTGGGAAGCGAGATCACGGTGTCTCCATTACCCAGTTTGGTCACGATGAGCGACGTACCCAGGTACTTGGCGCTTACTGTGATACCAGACGGAAGATTCTTCAGAACGATGCTGAAGTTTCCTTGAAGGGGGTCGGACGTGTTGTTCTTGATTTCGAGGGAACTCTCGTACGCATTCGTGGTTCGATTGAGCACGAACCCGGTTCTCGATTCACTCACCTGACCAGTCACTTTCGTGCTGTTGATGTGCAAGACGAACAACTGCCCCCCCTCAACCTGTGCCGTGGTGATCCCGGTGGTATAGTGGGCCTGGTCGCTGGAAATGAGCCATTTTCCGCCTGGCGCACTTTGATTCAGCGTCGAACTCGCCATGATCGCAGTGATGTCGATAATGCCGGAGGTTTCTTCGTCATTGTTGAATGGCGAGGTTGCAGCAACTCCGACGTCACCAAATCGAGCCGGGTCATGTTTGGTGATCATCGTCAGGACACCCGAGTTCGTTGTCCCGTTGAACGTGGCGGTGTCGTATTCCCAGATCTTTCCATTGTGTTCAGCACCGCCGACGTCCTCTTCCAGGTAGATCTTTCCATCTGAAGGGCTGACCGTAATGTTGTCAAACATATTCACCTTTTGACCACCGACGGTCTGGCCGTTGATAAGGAGATCAATCTTGCCGCCGGCGTCGGGATTAGTGATGTCATCGAAGGTCATTCGCCACAGACGCGTCTGTCCAATTTGAGATCCCAGGCCGTCACTCGCCTTATCGAGTTGGTCGGTCGTGACAAAGTAGTACACATTCGGGTTGTTGGGGTCCCATGCGCCGTCCTCTGGCCTTGAGAAGGTCGTCGAGGCCGTGCCGCTCAGCGTGAACCGGGTCCCATTGGTGATGTTTGTCGCACGCGTTGTCGTGTTAACGATCTCAGCCGTGTTGCCGGTCACGTTGACAAATTTCATCGTTCCATTGGTCAGACCCGCTTTGTCGATTTCGGTGCCGGTATTCGTCTTGGTACCGACATAAACAGAAAGCGCATTGGTCATGATGCCAGTTCCGCCATCGTTGTTACCGATAACGACCGTTTTGTTCTGCGGATATGGATTGGCCAGCAGGTTCTCCCAGGCTCCGATGCCGGACAGGCCGGAACCGTTTGTGCTGAGGTTGAACTTGCCAAGGATGTAGGTCTTGCCCGCGTCAGCTCCGGTCACCACGGCGGCCCGCGCATAGCCGGTCGAACCTCCTTCTTCGCCGTACATGAAGATCCGAGCCTGAGTTCCCAGACCGGTTGCAGAATTGTAATAGGCAGACACTTCGGGGAGGTCGGCCGAACAATAACGATTAAAGGCAAAAGTGCTTGGAGTCGAAACGGACGACTGGGTCGCGGAATCCCAAGCGTAGACCGACTTCATCAAATCTTCACCAGAGTTCACCGCGAGCGTATTCTTGTCGATGACAAATCGTGAGATGTAGGCACCTTTGGAGCCGTGGTCACGAACGACCCCCAGCGTATTCCCGATTTCTTGATTCACCAGCAACGTGAATGTGCCGTCACCGTTGTCGAAAGCTCCCAGACCGTCCGGGATGCCGCCGAGACCGTAGGTGCCGCCGCCAACCTTCGGAACAGTATCGTCTGGCGTCGAACCGGTATTATCGGTGGTCAGAACCGAGATGACGTCGATTCCCGGCACAACCGCCTGCACGTAGGGGGTTGACGCAGTGCTGGGACCTGTGATGGAGTTACCCGACATCAGGATACGGCATTCCAATGCTTCCAATGGCGGTTGAAAACAGCGCGCGCGAGCGACCCTGGGTTTCCTCATTTTCGGAGTGAACAATAAACTTCTCAACGGCCAGTTCTTCAAGGTGAACAACATCCGCAACCTCCATTTGCTAAATTCTTCGTATTACTGAATCCTTGGCTGGCAAGAATTTCTCGCCATGACCGAGCCGGGGGAAAGGCAAGGACTCGACGTGAACGTCTGATGAGAAATTCGTGAATTTTTCCAAACAGATAAGAAAAGTCGCGGTCCTGAAAAAATATGTTCCATAAGAATTCAGCGTCGCGCTTGACCGGGCTTTGACCTTTCACAGAAGTGTTGTTAACTAATCAGGGGCGCACGCGGAGATCCCGATTCAGGAAACGCCCATGCATCATCTTTACCTCACTCGTCTCAATTATCTGGCGGTTGCTGCGGCTGCTTTGGCCGCCTTTTTTATTGGCGCGGTCTGGTACACGGTCTTGTTTGGAAAATTATGGGCCGCAAAGCATGGATATTCGCCCGAGCAACTTCAGCAAATGCAAAGCAAGCGACCGATGCCGGTCTTTTTTGCCGAGCTGATTTTTTGCTACTTCATTGCGGCCGTTGGAATCGACATTCTGCTGGTCGATTTCCCGAATGTCGAACTAGTGCTTTGTCACATTTAAATTGTCGGATTGTCAAGATCCCGGACAAAGAGGATTCTACGTAGCACAAGGAGGTGTGCTATGCAGAAGTTGTACATCGTGCGACTGACGGATCAGGAGCGGGATGAACTCCACAGCGT
>CAIOKO010000184.1 GCA_903858935.1 uncultured Schlesneria sp. | reverse complement strand
GCAATTGTTTCAATAAATGACGTGGACACATCTGACTCCGTTGCTTGATACCCGTATTTTTGAAGTACCCACAAATTGGGACTTCCCAAATCGACGGTTTAAGCAACAATCAATCCATAACTTCGACGCTCGATTGCCCCGACCCGCGGGGACGTTCATCCAAGCATTGCCTCAGTCATGAACGCGAGCATTAAAAAAGACGTTACCCGCGGGGACGTTCATCCAAGCATTGCCTCAGTCATGAACGCGAGCATTAAAATTCATTGCCGACTTTTCGGGCTCGTTGGGGTTTATCGATGTTTATGTTGAGTTGAAGGCCTGCTTCGACCAGCAGGTTCCAGCCTGCGGCGAGTTGGACGAAGCTGGACAGGTCACCTGCGTCAGGGATTTGAATTGTTGGGAACAACGTTGGTCGCGATGCGATGGCGATGACGGTCAAGCCGACACCTTTGACGAGTACGTCATAGAATTTTTGTTCCGATTCTTCGAAGGGTTCGATCCAGACGACAACATCGTCAGCTTGCATCGATTCTTCTATGCCGTGAACGGCATAGGTTCCTTCGAGATAGTCGCCTCGTTTACGAGTGATCTCGTTAGTTTTCAACGTCAGTTCTTCTGCGACCCCGTCGTTTCGACCGGCGAAGTAGATGGAGCCTGCACGTGCGACTTTTTTGGCGATTTCGAGATCAATCGGCAGGGCGAGTGCGGCTAAGAATTGATCTGCAAGGGATGATAAGCGTCCTGCGATTGTTTCTTCGCCCGCAATCGATTCGATGATGGCGCGGCAGTAAAGAGCTTGTTCGACGACGCTTTTCGTTGCGGCGACAGCCCCTTCCTTTCCGCATTTCAATACGTGGCCGCTGTAAGCAAGTGATTCGAGTATCGATGCGGGGCTTGCTGTCAGGCTGTATCGATGTGGGTTGCCTGCGGCTTTGAGGGTATTGAACAGGCGAATGACCTCGGCCGTGCGGCCTGAGTTTGACACACCGAGAACAGCCCAGTCGTCCAGACGATACTCTTGTGACTGTCGCCCTCCTTCAGTGGCAATGGAAAAATTCCATCCCTTTTGTCGTGCGTGCGTGATGGCGCTTTTTGCCGGGAACATGCGACTTGAACCTTCACCGGAAATCAATAACTTTCCGATCGAGGCAATATCTGCGGCAGTTTTTTTAACGACCGACGTGTCAAATGTACGGATCACGCTTGCCGCTGCGACCATATCGGTGATGAGGTTGAATTCGGAATAAGGCGATCGGTCTAAAATCACGTCCAAGTTCCTTTATTGCCTTCTTAGCGATTGAATAGTTGTTACGGTTTCGCCCGGTTTGCTACCAGCGTCGCATAGGTTGGTAAGTCACCAACGAGAGGCGAGACATAGTCCAGAAATGCATCGGTGACTCCGAAACCGTCTGATGTGATGAAGCTATCGGGCATTGGCCGCTCGTGGTTAGCGACTTCGCTGAGTGAGATCGTGCCGAAATCGATTTCATATTTTTCGCGAGGTGGATTCCGTCGATTCATCGTGACCATGACGCCACCAATACCGGTGGTTGCCAGCTTGACAGCCTGTTGTCCGCAGGCAAATGCCTCATCAAAATCCAGTTTCACGCCACGGTCGGCGGAGCACATTGGCAGAGATTCTGTGACCTGGAATTCGCCACGCCAGCCAAACTCGTCACAGATCAAACGGTGCAGCATCATAGCGGCACTGGTTCCGCCCATGGCTCCGAATTCGACGTTGCCAAATTTGTCCCGCGTCTGAGACACGCTGACAGGTGTCCCGTCGGCGTAGGTAATCCCCTCGCCACAGACGATGCTGACGAATCCGTGGGTTTTATGCGCTTCGGCTACTGCTGACAGAAACGCGCCACGTTCGAAAGTTCGTTCAGGCAATAGCAGGATATGTGGCGGCGTCTTATCTGCGATGTGAGCACATGCGGCGGCGGCGGGCAGCCAGCCCGCGCTGCGGCCAATCGATTGATAGATGACAAACTGATCGACCTTCTGCATGTCTCGGGCGAGAATTCCCGCCTGCAAAACACTCAAAGCGACGTAGCGAGCCGCACTTGGATAACCCGGAGTATGGTCGGTACCGTGCAGATCGTTGTCGACCGTTTTCGGGACTCCGACACCGATCATTTCGTGACCGTTTTCATTGGCGTACTTTGTGACACGGTGGATCGTATCCATGGTGTCATTGCCGCCAATCATGAAGTAATAACGAATGTTATATTTCTGCAGTTGCTTAAGAACGGCAGGAAAATGTTCGTCTTTGAGTTTCAGTCGGCTTGAACCGAGTGCACTTCCCGGAGTGATACGAAGTCCGTCCAGGACTTCCCGCGGTTCGCTACCGAGATCGACAAGGTAATCATTCAAGACCCCCTCAATTCCAAACCGCATGCCGAAGACTCGACCAATCCGATCGGAGTTCATCGCGCCATGAATCACCCCTGCCAATGACGAGTTAATCACAGAAGTCGGTCCGCCCGACTGACCAATCAGCACGTTACCTTTCGACATAGATAATCCGAGTCCTCACAAAAAAATCTGAAAGCAGCATCCGGCGAAAAATCCCGGGATCATTTCGAAGCAAGTCTCGCGAGAAAAAGCTTCTTCTCAAGGAAATCAACAATTTTGTTATCGATTCTCGCAGGTCGTAGATCACTCATTTCCGCGTCACCACGTGAGCATGATGACTGCGACCATCCAAAAAGAAAACCCCTCGACGACGCCTTGAATCGCTCGGTTCGGTAATTCCACCAAGTTGGTACGCATGTCCCAGACGAGACTGATGAAACAGGTTCTCGGATCGTTCATGCCGCACACGGCAAAAATCTCCGATTGAGAACCACTCCCATAAGTCCCATCGGTCCTATTCGTCGCATCAGTCCCATTCGTCCCATGGAAATCAATTTTGACCGAAAAGTTGGCAACCCGTCTTGTTTAATCGAAAATGAAAGCATTTTTCTAGAGACGCTGGTTTCCGTGTCCCTTCTGGCAACTCCGTAAAGAAGTTTTCTTCGGGCTTCATCGTCAAGTACAAATGCTTCGGAGTCATCGAAGAAACAGAGCCTTTATTTCAAGGCTCGATTTGTCGCTCGGCACTGCTTGGCGGAGGGCCTTCAAAAAGTAGCGCACATGGCGAAGAGAGAAAAAACTCCGTTACTGGGCTCGCAGAGAGAGATCCTCAGTCGACGGCGGATTGGCTATGTCACTGTGACCGGCGTCGGCTGACATTTCTGATCGAGGACCTCTCGGACTTTGATTGCCAGCGATGCAAAGTCCAGCGGCTTGTTGAAGAGTATTTCCTGGTTTTTGACGATGCCGTACCGCAGGACCTCATCTTCATTATACCCGCTCATAAAGATCACGGAAATGTTCGGGTACAGGCGCCGAATCGTAGTTGCTAATTCCGGTCCCGAGACTTCCGGCATGACAACGTCTGTCAGCATTAACGCTATCGATTGCGAATGCTTTTCCGCCACCTCTAATGCTTCCGACGCTTTGCTCTGGCTTCGAGAACCCGATATCCCTTCGATTCCAGGCTGAGTCTCACGATTTTACGGACGTTACTTTCATCCTCCACCAGCAACACGGTTTCTTTTCCTTGGACATTGTGCACCGGCTCAACCGTCTGGCGGGTCAATTCGGGTCGCTGGACGATCGGAAACAGGATCTTAAACGCCGTACCGAGGTTCACCTGACTTTCGACCGAAATCACTCCTCCGCATTGTGTCACGATGCCGTGGACAACGGATAGCCCGAGTCCAGTGCCGCGCCCCAATTCCTTTGTTGTAAAAAACGGTTCAAAGATCTTTCGCTTCGTATCATCACTCATTCCACATCCGTTGTCAGAAATCGTGAGTTGAGCGTATTCACCGGATTTTAGATTTGGAAATTCTGAATTGGCACGTTCCGTCAGGGAGACCCTTCGAGAGTCAACCTTGATTTTCCCGTGTTTTTTAATGGAGTCGCTGGCATTCAGTACAAGATTAATAATGACCTGTTCGATCTGAACTTTCGCCCCCTGGATTTCAATAGAGGAGAGATCGTAAGAATCCTCTACCGCAATGTCCTCATGAATCAATCGACGGATCATCTTCAGTGTATCTTTAATAATTTGATTCAGGTCGATGATCGACAATGAGACAACCGCATTGCGGCTGAAAGAAAGCAATTGCTTCGTTAGGTCGGCAGCCCCGTCACCCGCTTGAATGATCGCCTCAAGGTATTCGTGTATCGGGGAATTCGGCGAAACTTCTGCCAGTGCAATGCCGCCGTAACCGTTAATGACCGTGAGAAAGTTGTTGAAGTCATGGGCGACTCCACCGGCCAATCGTCCCAGTGCCTCGATTTTTTGTGATTGCTGAAGTCGCAATTCAAGATTTTTTCGATCGGAAATATCGATTCCAAAAGCCAAAACATTGATCACATTTCCGGAAATATCTCTCAGTGGACTGAAGATCCCGTCGACATCGCGGACGCCAACGTCGGGAAAGACTGTACGAACTTCAAAACGTGAAGCGACGCCACGGGTTGCAGCCTCAATTGCCAGGTTCACGGGCGTGACTGATGTTTCGTGAATCCAACCGATCTCGGAAAACTTTCTTCCGACGATCTGTTGCGGCGACATTTTCATCGAAGCGAATGCGAGTTGATTCACTTCCGTGACGACGCCATCAAGTCTGAGAACACAGACGAATCCCGCGAAGCCATCCAGAATCTGCCTTAAAAAATCACGCTCTCGTCGTAACTTGAGTTCGATTTGCTTACTTTCCGTCACATCACGTGCAAAACAGTAACCACCCCCATCCATCTTCCGGGGGACCGTCTGCCATGACAGCCATCGGTAGGAACCGTCTTGACACCGATATCGGTTTTCGAAACCAATGATCGGCTCGCCTTGAACCATCCTCCGACCTGCTTCAATCGTGGCATCAACGTCATCAGGATGAACGAAATCCAACCACTGACGGCTTAATAGTTCCTCGGCAGACCACCCGAGACATTTGCTCCACGCGGGGTTCAGTTTCTCAAAGTGACCATCTGTGCCAGCAATACTGAATAGATCAATCGCGTTGTCCCATAAATGCGTCAGTTCATCTTCCATTCGCAGGTCATCCGTAATGTCACGGCACTTGCCAGTGACACCGGAAACGTTTCCTTGATCATCAAAATAAGGAGTTTTGAAGATTTCAAAGCTGCGCGGAACTCCGGCAAGGTTGGCGATGATCGTCATTTTTTCAGAGGTTTTTGTGTTCATCACTCGTTCGTCGGACTCCCGAAGTTTTTCGGTATCCTCAGGGAGGAAGAACGCGTTGTTGTCTTTTCCAACGATATCAATGGCTTTCGTGGAAACCGTCTGTTCGGCTGCTTTGTTGACGAAGAGATATCTCCCTTGGCGATCTTTAACGAAAAGTGCATCGCCAACCGAATCGGTGGTAGCCCTTAAGAAGCGGTTTTGCTCTTCTAACTCGACAAAAGTCCGCATACGGCTGGATACGTTAATCGAGAAGCCTGTGAGCTTTTGTGGCGTGCCGTCGCCGTATCGTTCCAGTTGACCCCACTCTTCGAGCCATACGATCGTGTGATCCGGTCGGATGACTCGGAAAAGGTTGTGGTAATCAGAACCCTTTGCCAATACGGAATTGAATGCGGCATCGAACGCGATTAAATCATTGGGATGCACCACAGTTCGCACCTGTTTCAATGATTCCGGCAAATCACGATTGACAGGGAGCGCAGGTTCCTTCGAAAAATGGCGTACAAATTTGTCCGATGCGATCTCCCACTCAAAAGAAGTCGCGATGACGGAATGAAGGGATGTCTGCAACCGGGTCTCCCATTCTTTCTCGGCGAACCCGGCAACAATTCGTCCCCTTCGATCCTCTTGGACTTCAGCCATTTCTCTCTCAGTGATCAAGGTTTAATTGCCGTTCTAAAGGAACGTGCTCGGTGAAAAACAATTCGCTGGCAATGATCCAAATTGACGCTGCATTGGCGCAGTTTATCGCGTTGGTCTCGGTCGTATAAAAGTCATGCTCTGCCCCTGCCAATACATTGTCAATCGGACAAGTGAGTTTTACGGGTGTGCGCAATCACGATTAAAAACGCGCAAGCCTTCCATCTGAATTCTCGCGTTTTTAGCATGGCAATCGTGAGTTTGATGACGAATAATTTTCCAAGCTATATATTTTCAAAGGATCAGCGTCGCTTCATCGCATGTGTTATTATTGTCCTAGTCCTCGTTCGGTAAAACCGTGACTCGCGACTTAGTCGAAACTTCGCGGCGGGGGAATCCCATGAGTTGTGTTGCAAACCAGGTCTGAAACATGCGGAACGAATGAAAAAATCGAAGTCCGCAAACGATATTAAAGATGTTCTTGAAGCGACTGAGCAACCGGATGTGGCGAAAGCGCATCGACAACCGAAACGGGGCGAATTCCCGATTGTCGGGATGGGGGCTTCTGCAGGAGGACTGGAAGCACTTGAGAAGTTTTTCAAGCACGTTCCTCCAGCTAGTGTAGTGACTCAGAATTACGGGAACTTATTCGATTCGCTGGCGTCTGATCTTCAGTATAAGGAGGATCAGTGTCATGCGAGTAGCGAAGACGATCATATTGACGGACGAAGAGCGAGTCACGTTGACCAAGTGGG
>CAIOKO010000183.1 GCA_903858935.1 uncultured Schlesneria sp. | reverse complement strand
CTTGCGCTCACCATTCTTCAACAGGACACTTCCATCAAAGGGAGTATTCGTGGAAAACGAAAAATCTGCGGTTGGGATGAATCCGCGTTTGAGCGGCTGCTCGCTAATTTTTAGCGGGATTGACGCTCGATTGCCCTGGGTTCTTGCCCGAACCACATAAGAGGCTACTGGAGTCGATCAGGGACGCTCCCTGATAAAAACCAAGATTAATATGGGACGAATATATCGCGATGTAAGCATAGTGCTGGGTCATTTTTTTGGGACCAACACCATAGCTGGCAATTTTCTGACGCGGCCAGACAATCTCAACAAATGTCTTGTCCAACGAAGCAACCAACGCCCTCAATGACGATGCGATTGCCTGAAGTTCTGATGGGGACTCGGCGAGTATCTCGTCGAAAGGATCGCATGATTCCCCTTCAGCCATGAAAACCTGCTTTCATATAAAAATGTCAGATCAAATGCTGAAACAAAAAACATTCGATCTCCGGCCAAATTGATACCGCGTAGTACGCTCTTTCTGACAAGTCATAATATTTGCTCGTTCGACAAAATGTTGCGAGCCAAAAGCCCGATCGATGTCTCACGGATCTGCGGAAATCCACAACGCTGACCACTCTATCCGTTCAAGTCTATTTTTTTTAATCGCGATTGCGTCAAATTACACCCTCGTAGTCAATCACCTTTTGTAGACATTTCGAAGGCAATCTTTTCATGAACACGAAGTTCCGCTCCACGATCCCGAAGGGAATTTGATTGGACTGATGGAAGAAAGAAAAGACGCTGTACCGCTTCTGGCACAAGTTGGCAAACTGTTCGATTTTAAAAGTCGCGTTACGACGTTTTTCCGCGAATAGTGGCGTAAAAGATTTACCTGGTTCACTTCCCCTGCACTCACATTTTCGAGTCACTCATGCAATTGATCATTGAACAACTGAGTAAAACCTACCCTGGTGGCGTTCGCGCTTTGGATCAGATTTCACTCGTCATTTCGAAAGGAATGTTTGGTCTGCTCGGCCCGAACGGTGCCGGGAAATCAACGTTGATGCGGACGATTGCCACATTGCAGACCGCAGATTCGGGAACAGTCAGATTAGGGGACATCGATGTTCTTAACGAAAAAAACCGAATCCGACAGATCCTGGGATATCTTCCGCAGGAATTTGGTGTTTACCCCCGAACCAGCGCCGTCACCTTGCTGATGCACCTGGCAACCTTAAAAGGTGTTGGCACTAGCCATCGAGATCGACGCGATGTTGTCGAAGCCCTGCTGGAACGGGTTAATCTGTCTGACGTTCGAAATAAGGCTGTCAGTACGTTCTCAGGTGGAATGCGCCAGCGGTTCGGAATTGCTCAGGCGCTACTTGGCGACCCTCAGTTACTGATTGTGGATGAGCCGACTGCCGGGTTGGATCCCGGGGAACGTAACCGCTTTTATAATCTTCTCGCTGAAGTGGGCGAAAATATTATTGTTATTTTGTCGACGCACATCGTGCAGGACGTCAAAGAGCTCTGTACGCAAATGGCGATCATCAATAAAGGTCGCTTGCTTTACAGTGGATCCCCCGCTGATGCCGAGAACCTGCTCGCCGGAAAAGTCTGGTTTCAATCGATGAGTAAGCAGCAACTTGCGCATCGCGAATGGAAGCAATCGATTCTCTCAACCAAACTGGTGGCGGGAAGTCCTTCAGTACGTATCTACAGCGAGTCTGACCCCGGAAACGGGTTTCAATGCGCCACCCCTGATCTTGAGGATGTTTTCTTCTCGTACCTGTCACAAGCCTAGACGAATCAATTCATCCGAACCCGTTAATCGTCATCATTCAATTCAACGTGACCCCTGTCACGTTATCAGAAAAAAGCCTTACCTATGCTGCGTGAGTTCTTCCGATTCGAATTGTTCTACTGGCTGCGCGGCTGGATGATTTACATCTTTGCAGCGATCATGGTGGTGCTGTTTGGGTTCGCATCTGGATCTGATTTTGTCCAGGTCGGCGGCTCGATCGGAAACACCTACAAAAACGCACCGTATGTCATCGCGCTCTTTTATGCCTCAGCCAGCATTTTGACCTGCTTCATGGCTGCAGCTGTGTATGACTCGTCCGCGTCGCGCGATTTCAGTTGTAAGATGTCTGACATCTTATTTAGCAAACCCTTAAATAAATGGGGATTTCTGGCAGGACGATTCCTGGCCGCCACGTTGATCGCCATGTTGCCAGCGTTAGGAATTTCCCTGGGAATCATCATCGCCAGGCTATGTCACTGGTCGGATGTGACCCGCTGGGGACCGTTTCATGTCATGGATCATGTCCTGCCAAACCTGATTTTCACAATTCCAAACACACTTCTTTTAGGTTCGATCGTCTTTGCCATTGCTATAGTCACTCGAAACACGCTTTATTCGTTTCTGGGAGTGCTTCTACTGTTGGTGGTGTATGCAGCGTCGCAGACAATCGCCGGAAGACTCGATTTTGAAACGCTCACCTGCTGGATCGATCCGTTTGGAGCGGCACCATTCGAAGTAGCGACAAAATATTGGACCGTTGACGAACGCAACACGAAATCAATACCGATCACAGCACTTCTTTTATCGAACCGTGCAACTTGGCTGTCGGTTTCAGCCCTGATCTTTGCGACCGCGGGTCGACTTTTCAGTTTTGAAACTCGAACGGGCGGCAAAAAAAAGAAGGTGAAAACTTCGGAGCCGGAACAGACCCCGCAAGCTGAAGTTTCCTTATTTGATCAATCGGCCGGCATTCCCAGGCGAACCCCTTCCCTTTCGTGGACGTCCCAACTTGCCTCGACGCTTCGATCAGATCTATCGAGCATTTTTGGCAGTGCAACGTTCATTGTCATTATCGCCTTTGCAATTCTGAACACGGCCGCGAGCTTGTTTCTGGGAAGTAGCGGCGACGAGATGTTTGGAAGCTCGTCATTTCCTGTCACCTACAAGATGGTCGAAGCGATTACCGGCTCGCTGCTCGTGTTTCCAATCGCAATTATCACCTATTTTACCGGCGTCTTAATCTGGCGCGATCGCGACAGTTTATTTCATGAAATTGTCGGAGCGACACCAACAGCGAACAGCGTATTCGTCGTCTCTCGGGTGATCTCGATGATCGTCACTGTTCTGATCATTTTGTTCATTGGAGTTGCCCTCGGGTGTTTATATCAATGGACGCAGGGTTACACCCGATTTCAGTTGGGGGTTTATTTTCAGGAACTGATCGCAATCCACGGGATGCGATTTGCCTTCCTGATTGTCCTGGGATTGCTGGCTCATACGCTGGCAGCGAATAAGTATGCTGGTTATGCAATTTTTGTGTTGTTCATTGTATTGAACGCGTTTTTGTGGCGAGGACTTCGTTGGGAATCGCTTCTTTTTCGCTTCGGCTCTCTGCCACGACACATCTATTCCGACATGTTTGGCATCGCTCCGTTTCGACCAGGATTGATCGCGTTCGCGGTCTTCTGGAGCTGTGTTTCCTGCTTGCTGCTGTGGCTCTGTACGGTCGCCATGCACCGTGGTGTCGCCGCAAAATTGCGATCTCGGCTGGCAGAGGGATTTCCGGCGACATCGCTTCGCGCACGAGGATTTGCCGTGCTAGCCCTCGTTGCTTCAGCCGGCATGGGAGCATGGCTGTACTATAATACGTTGATTCTGAATAAAGTGGTCGGAGCCCCAGAACGTGAGCGTCGGCAAATCGAATACGAGCGAACATACGAAAAGATCGCTTCCATCGATCAACCCAAAATCCAATCAGTGAATTACGCGATCGATATCTTCCCTGAAACACGGAATATGGTCGTCAAAGCGGAACAACGAATCGAAAACAAATCAGCCGCTTCTATCCAAATGCTGTATGTCAACGTCAGTCCTGATTTCAAAACATCACTGGAGATCCCCGGTGCGATATTAGAGAAGGACGACGATCGGCTCTGTATCAAAACTTTCCGTCTGGAACCACCGCTGGAGCCCGGCACAAGTTTGACGATGAAATACGCGGTCCAGAGCGATACGCGCGGCATCGAAAATAATGTCTCTCAAAGCATTCTCGTCCAGAATGGCACATTCTTTAATAACGGCATCGCCCCTTCATTCGGATTTGATGCTGATCGCCGCCTGATACTTCCGAATCGACGCCGAAGTTTCGGCCTGAGTCCGATCGAACCGATTCCTGAATTAAACCGGGAATGCGGACACGCATGCAGTGTACATTACATTGCCAATGATTCTGACTGGGTCACTGTCGAAACGGTGATCAGTACCTCCGCAGACCAAACAGCAGTGGCTCCTGGTTCACTGTTAGAAAAGTGGACGAAAGAAGGTCGAAATTATTTCCGCTATCGGCTCGACCATTCTTCATTGAATTTTTATTCGTTCATTTCTGCCAGGTACGAAGTGGCACGAGCGAAAGTGGGAGACATCGACACTGAAGTCTATTATGACCCTGAACATCGATGGAACGTCGAAAAAATGTCGAGTGCGATTGCCGACACCCTCGAATACTGCACGACGAATTTTGGTCCCTACCGGCATCGCCAGGCCAGAATTATCGAATTCCCGCGTGTGGCCAGCTTTGCTCAGGCGTTCCCGGGAACAATGCCCTACTCCGAAAGCGTCGGATTTATTGCGAATCTCGAAAAGCCCGACGACATCGATATGGTTACCTATATCGTCTCTCACGAGATGGCTCACCAATGGTGGGCTCATCAAGTCATCGGGGCACGAATGCAAGGTGCGACGTTACTCTCGGAAACGTTGGCACAGTATACGGCATTGATGGTGATGCGTCGCAAGTTTGGCGATGACATGATGCACAAGTTTCTGCGTTATGAGATGGATCGGTATCTGCGGTCACGGGGGAAAGAGGAATTAAAGGAACGTCCGCTGATCCGCGTTGAACTCGAACAAGGATACATTCATTATCAGAAAGGAAGCGTTGTTTTCTTCTATCTGGCCGACATGATCGGCGAAGATCGCATTAACGCGGCGCTCAAAGAAGTCATTGCGACGTTCTCGTATCAAGGTCCCCCCTACCCCAACGCTTACGTGCTCGTTGACCGTTTGAGAGAACAGACACCGACAGAACTTCAGTACCTCATCAAAGATCTTTTTGAAGACATTACGCTTTTTGGCAACCGAACAGTCGACGCGTCGGTCATGAAATTGGACGACGGTAAGTTCCGAGTCAAGTTGCTTGTGGAATGCGAAAAATTCAAGGCGGATGAAAACGGGCATGAATCAGCCGTCGAGATGAATGACTGGATCGAAATCGGAGCTTTCGCAAAGCCCGAATCTGGCAAACGCTACGGTCGGCTGCTGCATCGGGAACGAAAACAATTGATGTCAGGTCGGCACGAGCTGGAATTCGTCCTGGACGAACTACCCTATCAAGCCGGGATTGATCCAAGAAACATGCTGATTGACCGTGTACCGAGCGACAATATGAAAACGGTAACCTACAAGCCATAGCAGAGGATTTAGCGCACTTACCCGGGACATTGACGATTACTGAGCAACGCCCACGACATGCTCCCATGGCGGCCGTGAACGAGAACCGAGCTGTTTTATCGCAAATGTACTGCAGGTCACGGTTGATCGAAATCATCGTCTTCATCCTCGTCTTCGAGATCGAAGTCAGGATGAAGTGGGTCGCTTGGATCAAAGAAGAAGTCACCGAGTCCCATCGGCATCGAGTTCCCGCCGAGCGACTGCTGCCGACGTTTGGCGAGCGAATCGAGATCGCTCGCTCCTTCGCCGAGGCAGTTCATGAGCGCTTCCTGCCATAAAAGATCTTTGCTCACGGGATGGTCCTTATCTTGCGCCATGCGTTTCATGGCATAGCGCAAAACATTGATACCGTCACGTGTTGAAAAGTCGAGATTCAAGTCATGAGACTGCTGCAGAAAGCTGACGGTCAGATTCAGCATTTCGGTTTCGGCAAACGGTAGATGGAATCGCAGAATCGATAATTCGTCGTCACGATTCGGATGGCCGAGCGTGAGTGTCGGCTGCAGGCGACTCAAAATATAATCCGGGATTTCAAAGGTTGATTCGTCATCATTCATTGTCACCGCACAACGGAAATCGGGATGCGCGTGAATCGTGATTCCCGCGACGATCGATTCGACATACCGCCTGTGATCGAGTAGCGGAGCGAGGCTCGCCCACGACTTCTCGTTCATCCGGTTACCCTCGTCGAGAATACAAATTCCACCGCGGACCATTGCTGTCACCAGCGGCGAGGCATGATATTTGATATGACCATTTTCCGCCAAAACCGGTGTGACAAGCAGGTCTTCCGGTCGCGTATCCGCCGTACATTGATAAATGAAAAGATGTTGCTGTCGAACGCGACCGGCGGAAATCGCCAGCGTCGTCTTCCCGATTCCCGGCGTTCCCACCAATCGCGGTGAAAGAGGGAGATCCTTTGCGTCGACAACCAGCCAGCAAGCCAGCAACTGCTGAAGGATCTCACGCTGCCCGATCCATTCCCCTTCCGACGTGTCTGGCTGACTTAAGTAAAGGCGAACTCCGTCGATTTCGATCGAGTCGATCATAAAACGCGTTTCTTTCGTAAAAGCAATGACCGATGAACTGCAAATGGAGCCGTCGGAAAAGCGTTGCTCCGTCGTCTCGCATGAGAGAGATTGTCTGGCCGAACAACGTCAGGCTATTGTGGTCAGTTCCGCATCGGCCGACAAGTTGGACGGGCTTAACAACCTCATGGAGATGACATCTTGAGCCGTGAGGGGACAATTCTTCCCATTTTAACTGCCAAAGGCCACTGATTGACCGAAGACTGGCAGGCAGTGGCACACGAATCCCGACGACTCACAACCGACGAGAAATCCAAGATCATCAAATCTGACCGCACCATCATCAGTCAGGGAAGCTCTCGGACAAAAATGTTGGCAAATTCGATGGGGTCACCATGGTGTTGGAGAGCGATCGGGCCACGAGCAGCGACGCCGGGCAACTGAGCATTTTCAATCACGAGTTCGCCATTCAGCCGGACGGACAATCGATCGCCTCGCATGGTAATATGAAACCTGTTCCATTGACCGATCGGTTTATCGGCCACTTTTTTCGGTGTGACCGCCGCTCGAACCTCTGCGGGCTGCGATGCATCAGTTCGGTAGCCGTAAACTTCACCACTGCCGCACGGTCGGCACCACATATTCACCTGACTTTTGCTGCTGCCGCGCAGATAGATCCCACTGTCCCCGGCATCGTCAACTTCGATCTCGACAGGCTTACCATCGGCACCGATTTCATCAAGTCCTGTCGGCAACACGCGAGGCCATTTCTTTTTGACTGAAGCAGCTGTCCATCGCCAATCGCAAATCATTTCGATGTCGCCATATTCCTTTTCGCTCCAAAGACAGGGATCTTCGGCATCACACTTTCCATCGTAAGCAAGCTTCCAGTCAGCTGGTTTCCAGTGCCCTTGATGTTTATCAGTCGCTTTCCAGCCAGTCAGATCGATTCCTGAATAGAGTGACTGAAAGCCCACCGCCTCGTTACACACTTCGTCCGCAGCGGGGTTTGTCGATGGAAGTTCTTTGATACGCAGGTTCCGAAAGTGACATTCAGAACCTTCTGATTCCAGGCATAGATATCCCTTTCTCGGGTTACATTTCGTTCCGCCTGAGACTTCTTTGCCGTTCACTTCCAACTTGATGGTTCCGTTATTACAGGTGACACGATAGTGGTTCCATTCAGGGGAGGGCTTGCTTCGTTTCTCACTCGGCAGGCATCGATCCCAGCCTGCGGGATGAGGGCGATCAGGTTTCATTTTTGCGCCCCAGATCGGAAAGATATCCCCCTGGCTCGTATAGTTTGCTGTCTCGTGACCATCGAGAATCTGGACTTCAACGCCCCGTGAGAATGGAACCCCGACATAGGTGATCGGATCAGCCCAGACGAACAGACCCGCGTTTCCGCCCGCTTTGAGATGTCGCCATTCGAGTTCAACGACAAAGTTTTCGTACATTCGTTCCGTTCGCAACGTCCCCGTGGGAACTCCGGTGCTGACGATCAACCCGTCCTTCGCGGTGAACGTCGACGGTGCAACGTTCACCGGAACCCATCCGGTCAAATCGCGGCCGTTAAACAGAGGAACAAACCGATCGTCCTCAGCACCGAATACGACTCCGACAAGTAAAGCAAAGCAACTGAACGAGGTTAATCGCACTATAAAATCCTCTAATAATCCTGATGTTTTAGGGCTTATTGTCACTCATTAAACGTCAATTGGCTTAAGCATCTCCGGGACTCGGCATTCTGTCTGGATTGATTTTGTCACTGGCCGCTTATCTCGTGGATGATGATTCGGTGATGCCGGTTCGCTGCGATTCTTCTGCCGGTTTTGCACTGCGTGGACGTCCAAATGATGATGGACGTTCGGTCGTGAGATCAACGGCATCAGAAACCGGCCGCAACCTGATCGAGTCGGTTTCATCAGGGAGCTGAATTTCCAAGGGTACAACGACGGTAAATCGGCTTCCCTTTCCGAATTCACTTTGTAACGCGATGCCACCACCGAGTAGTTTGGAGAGCTCTCTTGTAATGGATAAACCCAGACCGGTTCCCTCGAATTCGCGAGTGAGCGGATTGTGTTCACCCGACGCTGTTGAACCTTGCCGAAATTTTTCAAAGATGCGTTCCTGGTCTTCGAGCGGGATTCCGATCCCCGTGTCTTCGACTGTCAGAACCAGATTGTCGATTTGACGCGACGCTTTAACACGAACTCGCCCCCCTTCTGGAGTGAACTTGATCGCATTCGAAAGCAGGTTATTCAGGATCTGTTGTAACTTGCCAACATCCTGAAAAACCAGTGGCAGCTCTGGTTCAATCTCCCAGTTCAGGTCGAGATTTTTCCGTTCGGCCAGCGGCATCATGGCACCGACAACGCGATCGACCAGATCCGAGACTGAAGTCTTGATCGGATGCAATTCCATCTTACCGCTCTCGATTTTGGCAAGATCCAGGACGTCGGTGATTAAACTGAGGAGTGTCCGACCCGACGAGCGAATGTGGGCAACATAGCGTTGTTGTTTTTCGGACAGATTGGCGGGATTGGACAACAACACGTCGCTGAAGCCAAGGATGGAATTCAGCGGTGTCCGTAATTCGTGACTCATCGTCGCCAGGAATTCGTTCTTCAAGTTATTCAATTCAAACAACCGCAAATTCGCCTGAGCCAGTTCATCAACCTTGTGCTCGAATCCCCGGTTTAATTTCTGCAGATCTTCCTGGACCGTGGTCAGGTGTCGCAACATCCGATTGAATGCCTGACTGAGTTCCTCAAACTCATCCCCTGTTCGAATATCGGCCCGCTGCTCAAGGTCCCCTCGGGTAATCGCGTCACTCACCTCTTTCAAGTGAAGAACCGGTTTGACAATGACGTATCTCACAATGACGTATGTCGCAAACCAGGCCATGGCCGTGGTGAGGATTGCTGTCGCCAGCAAAATCGCGTTGTTCCAGCTCAGATTCTTGTTGATATCAGCGAGCGGATACTTGATTTTGACGATCCCCAAAACATCCTTTTCCTTGAGATTGGGATTCTGATTGTGCTCGATATGACAGGCCAGGCAGGACTCGGAAGCGACCACTGGCGCATAGTAGACATAGTACCGGTACTTCAGAGAGTCTTCTTTGACCTCTGTGACTTCGGTTTGCCATTCTGGCGGTCGATCAGGGTTTGTGGGCGATAATAACCGGATCGCTTTGTGGTCAATTTCGTCGATGGGACGCATTGCCGGGTTCATGACTGATGCCGCCGCATCATTGACAGAGGCCGCAGAGTCTTTTGGGGTTGCTTTCAGCAACGCCCAGCTTTGCTCTTTCTGGTTTTCGGGCTTCAGATCCCTCACCATTGCGGCTTTATTCTGATGTTCGACAGATTGGGGATCTTCCGATTTGGGATCGAAAGACTCGGCATGCTTCGCAATTATAGCGGTCGGAACGAGGTTTTTAGCCACTTCAAGATTATGTTCCGAGATAATCTTTTGCGTCTGCTTGGAATAAAAATAAAAGCTGCTCGAAATCAGCAGCAACAATCCGCCACCAAACAATAGACGACACTTCCGCTCAAGGCTCGTTTCTCCTAACAGCCGTTTTAACGTGCGATATGACATGACAACTCCATTCACCCCCGCGTACTGCGACCACAATGAGAATTGCAATCATTGCCAACTCTCTTCATTGACGCGTCGAGGGGTGAATTAGAGCCGGAATAACCCTTCGGCGTAAAGCTCGACGGGGACGAACAAAGCCAGTTCCAACAGAACTCGTTCTGGAAGCAGCAAAACTTATCTGGAAGAATCGGCGATCCGAGCACCGCGAACGAACTTGTGGCACTCGAGACACTTCATTGTTGCATCCATCCATTTCAAAGCGGCAAGATCAAAGTTTTTCTTCTCACCGGCGTCAAGCAGCCCCTTGGCTGTGCGTTGGAACTCGCCACTAAACTGTCGGTACATAACGTCATGCTGAACCTGAAACCTCTCTGCCGCACTTAATTCCACCAGAATTTTGGCTCCTTTGACGATCAATTCCGAATTTTCAGTGGTTAATCCTTCCAGGATTTGCCCCGAAGCTTCCAGCTTTTTTCTCATGAAAGTGGATTGTTCGAGGTCCCGTTTCGCGTCAGGCACGTCCTTCTTTGGCTTGTCATCGGAAAATGCCCTGTTTGCTTCGGCCATGAACCAGCCCGAAGCCACGACAATCCCCGCCAATACCAAAATCAGACCTGATTTACTCGACATAACAATGTTTCCTTGTTTGTGATTCGTACGATAATTTACTCTGGTCTTAAAAACGGAACCCCTGGCATCATCTTCCGGCTGTTTGACATGCCCTCAAACCAGTCGCAGTTTTGACAAACAGATCCGTTTACTTGTTCTTGGCTCGTTCATTCCGAACGTGTTGATGACACTCAACACAACTTTTCATCGTGTCGAACCACTGTAGCGCCGCGTTATCGAAGTTGCCCTTTTTGCCCGCTTCTTCGAGTTTCTTGACATTCGTGCGGAAACCGTCGCTATATTCACGGTATTCGGAGTCGACGAAGACTTGCCATTTCTCGACTTTGCTCAACTGCAAAAGCTCTTTCGCTCCACGCACAATCATTTCCGAATCTTCAACCGTGAGCCCCTCGAGGATCGTGGACGATGACTCCAGTTTCTTTCGCATAAAGGCACTCAGGCTGACGTCAGGCTTAAGATCATCTGCGGACGCTGCGACCCGCCAGATCTCACTTGCCATTCCCGCCACGAACAATGTCGCAACAACGGATGCGACAATAACGATTGGGCCTTTTGACTTTCGTCGGCTTCTCATGAATGATTCCTTTGTCAGAAGTCACGTTCAAAAAACGTTCGGTAGTAATGGCTCTGGTCAACAAAAACGCCCGCATTAACTCGCATCGTTTCCTGCAACACGTCGTTGTTGCGAACGTTTCATCATGTTGTTTTCTGTTCGTTCGAACTGGTCTCGACAAACTGATGACCGCTCGGATGGACCGTCAGCACGGGACACGTTGCCAATCGAACGAGTTTTTCAGCGGAACTGCCAAGAAGAAGATGAGTCAGACCCGATCGACCGTGGGTGCCGATGACAATCAGGTCAATCTGGTTCTCTGTCGCGTATTCGATGATTGAGTTAACGGGATGTCCCACCTTAATTTTTCTGACCAGTGACTGGCTGATCATATTCACATCTGCCGTCGGGACCGCCAGTTTCAGATCATGTTCAGCTTTTTCAAGCAGACGCGGAAGGATGTCGTCGGGAACGGCCCACGAATACCTTGAACCATGCACGGGCAACGCAGGATCCTCAACGACGTGCAAAATATGAAGTTCGGCCGCAAACTTCTGAGCCAGTGCCACGGCGTAATGCTCCGCCTGGCGAGCCGGCGGACTGAAGTCGGTGGGAATAAGTATTCGTCGAATTGATGTATCCACGATGTCCCTGCTCTCGATCAGTCAAACTGAATTTTCGTTTTATTGTGCAAATTCATTGGTCAGTTCCGAACGCGAAAGAAATTCCGCGAAAACTTGATCAACGACTTCCGTTCGCAGATGGTTGATCGAGTCTGATTGCAAATCGGCAGAAACTGGATTCATCGAAACGCTCGCAAACCCTTTGCATGACGTGTGCCGGAGCTGAGGAATTCCAGAATTCGGCCAGAGAGTTGCACTATTCGGGGCGAGCAGCGATGGTAACTCCCCCATTCAGGCCATTTGCTGGTGGCGAATTTTTACCAGTTGGTCAAAATTAAGGTGGTACACGGATGAATGAATCGACTGGTGGTACTCTCGGAAACCTCCTCGACCTTCAAGTCAGTTGCCGACATCTGATTGAAATCTGTCCGGACGCCGTCTTTATCCATCATTTGGACCGGGTTGTTCTTGTTAATGAAAAATGTCAGTCGCTTTTCAGAGTGAACCATCTCGACGATTTAATTGGGAAATCGCCGTACGATTTCGCTCCCGCCGATGCGAAGGGGTTTCTTGAAGAACGGTATCGGAAAGTCATCCAAAATCGCCATGAGGAGCCGTTGTTCAAAACAACTGTTCTGCGATCGGATGGAGTTCTGATCCCAGTCGAGCATCTGGCCATACCAATCCCGCGTGCCGACGGAAGTGTCGCCGTGCTGGTCGTTCTTCGTGACATTTCTGATCGTCAGCGAGCGACAGAAGATCGTGAACGAAGCGAGAATCAGGTTCGGATGATTCTCGACACGGCGATGGATGGGATTATTTCGATGAACGAGCAGCAGAATATTGTGCTCTTCAACCGAGCGGCTGAAACAATTTTTGGATGGAAAGCCGATCAGATTCTGGGTCGTTCGATCAATACATTAATCCCGGCACGTTTTCTGGCAGAACATCGCCAGCTTGTCGAACAATTTGGACGAGGTGTGATTCCAAGCCGACGCATGAGCGCACAACGAACTGTCATGGCCCTGCGAGCGTCTGGCGAAGAGTTTCCGATCGAGGCGTCAATTTCACACACAAAAGTAAGTGACGAAAGGATCTATACGGTTATTCTTCGTGACGTGACGGAATCCGAAAAGTATCGACAGCAGATCGAGCAGCAATCTCAGATGCTTGACCAGGTCTCCGATGCCGTCAGTGTTGTCGAACCATCAGGACGTATCGCCTATTGGAATCAAGGTGCCCAGCGGCTTTTAGGCTGGACCGCTGACGAAGCCATTGGTCGCGGCGCAGTCGATTTGTTTTATCAGGGAAACGAATCACAGGTGGCCCAATGGAAGGAAAGCTTGACCGCTGCAGACTCGTGGTCCGGTGAACTGAAAATGACGACGCGAGACGGTAAGACGGTGATCGTGGATCACCGCCGGACTGCGTTGAAAAATGAAACAGGCGATATCAAAGGCTACCTTTGCATTGATATCGATATCACCAACCGCAAAAAACAGGAATTGCTGCTGAATCGTAGCCAGCGATTAGAAAGCATCGGTACTTTGGCAGGAGGAATCGCTCATGACCTTAATAACGTCCTGACGCCGATTCTGATGGGAGCAAAGTTGTTGTCTTCCGACCGTGCACCAGCCAACCGAAAGGGACTTCTGGACACAATGGTGGCGAGTGCTCAACGAGGTGCCGGCCTGATCCAGAAAATGCTGTCATTTGCCGGGGGAATTCGCGGAGATCGAAGCCCCGTCCGAATTGATCAGATCGTCAATGAAACTCGTGGACTGATGGAGCATACGCTGCCAAAGTCCATCAAGATCGAATCGATCGTGGATGCCGACTGCCCAACCCTCAACGGTGATTCCACCGAGATCTCGCAAATTCTGATGAATCTGTGCATCAACGCCCGAGATGCCATGCCAGGCGGTGGCAAATTATTGATCGAAGCCAGATCAATCACGCTGAACGGGAATTCTTCAAAGATGCATCCCGAAGGAAAACCGGGCTCGTATTTATTGCTGACAGTGACAGATACGGGTACGGGCATGAGTCACGAAGTTCTTGACCGGATCTTTGACCCGTTCTTTACCACAAAGGAAATCGGCAAAGGAACCGGTTTGGGACTGGCGACCGTTCAAGGGATTGTGAAAAGCCACGGCGGCTTCATCCTTGTCTACAGCGAGGTTGGTCGCGGATCGAAGTTTTCGGTTTACCTGCCAGCGTTTGCGTCGACCGAATCCGACAGCAATACCACGAAAATCACTGCGGCCGAGTCGGGGCAGGGTCGACTATTGCTCGTCGTCGATGATGAAGTCACGATCCTTCAGATGGCGTCTGCAGCACTCGACGCCGCAGGCTATCGAGTCATTACAGCGAGCAATGGGGACGAGGCGATTGCAATTTTCTCGCAACGCCGTGACGAAATCTCAGCGGTTCTACTCGACATGATGATGCCAGGAATCGATGGATTACAAACGCTTGAACGGCTGTTGAAATTGCAGCCGCAGGTCAAAGTGATTGCCTGTAGCGGCCTGCGAACAACGCGCCGAGAAGTGGAGGTATTAGAACGAGGGGCGAAAGCTTTTCTCCCCAAACCCTACTCTGACCATCAACTGCTGGTTGCGCTTTCCCGGGTATTGAACCCTATCCCTCAATAGACCTTCGAATCGACAAATCGACACAAGTCATGCCGGCACATGCACCGGTGAGAATCTGAGCGGGATGCTGCATTCCGTACATTTGTTCATTTTCTTTGCCAACAGACATCTTGTGATCGCTTTTTTGTTCGATTAGTAACGCTCGTTATGAACCAACTCCTTTGTGATTCGGTGAAACGCTGCGTTATGATAGGCATTGGTCACGACGAAACGGGACTGGACAATCCAGACGCCTACAAAGACTGGGACAAATGCCGAAACTGCTTGTTGTGGATGATGACACTCTGATCCTGGATTGTTTTCGTTACACATTTCCGGCCGATCAAATCGAAGTCGAAACTGCAAAAACGGCAGGGGAGGCCGTCTCGCTTTTTCGTAATCGTTCGTTTGATGTTGTCGTGACCGACGTCAGACTTCCCGACTGCTCTGGATTGAAGTTGCTGCAAGATTTGCAGGAATTGGACCGAAAAGTGCCCGTCATTCTGATGACCGGTCATGGCACGGCGAACACCGCGATCGAGGCAATGCGCAAAGGGGCTTTCGAGTACCTGTTAAAGCCGCTGGACCTCGACGCTCTCCAGTCCGTGATTGATCGGGCGTTGGAGTCTTCACGTATGGTTCGCACTCCTGCAAAGATCGCCGTCGATACCGAATCAGACGAGGGTGACCTGCTCGTTGGCCAATGTCCGGCGATGCAGGAAGTTTATCGCCAGATTGGTCGTGTGGCGGGACAGGATGTCACCGTCCTGATCCTCGGGGAAAGCGGGACCGGAAAAGAAGTCGTTGCCCGGGCAATTTACCAATACAGCAAACGACTTGACCGGCCGTTTCTCGCCATTAATTGCGCCGCAATTCCAGAGAACCTGCTCGAAAGCGAACTCTTTGGTCACGAGAAGGGATCGTTCACTGGCGCTGAACGCAAACGTATCGGCAAGTTCGAGCAGTGCGACGGAGGAACGTTGTTCCTGGACGAGATCGGCGACATGACACCGCTGACTCAAACGAAAGTCCTTCGAGTCTTGCAGGACCAGCAGTTTGAACGCGTCGGTGGCAACGAAATGGTTCGCACAAACGTACGACTGATCGCTGCTACGAACCGTAATTTGACAGAGATGATGGAGCAGGAAACCTTTCGAAGTGATCTGTATTATCGTCTGAATGTCTACACGATTCGACTTCCGCCCCTTCGCGAGAGAAACGGCGACCTGCCCCTTCTGATTAGTCATTTTCTGAAAAGATTCAGCCTGGAATCTGGCAAGAACGTGCGCGAAGTCTCGCCGGAGGCAATGAAGCTTCTTTCCAATTACACATGGCCCGGCAACTTGCGAGAATTGCAGAGCGTTCTTAAACATGCTGTCGTTGAAGCCAATGGCCCGGTGGTTGTCCCTGAATTTCTGCCGGAGACCGTCCGTGAAGCGGATAACCCGTCTGGACCGACTGTCGGTTCCGAAAACGACCTTTTGACGGATGACGGAATCATTCGTTTTATCCACAAACGAATCAAGGAGGGAACAGAGACTCTCTATGATGATGTGATCCAGCGGGTTGAGCGAATTCTGCTGATGGAACTTTTGCAGGAATTCGAAGGAAATATCAGTCGCGCTTCAGCCCTTCTGGGAATTTCCCGCTCAACACTTCGAACGAAACTCGCAGCGCTCGGTATTAACCTTGATCGCTCCGTTCGTATGAACGAATAACATCGTCTGAGATTCCAACCTTCCGCGACGTGTCATTTCTGAACGTCTTATCGAATCGAAACCGGCTGGATTCAAGTCGGCCTGAGTCGCAACGAAAAGGTTGCGCCACCCTTTAAAAAGTGGTCGAAATCTTTCCAGCTGGAGAAAACTCAGCCACCCGATGCAACGATTCTCCGGTGATCAGGAATGTGCCAACTGATAATTATTGCGATTGAGGGTCCCCGGATCGAATCTCGCCAGCTTGGCACACGCTGTGCGTAACGAACATCACGTCAACGTGCTCGTGGAAACGGCCTCAATTCGGAGACTGTTGCAACCCTTGACCCTGATTATTCATTAGCCCGACGCGCAAGCGAGGGGCTTGTTTCGTTCTCGCTTGCGCGTCGGACTGACGTTTCAAGCCGAATCGCAGAGAATACGTGAATAATCCGGGTGAAACCGAGCTTCTTTCGTGTGGAGACAGGGCGATGAGCACTTTCGATATCATTCTGCATCCCACAGATTTTTCTGAGGATTCGGAACGGGCATTTCAACTTGCCTGTAGCGTCGTTCGCGATCAGTTTGCGTCACTGGTCGTCGTTCATGTGGTGCCGCCAGAAACAATTCCTGATCGTCAATCAGACGACGTTGCAATCGACGAAGAACATCCTGTCGTTCGCGAATGTTACGAACACTTTTGCCGGATGAAAGCACAAGCTGGCGAAATGCCAATATCTTTTCGAATCGTTCGAGGTTACCCAGTCGGTGCGATCCTGAACGTCGCTTACGAAGAAAATGCCGATCTAATCGTGGTTGCTTCTCACAACCAAAGTCGGTTCCATCTTCAGGTACATGGTAGCGTTGCCGAGGGGTTACTTAGACAAACACATTGTCCCGTGCTTGTTCTGCGACATCCCACCCCAAACCCGTCACCCCCCACGTTGCCATTGGATGTCAAGAAATCCTGAAACCGTTTTAAAAACTCTTAATCTTCGACTCCCCGGAATGTCCCGTTGGAACTGAAACCCAACAAGGAGCACATGGCAGTGATCATCTCGATTCGACGAATTTTGTTTCCCACGGACTTCAGCGAGCCAGCTAACGAGGCGAAACAGTATGCGATGTCGCTGGCCGATCGATTCGGTGCTGAACTTCACGTGATGCATGTCGTCCCGCTGGTCGTCCCCTACCCTGATGCGGCGTCACCCTGGATCATGCCAGAAAACGAAATGCAACGGCAGGTCGAGGCGTCGGACAGGCGTCTTGCAAGTGAAATCGACCCCGCCTGGTCAAAACAACACATTGTCATCCACAATGCCGTGATGGGACTGGCGGTTGACGAGATCCTGAGCTATGCCAAAGAGCATGAGATCGACCTGATCGTCGTTGGTACACATGGCCACTCTGGACTCGCCCGCCTCTTGATTGGTTCGGTCGCCGAAAAGCTGGTGCGGACGGCAAGCTGCCCCGTCCTGACGGTCCATCCGAAAGGACATCAGTTCTTGATTGATCCCGCAAAGGCAACGCCGTGAAAGATTTTACAAAGCACCCACCCCACCGCCCCTGCGGCGTTGGGGTGTCGTTGGATTGCCTGCTTCACCGCAAATCCCGACGAAACATCCTTCACGGCATGGCCGGAAAGGGTGAAGCAACCCTGAGTTGATGCTTATGACGCGTCAGCATGACACCGTCCGTTTTTCGCGAACAAATCCAGTAGTACGGCGACACGCGCGTTGCCAGAATCCACAGTGAACTCACTTTAAAAATGTGGAGATTTCCATGTTCAAGATCCTTGTTCCGACTGACTATTCAAACTGCAGCATTGCGGCTCTTAAGCAAGCGGGCGTATTAGCGCGCGGCGCTGGGGGAACGCTTGTGATCATGCACGTTGTGGAAAATGGCTCGGTTCCCGACCCCAAGACCGAGCAGGATCCATCGCATCAAGAGATGGCACGCTTGCTTCAGTCCTTTTCTGAAAGCAATCCGCCGCTTCGCTACGAAGAACGGTACGTCGAAGGGATTCCTGTTTCCGCCATCTTATCCGTGGCCGCCGAAGAAAAGGCGGACCTGATCGTCATGGGGACAACAGGCCGATCCGGGCTGAAACGCTTGATCCTGGGCAGCGTCGCAGAAGAAGTCACGAGGCGAGCCCCCTGCCCGGTCCTGACGCTGAAAGCACAGAAAGAAGAACCGAACGGTGAAGCACCAACAGCCGTCTGGCAAAACTGGACAACGATTGACCAACCTCCCGCATCATCGATTCCGGCAGACGTGCTCACTTCGGCCGAGATCAATAATAACCCGGCATTGGCGTTAGTCTCACGAGCCATTTCTGCTCGTGCGACAGATATTCACATCGACCCCTCCGGCGAGGAATACACTGTCAGGTTTCGTATCGATGGGAAGCTGACGAACTTCTGTCGATTGAGCGACGAAGTGGGGCGAGCACTCTTAATGCAGCTCAAGGTGATGGGGAACCTGGACATCGCAGATCCGTTCCATCCCAAAGAAGGTCGGCTGGCCTTGCCCGGAGCACTGAATGATTTCGAAGTCCGAATGACAGCAGTCCCCGTCGTTGATGGAGAAGCAATTTCACTACGAGTCCTGTCGCGTCATCGCTTGATGCGATCCATGGATCAACTGGGCCTTTCCACAAACGCACAAGCCCGGATTGAACAGATCTTGCGACATGGTGAAGGAATCGTACTTGTCACGGGACCGACAGGTTCTGGAAAAACGACGACTCTTTATTCGATGCTGCATCAACTGGATGATGGAACGCGGCACATTGTCACCATTGAAGATCCAGTCGAATATGACATTCCGACCTTCCGACAGATCTCCGCCGATACCAAACATGGAATCACCATGACAAGCGGTCTGCGGACGTTGCTCCGCCTCGACCCCGATGTCGTTCTGATCGGTGAAATCCGTGATGCGGATGCTGCGGAAACGGCCATGCGAGCCGCAAGTTCTGGAAAATACGTCTTCAGCAGCCTGCATACACGCGACGTCGCCTCAACCGTCACGGCAATTCGAGACTTACACATCGACAGTCGGTCACTGGCGGGAAATCTCGCCGGAATCATCTCGCAGCGTTTGTTGCGGCGTCTCTGCCCGGAATGCTCTAAGGCGGCTGTTCCGACGGACCAGGAAGCAGCAGTGTTTCGGGCAAACGATCTTGAACCACCCAAAGAGATCCGCCACCCCGTTGGATGCCCGCGCTGCCGTGGCACAGGGTATTACGATCGTATCGGCCTGTTTGAAGTCGTGACCTCGGAGGACGACATCATCAGGGCGATCAACGATGGAAAACCAGAAAGCGAATTACGACGCCTGATTCACGAACGTGGAATTTGTACCATCCAGAAGGATGCATTGCTTAAGGTCGCCGAAGGAGTCGTCAGTCTTGAGGACTGCAGCAACATGATGGTCATTCAACTGGCTCCTCAAGCTGCAGCCGTGAACTGAGTCGAATTGATCGCCATCATTTTTTGACGATCTCTTTCAGTCGTTGCGCCAGCCGATGACCTGCCAAAGCAACTCGACGCGCCGCGAGTTGCCTGGAATCTTTCATGGCTTCGGGAGTGAGACTCGGTACTTCACTCTGGGGAATTGTCCCTGCATTGAGTTGTTCCCACAACACGAGCTTCAGGCGTCCTTCCTGGTAAACATGAGATTTCGCCGCGGCATAGCTTTCGCCAGCCCACGAGATAAAGCTCGGATGAAGTGTCAGTTCGCTCAGTTGTTCCAATGACAATGCGGGATCATGCGTCAGTCGCTCCGACTGCTTGCAAACCTGGTCGAAGTGAGAGTCAGTCGAAAACATTTCGTCCCAGAACCAGTGCAGGTTTTTCGGCATCGAATTGGCATCGGCCCGGATCGCCAGTTTGTTTCCACCTTGATCTCCGTACGGCGGTTCGGGAAACAGCTTCGGGTCAATCAACGCTACAGTATGCAGTGGTTGATGCAGATCTCCGACCAGGTGAAACAGCCAGGTCATGCGTACCGCACGGTTCTGGTCGTCACTGACGCCAGCAACTCGACCGACATCGGCAGTCGTGCGGCCAGTCAGAATTTCCATCGACAGATCAAGTTGTTTCAGAACGTTGGTCTCATTCGGAAGTTGATTTGGCGGCAATTCTGAACTTGCCTGTCCTGCCGTGTAGGGATAATTCACATAATGCCACGGGCCACGATGAAACTTGTAAAGCGGATGATTGGGAACTTCTTCCGGCGTAATTGACTTCGATGGTCTCACATAGTCAGCCCAGACTGCAGCTCGCAGGAAAATCCATTCGTCTTCCGTTGCTTCACCAGGTCGGTCCTTAAGTAGCAGGGATTCAAGATGCGGATGCTGCCGCAAAATCCTTACGACAGCGGTTCGCTCGTCAACCGACAACGAATCCCATGCGATCCTGGCAATCGTATAATGACCGGCGTCATTCCATGCGTGCAGCAGCGAACACCAGTTCAAAACGAAGACCAACGCAAACGTCATCGAAAAAACACGAGACATTGACTTCACCTCAAATGACCTGACAAAAACGTCCGCAACGAAATCGACCCCGAAAGAAGCTAAAGGGATGCTGGTTTCGTGCATAGCAAGCATAGCCAGAATTCACACAGTCTTCACACTTTGTGATTCGGCAAAAACCTCTGAGTTTCGGTTTCCACCGGCTTGAAATTCGCCACCTGAAAAAAACTCGCCATCAAGCTCAGCGAAATTTTCGAGGTTTTGTAAAGGAAATAGCCCTCGAACCGGAATGGAACGCGATGTGCAAATAAAGATTTCTGTCCGGCAGAAACCACCCAATTTCGAATCTGCTGCTGGCCAAACATTTGAACAGCGACGTGCCAGACGATTTCACTATTCAGGTTAGGGAGAACCAAGATGCAAATTCGTTCCACCATTGTCATCGCCTTAGCATGCCTTTCACAAACCGCCGGTCTCTCCGTCACGCTGGGCGACGATAAAGACACGAAAGCAGTTCCGGAGGCCCCGGCTGGCTTCGTTCTGGTCGATGAAGACCAGTGGCACGTGATGGCTGATGAACCTGATCGACACATCAGCCGTGCTCGGGAAGCCTTTCTGGCGGCTGACGCCAGGACGGCAGCCGGTGAATTACGCAAAGTTGCGGTTCATCTGCGAATCGCCTCGGCACATGCCTCCGAGCGTGTCAAACGGGGCCTGGCTCATTCTGAACATGAATTGACCACTCTTGCCAGGCACATCGAAAGCGGGACCGTGAAGTCTGTTGAAGATGTGGATGCTGTTACCGCACGGGCGCTGCATGCGTTGGCGGATTATCAATATGTCAAAGCTGCTGACGCCTGGCGAAAAAAAGAAGCTCGCGTCTCGGGACAATACTTGCGGGCGGCAGCCGACAACATGGAACGAGCGGCGGCCAGATCCGATGCGCGCATGAGAGCCGCCACCGCCGAAATTGCAAAGAACTCGCGTGTCATTTCTTCCAAACTCATCGAGGGGACCGGCTATGTCATCGATGAAATTGGCGCTGGATTTGAAACGGTAGGTCGCGAAATCGAACGTGTCGGGGCTCGGGTTGCTCCGGCCAAAACGGTCAAATAGGTTCGATGACTGAATCAGGAGAACAAATTGTGAAGCGTGTCATTTTCCAATCAATGCTCTCAGTTGGTTGTCTGGCAACGAGCTTTTGTCTGGCGGCAGACACACCCAAACCCGTCAAGAACGGCAAGGAGGCTCCAGCCGCAAAAACAGACGCGGGAAAAACCGATAAGCCGTTGCGGATCGTGTCCAAAATCGACGTGGAACCTGTGGCTCACCTGAGCGACAGCGAAGTCCGGGAAGTCTCGTTCGCCTCGGGCCGAATTCTGAAACACGTCGCACAAGCGAGGGACGCAATCGCCGAAAATCACAAGCAGGATGCCGTTCGCCACGTCGATCAGGCAGTGAAATTGATGAAGATTGTCGACGGCTTGCTCCCTCACTACAAAGTGAAGACGCAAATCACTTCTGGCGATGTCTGTTACCTTGACGAGGATGATGTCACCCCTCGTTACGTCACCCTGTTCGAAGATATCGATCGCCGCGACGTGATCTCTCCCGTGATTCGGGCAAAACATGAAGCGGGACTGAAAGCTGATCCCACGCCACCCCAGAAAGAACCAGATGGGAAGCTGGCTCCGGTTCCACTGGTCGTCACTCGTGCCGATGTCACGTACACGCTGGTTAAGCTCGATGTCGACCTTGCGAGAAGAATGCTCGCCCTGGCCAGTAAAGAACTTGGCGAAGACAAGATCAAACAGGCCGATTCCGCGCTGCATTCACTTCAAGCAGGTGGTGTCCTGCTGGAACTCGAAGAAATTGATTTGCCGCTCAAGCAATCTGCCGACAATCTGAAGCTTGCCGAAATCGAAATGAAGGACGGCCGACATGACGAGGCTCGAGCCGCCCTTCAGGAAGCGATTGATGATCTGAAGGATTACGAAGAACAGGTCGGGGAAAAACGGGGCGAAGAAGTCAAAGCTCTTCACGAAGAGATCACAAAACTGACCGCTGAACTCGAAAAAGACAAACCTTCTCCGGCTGAAACCCAGAAGCTTGCGACAACCATTTCGCGATGGCGAGACAGCGTCTCAAAGTGGTTCACGAAGAAGAAATAAACCCGCTGAAACCTCTGTCAACTCTGGTTCCAGAGTTGACCGTCACTGGCGCGCATCTTCGCTCGCCAGTGCTTTTTTCGTTTCAGGAACCAGATTCGAAGTCAGGCCCCATGCTCTACCCCGTGACACGTAATTCTCTGCGGCCAATTTGAACGTGACATCCGCACAAGTACGTTTGTCATGAAGTGAGGTTCAGCTTGTGTGCCACAGTATCGGACTTCTTCGAGTGTGAAATTTGACTCATCGAGTCAAGTTTCAGGCTTTCTTCCAAAGTAGTCATCATCGCTCCGAGGCCGTCATTTTTTTGCGAGGATGGCTTCAAACGGCGGTCCGAAATCTTTTTCCGTTTGCCGCGAATTTGTTTTTAGCGGCATCGGTAGTCAGATTTTGAATGACGTCTGCGCTCTTCTGATCCCT
>CAIOKO010000182.1 GCA_903858935.1 uncultured Schlesneria sp. | reverse complement strand
TCCAATCCGCATGGTCTTAAATCAGAAATCCACACGGAATATCTGCCCCGAAGCGTCGGCAACGTTTGAATCGTTTCCGACGCATGCTCATCACGCGGAGCGATGATGGCTACTTTGGAAGAAATCCTGAAACTTGACTCATTGAGTCAGATTTCAGGATTTCTTCCAAAGTAGCCATCATCGCTCCGCGTGATGAGCATGCGTCGGAAACGATTCAAACGTTGCCGACGCTTCGGGGCAGATATTCCGTTTGGATTTCTGATTTAAGACCATGCGGATTGGAATTTGGTAGGTTCTCGAACAATGCTCATCAAGTGGAGCGATGATGGCTACTTTGGTCTGAGGCGAAGCCCTCGCTGGAGTCTTCGACAAGGCCGTGCTGATTTCGCCGAATCAGCTCAATGATTTATCAGGCGGGATGATAATGCCCGAATTTGTTTTGAACCAATGTATTGTGTTTTCAGATTCCACGAAAAAAACACGGCCTTGTCGAGGACTCCAAGACCGTGCCACCCACTATTGATCGAGCAATTTCAGCAATCGTCGTGCGGCAGCCTCAGCGAACTCGGCGTCATTAATGTGGCAGTCGAGTTCGAACAGTTCAACTGCCCCATGCGTCGCGCGGACCCCCTCGCACAAGGCGTCCCGGGCAGCGGGATCGTCGAACGGTTTGCCGGTTTGATCGATGGCTGAAACCCCTTTCAGAGGGATCATGATCACCGTCGGACCTGTTGCCGCAGCAGCTTTACGTCCGATTTCTTCCCCCAGTTTTCGGTTTTCATCCATGGTTGTTCGCATCAATGTCACCGTCGCATTGTGCTGGTAAAACTTGCGACCTTTGAATTTCTCGGGAACGGTGTCGGGTGCGCCAAAGTTCACCATGTCGAGTGCTCCGACCGAGATCACTTGTGGAACCCCTTTCCGGCCTGCGGCGGTTAACCGGCTTGGGCCAGCCGACAAGATCCCGCCGACCAGCTCATCCGCCAGTTCAGTCGTCGTGATATCGAGAACTCCGGCAAACATTCCGTCCGTAATCAATCCTTCCATCGCTTCGCCACCGATACCGGTGGCGTGAAAGACAACGACCTCGTAACCCGCCTGTTCAAGAACCTGGCGGGCTCGTTCCACGCAGGGGGTTGTCACGCCGAACATTGTGGCTGCGATCAATGGGCGGTCTTGTTTCTCTGACTCGTGCTTGACTGAACTTGGAAGCTTCACCATTCCCGCCATCGCGCGCGCCGCATTGCTCAGGACCGTCCGGCTGATGCGATTCAATCCCGCGATGTCGACAACGGCGTTGAACATCACGATGTCTTTGCTGCCGACGTAGGGTCGTGTCTGTCCCGATGCCAGAGTGCTGACCATCAGTTTGGGGACACCCAGCGGCAACGCTCGCATGGCTGACGTTCCGATAGTGGTTCCGGCAGAACCTCCTAAAGAAAGCACGCCTGAAACATCTCCTCGAGCATGCGCCGTTGCAATGATCTTCGCTGCACCGGTCGCGGCCAACGTCACTGCGTTACCCCGGTCCCCCTTTTTACGGACTTCAGTCAGCGATCCACCCGCCGCTTCGAAGATTGCCTCACGCGAAATATCCGCAGTGATTGTCGGCTCGCCCAGACAGCCTGTATCGACAACACATGTCGTCAGACCGAATTCACGCAACAGGTCGCGAACGTATTCGACTTCGGTCCCTTTGGTATCCAATGTTCCAAGGATGTAGACCGTCATTGGGATGCCTCGTAGCTACGTAGGGCGGGTCGAGTCTTCGAGGCCCACCACTCTTGCGAAAAAAATGGTGGGCCTCGAAGACTCGACCCACCGTACTTCTACCTCCCCTGGTTCAAATATAATTTCACGTTTTGGGTCGCTCGGCCACCTGCCAGCAGATCGGGCTTCCCATCGCCGTTAAAATCCGCCACCAGCGCATCTTCTACCGCAATTCCACCATTGTCGATCACGTGCTTGCTCCACTTCTGGCCAGCCGCATCGTCACACGAAAAGACATACAGACCGGGTCCTTTGA
>CAIOKO010000181.1 GCA_903858935.1 uncultured Schlesneria sp. | reverse complement strand
GCTGGAATGGGAGGATTTCTGCTACGCAAACGCGATGGAGAACCAGGATGGATTACGATCTGGCGAGGTCTTGAAAAGCTTCAATTGATCGTACGTGGCGCAAACGCACAAAGGAAAAAATGTGGGTAAGTCTGAGGCGTTCAGCCGATCTCTTGGGGCGTCGCGTGACATGATTGAGATCGATGAAACAAGAACATCGCAATGGCCAAATGACTAATGACGACTCGGCTTTGTCTTTGCGTCCGTTTGACTCGCTTCTCTTCGAGGCGCGGTTAAACGATGAAATCGGTTTATCGTTTAACCCGCAGCCAGCGGCGCAGGCGGATCGGCGTTCAGCCGATCTCTTCGAGCGTCATTGTGCCATCAACGCAAGCCAGCCGACAAATCGTCGAGATTCTGTTTTTCACCCAGGCGTCTCCATCGCCGATCTCGTCGCCTCAGCCTGATTCTCGTCGTCAATAAATGCATAGCTTTGTCGTGACTGGGGACAAGGAGAAAGCAAAGGGGACAAGAAGTTCCCGTACGGAATGAAGATGGCTTCATGACGCTTCCCTGTATTCAGGCCTCAGCGGCAATTGCCGAAATGGTCCCGTTCGTTATCATGCGATGAGCATGATAATTACCGATAATGCGAGCGCAAAAAGAGTGACGATCCTAAAAGTTTTTGAGGATACGGAATGAATGAACCCAGCTTCGACGATCAACTGAAGCATGCGATAAAAGCGTTCAAGAAGCGATTGAAACTGACACGTTTAGACTACGAGTCCAAGATGGGCTACGGTCCGACAACCACAGGGCGCTCACCGATCGTCGGGATCATGCCGCCAAGTCAGTTCCCGCAAGCAGTATGGGACGAATTGGCGCGGCAAGGGAAAATCAAACACGTCGGCGATGGTCTTTATGAATTGAAGGGTACATAGATTATTTGTGCAGGCACCCGATTAAATGTGCAAGAAGATTTTGTGTGCAAAGCAGGATGATCGCCTCTACACGGTCCCGCGTTATGTCGAACGAAACGCCGTACAGCCGGAGAAAACAAAGAGGACAGGTTCATTTGTTTTCGAGTTGTTTCGTCAATAAAGGACCTGTCCCTATCATATGCCGTGCCGAACAGTATTGGGACAGGTTCATTTGTTGCCAAGTTGTTTCGTCAAATAAGGGCCTTTCCCCTTCTCTTGTCCGGTTTTGATGCCGCAGGTGCTACGCGGTGTGCAAGAGATCCCGCGTTTGTTTGGGGATATGAAAGCGGTGTTGGCCAATCCGGCTTCGGGTCGCGTCGATCGTTTGAGGACGTCCAGCCACGTTCCAGAACAGGCGACCAAATCCACCGACGAGTTTGCACCAGGCGTGTGGGTCGATCGATAACCGGGCAAAAATCGAGAAAAGCTATGTTCCTGGTGATTGGCCCGTTCTTTAAAAGGACCGTGTCCCCGGGGTTCATCGGATCTTAGGTCTTTTTCTCAATAAACCTCATCGTGAGTTCCGACTGTATGCAGCAAGATGGCCTCAGCACCTTCGTGTTCGACGAGATCAAAGATGAGCCGCAGATCGTAAACGGCACTACAGGCCCAAGAACCCGCCAGTTCCCCTTTCAACTTGTGCGTTTTCAAAGCAGCTTGAAAGGCATCCTCCGTAAGCGCTGCAAACGTGGCTTCGAGAACTGACCCGGCTTCCGGATGTTTTTTCAAAAGCCGACGCGCGGCCCTGACGAACGCCGCCGATTGCAGAAGGACACGCGTCACTTCATGATCTCACGCATCAATTCGACGGGGGTAGTTGGCACGCAACGGCCTTCCACAAACTCCTGGCGAGATTCCGTGATCTCGGCCACGAGACGTTGGCGCGCTGCTTGAGCCAGACGGCGGTGCAAGATGTTAATTAACTCTTCTTGCTCTTCATGTGACAAACAATCTGCCGCTTCCAAAACCTCGCCAAACTGCAATACTTTTGCCATCACAACATCCCCGATTTCGGACAGAATCTACTTGCCGATCATACCGGAGATCGACAATCAATGGAACAAAAACGGGGGATATACGCGCTGTCGCTGCGAGATTATCTGTTTGATTAGATCGAAATGACGAGTTGGACGGCGTCGCGGCAACTTCCAACCGATTGCGTAAAACAGGTCAGTCGGGACACCGCTTTTTCGTGGCTTCAAGCGACGCGTCGAGGAAAAGAGCGTTGGATTAATCAATAGTTTTGGGTTTGTTACGCTCGCAATGTGCACACAGAATTGCACGTCGGCAGCCCCGGACATCATTTAGATGATTGGCCAGATACGTGGCTGTTGTTTATCGAAGCTCGCTTGTTGAATCGAATCGGGGTTTCGATTTTCTCATGCGGAAGAGCACTGTTTGACCGAAGCGGTCAAGCAGTGGCACCTGACCGTTTTTGTTTTGTCAGTCGATCACACGAAATGCATCGTTTTTCTTGTAAACGATCGGGCCGCGGCCTCCGACCGGTTCGAATTCCAGGTGACAATCCAGCAGGACTCCCTGGCTCGCGTCATTGGGGATTTCGATTTCTGCCGTCACGATATTACCCTCGCGAGATATCTTTTTCGCTTCATAGGGGCCGAACTGGCACCAGTTCGGTTTGCCTGAGGGGACCGGAATTCCGCGTTTGACGTTCTCGGGTGTTAATTCAATCTGAATTTCATGAGTTTTGCCACGCGATGCCGTCCCCGGACGAACGGACGTTATCACCTGATCCATGCGTGTACCCGGTTGAGCATTATTCTCGATCGGGCCTGTCCCTGCTTGTCTCAATCCACGGCTGTTTGATGTTTCAACGACACCCGCATAACCACCCATGATGTACGGGAACTTTCCCGGCGTCACATGATAATGATAACCCCGTTCTTCATCTTTGTGTCCATTACACACATCCAGCGCACTGCTCCCTTTGACGTCCTTGGCCATCAGGCCTGATGCTTCCCAGGGACCGTAGACAGGAAATCCGTCAAATGCGAAACCGATTATCGGAGAATGCTGTTTGCCGTCGTCCGAGAATGGCGATTTCACGCAGCTTGGATACTTGTGGTAGTGGTACATGCCGGTCGGGGAGGGATGCCCGCAGCACGAATCCAGCCAGACTTCCGAATACCCTTCAACGGCGTTCATTCCACCTGCTTCGAACGGGTTAAAGAAGACCACGCCGTTGATCGCTGTGCCAATCGGCCCCATCGGCAGGCGAGTGATGCGGTCAGCTAGCTTTGGTTCCAGCGGTAATCGAAAGACCAGATTTTGCAGCACTATCGAATTAGGGTTTCCGCTGTTCGGAAACACTGCCGTAGGATGATTGGGATACCCCTGGCTCTCCATAATCAGGAATTGCTTGTCATGACTCAGCCTGACGTTCTCGATCCCGTCCTTATTCGAATCCTTGGTGTGATAAGAAAACAGGTCGACGAATCGATCTGCGTCCCGGTAGAAGTAGACCGGTTTAGTCCCCTCCTTCACGTACCACTTGCCTCCGATCGGTTTCAAATCCTTCGGCGGCTCTGCACCACGGCTCACGCCACTCCCCGCTGAAAAAACGATTGCCAGCATCAAGCAGCAGTTGAGCTTCAAAAGGCCGATTTGGTCTCGTTTTAATGACGGAATCATGGCTGAAAACACCTTCTATTCAGATGAGCCAAACGGGCGAAATAACGACAGAGATTCTGACCTGATGATTCAGTGTTCGCAACCGCACCCGCCGCCCCCACTGCCGCAGGAAGATTGAGGGATTGTTACGAGGCCTGTAGCGGATACCGGCTGGACCTCAATCACACCGAATCCGCCCGCTGCCGCTTGCAGTGCAAGCTTCGTCGAATCGGGGCCACGATCACACAAAACGTACAGAATTAACTTCTGGCGATCCAGAGTCCATTCCATATCAATCAGTTCAAGATTCAGGTTCCATTGGCTGATCCGGGCACACCATTGAGGGAACTCGGTTTCGCATTCTCGGATGCGATCGCGAGCAGTTTCCAGATCGCGCCGCGTCGCCGACCGGAGCAATTTGAAATCGGTCTCTGCTTCCTTTGCGGGATCGAAATTCGGCTTAAGTCGTTCTAAAACAGTACCGATCTGAAGTCCGCGATGGGTCTCGACCACGACTTCGACGCCGCGAGCCGGTAGCTCAGGACTATCGCTTGCGAACCTTGCAACTTCAGGAACGGTTCCGTATCGGACGAGGTAAATATCGGTAGAGTTCATTGTGCTTGTTGTCATATTGGGAACCCGGTGTTATTTCTGTGTGCTGGTTACTCGGTCGTCGTCGAATCTTGCCAACGAGATTCTTTTTCGTTGTTTGACGGGTTTCAATTATTTGTCTGAGGCGGTGTCGTTGGCGTGTCGCGTGGATTACCGCCTGGTCCTCTTCCACCCGGCCCCCGTCTGCCGGGTTGGAAAAATCCATTCTCGATTCCACTTGAGACCCCACGCCCCATCAGTCCGAGAAATCCCCCTTCGAATTCAAATCGAATCCTGACGCCTCGATCGGTTGGGCGAATTTCAAGCGTCATTGCATCATTGTCGGATTCGAACGAGGCTCGTGCCCGTTCGTTAAACGGTGCGGCAGCAGGATTTTCGGTATCCGCTACGGACAACCAGTTCTTTGCATGTGTCATGAACTGGAAAGGAACACGATTGCGCCCCTGCTGCGCGGCTTGGGGTAACGCCACAGTGCTCACAGCCTGTCTTAATGAATCGAGCGCAGTATCGCCGCCGAAGGCGAGCCAGACCGCCTGAGGAGTTGCGTAGACGTAAAGCTGAGCCTTTTCTCCGAACAACCGTTGTCCCGTTTTATCTGGTGGATCGATCGGCAACCGATGTACGGGAAGCGAGTCAATCACTTCTGCTGCCAGTTCCAGCTTTTCCGCCAAATCGTTTCCGTTCGGGTTGTCTTTCACATAAGTCAGCAATTGCTCGATTTGGGTCGGAAGGTTCCGCGACGTGGCGAGTTTGACTCCCGCAAGCAAGACGAATCCCCCCTGCTCTGTCCCCGTCAGTTGTGCCAGGGCATCGAGATGTCCAACGTCGGCAGTTGTCATCAGTGTTTTAAAGATCGGGTCAACGATTTTTCCGAGATCTGCCGCAGCATCTTGAACGGCCATTTTGCCGAGATCTCGCTGAGCCGCCTCGAAATACGTGACAAACAGCTTGCGTTGTTGTTCATCGAGCAGCCACGACACCGACATGGTGAACGTCGACGGGTTAGTGACGAGGTTTCCGAAATAGGTACGCTTGCCGGCCATGTTCTGGAACAGTTTTGCCAGTTTGCTGTCTTTGCTTCCCGCAATTTCGACATCGATGTTGGCGATTTTTTTTTCGGGGTCGATCCGTCCGCCGATGGTGAACTCTTCACCCTGATTCACGACCTTATCCAGCAGTTCAACCCAGCCTTCGCCATTGGCTCGACGCAGCCGATAAACCGATTCAGGCTCATCATCCCGTTGCTGCAGGTCCGCGATCGCCTGATTCTTAAATGCCTGCAAGGCCAGGAGTTTCATGCCGGGGGGAATCGATTTGATCAGGCACGAAATCGCAATGTCATATTGGGCCGTCAACCGGGTCGACAGCTTTTCCGGATCAGGAAAGTTGAAATCCAATGATGTGTCGTTCCCATCCGGTCCGACGACGAAGAGATAACCGTTCCGAAAAAAAGTTCGAATCTTGAAGTTATCCGTATAAATGATTTCGTGCCGATTCGTTTTTCCTTCGACGGGAACAACCGTACCCGTCCCGTATGCCAGTGTCTGAAGGGTGTCGTCGAGATTCTCGACAGGCAGATACGAAATTCCAATCGGCCTAACAAATGATTCTGTATTCAGGTAAAGCATCATTCCAATCGGACGCGATCGATCGATTCCCTTTGTTTCCTTTAATGTCTCGGCCGTCCATTGATCGACGCGATCTGTCATATCCTTGCGTTCGGCTGATTCAAACATCAGCCCGGCGTTATCGCGAATTCGTTGAAGACTGGCGATGTTGAGGACAACCAGTGGGTAATCAACTTCGCTGGTTGCTTTATCAGCAGCCGCCACCTCATGTGGAATCAGACATACACCCAGAATAAGGGCCAGAAACGCAGATTTTATGAATGGTAAAGATGGCATCGAAAACGGCATGAAATTACTCCTCTAGAGGCAACCAGACAATTGCCTCGCAAGTTGGTCGCGAACCGACCGGCAAGAACCAAGTGTCACAGGACCTGCGACACTGTAGATGGTAACGAAACCGTACCTTTTTTGTCAGGACCGGCACAGTTCGTTAATGCGCGTCGCATGACGGGTTTAGAATAGGCGCGTCAATTTCGCGTTGGTTAAAACCAATTCGATGCGAGCCGGCGAGGTTACCTGCGCCCCCCCGCGAATTCTTTCTCCCCAAAGAATGAAAAAAGGTGCCGGCAAGAAACCGGCACCCGGTGGGGAAAAGCAATCAATCGTCGATGTGATCAACAAGCAGTAATTTACCGGGTGGAGTCGGCGATGGCGATCGCCGCGGACTGGCCACCTGGCTGTGGAGAAGACGAGGCTGGGGTCCGAGCGACCCACTGATTAACGCGAACAACGGAGGGGGTCGAGAATTTACGGGCGGGAACAGTTGATTCACTCATCCGAGCAGGTGCTGCGGATTCGCTCAACTGTGTGTCAACAGAGTTTGAAGGTTTGTACGAGGTTCCATTCTTCTTGAACTGATCAGCGTCCAGAGTATCGTCTCGTTCTGCAGATCGAGGTGCTTTCTGGCCGGAAGCTCGCTGGTCAGGTGTTGGCTTCAGTGTCGTTGCTGGTGCCCCTTCGGTTGAAGGTGCACTTCCGATGGCGGTCCCGCCGATCGGGGCGTACGAGAGTCGTGTTCCCGTCTGAATGGTTTTCACGACGGTGATCGGCTTCATGACGGTGACTTCTGTCGGCTCGTAGACGATGCGACTCTGAGCGACCTTACGAGTCGTCTGTGTCGGTTGAAGCGTCGTGACGTTGTAGGTCACTTGTTTCATCCCTGGAACAGCTACCTGCTTCGTGTAAGGTTGTGTGCAGGTCATCGTTTGTGGAACGAATGTTCGTTGCTGACGGTACATTGGAGTGAACGCGTTTCGCAAATCGTAACTGGCTCGATTCATGAAACCGGCGGCGTTAGGACGATTGTCGTACTGCCACGAAGGGACGCGGCCTGTGGGGACATTATTGGTCATCCAGTAGCCGACTTGCTTTTGTGTGGTTTTGTATTCCGTCACGTTATGATAATCGACCGTGGAGACGTTCGCGGTCCGCTGTTCTGTGACCGGGCGCATTTCGGTGACCATCTGATCGACGTATTCGGTTTTAACAACGGGCCTGTTGACCGTCTGCTTGACAGGATGGTATTCCGTCACATGGACGTCCTGCACAACCGGGTGTACGACTGTCTGCATCGGCTGTACTTTAACCGTTTGCACAACGGGAACATGAACGACCTGGACTGGTTGTTCGATGTAGCAACCAACAGGTGGGCTGCTTTGAGCCACGTTGCTGTAAGCGTAGGATGCGGTCGTCATTGGCGCGGCAGAGTACGCCGATGCCGTTTGACGCATGATTGGAGGCGTTCCCATGTACGGTGGGGCGGAACAACCGCAGCTGCGACCTCCTCCGAAACCGGAAAACCACTGTGCGGATGCCGTTCCGCTGAGACTTAACACGGTGAGGCTGGCAAACAATGTAGCCAGTCCGAACGATGATCGGGGCATGGAAACCTTCCTACCTGAAAACTTGAGGTCTGAAAGCGGTGATGTGAAAGCGCTGAGGTGAATTTTGAAGGGGGTCTTCGGCAGCAATTGCTTGTGAAAAGCGATTGGCAGGTCGAAGCGGGCGGGTTTTTAGAAGATTCTCGATTTTCGGTCAAGACCGTAACTTCGCTTACCGACAGGTTGCGAGAATCGGTCCCTGGGTAATGCGGGCTTCCGGCCTCGACACGATTTCTTGATCAGCAGATGAAAGCCGCTGCTACGGCGAAACAGCACGGGCTGAAGCCCATGCTACCTGATAGATGGTCGTCCCATGTCAGCCAAATTTTCCCCTGTGGGGAGGTTATTCACCCAGAGCATGGATCGTGTTGTGGATCAAGCCATTGAACAAGTCGCCGTTTGACCCGATCAGCTTGTATTCGATCGACATACACCATGTTGGCTCGATCTCGGGAAGTTCAATATTGACAGTTTTTTGATCGTCCGACAGCGTGACCGAGGCGACCTTCAATTCCTTTTCGTTGTAATGATTCGACCCATAATTGGCCGTTCGCTTTAATGACCACGTACGAACCACAAAACGACCTGGATCGAGTGATTTATCGGGATCAACGGGATCACTGAATCGAATCTGCATTCCGCGTTTGCCTGCATGCAACCCGATTGGCAGATGAGCAGGTTGTCCGGTCGCACGAATGCGATAGAAGCCGCCGGGCTGCGTCGCATTCCCGGCCCAGGCAAACATTCCGCAGGTATATAGGTGGCCATCCACTGGATGAAACCGGCCCCTCATGATCCCTGTGGGAAAGATCGGCAAGGGTAATTCGCACATCCCACCCTGGACCAGTTTGTTTGGTTTTCTTCCCCCGTCTGTTTCTGGCTGGCTGATCGTTTCAAACGGAACAACATAGACCTTTCCATAACCGTACGAGAGATTGAGCAACGACCCCTTAAGCGGCCCCCATTTCTCGCTCGTGACCCAAAGCAATTCCGCAGGTGATCGATCAAAGGCATTCGTAATCCAGCACAATGGAGGCTGCGCCGCGCTGTCGGATGAGTCGGTCACGTCGTGATAGCCGAACATGTTTCCGTAAAACGGTGGTGACTCGCCAGGCTTGGCAGGAGTGACCCAATTGATTCGGTTCTTGGGGTTCCAGTGCCCTTCCTGGTCTGTGACGATGAATGTCCCGTCTGGATTCAGACAGACTCCATTTGCCGCCCGAAAGCCGTTGGCAACAATGTCCGTTCGCGATCCGTCAGAACTGACTTTCAACAGGGTTCCATGTTGCGGGACAACGGCAGGCAATGCGTGACGCGCCGATTTGGCGTAGTAAAAATTTCCATCGGAGTCGGTTTGCAAACCCATGGCAAATTCATGGAAGTGCTCGGTCACCTGGTGATCGCTGTTAAAGCATTCGATGAAATCGGTTTCGCCGTCACCATTCAGATCACGCAGAATGGCGATCTGATCTCGGCAGGTGACATAAATTTGTTCGCCGACGATTTTCAATCCCAGCGGCTGGAACAGCCCGTTGGCAATTCGTCGCCAGGTCAGTTGTCGTGGCGAACTCGAATCGGCAGAACCGGATGCTGGCGGTGGTGACTTCGCTCCGTCGTTGCTGTTCCTGACAGGGGCCTGTTTGCCGAGAATGCCACTTACCAGCCAGACGTCACCATCCCACGAGCAAACGGCCATCCGGTCGCCGTCGGGGTAGAAGTCAAATCCGGTCAATCGAAGTTGAGCGAACCAGGGATTGTTGATGGGGGTCGAAAAAACATCGGCTGTGAAAGGGCCGTTATCAGGGCCAACCTTGATTTCGGTTTTCAGTTCTTCAGGCCAGCGCTGCGGGCCTCCATGAGTTAATGACGCGAGATCCAGCGGAGGCTGCGAGACTAACGCCGTCAGTGACTCTGATGCGACATTGCGGCGAAGAGGTGCCACGGAGAGAACAAATTGTAATGGTTCATCCCCTGCAGGAAGACTCAGCAGCAAACATCCCCCATCACCCGGCAGCCATTTTGCGCCGCCTGGGGCTGGGGACAGCCCCGCCGCAATCTGGACCTTCATCTCATCAAACGTCGCGGCGCCCTCAACCGACACGCGGCCATCATGTCCATGTCCAGACTCATCACGAATGAGGGTGTTGCGGGCGATGTTCAATGGCCAAAACGCAATAAGGTGTTCGTCCTTCAAGTCTGCTGCGGAATCTTGAATTTGTGGTAAAGTCAAAGCCTTCTGGAAGAACCGTACGTTGCTCAATTGACCGACAAAATAAGTCGGGTCAGGGAAATTGGGTGACGTGAATCCAAGACGAATCGTTTGTTTTTCTGCTTTGGCTTTCGGTTTCAATGTCCCCTCTCCATCAATCTTTCCGTCGACAAATAACCGCACCTGTCCGGACATCTTTTCCCATGTCATCGCGACGTCATGCCACTGATCGTCGGCCACATTGGTCTTTCCAGCCACTGCACCGACCCAGCCGATATCGAACGCCAGTCGGCCGCCGCGAACAAACAAGGACTTTCCATTTGCTGCCCAGTCACCTTCAACTGGTGCCTGACAAAAAATCGTCCCTCCTGTTTTCGTCTTGATTCTTGCCATAATCGTGTAATCGCGGTCTGTCAGATCAAAGTCGTTGGATTTATCGATGTCGATCCGTGTCTTCCCGCTCAAAAAGAGCCCTTGAGCCTTCGCCGCTTTGACAGGGGACGGAATGGGATTCAAGAGCGCGATCGTTCGCGGGTCGGGTTTCGATTCTGTTCCGACGGGGACCTGCTGCACGTACGCAGCACGTTTGGGATGCGTCGCGACCTTGAGCAATAAGTCCTGTGGTCGAGGTCCGATTTGAAAGGCCCTTGTATACATGGACAGGGAGAAATCCTGTGCGACTTCAGACTGGGCTGACTTTTTAGAGGCTTCGGAAATTCCAGGACCTGATTCACTTAAGCTGGCGGTGCCGGGCATTTCAAGGATGTTTGTACGACCAACGGTATACGACAGAATCACCTGATCGCCGAACTGATAAAGGCCTCGATAGCGCCCCCAGTCACGCGGCAATGGGCCATAGTGCCTGTTGTCTCGTCCCACAGCTCGTGGATCATCGAACGAGCCTGTATCGGGATTAGCCCACGCTGGTCCAGTTGGATTGAAGATTTGGACCTGTCCTGAAACGCGAGGGTGGCTGTTATGTCGACCGTCAAAATTGATGCCGTGCCAGTCAATGAAGTTTGACGCCTGTTGTGGCTGGGCTGTCCACGCCGCCGCCATTCGCAGTGTGTCGTGATCAAAAATCTGCCATTGTGTCCCTCGTGAAACACCTCCCGGTCCCGAATCCAGTCGGACCGCAATTCCTTTTTGTGCAAAGTTCAATCCGTCGCTACCGACCTCATAAGTTGCAGTCAGAAATGGCCCGTAATTCATCGAAGACCATGGTTCGACGTTTGAAGGAGCTGGGCCACGAGTGCTTCCCTTAGGCAATGAAGCAAGATAATTCGCGTCGATCGTCGCGTATTGCGAGGGGTTGTGAGGTTTGAGATACGTTTCTCGGACGTAGTGGACCACATCGTACTTCTGCTGAGGGACCATCCAGGTTTGCGGAGCCATCAGCCCGAAACCGTGGGTCAGCGTGTGGTACATTCGATAGGGATCGTGACCATTCTTAAACTTCCCCTGGGCGAATTTCAAAGATGTTGGCAGCGAGCCGGGCTGGTCCTTCGTTCCATGACAGTTAACGCACAACCGTGAATAGATCGCTTCGCCCCGCTGAAATGCTTTGTCGTCCAGTTCGCGAATCAGGCCGGCATGATCGATGTCACGCTCATACTCAGGCAAAACAAATGCGACCAGCGATGCGGGCGGCTGCAATTGTTTTGCCGTCTCGGGGCCTCCTTCGGCAATCGCGATGATGTAAGCCAACAGATCGAGGAACTGCTGACGGTTTGCCAGGACATTGACTTGTCCTGCGGGCATGGCCGAAGTCTTTCCGGTCACTCGATCTTCAATCTGCGATTTGGCCAAAGTCACAGTTTCGCCAATCCGTGCCACATCGCGCAGTACGAGTGTGTCGTCAGCCTCTTCGACAAACAGGCCGGTGACGGTTTTGCCGTCGGCTAATTGTACGATGACCGGTTCGAATCCTTTTCGAATGACCTTGGATGGTTCGAGGATGGACTCGGCCAGCGACTCGGCAAATGCCTCGGTTTTGGTAGTCTTTTCGAGACGGGTCAGGTCTGGTCCCAGAGCCATCAAGCTGGAATTCTGGCCTACGGTATGACATTTTGAGCAGGCGAGAAACGGCTGGTGGAAGATGATCGCCCCCCGTCCAGGGTTCCCGTCACTTCTTGCCGATTTTGCCAGTGACGCAGGCCCTTCTGCGACCAGCTGATCCTGCAATGTTGTTCCCTGTCCCCAGGCTGTGCCGACAAGTAACAACGACGTCAGGCAGATATGGTTTAACGGACGCATGAAGAATTTTTTCATCAGATTGAATTTCGTTTTCCAGGCTAAGCACCGAGATCACTGTTTGTCGCCTTCATCAGGCGATTTCGTTGACATTGAGAAATCAGGTGACAGCCGCAGTCTCACTGCCCGGTAATTTGTTCGCCGCCGTCGCGGGAGATCAAAGCTTTATAAATCTTCGGGTCAATATTATTTGAAACAAACCGCACGGCGCCGTCCGCCATAAGGACATGAGCCCCTCCGGTGTGCTTGCTGCTGGCGCCGTTCGGGTCGCCGACTCCTTTGACGGTTGCTGCGTCGATATCCTGCGGTTTCATCCAGGGGATATTCAGTCCGCAAGCCTCAATCACCATCAGCGTATTGGATGTGCCATCGTTGATGTCACGAAGTGGGACGCATTTACCATCACCCAGCGCGGTATTGCTGCCGGTGATCGTGACGTAGGCCGTACTCGTGCTGCCGGGGGGTGTATGCGAGGGACATCCATAGACCAGTGGCAACGGATTGAGCAAACCGGAATTCAACGGGCTGTCCCAGGCATCGTCAAATTGATAGGCGTTATAGCGACCAGCCTCGCCGAGGAATGGCAGGATTGAAACCCGCCAACTCAGTTTTGGCTCCCCCTCAAGGTCATTCAGATGTGCCGCCGGGAATAATTTGAAAGTGTCCTGGTAGTTATGCAATGCAAGGCCAATCTGCTTGAGATTGTTATTGCACTGGGTTCGGCGAGCCGCCTCGCGCGCCTGTTGCACGGCAGGTAACAGTGACGCAATCAAAATGCAGGTGCCAAAAAACATGACGGCACACGCAGCGACCGCGATGATGGCGGTCGTCATGCTGCTTAAACTGCCACCCGACTTCGCTCGTGTTTGACGGGCCGCAACGGAATTGCCGCCCGTTCCTTGTTTCAGTTTTTCACCACAAAAGGGACAAAAGTTATCTTTAGCGGAGACATCTTCCGCACAACTCGGGCAAGTCGCCATGGTCCGGTCCCTTTGAGTGATTTCTCAGGCGAAGTGATAGTGGAATGATTCGACTGTTTTAACATGTCGGAGTCAAACATGAAGTGAGCTTGCGGCCGTTACTTTTTCTTCCTGGTCATTTCAAATGAATGTGTGCTGTCAGACTTGCCCCCTTTGAAGAGTACCCAATCAGCCTTTATGTGGTCGGCGTCGATGAACGTATAAGTGACTTGATGCATGTGATCCTCGGTTTCGATTTTTGCATTTTCCGTCTTCGGACACACCAGGACAATCTGAGCTGGGTTCGACGACTTTTCTTCTCGCATGAGTGGCCGGTTCTGCAGCATGCAATAGTGAGTCAGTGCCAGCTTGCCGTCTTCCACATAAAACAGCGTGATCATTTCATGATCCGTTCCGCCAAAGAGTGTCTCCTGGACGGCACTTCCCGCCGCAGTGACCTGGTAAGTCACAGTCGCTCCATGTTGACCATGCCCGCCCGGTCCAGGAGTCACTTCCCACTCACCGCTTAACACCTTAATCCGATCAAAGCTGGAATGTTTTGTCGTCGCTTTGACATCGGTTTTATCTTGAGCCTGTGCTATGGACTCCCATGACACCACCGAAACAATTAAAGCCAGGCAGATTTGAACGATTCTCATGATCTCTCCCCTGCGTCAAATTGTCAGTATTCGCTCTCTTGGTTTGAACTCCAGCGACCGTGTCATCTTAACCGATCGCATTCGCCGTGAAACGCGATTGTTGAGAATTGGAGGTTTAAAGAAAACCAGGAGCCGCTTAAGTTCGGGCCAATTGCAATTTCATTTGTCGTTGACGCAAAGGCGGTGTCAAAGTGCATTCTCGGGTTGTCTGATGCGACCGTCCTCCATTTCGATGATCCGGTCGGCAACGTTCAAGACGCGGTTGTCATGAGTCACCATCAGGATTGCAGCGCCGTGATCGGTTGCCAGCCGTTGCAGAAGCTCAACGACTTCTCGGCCCGAATGACTGTCGAGTGCGGCGGTCGGTTCGTCGGCCAAAACGAGTTGCGGCCTTCCGACAAGAGCCCGTGCAATTGCCACGCGCTGCCGCTGGCCTCCTGATAGCTTGGCAGGGTAATAGTCCATCCTGTCCTTAAGTCCCACCATTTCCAGTAGCTCACTGACGCGTTCTCGCGACTCAGTCGCTGTGACTTCCGGATGTAGCTGCATCGCCATCGCGACGTTATCTCGTGCCGAGAGAAAGTCCAGCAGATTATGGGCCTGGAAGATAAACCCGATCTGTCGTCGCGTTCTGACCAGATCGGCTACGCTCGCTGTTCTGAAATCCGTACCCAGTACTGTTAATGCCCCGGTTTTTACCTGGCGAAGACCGCCGACGAGCGTCAGGATCGTTGTCTTGCCGCTGCCCGAGGGGCCTGTGAGCAACACGATTTCCCCCGGAAAAACGTTGAAGGTGATATCGAATAAGATCTGCTTGCACAGGTCACCCTCACCGAACGAGAACGCCAAATGCTCGACGTTAACGATCGGGTCGGCAGTACTATTCACGAAGTGAGTCATTCGCATTCCCGTCTTAGAAGATATCGGCCGGGTCAGCGGCTCGCAGTTTTCGCATCGCCATGGCTGCGGAGAAAATACACATCGTGATTGTTAATCCAAGTACCGAAGTGAGCCTGAACATCGTCAATGCCATAGGTAATTGAGTCTCACGTGCTGCAATCTGATAAACGCACCATGAAAGCAATGTTCCAGGCAGGTAACCCAAAACTGCCAGAATCAGCGATTCCTGCATCACGAGTCTTAACAGGTAATTGTCGGTAAATCCGATTGCCTTGAGCGTTGCGAACTGAGGCAGATGGGTCGAAACCTCGGTATAGAGAATCTGATAAACGATCACAAACCCGATAAAGAATCCGACGGCAGTCCCCAGGCCAAAGATAAAATTGATCGGTGCGCCTGTGTCGAGAAAGTGCTTTTCAAAGGCGATGAATTCTGCTTTTGTCAGGATTCGCAAGTCGTTGCCGCACCAGCGAACCAATTCATCCCGGGCTTTGGCGGGATCAACATCGGGCTTGAGTCTGATCAGACCCAGATCGATGCTGCCGGGAATCCTGGGGAACAAGCGAAGGAAGTTTGTGTCGGTCACAAACAGATTTCCGTCGACACCCAGTGTCACACCGATTTCGGTGCAGGCAGCAATTGTGATCTTCCTGCGATTCACTTCGACATCGACTCGCTCGCCCTTCGCCAGTGCGTCTGAAACCGGGCCGAACGTTGGCCTGGAACGTCGATCGAAGAGTCCCATATCGGGTTGCTGCAACTGGTCAACGGCGTCGGCAAAACCAGGAATCTGCAACATGTTTTCACCGGCCCCCAGGCCGTAAACCAGAATCTGACGTTCCGATTTGTCCCAGGGGTTTTTCCATCGGCCCGTTCCCAGATAGATGGCTTGGACACCTGCGACCGCAGGGTGAGCGGGGAGTCGGTAAAGCATTCGCCGGGCGAATTGAGTTGGCGTTGCGAACGTTGGTGACTGCGGGCTGAGAACAACCAGATCAGCCGTAACCCGCTTGGGAACGGCCAGCGACGAGTCATACGCCGCATTCAAAAACCCAAGCTGAACGAGCATCAGCAGTACTGCAACGACGACGCCGGCGGTCGCAACAATCAACTTGACTTTGCTGTGACTGAGCTGCTTCCAGGCGACTTGCCAGCTGGACCGCATAACTCGTTTCCTTCGTGTTTGAAAAATGCTTTCTCAGCGGTGCCGTCATCATTCAGCGTGATGAAGGCGGCAACACACCAGCTGAGATCTTGCGACGATGTCAACCGGACTCATTCAGCCGTATGCGACTCAGTTTTACCTTCAAATGTGATTTCACAACGTGCATTGGAGAAGCCCGAGACTCGACTGCTGTCAGCGCTGTCAAGTCGAACGCGTACTTCGACGACACGTGCGTCAGTATCGCTGACGGGGTCGTTGTTCAAGACATCTTTTCGTCCGACGATCAGTCCGATTTCTTCCACCTGACCTGCGATCGATATTGTCGAACCGGTCAACCTTGCTTGTGCTGACTGGCCAATACGGATTCGCGAGATGTCCGCCTCGTAAACTTCTGCGACGACATACATCACATCGATCTGACCAATTTCCATGACCCCTTTATCGCTGACACGCTCCCCTGCCCTGGTATGGATTCTCAGGACGTGACCAGCAATCGGCGTCTTGATCAAAGTCGCGTCCAGGTCGGCCCGGGCCCGTGTTGCCGTTGCGATCGCGCTTTCAATCTCTTGTTGTTGCAGATCGATATCGACCTGGCGAACTTCCTGCAGGCTTTCAAGAGTCGCTTGCGCCTGCTCAAGGTCTTGTTGAGAGCGTTCCACCTGAAGCTTACGTTGTTCGAAATCCGATTCAGAGATGGTTCGCGAAGCAGCCAGTTTCCGAGACCGCTCGAGTTCGGCTTCGGCATTCTTCAGAACAAAGCGACACCGAGTGATGACTGACTGCTGCGCAACAATGTCGCCAGGTTTGGCCCCTGCCTTGATCTGCAACAACTTTGCCTGAGCGACTCGAACTCGCGCTTCCGCTTCTTCCAGCGCGCTCTTACGCCGGTCATGTGTGTCCAGCACCGCAACCACCTGCCCGGCATGCAGCGCATCCCCTTCTCGGACAGTCAGTTGTTCAATCCGTGAACCCTCAGCCGCAGTAGGACTCGACAGTCGAATAACTCGCGATTGTGGCTCCAGTCGACCCAGCGAGTGAACCTTGACGGGAATCGTTGTGCCGCGAAAGGATGTATCCGCTAAGCGATCGGTTCGATCCGACTGATAGATGGCCAACGCAGTACCGCCGATCACGACAACCAGCACGGCGGTAGCCCACAGACACCGTAGTTTGAAACGAGATGCGAATCGAGTTGATTTGGAATTGTGGTTGATTGTGCTCATTGAGAGCCTCTTTTCTTCGCAACGGAACGCTTTGCAGGACCTTTCGTCGAGCGTTTTTTCGGTGCAGGAGAATCAACTGGCTGAAATGTCTTCTCTCGAATGCGGTTAAGTAGTTCCTGCCGTAATGGATCAGTGGGCGAAATCAGCCCAAACAAACCCCAGACAAACAATCCATCAATCGCCATCCATAAGAGTAGCTGCTCCAATGCCTGCGGGTCCTCGGCCTGTATCCTGTCCCTCATTTGTTTTCCGAACGATCGTAACGGCTCAAGCAGAGTTGGGTTGACCGCAACTGCGGCCAGCAGCGATGCGTGAAACTTCCCCATGCCGCTCATCGCCAACAATGGGTTTGACATGGTCGCATCGGCATTCTCTGCGGGGATGACGCAACTGTCTAACAATGCCCGAACCCACCGTCCGTTTGGCTGAGGATCAACAGCAACCTTCGCATTCAGTGTCTGTTCGACATGTAACGCAAAATGTGTAATCAAACTTCGGACGAGTTCATCTTTAGAGGCGAAATGATAAATCAACCCCCCCTTGCTCACCCCTGCCTCTCGAGCGACGTTGTCGAGTGTCATCGACAACAAACCGTCACGAGAGGCGACGCGAATCGCTGCCTCAAGAATGGGCTCACGGGCTGACGCTTCTGGTTTGCGTTTGGCCATTTGCAACCGCTTCCTTGCCAGGTAAAACAAAACCGACTGGTTAGTGTTGTTGTACTATACCAACTGGTCGGTATTCTGGCTAGTGCAACATGAACAAATCCAGGCCGCAAATGGCTTGGGTTCGGAAAACAGCGATGAAAAGACCACCACCAGGCAATCTATCGCAACCCCACCCGCCCCCGCGGCGGTGGTTAACGGGCCTTTGCACCAGGGCACGAGCCACCATTCGTCTCGATCACAAATCACTTTGCTAGTAATTCGAAGATCTGATCCACGTTGTCGTATGGCTTTGGGATCGGACCGACATGCGCGACTTGCCCTTTGCGGTCAATCAGAAAGACGCCCGACAGGGGGGTCTCCTTGACAGGATCGAGTCTGCCCCAGTGGCGATGGATTCGAAGAGTCCCTTCGGGGGACTGTGGATCTACATCTGAAACAAGTGGAAATGGAAACTCTCCCCCTGCTCGTTCCATGGCCGCGCGATTGACCTGAGGAATTGATGCAGTTACCCCCACAACTTTCACATCGTACGCTTGAAGCTCGGCGAAACGATCTCGCAATTTCAACAAATCAGGATCGTTGTCGGCACCTCGTTCCCCGTCAAAGAAGACGACGATGATGCGATGTCGGCCCAGCCATGCGGCCAACCTCACCAGGTGGCTTTCCGAATCCAATGCTTCAAATCCCGCCGCAGGACGCATCGTCTTGGCCGCCTCAACCTGCTCAAGATAGGTTTGCGGATGGTTATTCTTGATTCGCGTGGCACAAACCGCGGCGATCAACACGCCAGCAGCGATGACAAAAAAGAACCTTCGATCAATCATGAAATCGTCCAATCAATCACCTGGCGGTCCAGCCAGGTCGGGCCGTTAGTTGTGACAAACCCCAAATGCCCGCCGTGCCTGGGTGCTCGTAATTCTGTTGTCGGGGATAATATTGCGTTTGCAAAGGGTCCGAAGGGGACAACGGGGTCATCCTGCGCGGCGATAATCAATGTGGGGACGGTAATTCCCGGTAAAAACTGTTTGGCGCTGCATAGGGAATAATAGTCGGCCGCCGACCCGAAACCACAAACAGGTGCGGTAAAGGTTTCGTCAAATTCGCGCATCGAACGAGGGGGTCGAGTAAACCAGCCTTCCGGGACGATGGCATCGGGTCTGACGAGTTGGCGATGTTGTATGTTGCGGATACATGTCTTCGCAAAGTAGGCGTCGTAAACGCGAGCCCAGCCGGTGTTGATATATTCGATCGTCTCTGAAAGGTCGATTGGCGGACAGACTGCGACAGCCCGGATGACCCCATCGACCTTGCTGGATTCCCCCAGCAGCTTGAGCGCGACGTTGCCACCCATTGAAAAGCCGATCAAGCAAACCGGAGATGACGGACAACGGCTTTGCACCTCAATGATCGCAGCCCGCAGGTCGTCAGACCGTCCACTATGATACGGCAGGCGAGCCAACGACATGCCCGCTCCGCAACCTCGCCAGTCCAGTCGAAAGGTCCTCACGTTCTGGCGGCATAATTGATTCGCGATTCGTTGCATATACGGGCTGGCATGCGATCCCGCAAGCCCATGCAGTAGCAAAGCGACCCGATCACCCGGTCTCCAATTCTCGGGACGTTCGTCATGATACATCAGCCGATCCCCGTCATCGACCTGTACTTCACCTACGGTCGAGACGGACGTTGTCAGGCCGCTTCGATCTTTCGTACGACCAAACAAATAGGTTCCCGCCAAAGTTTGGATATGACCGTTTCGAAAAAGCCACGGGGGCTGAAAGAGATCACTGTGTTCAGTCAGATTCACATTTGTCACGGAAGAAGACTCGGACGGCGTCGCAGTCATAAGCGACTGACATCCTCTGGGTTGGGTTATTGTCGTGCTTTCGTCCTCAACCGGAAAATACTGATTCGAGGATTCATCCAATAAGTTACCACGATGCACCTGTCGAAACAATCTGTTCATTCCAACCAACTCTGGTCTTGAAATTCATCTCGAAGCGATGTTTGGCTTAGAGTAACAATCAAGTCCCAGATTGGGCTTTGTTCTTCAATCTCATCGCATTCGGTAGTCTGATGTATCGACCCACCTGTTCAAAAATTCGATCCGCTGCGAACTCAATAAGTCTTTTGCGACAGGACTTCGCGCTGGTACAACTTGCGGCGATTACGTGGTGTCGAATTGGCGACGCGAATGCTAGAAAAAGCCCGGATAAGGCACACGATGATGGACAGGCGGACGTTTCTTGGAACGGCAACTCTGCTCGCAGGCGAAGTAACCGTACTGCGGGCGCAAGAAAAACCTGTTTCGAAACCGAAGTCAGGAAAGCATCTCGCTGGAAAAGGTCTGTGCATTGCCCCGGATTTTCAAGCAGCGGTGGTTGGAGCCGAGATGCTGCAGCGGGGCGGAAATGCATTCGACGCTCTCATTGCTGCAGCATTCATGGAGGCTGTGATCTCGCCAGCGAACTGTGGAATCGGGGGGTATGCCGCAACAGGAATTGCATTTGATGCAAAAGCGGCAAAGGTTGTCGCGATCGATGCGAATGCTGTCGCACCGGCTGCAGCGACACCAGAGATATTCCCGGTCATATCGACCCCTGGGTCTTTTGACTACAAGTTGCCCGATGGCAAGCATAAAACAGGTGTTTTGTCTGTCGCTGTTCCAGGAGTGCTTGCGGGGCTGCTTCACTGGGTGGATCGATTCGGATCACTTGATCGACGGACCATTATGGGACCCGCGATCAGGCAGGCCCGTGATGGGATCCGGCTCGATAAAGTCCAGTCGCGGACCTGGCTGCAACTGCGGGCGGAAGGTCTGGGCGAGATGTTGACGAACCTTGCAGAGATCCCTGATGTGATCCCCATGGACGAACTGGCGGATTCGCTGGAAGCCATCGCAGAGGAAGGGGTCTCGGTCTTTTACTCGGGGCACATTGGTCGGACGATTGTTGACCATCTGCGGAAACGAGGTGGAATACTGACCAATCAGGATTTTGAGGCATATCTGCCACTCGATGTGAATCCTGTCAGTGTCAACGTTCGTCAGCATCAGGTTTTTGCTCCCCCACCGTCGTCAGGTGGACTCACATCGTTGCAGATGGCCGCACTGTATGATCGGCTGGCTGCGGAAGCCCCCCTTCCCAAGCCAGGCACCGCAGAATCAATCGAATTTTCGATTGAGATCGCCAAGGCGGTCTGGGCGGAAAGACTGACAACTCTGGGAGATCCTCGTGCAATGACCGTGGAACCTCAGTCACTGCTGGAAGAATCGCATCTCAACCAACTGCTCGCCCGAATTCGAGAAGGTCTCAGGAAGCCGTCGCCAGGGAAGCTTATCGCGCCCGATCCTCTGCGCGGCACCGTACACCTCATTGCGGCCGACGCGGCGGGCAACGTCGTTTCATGGACTCAAACACATGGAGGAGGGTTCGGATCACGCGTCATGGTTCCGGGGACAGGCATCGTACTCGGACATGGAATGTGCCGATTTGAGCCACGTCCTGGTTGGGTCAATTCTGTGGGGCCGGGAAAGCGGCCGCTGCACAATATGTGTCCTGTCCTTGGTCTTCGCGAAGGAAAGCCGGTGATTGCGGCAGGTGCCGCTGGAGGCAGAACGATCGTTAACAACTCTGCTGCCCTGCTAATCAATCGACTGATCAATGGATTGAATGCGGTGGATTCGGTAACAACTCCACGGGTTCAGTGTGAATCGCTGGAACCTGCCCTCCTGGAAGAAACGATCGGTGATGGCGTTGTGAATTCACTGCGAGATCGAGGACATCTGGTCAAAACCGTTCCTCGCGATGCGGGCACTGCTCACCTTTTGGTAAGAGATCAGGGGGAGTGGCATGGTGCTGCCGAATCTCGAGTGCCAAAAGCAACGGTGGCAGTGCCGGGAGATTGAGCGATCAGCTCTTTTAGTTGGGCCGTTCTGCGTTGCCGCCACGTTGCGATAACACTGCCAGTTCCCTTGGAAAATGAAGGACATGTGTGTTTCTTCATATTGTTGGGGTGTTCCGAGAATTTGATCTCCGAAGGTTTGGATTCCAGGTTACAGGCTTTAGAATCCTTCTCCGTTGACGTTAACCGATCCAACTTGCGATTTAAAAAGGTCATGCTGATGAAGTCGTTACTCGCCGTCATGGGGACCGCAGTTCTGCTCGTTCTTGCGGTCGGACTGGGTGCTGCCAGGCAAGTGACCACAGTTGGTGACAAGCCCGTTGAGATCGCAGTGCTGACCGAAGCGACTTGGGATCGATTTTTGCCAGAAGGAAAGGAAGTCGACGCCATCTACGGCGATGTCGTCTTGCGAAACGGCTATGTCTCTGCGGTGATTGCTCAGCCTCTGGCGACCAGGCACGCCAATATGACTGTTCGGGATGTGGCGGGTGCGATCATTGATTTCACCGTACCGTCGTTGCCGAATGATCAGCTTGCCGCATTTTATCCAGGAAAGAAATCGTTCCCCTACCGGACCCTGACAGCACTCGATACCAATGGAAAAAATCTGTCAACGGAGGCACCGATTGCATTGCAAAAGCCCGTTGGAGTGGCCGTCAAAGCGGATGGAAACGACGAACGTCCTGAAGCGGTTGTGTTCTACGAACTGAGTCCAGCGGATCGGTTCTTGACCGTTACAACCACCTATACGAATCGTAGCTCACAAGCACAGTCTGTCACACTTGAAGATGATTTCCGCGCCGATGGTGGCAAGGAAGAGATGTCACGTACTCCCAATGGAACCGTCGATCGATTCTGGCTTGAAGACCGTTTCTGGGCTCAAGCGTACGGACTGGATGCTGAAGGCTACAAACTGCAATTGACCAGTGACGCGAAGGTCACATCGATCCGTTATGAAAACAGAGAAGGCTCGTCAAAGATCACTTTAGAACCTGGCAAGTCATACCAACTCAAGCGTCGTTTCTATCCGGGAGCGAATCTTGTTGCCGTGAATGCAGTTGCAGAGAACCTGGCCCCATCGAATTCGACGGCAGTGTCAATTGCGCTTAGAAACAAAAGTCACCGAGCACTTCCTAAAACATTGATCGAATTCAAAAAAGGAGGAATTTCTTACGGAACCGTGCGCACGGATGCCGAAGGAGCGGCGTTAGTCGTGCTTCCCAATGAAAATTTGACGGCAGATATTTTTGCGTACGGGAGAAAGATTGCCACGAACGTCGCAATGCCAATCAGTCTTGGCCCTCAAGTGCTGACGGTCGATTTTGATCCCGGAGTCGTCTCGGCAACGATCACGGACGGAGACGGTCGCTTGATTCCCTGCAAAGTCGAATTCAAGCCGCTGGGTGACGATTCCAAGCTGGACTTTGGCCCTGAGACGGGTGAATTTTCAGTTCGAAACCTGGTCTACACGGCCAGTGGGAAATTTCACCGAACCATTCCGCCCGGCAAATACGCTGTGACAATCAGTCATGGCCCCGAGTTCGATGCGGTCTTTACCGAGATCACGGTTCAGCCCGGTGAAACAGCTCCGCTTGTCGCAAAACTGATTCGGACTGTTGAAACACCCGGTTGGGTCAGTAGCGACTTTCACAGCCACAGCAGTCCTTCTGGCGACAATACGTCAAGTCAGCTTGGGCGAGTTCTGAATCTGGCTGCGGAACAGATCGAATTCGCGCCGTGTACAGAACATAATCGGGTCAGTACCTATCAGCCGCACATCGATCGATTGGGGCTTCGCTCACAACTGGCGACGGTAACTGGTATTGAAATGACAGGTGTCCCCCTCCCCTTAAACCACCAGAACGCGTTTCCGATGAAGCTGACTCCCCGAACGCAAGATGGCGGAGGTCCGGTTGCAGGTCCTGATCTGGAAACCCAGATCGAGAGATTGGCATTACATGACGACCGAAGTGAAAAGTTGATTCAGGTCAACCATCCCGATATCGGCTGGATGTTTTACGACAAAGATGGGGACGTCAAACCGGACAGCGGCTTCGAACGAGCGTTTCCCTTTATGGACGTCATTGAAATTCATCCAATCGACCGAGTCCTGAATCTCGGCCCAATCACGGAGATCGACGGCAAGCAGTACCACAACACGATCTTTAATTGGTTGCAATTGCTGAACCAGGGTTTTCGGATTTATGGCGTCGTGAACACGGATGCGCACTATAACTTCCACGGATCAGGCTGGCTCAGGAATTGGATCCAGTCGTCGACGGACGACCCGGCGAAGATCGATTCAATGGAAATGGTTCGTGCGGCTGAGCGAGGTCGGTTGGTCCTGTCAAACGGTCCCTACCTTGAAGTCACTGCCCATGAAGCAGGCAGATCAGAAGTTCACGTCGCCGGACAAGACCTGAAAGCGACTAGCGGTAAGGTGTCGCTGAAGGTCCGTGTACAGTGTCCGAACTGGCTGGACGTGAATCGGGTCTTCGTGCTGATCAATGGGCGTATTCACGATACGCACAACTATTCTCGCGAGAAAACACCGGACGCCTTTCGCGGTGGCGTCGTAAAATTTGATCGAACACTCGAACTCGAATTGAAATCCGACGCCCATATTATCGTGGCAACGGGCAATTCGTCTGGTAATCTTACCGCCATTTACGGGTCGGAATACGGCAAGTCACAACCCGCTGCGATGACAAATCCAATCTTCATCGACACCAATGGTGACGGGTTCCAGCCAAACAAAGACACCCTGGACGCGCCATTGCCGACAAAATTTCCCAGGTAACTCAAAAAAAGAGTGAACCGAAACCAATTCAGCTTCGGCTGACTGGCAAATGGACGCTGAACAACGAAAAACTCGCGATGCATGGCTGGCTCTGAGATGTCAACTCGGAGAGTCGGCGGCATTTCGTGAGCTGGTCGCTGAGTTCGAACGGCCGTTGGCGTATTTTGTAACGAAGTTGATCGGCGAACAGGACGCCGCGTGGGATGTACTTCAACTCGTCTGGATTCGCGCCTTTCGGCAGATAAAGCGGTTGCAGAATCCTGAACAAGTCCGTGCCTGGCTCTATGGGATCGCGCACGGATTGGCTGTTGATCACCTGCGAAAGCGGGATTCCCTTCGGCGTATCGAACGTGAATACGCGGAGGAACATCCTGAGGATATGGATACCAAATCCACTATTAACCCGGAAGAAATCGCGGCCGTTCACCAGGCTCTTGATCATTTAGACCTGAGGCTGCGTGAAGTTTTGACGCTGTATTTCATCGAAGATTTGTCAATTTCTGAAGTCGCTGGAATCGTTGGTGTTCCAGAAGGGACGGTGAAGTCCCGGCTGTATCACGCACGTCAGGCACTGCGTGAACGACTGAAAGGTATGAACAATGATTGAATCGCCAAACAAGTTTCGCGAGCAATTACTGGCTCAGAATGAGCCGACTCAAGAACGGCGGATCAAATACGAAAAGGAGACTCAAGCCATGTTGAATCAACTCGAAGCTGGATTCCGGCGAGAAAAGTGGGGTACCGGAATTCTCTGGATTTACTCGACGATTTTCATGACAGCCGCATTGCTCATCACAGGTTATCGAAATCAGGTCCAGCCAGAGATTTTGATCCTGGCATTTGCGTTCACGTTACTGATTGTAGGCGCAGTGGAACTCATCAAACATTTCATCAATCGGAGCCGTGTCGAAGTTCTAAAAGAATTAAAAGGCATGCAGATGCAAATTTTTGAACTCGAATCGCATTTGCCGGAAGTGTCCCGCATGAACACCAGCGAGAAGCCGCGAACGGACCAGTGAGTGTGAGTGTTGGTTGCTTGATTGCCGGTGACTTGCGACGATTGCACACTACAAATGTTTTTGCCATATGCCCGCCAAGGCAGGATGCTTTTATGAACGTTCAAGTCGATGTTTTTCAGGGCTCAACTAAGGGATGTCACCGGCGTCATGTTCTGTTGGCCTGTACCTTTTTCGTGCTGTCGAACAGTCTGTGTCTGGCACAACTGACGAACGGCAAACACGATTGGCCACAATTTCTGGGACCACAGCGAAATGGTATTTCGCAAGAAACCGGCTTATTGGACCGATGGCCAGCCGGAGGGCCTAAGGAGGTCTGGCGTGTTTCTGGCGGCGTGGGAATGTCCGGGTTGGCGATCAGTCGAGGCCGACTTGTCACGCTCATTCAGAAAGACGGTGAGCAACAACTTGTCGCGCTGGACGCATTGACTGGAAAAACCGTCTGGGAGCGACCCCTGGCACCAGAGTACCAAAACGGCATGGGAAACGGACCACGTGCGACTCCTGCCATTTCTGGCGATCTGATTTTTTCCTATACAGGCGAGGGAATTCTCACGGCCGTCAATTTTGCCAGCGGGAAGATCGTCTGGACTCACAATGTCGTGGAAGAGCTTGGCGGTCAGGTGGCCGATTATGGGATGGCGAGTTCGCCACTGGTCGTCGACAACCGTGTGCATGTCACCGTTGGTGCTCCCAACGCCACCGTTGCGGCTTTCGACGCCACCACGGGCAAGCTGGTTTGGAAATCAGGTGAAGATCCTGCCGGATATTCTTCGCCAACCTTACTGAACGTCGGCGGGCGTTCGCAGCTTGTTGTTTACTCCGGCGCTTCAGTGCTTGGGCTGAGTCCAGACAACGGTACCCTGCTCTGGAGACATCCTTATGAAACAAACTTTGATTGCAACATCGTGACTCCGTTGGCAGTGAAAGATCAGGTGTTTGTTTCGTCGGGGGAAAACCACGGCAGCGTATTATTGTCGCTTAAGTCCAAAGGGAGCAAATTTGAAGTTGGCGAGGTCTGGAAGTCACAAGGGCCAAAGAGTGTTCTGCGAAATGAATGGCAGACATCGATTCTTCAGGACGGCTTCTTATACGGATTCGACAATGTCGGAGCCGCCGGCCCGGTAACTCATCTCACTTGTGTCAATGCGGCGACAGGTGAACGAGTCTGGCAGGAACTGAGATTTGGTAAAGGGAACCTGATCGCCGCCGATGGCAAACTGTTCATGACGACGATGAATGGTGAGTTAGTTGTCGCGAAAATCTCGAGCAAGGGCTATGAGGAAATTGGCAGGGCCGAGGTTCTGAAGCAGACGCGTCAGGCCCCTGCTCTTTCAATTGGACTGCTTTACCTTCGTGATAACGACGAGATTATCTGCCTCGATGTCCGCAAGCCGTAATTCAAAATTGATCCGCAACTCGTTGTTCCATCTCTGAGAGATACCGATGCCTGAACTCACAGTCGCAGTACTGACAGATGTTGGCGGGGCTCATCTGGATTCGTACTTTGCCGGACTCGCTTTGTCGGATCAGGTTCGTTCTGTGATTGTGGCCGACCCTAGTGGAATGAGTGAGGCTGCCGCGAAGAAATCGTTGGGAGGCAAGTTGACCCATTTCGGACGAGATCACTCAAGGGCACTTATTGAACAACCGGGAATGACACTGATCACGATGGAAGCTCTTCACGCTCCTCCGGTGATTCAAATGGCACTGGAAGCAAACTGTCATGTGCTGGCGGAAAAGCCTTCGTGCGTGAAGGCTGAAGACTTTGAAACGCTGGTCCGACTCGCGGATATGAAGCATCGATTTTTGATGCTCGCATTCGCAAACCGTTTGCGAGGAACCGTTATTGCAGCAAGGAAGCTGATTCAATCGGGACAGATCGGTCAGATCTATGGTTGCGAACTGCATATTGTTGCCGATCAAACGCGACTCAAGAATCCGACCTACCACAAATCATGGTTCGCTGATCGTGCCCGCTCTGGGGGAGGACACCTGATGTGGCTGGGGATTCACTGGATCGATCTGGTGATGTACCTGACAGATTCACAAATCGTCGAGGTCGCAGGGTTTGCAGGTGTCGTCGGCGGGCAACCGCTTAAGATCGAAGATTCGGCCGCAATGTCGTTGCGGTTTGATAACGGCAGCTTCGGCACAATGACCAGCGGGTATTACCTCGATCGTGGCTATCACTCGCATATTAAGATTTGGGGATCGCACGGCTGGCTGCAACTGGAACCACACGGAGGTGAACCCTTACAGTGTTCCAGCACAAAGGAGTCGCCAGCCCAGATCCGAAAGTACGATGGGCCGCCAGATGACACCAGCTATACGCCACTCGTCCAAGCCTGCGTCAAAGCAAGCGCTGATTCCGCATCGCCTCCGGTCACCAGTGTACAAAGTCTGCACGCATTGAAGACGGTTTTTGCATGTTACCGTGCTGCTGAAACCGGACAATCGCAGCGTGTCGCGTAAACTTGCAATCTGTTTCATGTCAGACGCGATTGGTCTTTAAATCAGATTGGATGAAAGTTCGTGTGTCTGATCTGGTTCTTGGAAAAATGGTAAATTGTTTGGAACATTGTCCAGGGAAAGTCCCAATGACAAAGCGCTACTGGTTCTACAAGACTCGAATTCTTGCTTTGACCCTCATTGTTATGGGGGGGGCCGCCGTCTCGAATGGGGCCGATGAATCAGAAGAACTCGGGCCACCTGTTGATGTCAGTTTTACCGCAAAGCTCGACGGCACAGAGCAGCGATATGTGATTCGCCTTCCTATGCACTTTGACGTCAATCAACCACACAGCCTTATGATCGCTCTGCACGGTCACGGTTCGGACCGTTGGCAATTCATTAATGATGCCCGCGATGAATGTCGCGCAACTCGCGATGCGGCGGCAAAATATCAATTGATTTATGTGTCACCGGACTATCGTGCAAAAACTTCATGGATGGGACCAGCCGCTGAGCGAGATCTGTCGCAGATTCTGGATGATCTCAATCAGCGGTTTCGGATTGAAAACGTGATCCTCTGCGGCGGTTCGATGGGAGGGACATCCGCTCTTGCATTTGCAGCGATCCACCCGGAAGCGATCGACGCTGTTGTTTCGATGAATGGAACGGCGAACCTGATTGAGTACACAGGTTTCACCGAAGCAATCGCCTCGTCATATGGGGGAACCAGATCTGAACAGCCCGAGGTTTACCGTACTCGATCGGCGGAGTTGTTTCCTGAACGGCTGACGATGCCAATCGGGCTGACAACAGGTGGACGCGATACGCTTGTTCCGCCTGACAGTACATTGCGACTGATGGAATTGCTGAAAAAACGAGGATCACCGGTCCATTCAATTCATCGTCCTGAAGGGGGACACGAAACTCACTATTCCGACGCGATGGACGCACTGAAATTTGCCATCGAGAAATCCCTTCAGAACAAACCGCAATTGAAATCTCTTTTCTCCTTCAACGATTCGTCGAAAACCATCGTGTGCCTCGGAGACAGCGTGACGGGAGTCTATTACCACACGGGTGGTCAGCGAGCGTATCCGGAAATGTTAGAATTGGGATTGCGACAGTTGTTTCCAAATGCTGGCATTAAGGTCATTAATGCGGGAATCAGCGGCCAGACAACGGTAGAAGGCTTAGAGCGACTTGAACGAGATGTACTCAGTAAACAGCCAGACCTGGTGACAATCAGCTTTGGTCTGAACGACGTCACGCGAGTCGCCCCCGAGAAATTCCGTGAAAACCTGGAAATGTTGGTCAATCGCTGCCGTGCACGAAATTGTCAGGTTGTCCTGTGCACGCCGAATGCTGTGATCGACACACCAAACCGTCCGATTCAAAAGCTGCTCACCTATTGTGAGATTATTCGGTCGGTCGGTCGGGATCTGTCCGTTCCCGTTTGTGATCAATATCGGGCAGCAGAGCGTTTGCGCAGTCATGCTCCCTGGGCATGGCGGCTTACGATGAGCGACGAAATTCATCCCAATCTGGATGGTCATAAGCGAATGGCAGAAGAACTTTGCCAGACAATTGCTGCCAGGACCTTATCCCTGGAAGGCATCGAACCACCACGCCCGGTATTGGCTAAGGTCAAAACTTTGCTGCAAAAACAGCATAGTTTCAAAGTTCTTGCGATGTCACCGTATCATTCAATGGTTGAAGTGGCATTAAAAAGTCTGAATCCAAACGCAATCGTCGAGGTAACACCCTGGACCGTTCAGGGAAAATCGATTGTCGCATTAGAGAACGAAGCCAAGGCGATGGTACGAACGCTTAAACCCGATCTGGTTGTCATTGCGGTTCCAGGAGACGTCGCCGCTGAAACTGATGAACAGTTCGTCCACAGTTACTCATGGATCATGAACTGGTCACTGAGTTTCGGGCATCAAGAATGGGACTGCATCGTTGTTGATCCCTCGGTTGCCGGATCCGATAAAATTAGCAAACGCGATGAGCTTTGCCGCAGACTGGTACGAGCTCAAGGTCTGGAATTGATCAGTCGGCCATCAGAGGATACCAGGGCTCCATGGGAGTTGCTGAAGGATTGGTTTGTCAGGCAATCGAATGACGAGTCTGGAAAATAAAACTCGTACCCGTTCACTGAGGAATTCATGACGATCGTTACGAATCGGCTTCCAGCTCGGCCATGACAGTTTCAGGGATATTGAAATTTGCCGTGACACTTTGAACGTCGTCGTGATCTTCAAGGATTTCCATCAGTTTCAGAACGGCGCGAGCAGCTTCAAGATCGAGATCGACGGTGTTGGTTGCGATGCGCATGACTTCCGCCGTTTCCATCGGAATTTTTGCGGCCTCAATCGCGGACATGACTTCCTGAAAAGAGTCAGGAGTCGTGGTGACCTCAAACATCTCACCGACTTGCTGTACGTCGGATGCTCCCGCTTCGAGAGCAACTTCGAAGAGCCGATCTTCCGTCACTGATTTCGTTGGGGTCTGAATGATTCCCTTGCGTTCGAAAAGATATGCAACGCACCCGGTACTACCAAGATTTCCGCCGTTGACCTCAAAAATCTTTCGTATTTCACCTGCTGTCCGATTTCGATTTTCAGTCAGGATTTCGCAGAGAATGGCCACTCCATGCGGGCCATACCCTTCGTACATCACCTCGTCGTAGGTTTCTGTTTCGAGTTCTCCGGTCCCTTTTTTGACCGCTCGCTCAATCGTATCGTTTGACATCGACGCTTTTCTGGCTCGGTCGATGGCATAACGTAATGCGAGATTGGCTGCCGGGTCACCACCACCTCGTCGCGCAGCAACGATGATGTAACGAGCCAGCTTACCAAACAGCTTGCCTCGCTTCTTATCAACGAGGCCTTTTTTAAAGGCGATATTTGCCCAGTGGGAATGTCCAGCCATGTTCTCTGAATCAGAATCGAAGGAGTGTTAAGCCTAAAAACAATTGATCGAGGAGATTAAAGCCGAAGTGATCCGTAATCTCTACTCAAGACTTTTAAATTCCTCAATCCAGTTCCAGATTCACCCGTCAGGGCGAACCCTTTTCTGCCGGTTTGGGATTGGGCGACGCCCCGTGTTGTTTCAGTTTTTCCCGGATTCGATCGTTCAGGGCTTCATCCGTCGGTTTCTCTTCTTCCGAATGTTGTAGAGCGGTCTTCCACGCCTCAATCGCTTTTTCCGTTTTCATCGCTTTCAGCAGGACATCGCCTAAGTGATCCCAAAGCGTGGCATCACCACCGAAGCTTGCTCGCGTTGCCTGTTCAAGTGGGGGCAAAGCCTCGTCGATTTTCCCCAGTTTGAATAAGACCCAGCCAAGGCTGTCCAGGTACGCCGCGTTTTCGGGTTCAGCAGCCAGGGCCTTGCGAATCATCGTTTCGGCACGTTCCAGGTTCTTCCCCTGATCGGCCCACAAGTAACCAAGGTCATTGTTTGCCTGTGTACTCTCAGGATTGAATTCAAGAACCTTTTCAAGGATCTCTTCACCTTTGCGGATTTCTCCCTTTTGGACATAGATGTTTGAGAGATTAAACTGGCACCGTTCGATCACTTCCTTTTCGTCAGGAAAGTCGGTCATGACTTGTTCCGACTTGCGGATCGCGTCATCCCAACGGCGGGCATGGCTGTAAATTCCGACCTCGAAAAGCCGAAAATCAGGGTTGTCATCATCCAGCTTGATCGACTCATTAATCGCATCGACGGCCTCGTCAATACGATTGTCACGCATGAGAACTTGTGCCAACGAGTAATAGGTGATGGCTCGGCCACGTTCGGTCAGCTGTCCCGATCCAAGAACTTCTTTGTAGATTTCGGCAGCAGTGCCATATTTTCGAAGCTTCAGCATCGAATCCGCCCGCTCGATTTGAATCGCAATCGCTGGTCGATTTGTCCCTCGACTTAATGCGATGGCTAAGAGAAAGAATTCGTCAGCGGCGTCAGCTTCTTTGAGCACCGTAGAAAGCTTGGCGAGCAAAATGGCTTCGTCATATTTCAATTGACCAGCTTTGGAGCGAGACCGTCCCGATTCGATCAGCATCCCCATCAGGGCTTTGTCCTGAACCAGTGCTTTAAGTTCAGGTTCGAGAGTTGCGATTGCGTCTTCTCCGCGAGCCATCCCTCGGCCCAACGCGTCCAGCAAGTCATCCGACTTTTGCATCTTTCTCAGTACGCGAGCCAGGCCGGCATAGCCCGAAGCGTCACCACCCCCCTGGAGCATCGTGTCATAAATCTTTCGTGCCCGGTCTAATTCATTGACATCCGTCAGCCGATCAGCGAGGAAGTATTGCAAGGAAACGTTCTGTGAATCGTTTTCGGCAAGCGTTTCCAGACGACCGATCAACTCGTCGGAACGTTTCAGTTTTTGCAGGATATCGGCAAGCAGTTGATACGCTTCGCGGCCTTTGGAAGTTCGCTGAGCATCAAAGTATTTTTGTAGTTCGTCCAGAGCCTCTTGCGGTTTGTCGGAGAGTAAAAGTATTTTCGCACGATTGAACGCCAGGTTGCCTGCCCCCTGTCGCGACGAGCCCGCCAGCTCGAACGCTTCAAGAGCTGATTTCAAATGATTGCCTTCCAGCAGTACCTGGCCGATTTTTTCGTAATTCGTCGTCGGATCAGCGAGAATGGCTTTTTTGGCACGCACGTCCAAGCCGAATTTTTCAGGCGTTTTTACCGAATCGAAAATGACTTCATAACAGTCTGCGGCTTTTTCTTTCTGGCCTGTTACGGCATAAAGCAGTCCTAAACTCTTGTTGAGACTGATAAAGTCAGGCGATTGTTTTTCAAGTCGAGACGAATTGACTGCCTGTTCCAGATACTTGATTGCTTCAGGAAGCAGCCCGGTCGAGGCAGCCTGTCGAGCAAGCAGCTGCAGAATTTCGACATTGTCTGGATCAAGTTGTACCGCTTTTGCCGCATACCGAACTGCCGCGGCGACATTCCCCTCTTCAAATTCGAGCGGAACCAGATGCTGGTAAACCTCGATCGCTTCAGGATCGATTTTCACAGCCTTACGGTAAGCATTCAGAGCTTTACGAGGCTCGTTCCGATGCGTCGAATCGAGCAATCGCCCCGTCATGTACCATGACAACGCTTCGTTACGTATTTCTGCTGCGGCCGAGCGGGGTACCAACGGAACGAGCGGTAGCGCCGTGTCGTCTGCTTCCTGCATGCGGATTTCAGGCTTGGGAAACCCGACTTTTGTTGTGACTGGATTGATGGGGCCAGGTTCAACTGGCTTTTCCTGTGCAGTAGATAGGACACACGGGAAAACGGCGATCGACCACGCAATGATAACTCGAAACCGAAAGGAAGTGTTCATTGCCCGATCTCCTTATTCAAAAGCAGTATTCCGCCTTCGGTGTTACAACAAAATCCATGCCGCATTGAATATTAATGGTTGTAAACCGAAACCGGCAATCTGAACACAGAAAACTTGGTCAATGACCTTTCTTGACCGCCTTCTTGCTGGCCGCTGGCTTTTCTGCCGCCGCCGGCGTTTTCGCGGGAGCAGCCTTCTTCGCTGCAACTTTTTTCGTTTCCGCGGCCTTTGATTCCTTGGCCGGAGCTGCTGCAACCGCTTTCTTTGCAGCCGTTTGCTTTGTCGGTTTTTCAAGTCCGTGGGTGAGCAGATGGTTTAGGCGATCGACTGCCGTGTCAGTATCGTATCCACCCTCTGGCGGGGCATACTTCGTCGGATCGAATGTGGCATGCAGTTTCTGGTCAGCCGCAAGACATCGGAGAGTGAATACAAAGGATTCAACCTCGGCCTTTCGAACTGCGGCCTTCATCATCTCACCCATCTGTTCCGGCGTCTGGTTCGGCATTGCGAGGCCTAACCAGACAAGCAATCGAGCAAGTGCCGGGTCGATGGGAATCAGATGTGCGCCTGTGACTTCGTGCAGCGTATAGTCACGTACGAACGGGGGTAGATCTTTGATTTTCGCCAATTGTTTCGTTGCCAGGTCAAGAGTCTTCTTTCGAAGGCTTTCGAACTCGAACGAATACGATTTGTCAAAAACGAATTTGAGAACCGAGATCACTCGAAACGCACGCCACTCGGATGCCGTCTGACCTTCGAAGGCCCGCTCAATTTCGCCGACAGTACTGACTCGAACTTCATTCAGGTCAGGGAATTCGGTGAACAACCGTTTGAACGACAAGTCCGCTTCTTCTACGGTCGAGTCTTCAAGGCAGATGGCGTACAGCATCGTTTCCAGAACGGGTTTATTGCCCTTCGGAATCTGGACTTTATAATGCTTCTTGACGATTGGAAACAGCTTCTTGAGAAGCGTTGCCCGATCGGACGCCTTGGCACGGGACGCTGCTACCATGGGCTTGTCTCAACTCCATTCTGGAACTGACTACGACGAACTGTGATTACCGCGTGCCGGCACTTCCGGACACGCTTTCGTCGTCAACCTCGCCGTCGTCCACGTCGTCGATGGCGTTGTCAAATTCGGAATCATCCGTTTCAACTTCGTCACTGACTGTGGTACTTTCTGGCATGACTTCGCGCAACGTCTGCGACGTTTCCGCGCTGTATTTCACTCCGGGATCGAGCACAAACTTAAGAACCGGCGTGTTCTTCGTTTGTAATCGATCCGCAACCTTCGCTTGAATAAAGCCTCGAGCCGATTCAAGGCCGTGCATCGTTAAGGACTGCGCTTTCGCATCTCCCATGACCGAGACATACACCTTGGCAGCTCGTAAATCGCCACTTACTTCTGCCCGCAAAACCGTCACGTTCTTGACGCGCGGATCCCGCAACCCGAGAAGAATTGTCATACTGACCGATTCTCGAATGGCCTCTGCGGCTTTAGCAACGCGACGAGTATTCATGAAACCTCAAACTGACTGACCAAAAGGGCCGCCTGAAGCGGCCCTTTTTTCACCGATGGATGGCGAAAACCTACTCTAACTTCCGTTTGACTTCTTCGATCTTAAACGCTTCCAGAAGATCTCCCTCTTTGACGTCATTATAGTTTTCTAATCGAATACCACATTCCATCCCTTCGCGGACTTCACGGGCATCTTCTTTTTCCCGTTTCAACGAAGCGATCCCGTATGTATTAATGACTCGTTGTTCGCGAATCAAATGAATACGACTGGATCGTTCAATTGTTCCGTTAAGAACCCGACATCCAGCGATCGTTCCGAAACGAGTGATGCTGAACGTTCGCAGCACAATCGCTCGACCTGTGGCAACTTCCCTTTGTTCCGGTTTGAGCATCCCTTCGAGAATCTTACGAATCTCGTCCATCACCTCGTAAATGATGCTGTAGCGCCGGATCTCGACCCCTTCCTGCTGAGCCAGCAGTTGAGCCTGATTGTCGGCAATGACGTGGAAGGCGAAAATCACGGCGTTTGAAGCCGATGCCAGATAAACATCGCTCTCATTGACACCACCTACCCCCTGATGGAGAAGTTTGACCCGAACTTCCGGATGTTCAAATTTATTCATCTCACTGCGAATTGCTTCCAGTGAGCCTGGTGTATCAGCCTTGATAATCACCGCCAGATCCCGGATTTCCCCTTCGGCCGCCGCATTCAGAATGTCTTCCAGAGTTCTCTTGCCACCCATGTTGGCAAGGACCGATGCACGACCCTTCTGGCGTCGTTCTTCAGCTGCCTCTCTGGCGGCATCGACATCTGCAAGGACCAGGAACTGATCGCCAGGGCCGGGAACAATGTCCAATCCAGCCACCTTAACAGGTGTTGATGGCAATGCTTCTTCCAACTCTTCATCACGTTCGTTGTACATCGCACGAATACGACCAAAAGCTCCACCGCAAAGGACAACGTCGCCAACTCGCAGCGTTCCCTTTTGAACAATCAGCCACGCCAACGGGCCGCGACCTTCATCGCGGAACGCTTCCAGACACGCTCCCGAGGCGGGACGATTGGGGTTGGCTTTGAACTCGTGCAGTTCTGCCGTCAACAGCAAGGTGTCGAGAAGTTCCGGCAACCCCTGCCCGGTCAGGCCAGAAGTTCGAATCACTTCGACATCACCGCCCCATTCCGCCGCTAACACGTTATGTGCCGACAGATCTGTGAGCACTCGTTGTTCGTTACGGTCAGGCAAGTCGACCTTATTCATTGCCACAACCAGCGGCACGTTCGCCGCTCGAGCATGAGAAATACATTCGATCGTCTGAGGCATGACGCCGTCATTGGCCGCCACAACCAATACAACGATATCGGTTACGGTTGCACCGCGAGCCCGCATCTCACCGAAGGCGGCGTGACCTGGAGTGTCAACAAATGTCAGCTTATGACCATTGTGCTCGATCTGATAAGCAGCGATGTGCTGGGTAATTCCACCATGTTCAGATGCGGCGACATTTGCGGATCGCAACTTGTCAACGAGTGTCGTTTTGCCGTGATCAACGTGTCCGAGAATCGTGATAATCGGCGGACGAGTCTGCAAGTCTTCAGGTCGATCTTCGCCTTCCGCAACTTCTGTGACCTCTTCCTCAATTGTCTTTTCGTGACGAATTTGCAGGTCTACACCCAGTTCAAGACATACTTCGATCGCGACTTCTTCTTCGAGGGCGGAGTTAATAGTCACCATGTCTCCTCGCTGCCAGAGGATCTGCATAATCGACTTGGCAGGACGACCAATCCCTTCGGAGAGGGATCGAACGGTAAGAGGAAGTTCCAGTTCGGCAGTTGACTTCAGCGGCACTGGGCCTGATCGCCGCTGTGGCTTGGGGCGAACGCGTGAACCGCGACCGGTTCGTTCTTCTTCTTCGTCGATATCCTTCAGGGAAACCTTGCGACGCAAGTTGCGAGCATCTTGCAGTGAAGCGCCCCCAACGTGCTTTTTGCCTTTCAAATCTTCTGGCTCTTCATCGCCAGGTTTTTTCGGCTTCGCAGACTCTGGTCGCTTGCGAATGATTGGTCCGAGCGGGGCATCTTTCGGAGGCCCGTCAGCATTAAATCGTTGGGTAGGCCGCTGCGGTGCCGCTTCTTCGGGCTTTGGAGCCTTTGTTGACGGAGGCGCCTTAAAGCGTGGAATTTCCGCAATCAGTGGACCGGCAGCCGCTTTCGCTTTTTTAATCGGTGGCGGCGCTGCCGCTGCGGCACCCTTGGCACCCCCGACGTCAGCAGTCCCACGTGAAACCATCACTCGCATCGATTTTTGAGGTGCCGTTGGTGCCGCAAAATCAGAACGGGCTGGCGGTGGAGGTGGAGCAAGTGAGCCTTTGTCTTCACTAGCTGGTAATGCCCGGGCTCTTGAGGCTGGAGTTGACAATTTCCCGGGTGGCGTTGCGGAAACCGGCGTTTTGGCCTGTGCTGTCGTTACGGCCGGCGTTGTGACAACCGGCGCCGTGATGGCTGGTGCTGCAACAGCAGGCGGCGCTGTGACGACCGGCACGACGGGGGCCGGATTCAAAGCTTCAACCGTTTCATGGGTTGCCAGTTTGGAGTGTTCTGAATCTGCAGCCGTTACGACTGGACCATCTCCATCAACTGGCAAGTCGTGCGTTTCAGCTGCAACCGCAGTTGTTTCACTTTGCCGAGGTACGACAGCGACTTCAGGCTCCACGTCACTCGCTTCTGCCGGCGCGGCAGCATGATCATCAATCACGGCTTTCGGTGAAACAGAGTCGGCTTGCCTCGACCGTGGAACCATCAAAGGTGGCTTTGCCCCCATGACGCGAATTGGCCGAGACTTGGCGGCAACGTCAATTACGGGATCTCTCGAAACCACCTGATTGACTGCCACCGGCGCAACGGTCGCCTGGACGGGAGATGAACCGTTCGATCGAATGATATCCAACACTCGATCCCGCTCTTCAGGCGAGATACTCGCCAACGCGGAATTCTTGATCATTATCCCGGCTTTGGCACAGAAGTCGATCAATAATTTACTATCGATATCAAGCTCTTTGGCAAGAGCGAAGATCCGGATTTTCAAACGCGAGTCCTTCGTGGGAAATGCCCGACCGGTGTTCCCGGCTTTACTGCAACGACAAAGAGTTCGTCGGGGACGTCACATTCTGCCCCAGACACCTTTGCCCGAATTCAATTTTTCTCAAACGCCATCGAAACTTGTTGCCTCTTGCCGTTCGGTCTCAATCTCGAAACCTCACATCCGAAACAAAAAAGTTCGCCTGCATCTATTAATCTACTGATGACGACGTTGAACTTCGGGCTGCCAACCCAAATCGGCATTGTCTTACGGGCTTCAATGTTTCCCTAAAAGAGGCTTTCGCCATTTGCAAAACGCACGCGAATCGCCTGCGCTCCAAATTCTTCGAACAAAACTCTGAATCAATTCAGACACCAATTTAACTTGAGACACCTTCACCAGAAAGCCTACGGGGCCGGCTGGTGCTCTACATCTGGATCACCACTCGCGCCGACGACATCATTCTTTGCCACGTGATTTTCGCCATTTGAACTGGCGGCACCATTGTTCGATTCAAGAGTCGGCTTGGGCTTTTCAGCTGGCTTTCGGCGTTCCTGGTCAAATTTATCATGCTCTTGAGCCTTCTCTTGGGCACGACGCTGACGCTGCTCTAACTCCAGTCGCTCACTCTCTTTTTCCGCATGAGCAACAATCGCGTCGCACTGCTCTTCCGTCAGCCCACCCATTTCCGCCAATTGATCAGGTTCGATGACTGAAAGGTCGTCGAAGCTCAAAAATCCTTGTGCAACAAGACTTTCTGCCAAGTCTGCCGTGACATCAGGTGTCTCAGAAAACGCTTGGACGGCACGCTCAAGCTGCTCATCAAGCTCTTCCCGAGTCATCACTTCGATATCCCAACCGACCAGCTTGGAAGCGAGTCGAACGTTTTGTCCGCGTTTCCCGATCGCCAACGATAATTGATCGTCACGAACCAGCACAATCACGCGTCCCAGCATCGGACACAGAATGACGTCTTCAACCTCAGCCGGTTGTAACGCGTTGGGGACAAGTACCTGCAGAGAATCGTTCCAGCGAACAATATCAATTTTCTCATCACCGAGTTCGCCGGTGATGTTCTTGATTCGAGCACCGCGAACACCGACACAGGCGCCAACTGCGTCGATATTGTTATCAATACAGCTGACCGCAACCTTGGACCGATACCCTGCCTCACGGGCCAGAGATCGAACTTCAATGATTCGCTCAGAAACCTCGGGGATTTCCAGCTCAAAAAGCCGGCGGACAAATTCAACGTGTGTACGCGAAAGAATAATTTTGACGCGACTACCGGATTTACGCACCTCAAGGACGATCGCGCGAACCCGATCACCAACGCGAAAACCTTCGCCAGGAATCTGTTCGCCCCTGGGCAGCAATCCCTCAACCTTACCCAGATTGACGATCGATGAACCACCTTCGAGCTTCGCCACGGTACCGGTGACGATTTGATTCCGCTGGTCAACGTATTCGTCAAACAACGAATCCCGTTCTGCTTCGCGGATCTTTTGAATCATCACTTGTTTGGCGGTCTGGGCAGAAATACGCCCCAGCAATTCACCTAAAGCATCAGAATCTACATCTTTACCGTTTGTCTTGACGGTTGGATGTCCAGAGGCCCGATCAACATGAACTTCGATTGTCTCTTCTTCGCCGTAATGTTTCCGCGCCGCCGAAAGGATCGCCTGCTCGATCCCTTCGAACACGATCTCCTTGTCAATACTCTTATCTCTGTGAATCGCATCGACGATTCGCAAGAGTTCGGGACCGTTCATTACGCTACCTCTATTACATCGTGGCGAAAATCGCCAGTACAATACAACGTGACAACGTGGCGAAAATCGCCAATACAAGTTCCATCTCTAAAAACAAAAAAAGCGGGCACAAGTCCCACTTCGTTCGCAGTCAAGCTTGTCAAAGCCGACTATGACACCTACCCACAACCGGTGCTCCGATTGTAAATCGCGGTGCCGACCAGGAACCTGTCGTTATTTCAGGCTACATGGAAATTGACTCCGCTCAAAAGCTGAGACTCAAAACCACACATCATGGACGCTCATCCAACAAAAATTGCCTCAGACTGTTAATTGTGTCTGTCGACTTGCAGAGGAACATCCCTTCCGTGCAACGCTGACGATACTGACCACGACTCGTCATGTCAAGGAGTTCCAACGGGTTCGATCAAGGTTTAGGCGTTGATTCAGGCCAAACCGGCGATTCCATTTTTAATTCGTAATCGCGTTCAGATTGGTCGATCGCCACAGACAAGCCCACGTTTACCGCAAACTTTTCGACCAGCGTTTTCTCAGGACATGTTGACGCAATTGCCGGTTCCGGATTGAATCATGCGATTGCAGAGATGTTTTACGTGCCAGCCAACTCTTGGAGTTACCCATGTTTCGTCGATATTGGATCGTGCTCATTTTATGTTGGGGATCAATCGCAGCGGCTCAATCCGATGCAGAACAAGAAAAGATGAAGAAAGATGCCGAGGCGGCTTATCAACAGGGTGACTTTGCCAAGTGCAAAGAATTAACGACCAAAGTCCTCGCTCTGAATCCAAAAGATCATGCTGCCATGTATCTTCGGGCCAGTTCGCGAGTGGAACTGGGGGTCTTCAAACGAGATATCGGGGAATTACGTGAAGGGATTCAGGATGCTCGTGAATCACTCAAGATCGGCGGGAGCTCTGTCGTCAACTATTACCTTCCCTACCTGTACGGGATGATTGCATTGGCAAATATGGAAGGGAAGAAAGAGCACGCGATTGTGGCGGTCGATGTCGCCACCAAGAATGTCCTGAATCGTGCGAATCTCAAGCCCGACGAAAAAGCGAATGTCCTGTACCAGCGTGCTGCGGCTTACATTCACCTCAAAGATTTGAACGCGGCCATCGAAGACTATCAGGCGGCGATCAAAAGTGATCCAGCCCATCTGGGTGCTCATGTCGGCCTGGCCGAGACTTTCAACGTCTCCGGCCAGCCTGACAAGGCCCTGGCCGCGTTTACAGCCGCCATCGAAACATTCCCTAACAACCATCTTGTCTATAACAATCGAGGGTTGTGCTATCAGCAGCAGGGTAAACCTCAAGAAGCGATCAACGACTTCAACAAAGCCCTGGAAATCGACAAAAACTTTGCCGTGGCCTACACGAACCGTGGCTACACTTATCAAGGTGTAGGGAACCTGAAGGATGCAGAGCAGGATTTCACCAAAGCAATCAGCATCGAACCGAATAACCCGCTCTTCACCAGCCTGCGCGGAACCTGTCGCCTCTCGCAGGGAAACACTTCAGGAGCGATTGAAGACTACATGCAGGCAATTCGCCTGACGCCACAAAACCCGGTTGCATACGCCGATCTCGGTTTTGCAAAATTCTTCTCCAAGGATTATCCAGGCGCAGGTGAAGCGTTCAGTCAGGCCATGCAAATTGACGCCAACGCGACACGATATTTGAACCCGTGGCTCTTATGGTCACTGGTTCTTTCGGGGAAACCCGATGCCGTCACCGACATCGCAGAAGCGAGCGCGGCCAAACCCGAGAACGAGCGAGATTGGATCGATGCTCTCGTCCTTTTCCTGGGTGGAAAGCTCTCGGAACAACAACTCGATAACTTCGTGACAGCAACCGCCGACCCGAAAATGAAAAACGCACAGCGCTGCGAAGCTTACTTCTTCATTGCGGAACGCCGATATGCTGCGAACGACAAAACCAATGCCACGGCCTTCTACAAGCAAGTCCTCCAAACCAAGGCAGCACAACTTTCCGCATTTCGCGGTGCCCAATACGCGCTGCAATCGTTCGGAAAATAGTCGACATCCAACAGTTCGAATAAGTGTCGACGAAAGACGATGACAGACGAATCCGCAGCGGTGCAACATCAGTTCACCGCTGCGGTCTTTTTTGTCGTTTCACGGCCTGTGAGGTTGTGAAATGTCTATTTGTCTCGATATCGCATTCGATTGTTTTTCGGATTGTGCTCAACTTCCGCGAGTCCCAGGTGTTCCATCAGCGGCGGAATGTACATGGCGAATCGACCACGAAAATTCTTTTTCAAGCCATACCAACCGCCAATCGGATTGCTCGTCGAACGACCCCAATGTTCGACCGTCCCCTCCTCCGTCTCCTGCTTCTCGTCCTTGCTTCCGAGCATCATCCAGTCGCCGTGTTTCTTAAGCATCAATGCAAGGTCGTCGAGACATCGCGAGTCATAATGCAGTACCGTCTTTCCCACGGTACACACGAGGATTTCCTGTCCCTCTTTTTCCTCGACATGCATCGTATACGAACTTGTGCCTGGAGGCGTTGTCAGTTCGAGCGGCCCGGTTTTGTCGCCGATCTTTGTTCTGTACGCGGACATCTGGATACCTCTCAGCAGCCAGTTCCAGGCCGGCAGGACGAAAGACTAACCCACAATCAGGGCGCGAGTACAGTCGTTGTAATCTTCTGTTTTGTTGGCCCTCAATCGTATGCACCCTGAGCATGATCGCCCAGCAATCGTCGTTGGCGCGAATTGCAGGCCGCCAGGACATCCGGGTTAAATTGCCACTCAAGAAACGGAGCGAAGTGCTGTGCCATCTCTCGGCGGCCGTAGTGGACTTGCAGCAGATAGCGGACCTGATTGACCGTCCGATTATCGCTGCCGCTGTGCCACAGGTCACTACGAAACAACAAAACATCACCCGCATTGCACAGGACCGGCTGCAACAATCGATCACCCCACTGTTTCTCGGTTCGGGCTGGTTTCCTCCCCGCCCTGTGACTCCCTGGTATGACTTGCGTGGGGCACAACTCTTCCGTTTGAGGGCTGAGATAGAAGTGGGCCGTGCAAAGGAACATGGGGAAGCGGATTTCTGAAGGAACTCCATCCGCCGGCCATTCCATCGGCAGGTAATCCAGATGAAGCCCTACACCACGGTGGCCCGGATGACTGCGCCAGGCCGTCTCGCCAATGATGTGGCAGTTGTTGCCAAGTGCTCGCTCGGCGACATCGATGACCCCTTGGCGATCCAGGAATGACAGCCAGAACGGGTCCCGATTAAACACGTTCTTGTAATGATCGGTTAATCCTTCAAAGTCCCACCCAATCGGTACCAGGCGGTCGATCTTATCTCGTGCAATCTTTATTTCTGTGGTCTGAAGGACTCCCGGGATTAAAACAAACCCGTCGACGTGCATCGCTTCCAGCATCCGGTCGACATCCGCCCGGTCAAAAGTCGGAAGCCGCTCATAGAATCGTTTTGGAACTGCCAATGAGCGTTTCTGATCGGTCATCGTCGTGACCCCTTCTGAATGAATTTTTTTTTCTGATTAGCGAAGATGACTGCTGATAAGTGTTCGAATCTTGCAATTCTTCGTTTTCGGTTCTCTTCTTGCCGGTTGACTCATTCCTGAGTTTAACGGCCGCATTCTCTCATTGGTTAAAGGGGCCCCCTGCCCTGTTCAAAAATTCTTTCCTTCGTTCCGCCGTCATCGACTTGCCATCTCATTTCGTGTCAAAGTTCGCGCGAGTTCGCCCGACTTCGCGCGAGTTTGCCCGACTTCAAGCCAGTTCGATCGGACTCATATCCCATCATACATTCCAGGCGAGCCGGGGGGTGTCAACCGCCGGATTTTTCCTTTTCCTCGTGGTCTTTTTCTGATCCGTGCCCATCGGTGCGATCCGTGGTGAATGTCTTTCTGATTTTGCTTTTTTCAAAAAACTTTGGGCAACCATGGGCGTTCTTGGGCAACTATGGCAATTTCCAGGGATCGGTGCGTGTCAATAACTTTGAGACACTTTTGTGAAAGAAATTAGTGAGTATTTGGTTTTTGATGAGTAGTTAAATTGGGTTTTGCAGAGGTTTCTGGTGAATCATCGGGTGGGTTGATCCAGACGGTCTGTGGGGCGAT
>CAIOKO010000180.1 GCA_903858935.1 uncultured Schlesneria sp. | reverse complement strand
GCCCAACATTTTTAAGAGTTGGTGGGCCTCGAAGACTCGACCGCACCCTACGATAATACCATGAATTTGTGACCCGCCTCGCGCATTAAGAACCTGACCACCTGTCAGCCCGGAGATGACCCATGCCTGTTCCTTTCGACTTCACCGCTTCAATGTCGCGGCGTCGAATGGTGCAGGGTTTAGGAGGCGGACTCGGTTCAATCGGTCTGGCAAGCCTTCTCGGCCAGGCTTCTGCCAAAGAACTGGCGCCTCATGCTGCACCCAAAGCAAAACGTGTCATCCAACTCTTTATGAACGGTGGTCCGTTCGGGCCTGATTTGTTCGACCCCAAACCACTCACCGCAAAGTATGAAGGTCAGCGGCCTGCGGAACTCGATTCATTCCGTACCGAACGCAAGACTGCCGGCCTGTTGCCTTCTCCCTTCATATTCGAGCCTCGCGGCAAAAGCGGTGTGCGTGTCAGCGAATTGTTGCCACAGTTTGCTGGGTGCATTGATGATGTTTGCGTGCTGAAATCGGTCTATACCGACAATCCCAATCACGGCCCGGCGTTACTTCTCATGAACAACGGCACCATCGTGCCGACGCGCCCGAGTATGGGGGCATGGTTCTCCTATGGATTAGGAGTCGAAAACGAGAGCCTGCCGGGATATGTCGTGCTCTGCCCCGGTCGGCCCGTTCGATTCTCAATTCTCTGGACCAGTGCATTTCTCCCCGGCGAGCATCAGGGGACCTACATCAATCATTCGAACCTGGATCCGCAGAAGCTGATTCCTTACTTGCGAAACAAGCATTTGCCTGTTGAAGAACAACAACGTCAACTTGAATTAATGCGATCGCTGAACCAGCAACATCTTGCAGAACGATGGGGCGATCAGCAGCTTGATTCACGCATCAACGCCATGGAAACGGCGTTCCGCATGCAGTTTGCCGCCACAGAGGCCTTTGACCTGAATCGCGAACCGCCAGAGATTCGCGAAGAATACGGTTCCAGCCATTTTGCCAATGGCTGTTTGCTGGCGCGAAGACTCGCCGAACGAGGCGTCCGATTCACTCAAGTTTATTATGGCGACGGTCAGCCCTGGGACACTCATAATGATCACAATAACGCCGTGTCAAAATTATGCAAAGACATCGATCAACCGATGGCCGCATTGCTCCGCGATCTCAAACGACGCGGCATGCTGGATGAGACTCTGGTGATCTGGGGTGGCGAATTCGGTCGGACTCCGACGACAGAAAACGGAAATGGCCGGGATCACAATCATTATGGGTTTACGATGTGGATGGCAGGAGGCGGTATTCGAGGCGGCATGACCTACGGCGAAACCGACGACTTCGGTTTTCAGGCCGTTCACAACCGAGTCCATATTCACGACCTGCACGCCACGATCCTGCATCTGCTCGGGTTAAACCACGAACGACTGACCTATCGCTACGCAGGACGTGACTTTCGATTGACGGATGTGGCGGGCAAGGTCATTCACGAGATTCAAAGTTAAACCGGCGATTGCCAATACAAACATCAGAGAACCCCAAATCATGGGCGAGGTTTTCCATGGGTGGCGACGAAAAACGGGATGTGTCACGCTGCTGATTGCATTGGCATTCGCAGCGGCGTGGGTGAGAAGTCTGACAATGGTAGAACGTGTAAATTACTACGGCAGCGTCAACTGTTATCGTTGGACATCAAGAAAGGGAGTGTTTGAATTTGAAATCTTCGAACACAATCAAGTTGTTCCGCATGAAATCCTTGAGAGTATTAGTTGGCAACATCGCCAAGTGACCCCGAACGACAGTCTCACGAATGCGGATCTCTTTGAAATGCCTTGGGGAGTTTATTTTAGGCGCCAACAAGAGCCATTTAAACAATTTTTGTTCAAAATCCGGTATGGTTTAATCGTCGTTCCACTGACCATAATTTCTGTTCTCCTGCTGCTCAATAAGCCGCGAAAGCGGAAACCGGAATCAACCGATTCCCGGACTGGAATAATCGCAACGCGAACAGACGGCATAGCGCCGTCAACGATCGTCAGCGGGTAATCGAGTACATAGAACAACGGTCGAATTTTGAAATTAATGGCAATTAAGAGTCGTGTTCGAATAACCGAAAGTCGAGGATTGCTGGTTCGATGCAAAAACATTCGAGGTTCTTCCGGCCCAACGGGGCCAGCAGTTCAAATAGCCTGGCCCATCGGGCCAGGTAGCATGGATTAGGCGACGCAAAAGGCCTGAAGGGACGACCGTTCGTTACATAGACTGACAGGAAGAACATCACACATACCGGTCGCTTCAGGATGGATTAAAGAAATGCGCATTGAACACCGCGTTGCAATCTACAATCGATATGCCTTTAGCCATCTTAGAACTGTCGGCCCTTCAGGCCTTTTGCGTATTTCGTTTGCTGACTTCCTAGCCCGATGGGCTAGGCTATTCGAACGAATGGCCCTTTGGGCCGGAAGACAAAACGGGAAAATGATCGTGAACCGTTATCGAAAAACTATTCACATTTCCTGCAATTTGGAAATCCGCCCCAAGGCATCGGATATGCGAATCCCATTACTAATCTTCTTCGCGATGTTGATATTCACTGCCCCTTTGACCACCATCGCCGAGGATGCCGACCTGGAATTCTTCGAGAAGAAGATCCGTCCCGTCCTGGTGACTCATTGCTATGAATGTCACTCAGCTGACGCAAAGAAGTTGGGCGGCGAACTGTTATTGGACAGCCGTGACGGAGTCAAAAAAGGGGGTGAGACTGGATCGGCTCTGGATGGATTAAATCCCGATAAAAGCTTGCTCATCAAGGCGGTCCGTTACACTGATGACGCCCTGAAAATGCCACCCAAAGGAAAACTGCCCGACTCGGTGATTGCCGATCTGGAAACGTGGGTCAGGAACGGTGCGGCAGATCCGCGCGACCAGCCAATTTCCAGGAAGGTGACTGCCTCATGGAAAGAATTCATGCAAGAGCGGAGCGATTGGTGGAGTCTCCGTCCGGTCGTACGCCCTGACGTTCCTCGCACCGATGTGGCGGCATTGGCCTCTTCACCCGTCGACCGGTTCATTTTTGCCAAACTCGCCGAATCCGGTTTGGTCCCCGCAGGTCCGACCGATCCCACGACATTCGTCCGACGGTTAAGTCTCGTTCTGACCGGTTTGCCTCCGACAATCGAACAGGTCGATCGCTTCGTCGCCGAATGCGGTACCGGTATTTCGACGAATGCGACCAATCCTCTGCCGGGCGACGTGGTTGAACGGCTGGTCGATTCACTGCTGCAATCACCGCAGTTTGGAGAACAGTGGGCACGACACTGGATGGATGTTGTCCGGTTTTCAGAGACACACGGAAACGAATGGAACTACGAAGTTCATCATGCCTGGAGATATCGCGATTACCTGATCCGCGCCTTCAACGACGATGTCCCTTACGACCAGTTCATACGCGAACATCTCGCAGGCGATCTGCTACCTCGCCCTCGCTGGAATGAAAAAGATCAATTCAATGAATCGGTGATCGGTACCGGTTTCTATCGATTTGGCGAGGTCAATCATGACGACTGCATCAGCCTTCGTTCGCTCGGTTACGACCTGGCAGATAATCAGATCGACACACTAACCAAGGCGTTTCAAGCGACCACAGTAGCCTGTGCCCGCTGCCACAATCACAAACTCGATCCCATTTCGAGCGAGGATTATTACGGACTGCTCGCAGTGCTGCGCAGTTCTCGAAATGTCAGCCACTGTATCGATGCACCCACCGTCAATGCAGACAAAAAGCAGCGACTGCGAGAGTTGAAAAGTCTGATCCGTCGCGAACTCGCCCCAATGTGGGAGAGTGAGTACTCGCATTTTGCGGACTACATGTTTGCCGCGTCAGCAGTACGGGCCAAACGTCCTGCTCCTGAGGAAATGACGAAGAAATTAGATCCTCGGCGACTGGAAAAATGGGTCGCAACTCTCGCCGCAGAAAAGCAACCGTTCGACGAACCGTTCGAAATCTGGAGACGACTTGTGGCTGTTGAAACTCCGCCAGCAGCTGACGCTCCTGTTGATGAAACGAAAACGCCACTGACATTCGAAGTTGTTTTGAAATCACTAACAGAACAGTTTGCCAAAGAGTCACAGGAGCGGAGCGACTTCAATTCAAAACAGTTCGTTACGTACGCTGATTTCCGTAACGACGAACCCCACGGTTGGAGCGTCGGAGGTCAGTCTATGTCCGAACCGGCTTCCCGCAACGGCGACTTCATTGTACAGCCCGAAGGTGACACGGTGCTGCAATCGATTCTTCCCGCAGGTCGTTACACTCATTCACTTTCTTCAAAGCTGAACGGGACGCTTCGTTCACCTGTCTTACCCGTCGGCAAGAAGTACATCAGCTTTCAGGTTCTCGGTCAGCGAAGTAGTGCGGTCCGACTGGTCTCAAACAACTGCCAGTTGAATTACGCTAATTACCGGGCCTTAACTTCTCCCGAACTGACCTGGGTGACATTTTCACCACCCGACGACCGTGAAAGCCTGCGGACGTATGCCGAACTGATGACGATGTTCGACAACCCCAAGTTTCCCGATCAGCTTTCCGCACTGGGTGGTGACGGCGGAAACTATAAACTCCCCTGGGACAAGGCATCCGAAAACCCTCGGTCGTACTTTGGGGTGACGCGAGTGGTTCTACATGATAGTCCCGAAATGCCAAAACCCGACGTTTCGCATTTACGTATGCTGTTCGAGAGTGGAGACAGTTCGGACAATAAGAATTCACAAACCCAGGGAACCGCTCTCGATCAAATCACACATCGATACGCAGTTCGGATACTTGCCGCAATAACTGCGTTCCGAGATGACAAAGCGACCGAAGACGATGTCCGATGGCTGGACGTGATGCTTCGCCGTGAACTGATTAGTAACAAGGTGACTCAGATACCTGACGGTAGTGAACCACAATCTCGACGATGTGATTCGTTGATTCAAGAATACCGAAAGATTGAAGCGGAATTATCTCTTCCTCGAGTTGCTGTCGGATTCGGCGACGGAGGGCAGGGTATCGCGCAGCCCGTCTTCACGCGTGGCGACTGCACTCGACCAGGCGAAGCAGTACCTCGGCGGTATCTGGAAGTTCTATCCAAATCTGTTGAACCATTTACATCGCAGGGAAGCGGTCGGATGGAATTGGCCGACCAGATCGCCAGTCCGAATAACCCACTGACAGCAAGAGTCATGGTCAACCGAATCTGGCATCATCTGTTCGGAACGGGACTTGTCAGGACAGTCGATGACTTCGGTCATGTCGGCGAAGTGCCCTCGCATCCCGAATTGCTCGACTATCTCGCGTCCGATTTTATCGAACGGGGTTGGTCAGTGAAACAATTGATCCGCTCGCTGGTCCTGACCCGCACCTTTCAGATGTCGAATCAAACGTCATTGCAGTCACGAGACGTCGATCCTCAAAATCGATGTCTGCAACATTACCCCGCACGGCGGATGGAAGCGGAATCGGTGCGAGACACGATCCTCGCCGCGTCTGGTTCACTGGATCGCACGCTTTACGGACCAAGTATTCAACCGTTCCGGGAAAAGGAATATGCCGACCGTCGCTTGTTTCCAGGTCCACTCGACGGAAATGGTCGACGCAGTATTTACATCAAGAATAACCTGATGGAAGGTCCGAAGTTTCTTGGCACGTTCAATTTTCCGGGAGGAAAGGTGGTTCAAGGACGACGCGATGTGACCAACGTTCCCGCACAGGCGCTGGCGCTTCTGAATGATCCATTCGTACTGCAACAGGCAGCGGTCTGGTCACAAAAGTTGTTGAAGAAAACAGGAGATTCGATATCGACTCGCCTTGAGACCATGTTTCGCTCATCACTTGGTCGTTCACCGGATGCAGAAGAACTTTCACGCTTCGAACAGACGGTCCGTCAACTGGCGGATCACTATCAGGTTCCCGCCGACAACGTCATGTCGAACGCCGAAGTCTGGAAAGATATTGCTCACTCCATCTTCAATCTGAACGAAATGATCTATATTCCGTAACGAAGAAAAACGATCAATCGATGTGCCACTGCTTGACCCTCTTCGGTCAAGTAATGCTCTTTGGAAGCAGCAAAACCGACCGAAGACTCCTAAGCAGTGGCATAAACGTCTGATTTATTCCCAGGAAAAGCAATATATGGCAGAGCCCTCGTTTTCAGCACGACTTCCTCCACAAAACCTTCAGGCCGAGCGAAGTATTCTCGGGTGCTTATTGCTTGAGAACCCGGCGATGGACGAAGTTGCCGACGTACTCAAAGCCGAACACTTTTACAGTGATATACATCAATTAATCTACTCCACGATCGGCAAGATGCGTGAGAACAGTAAAGCAATCGATATTGTCACGCTGGCTGATGAACTGGCCGAACGAAATCAACTGGCTGACGTCGGCGGTGCCGCGTACTTGCTGGAAATTCTTGAGACGGTACCTCATGCCGCTCACGTCAAGTATTACGCCGAGATTGTCCGAGACAAATGGATTCAGCGAAGCCTGACAAATGTCTGTACGGAGGTCCTGCGCGAATGTTACGAAGGAAGCGATGAAACCGCCGACGTCCTGAAACGAGCCGAACAGGGGATTTTCGGTATCTTCGAACAACAGGAAGTTGCATCGAAAATCAGCATGGATGAGATCATGCATGATACGCTCGACCGGATTAACACCCGTCTCGGAAAGGAAGGAAACATCAGCGGTCTGTCGACCGGCTTCGTCGATCTTGACCGGCAGACCAACGGTTTTCAGCCGTCTGAATTGATCATTGTGGCAGCTCGACCTTCGATGGGAAAAACGGCACTGGTTTGTAATATCGCTGAGTGGGTTGCTGGTGCCGGCGAAACGGCAACGATCATTTTCAGTCTGGAACAATCGAAGCTGGAACTGGCCGAACGCTTTTTGTGTATTCGCGCAAAGCTGGACGGACATCGCCTGCGTAAGGGGTTGCTCGAACCGGCAGAAAGGCATGCGTTACTGGAAGCCTCGTCGGAATTGAGTCGTTTGCCGCTGTTCATCGACGATGCGCCCGGTCGAACCGTGGCCCAGATCAGCGCCATCTGCCGGCGATTGAAACGCAGGAATAACCTCGGACTGGTTATCATCGACTATCTTCAGTTGATTGAGCCGGAAGACAAACGAATCAATCGTGAACAGCAAATTGCATTGATCACCAGGCGATTGAAAGGGATTGCCAAAGAGAACAGCTTACCGCTGATCGCCCTTTCACAGCTCAATCGTGGAGTGGAATTGCGAGACGATAAGCGACCGCGACTGGCCGACCTTCGTGAAAGCGGCGCCATCGAGCAGGATGCCGACATCGTCATGTTTTTGCATCGCCCCGACGCTTACAATCCTGAAGACCGACCCGGACTTGCCGAGATCATCGTGGCCAAGCATCGGTCGGGACCTACGGGTATCGTCAGCCTTCAATGGCGACGTGAGTCGATGCGATTTGATAACTACGAAGGCGGAATCGATCACTCCGTCGCCGATGCCTTTTAGACAATCACTGTGTTGCATACAGCGATGTCCGCAGAAGCGGTTCCACAGGTTGAGGTTCGATCAGATCGGTTTGGAAATTTATCACTTGGAATGTTAATGAATTCACCATCGTTCGAACCGTCGCAGGGAACTGAACCGAGATTTGATGTGATCGACACCGACGAGTCACGCCCCCCGCGCGGCTTTGCGTGGCTGGCGTGGCTGGTTGTGATCCTTGTGATCGGGCTCATGTTTTTTAACCATTTATGGGTTGAAAACGGGACCGACAGCGACCCCTCGGCAATCCTGTTCGAGATACAGGCCAGGTATCTTGTTGGTGCCTCATCAATTTCACCGCAGGAAAAAAATAAGCTTCAAAAAGAAATTGAATTGATGTTTGGCAAGGGGTCAGCGCGACAGCGGATGATCGGCGCCGTGTTGATGGGGGAACTTATTGGCCCCGAACAGGCCGCGAAATCACTCGGCGAACTCGAAGCGAAATTCCAAGATGGTTCCGTGGAGGCCAACGATCGCGATCGCGAAACCAATCAGTTTCTCGAACGAATCCAATTGGCGTTGATTGAGAAGAGGGCAATCAAAGACACGATGACCGACGACGAATGGCGAAAGGGTAGTCAACTTCTGGTTGAAAGACTGGGCTGGGTCGGCCGACTGGCTCTCGTCCCGCTGGGAACCACTGACGGCGAGGGTCGAGGCCGTTTGCTGGATCATTCTCGCCGGACTTTGTTTGTCATGCTGGGAATTTCCGGATTGGCATTCATCGCGATGATTTGCGGTGCCGTCTTACAACTTGTCTTCTGGATTTTTGCCGCAATTGGACGACTGAAGAGCGGGCTCGGAACGCTGCATGGAACGGGAGCGATCTACGCCGAGACGTTTGCGGTCTGGATGGTACTATTTGTCGCTCTTAACTATGCCGTCGTCATGCTGCCATTGCCGAAATTGGGACTCGTCTGGGTTCTTATTCCGCAGATCGGTGGACTTGCTGCACTCGCCTGGCCCGTGCTTCGTGGCATCAGTTGGTCGGATGTGCGTAAGGACGTTGGACTGTCATTCGGTCGCGACGCCTGGTCGATCCCATTCGTTGGTATCGGAGGCTATCTCAGTGCGTTACCCGTTGTCGGTGTTGCGATGGTGATTACGATACTCATGATGGCGGTAGCAAGCGCGATTGCAGGTGACAGTGATACGTCTGCCTCGCCAATTCACCCTATCGTTGAACCGATTTTGCGGGGCAATTGGACCGTACGCCTGCAATTGCTGTTGGTCGCCGTCTTCGCAAGTGTGCCGGAAGAGATTATGTTTCGCGGTGTCCTCTATCGTCATTTGCGTGATGCAGGATCGAAACTCGGCTACGCGGGCAGTGTCATATTCGCCATGTTGATCAACAGTTTTGTGTTTGCCGTGATCCATCCGCAGGGACTATTCGGAATTCCGATCCTGATGAGTCTGGCAATCGTCTTTACGCTCGTGCGAGAATGGCGTGGCACGATAATACCATCGATCATTGCTCACGCTATGGTCAATGCTGGCACAAGTACCATGCTTTTACTGATTGCTGATTGAACGAGTGTTTTTAGCTGATGAAATAGTTGGCTGATGAATGAAAATTCGTTTTCCAAGGAAATCAGTGCTACAGCCTGAAATTCGATCGACGTCCGAATCCTTTACTGAATCCACGAGACACGATGATGCGTATATGTAATTCTCTTTCCCTCTCGATTGCGTTCCTGACGATCACACTTTTGTGCGCTGGACCGGTCCACGCCGAGCATGATGGTAAGGTTCAGATCTTGTTGCTGGGAGACAGCACAACCGAGGGAAGTGTCCCTCGGCGGCATATCCCAAAGGGACCGCATCTGGAAGATGTGATTCGTGAATTGCTGGCAGCCGAAAAAGATTTGCCGCCGACGAATGTGATCAACCTGGGTCTCAGTGGGGAATACATTCGCCGACTGCTGGATTCAGGACGGTACGATAAAGCGGCGTCAAAGCTGCCAGGGATTGATTATGTTCTGATCCGCTATGGATTGAACGACAATGCTTACCGGGAAAATCTCGCGGAAAACTTTCCCAAAGACTATCACGAGTTGATTGGCCGAGTTAAGAACGACCACCCGAAAGCAACCATTATCGTGACAACGGTCATTCCGTACGGCGATGAAGCGACATCTGTGCGACTCAACCAATTGAATGAGCAGGTTGCCAAAGCCGAGGGGGTGTTGTTGTTCGACCTCTATCCTCGTTACGCCGCCGAACTCAATCGCGGCCCGGATATGCTCAACTATCGCCGTTTTCCTCTCGATAAGATTCCCGAGAATCGGCGCGAGTTTGTAAAGCCATTTGTGGTCGCCGGTAATCCGGGAACTGTCGAAGTGCTCGACAATCGCCTCGACGCTCACTTCGGCCATCTGCCAGGCTGGTTCGGGGACCGGCATCCGAATCTGGCGGGCTACCACGTGATCGGTGACGAAACTGCGAAATTCCTGACACCGATTATTCGTAAACAGTTTGCAAAGCCACAATGACTTCAGTAACGAGTGACGTCAGAAATCGGAAAGTTCTCGTCCATCGTCAATCGTGGATAAATCGCGGTAGAGTCCAATAACGATATTGTTCGAGCAGAATCGAACTGAACCATCACTCATGAGAAAATGAGCGCCGCCAACGTGCTGGCTTCCGAAACCGGTTGTTTGTGCGTTCAATCGCTTTCCGGAATTCAATCGGATGCTCGTATCACCGAGTACCATTGCCAGCCCTTCGGTGGTCGTACAATCCGGAACACCGACCCATGTTCCATGACCAATTGAACTGACCGACTCATTCATTGGATTCACCCTTTCCCCGACCAGGATGACACAGGATGTTCCATCCTTGATATCGTCGATTTTGACCCAACTGTTCTGACCGAAGATGCCGCGAAAACTTTGCTGATCGCAATAGCGATGTTCCTTGGAGGCGGATATACCAATGTTGCCAAGGCTTGCTCGATTGAGATGAGGCTCCGTTGAAGGAGGTTCGCCGCTGCTGTCGTGGTGAATCCCTCCCGCATCGGCCTGTAGATAGCCCGCGTTTCCGAAATACATCGAGCGACCAAGATGATTGCTCCAGTCAACCGTCCCCGGCGTAGCGACCCCATCCACGACCGACGTCGTGGATACCATCGCATGCAGAAGGACAGACGAACCAAGATTCGATGGACACTGAAACGCCGTGTGCGGCCATCCGAGATCATTGAGATCCGGCAACACTTGCAGCCCGTCTTTGAATGTTCCAGAAATATTAAAATAAAGAGGTGACGCATCGAGATAGGGAAGGACCTGCACACCCCATCCCCATCCCATGTAAACGCCATCGGTATTCATCACAAACCCGGGAGGAAATGTTCGTGCCGTTTCGTGGTAGTTGTAAAGCGCCAATCCGAGTTGCTTGAGGTTGTTTTTACACTGTGTCCGTCGAGCCGCTTCGCGGGCCTGCTCCACCGCCGGAAGAAATAATGCGACCAGCACTGCGATGACAGCAATCACAACGATCAATTCAACCCATGTAAATCCAAGCCGCTTTTTTGAGCTATGAAATGTCTTCATGAGTAACTCCAGTTCTGGAAACAATCGTGTTGAAATCGCCGAAAAAGGTCGTCGCTTTCCGTGCGTGATTCACTGTCTATTAGAGACGAAGCAGGTTCCCGGCGAACGATCGCCGTTCACGAAGTAAAGATTTTTGAAATGAGACAGTCGAGATGAGCCGGCATCAGTCATTTTGTCTACAAAAGACCCTGAAGTCAAGACGCAATGTCTGACATCTTGCCATTAAGATGCTATCATAAGAAGCAATTCACGAACGTGAGAAGCCACTGGACGTGTCGTTGAAGGCGGTTTAGTCTGCCGAAAACATTCTATTCACAGGTCGTTTCAATTGACTCTAATCGTTCTGAAGCGCCGCCAGAACATGACATGGGCAATCGCTTTCATGGTGTTGCTTTCGTTCATGGGTTGGAAGTACATCACTCCATCTTCCACCGATCCCCAGCATGGTTCATCATCCCCGGTGGACAGCGATCTGGAAACATCCGAGCTCAAGCAGACATCCTGGCCACAACTGCGAGGACCGACGTTTAATTCGATATCCGCAGAAACGGGATTGGCTGATTCATGGCCCGAAGGAGGCCCACCACTCGTCTGGACTCGAGAACTGGGGCAAGGCTATTCGAGCTTTGCCGCCGTTGGAAATTGTGTCTTCACTCAGACTCAGAACCTCTATCAGCAATCGATCGTGTGCCTTGATGCTGAGACTGGAGATACCGTTTGGACACATCACTACGGCTGGCCTTATGACGGAGGCGGCCTCTACCCTGGTCCACGAAGCACACCGACCTGGCACAAAGGTCGCCTGTATTTTGCCGCTCCCGATGGAACGATTTCCTGTCTCATTGCGGACAGCGGTAAGCCCGTATGGACTTGTAATCCGAAAAAGAAATACAGGGGACTCGGAACCGATTTCGGTTTTGCGTCGTCGCCGGTCATCGTTGACGACCGACTCATCGTCCCAGTTGGCGGACAGGATGCCAGTGTCGTTGCACTCGACCTCCGCGACGGTTCCACGATATGGGCTTCAGGCGAATCATCGGCGAGTTATGCGACCCCACTTCCGATTTACTTTCAAGGTCATTCACTCGTTGTGACACCCCTTGAGAACTCGATTGCTCTCTTCGATGTGGTCACGGGAAAACAGCAATGGGAAATCGAATTCTCACAGGGATACGACGAACACTCCGCGGCCCCGATCTACAAGGAACCGTTCCTGTTTGTCGCATCACCCTTCAAAGCAGGAGCTAAATGCTATCGGCTTGTTGAAGCGGATCGAGCGTCTGCCGATCAGAAAACTGCAAGAAAACTCTCGACAGACAACGCAGCCGATTCGGACAATGATCAGTTGGGTACTCCCGTCGTTGCCTGGGAAGCAATGAAATTCTCGAACGATGTTGCCTCCAGTGTGCTCGTTGACGGCCGCGTCTATGGCTTCGATCTGAAAGACCCACAGTCTCGCTTAAATCGCCCGTCCCGAGGGGAATTCCGTTGCCTGGACTTCGAGACCGGTCGCATCATCTGGTCAACGAACAAAGTCGGACAAGCCAATATCATCGCAGCCGACAATAAACTGATCCTGTTTACAGACAGCGGAGAATTGATTCTGGCGAGATCGGGGACGGAACAATATACCGAACTTGCTCGAACTCAAGTCTTCCAGGACGAGATTTGCTGGACCTATCCGGCTCTGCATCACGGTTGTGTCTATTTACGAACACAAACTCGTGCCGCATGTCTTTACCTCGGACAAGTTCCGTACGGCGCAAAACTCCCCGCCCGTTCCGTGCGATCAATTCCTCGTGTTTATGTGCTCGATGCAAAGTGGTTGGTCGGCGGCGAACGAGATTACCCCGCCACGGTTCCTGACTGGTTCGAGTTCCTGGCCTGGTACAAGTGGAGTCTGGTAGGGATCGTTTTCGCAAGCCTGGTCGCAGCCGTTTCTAACCTGCTGACACGAGGTTCAGCCAGAACGGGCCGCCTCATCTTCTGGATGACGACGATTGTCTACGGCGTGATCGGCAGCCCGATCATCAATAGCCGACAAAGTGAATATGTCTTGTTATGGCCAGTTGTTCTTTGGACAGCATTCCAACTCACAATTAACGTGATCACACTGACCGAACAAAGTCATGATAGAAATTCTTATCGATGGCTCGCTCGGACCATGGGACTGCTTTTCATCGGGATTTGTGCGTTGTACTTCCATCTTTGCCGCAGCTTGGGCTACGCCATTGAATGGTCGTTTCTCACCGGCTTCCTTCCGGCATTTGCGGTCGCAGTCATTGCATCTCGGTATTTAACGACACAATATCGATATTGGCTGATGACTGATCTGGTCGTCTCGGCGATATCGTTTTCGGCTTACTTCTGGTTCTGCGTGATTTACATTAAGTGGAAACTGATCGTCGGAAGTTAGCCCTGCGATGAGGCCGTCAGCATTCGCAACGTCAATGCCAGTGAATTGAGACGGGTTTCCGTAGAATCAGCGCGCGACATAAAGACGACAGGACATGCAGCTCCACAGAGCACTCCGCCGAAGTTGCAATCCGATGTATACATGATCGCTTTCACAGTCAGGTTCGCCGCCAGTAGATTTGGAAATAACATCCCATCCGCGGCTCCGATAACGGCTCCTTCCATTCGCTTTTTCTCCCCTGCATCCGTTGCATAGGCAAGATCAAACGATAGCGGTCCCTGAACAATACAGCCAGCTAATTCACCTTCACGGTTCCGTCGCGATAACTCAACAGCATCCAGGGTGTCGGGCATCGAATCCGTTGGTTTTTCAGTTGCTGACATGACTCCAATCCGAGGCAAGTCATGATCGGTGCGTTCTTTTAATGCGACGGCTACGCTGACCATGCTCCGCAAAATATCAGCTTTTTGATCAAGAGTCGGTTGAATCGTAATTCCTGTGTCCGACAGCAAAAATCGACGCGAATCTCGTTTAATCTCCATCAGCACAACCTGGCAGATGCAGCGATTTGTCCGTAACCCGATATCGCGAGCGAGCACTGCCTTCATCAGGTCAGGAGTGGCGATTTGCCCCTTCATTAACAGGCTGGCACGCCCTGCTTTAACCTCAGATACTGCCGCAGCCGCGGGATCAACAGCTTCAACTAGCCGGAATTCATCCAGATCAATATCAAGGTCATGGGCCAAATCTCGAATGGCAGAAAGCGACCCCGTCAGGATTGGCCGAACCCATCCACGTCGTTGAGCGATCGCCAGCGCTTCGAGAACCGTACGATCCGCGCCACCTGCTGCAACGACCGGCAACGGAGATGAAAGCTTATCGGCAAGTTGAAAGAGTGCCCCAAACCCCATTAGCGACATTAAGAATCCTTCTGACGGAAAACGGTCAGTAGCGATCAAAATAAAAAGCCTTCTTCAACAAAATGTTGAAGAAGGCTTTTTATGTCACATCAAATTCGCATCTTCAACGAGTCATGTCGTAGCAATGGCTTTCACTGCCGGTGCCGCCCGGCGTTCCTTCTTGCGATCATTCTCGCCGACAAATTCAATCAAAGCTTTACGTCCGGCATCACCCAAACGGAATTCAGCTAAACGAACGATTCGGGTGTAACCCCCCTGTCGCTCGCGAAAACGAGGAGCAAGTTCGTTAAACAGAATGTTCACAGCCTCTTTGCTTCGCAACGCGGCAAATGCACGGCGACGGAGTGAGACAGCAGGAGCGATCGCAGCATTCCATTGTTGCCACCGGTCGGAGTTCCGCCACTGGTCCCACTCGGCGCTACCACGCTCTGCCGAGGTCGCGAACTGAACCGCAGCTTCTTGATGTGCGAGCGCTTTCTTGCCCAATGTAATCAACTTTTCGATCACAGGTCGAAGCTCTTTTGCCTTGGGAACAGTCGTAATAATACGACCAGCAACTTTTGGTGTGTTTGGGTCTGCCGCATTTGGCTTGCTGACACAAATCAGGCTTGTCGCCATATTTCGGAACATCGAAGTACGGTGACTTTGGTTCCGATTAAGTTTTCGTCCACTTTTACGATGACGCATGATCTATCCAAATCCTCAGTATATCCGCAATGTCTTAACGATCACGCTGCTGCATCGATTGCGGCAGTCTCATTCCGAGTCGCAAGTTGATCGACGTCAGGCGTTCGCGAACTTCCTGGAGAGTTGTGTCGCCGAAATTTCTGACCTGCAGCAATTGATCTTCTGTTCGAATCACTAAATCGCGAACAGTGTTGATTCCCTCTGATTCAAGACAGTTTGTTGCCCTGACGGACAAATTCAATTCTGCCAAGCTCCGAGAAAGTCGTTCTTCAAGTTCCAGATCAACAGGCGCATAGCCCGTCGATTCAAGCATATTTCGCAAACCACTGTCTGGGAATGTCTCAGGACCAGGTTCACGATAGGTAATAATTGGATTGAGGTGCTTTCGTAGAATCTTCGCAGATTCAACGAGAGCAATTTCAGGAACAACTGTTCCATTTGTCCAAATCTCAAGGATCAATCGGTCGTAGTTGGTTCGTTGCCCGACGCGCGTCTCTTCAATCTTGTACCGAACACGAGTAATCGGAGAGAAAATTGAATCGATCGGGATCACACCGACTTCGTTCTGATGGTCTGGTTGTTCTGACACAGGTGAATAACCACGACCGTTCTCGATCAATATTTCGATATTGAGAGACACATCGTCGGTCATCGTTGCAATAACAAGTTCCTTGTTAAACACTTCGACTTGGTCATCAACGATGATGTCGCCCGCCGTCACAACACCGCGCTCATGACGTTCGATTCGCAGAGTCTTGGGAATCAGTGCATGGTTCTTCACGACGACTGATTTCAGATTCAAGCAAATATCCGTAACATCTTCGACAATCCCGGGGATCGTCGTAAATTCATGTTGAACGCCTTGAATCTTGATGCGGGTAACCGCACTTCCTTCAAGACTCGACAAGAGGATCCGCCGCAGGCTGTTACCAATTGTCGCCCCGAAACCTCGCTCAAACGGCTCAATCACAAATTTGCCGTACGTGCTGGTCAGGGTCTCTTTCTCAGTAACGACCCGATTCGGCAATTCAAGGCCGCGCCATCGAATTCTCATTGAACATCACCTACAAACGTCGAAATTTGACCGCTCGAACACAATCATCAGAAATCAGACTCGTCGCTTCTTTCGCGGACGACACCCATTATGAGGAATTGGAGTGATGTCCTCAATCGACCGCACCACAACACCGGACGATTGAAGTCCCGTAATGGCACTTTCGCGACCGGAACCAGGCCCCTTGACCTGTACTTCCATTTCCTTCATGCCAAACTTGGCCGCTCGCTCGGAACAGGTTTCCGCTGCACGCTGAGCAGCGAACGGGGTACTTTTACGGCTACCTTTGAAACCAACAGTCCCAGCCGAAGCCCAGCAAAGCACATCACCATTGACATCTGTAATGGTCACGATCGTGTTGTTGAACGTGGCTTGGATATGTGCGATGCCGCGTGTGATGTTGCGTCGCACCTTGCGTTTTTTAACTTTTGCCATAACGAAACCTGTAGACTAAATTCAACACTGCAAACGTAACACACAAAACTCAGCCATCACTCGATTGATCGACGGAGAAACTCGCCGAATTGATTTGAGTCGAGATCAAATAGCAAACGGGAGGGAAGATACTATACCGTATTGGTTTAGTGCTTCATATCCTTCACACCCTTTTTACCAGCAACAGTCTTCTTAATACCCTTTCGCGTGCGGGCATTCGTCCTGGTACGCTGTCCTCGCACGGGAAGATTCCGGCGGTGTCGCATCCCGCGGTAGCACTGGATATCTCGCAATCGAGCGATGTTCTGTTGAATAGACCGACGCAACTGGCCTTCGACGAGATAATCCTTGTCCAACAAACCGGTGATTTTTGACACCGTTTCATCGGTCAAAGAGGACGCCTTCAGAAACGGATCAATGCCCAATCGGAAGCAGATCTCGGCGGCGACCCAGTCACCAATCCCATAGATGTACTGCAGCGCGACTACGACATGCTTGTCGTTTGGCAAATCCACACCTTGAATACGCGGCATAACAACCCATTCGCTTACAAAAAACGGTTAACCGTAAAACCCGAAAACTTATCCCTGCCGCTGTTTATGGCGAGGATTCGTAGAACAAATAATATAGACTCGCCCTTTTCGGCGAACGACCTTGCAGCCTTCGCAAATGAGCTTAACGCTTGATCGGACCTTCATAGTTTCTACTCCTGCACGTCCAACAACCCAGGTTGTTGCCGAGCCGCCAGATAACTGTCAATCTTCTTAATCAAATCGATGGCCACGGAGACACAAATCAACAGGCCAGTTCCACCGTAAAAACTCGACACCGAGCTATCCAGATTAAGCAGTCCAGAAACAACCGTCGGAATCACAGCGACCAGAGACAAAAACGCCGCGCCCACATACGTGACACGCGTCATGACACGCTCTAAATATCCTGCTGTCCGATCACCTGGTCGGTAACCCGGTATAAAACTACCGTAATCCTTCAGGTTCGATGCCATCTCAGTTGGGTTAAAGGTAATCGCCGTCCAAAAGTAACAAAAGAAAAAGATCAAACCGATGTAGCATGCATTATAAATGAAACCACCGTGGTTTGCGAAAGCTGTCTCAAGATTTGTGAAAAGCGTTCCCAAACCCAGCCAACTGATGTTCAATGATGCGAGCTGTTTAAAAGCCAGCCATGGAAACATTAAAAGGCTTGACGCGAAAATAATGGGCATTACGCCGGACTGGTTAAGGCGAAGTGGAAGATTCTCGACCCTTCCACCGTAAACCTTGTTGCCTCGCACATGCTTTGCACTTTGAACGGGAATCTTTCGCGTCGCCTGAGTAATCAATACGACCCACCAGACCACTCCGAAAAACACCGCAACTAGCACAATCAAACGGTCGATTCCTGATTGACCGCCCAAGGCAATACCATTTTTCAAAGCAGGACCAACGAGACCGCCAAGAGCTGTCGGAAGACGGGACAAAATGCCCGCCATAATCAACAAGCTCACACCATTACCCAAACCGTATTCATCAATTTGTTCGCCAATCCACATGAGCAATACACTGCCTGCTGTCATCGTGACCGTGCAGACAAGCTTCATGTAAAGATTGTCGAAATCTGGCAGAATTATTCTGTCTTCACTGCCTTGACCACCTGACAGTACAACAATCCAGAAGTAGCTCTGAACGAAGCAGATCACGACAGTCGCATAACGCGTCCATTCATTGATCTTCTTTCGCCCTGCTTCACCTTCCTTTTGAAGTTTTTCCAACGGGGGATATACGGTCCCCAACAACTGAAAAATGATCGACGCAGAAATGTAGGGCATGATTCCCAATCCGAAGATTGTCATCATTCCGATGTTGGAAGCGGAAAAAAGCGAAAGCATGCTCATCACATGAGCAACGCCACTTCCCCCTTGCCGTTTCAAACTTTCGGCCAAAGCCTCTTGGTTCACAAAAGGCAAAGGCATTGAGAAACCGAGTCGGTAGACAGCTAGCAGCACCAGCGTCAGGACCAATCGGTTTCTCAACTCCGGAATCGACAATACATTGCGGATGTGTTTAAACATGAACTTGCTTATCCAGCATAGCCTTCACTTCGACCAGTTCGTTCTGCACGGCCGCCACGAGCCACGATCGCTTCTTCAGCTGATCGCGAGAAATGACTCGCATGAACGACCAATCTCTTTGTCAGCTCACCATCACCAAGCACTCGCACCGAAACTTTGCCATTCGAGGCTAAGCCGTGTTGACGTAAGGCCGCAATATCCACAACGGCGTCCTGTTCGAAGACGCGTTCCAGATCTTTTAAGTTGACTTCAGCAACATTGAGAGCGAATTGCCGATTTGAAAAACCACGCTTCGCTACGCGTCGTGCAAGCGGCATCTGACCGCCTTCGAATCCAACGCGGTCTTTGTGTCCAGAGCGGCTACCCGCACCCTTGTGCCCGCGACCCGATGTCTTGCCGTGACCAGATCCAATACCACGACCGACCCGTTTACGTTGTTTCCGTGGGGTTTCGAGACCCAAATCGTGAATCATCATTTAAACACCGACCTCTCTCAATCGAGCGATTTCTTCACGGCTTCGCAGCTGGCTCAACGCATCAAATGCAGCTTTGACCACATTAATTGGATTGCTTGAACCGCGAACCTTCGTCAACACGTCCGTCAATCCAAGTGACTCGGCAACGGCACGGACACATGCACCAGCAATGATACCCGTACCAGGATTGGCCGGCATTAACATCACTTGAGACGAGCCATAGCGACCAACAACTTGATGAGGAATTGAATTCTTCGTGAGTGGGCATCGCAACATCGTGCGATTCGCCGCCTTAACGGCCTTCTCCACTGCTAACGGCACTTCGACGGCTTTGCCATAGCCATACCCAACTCGTCCCTGGCCGTCACCGACCACGACCAAGGCGGTAAAACTGAACCTTCGACCACCCTTGACAACGCAAGCACATCGTCGAATTTGTACGACGCGCTCAGGGGATTCTGAATTTGATTTGTCGCCTGCCACTTTTTCTCTTCTCCAGCCGTGAGGCTAAACGGAAGCCGCCCCTTAGAAATCCAATCCTGCAGCCCGTGCTGCTTCCGCAAGCTTTGCAAGTCTGCCGTGAAAGCGATAAGCACCGCGATCGTAGGTAACAGACTTAATACCTCGTGACAATGCACGCTCTGCAATCTCACGACCAATAAATTCAGCTCCAGCGCAATTACCGCCGTTGCCAACTTTTTCCCGCAAGGCGGTCTCTAAGGATGAAGCCGATGCAAGAGTTTTGCCCGTGGTGTCATCGATGACTTGGGCATAAATATGACGACCGCTTCGGAAGACAGACAACCGTGGACGACCACTCTTCAACCGGTTCCGAACTCGGAACTGCCGACGACGACGTTGCGTCGCAATAATTTCTTGACCGTTCATGAAAACCTCACCAGCCACCGAATGTTTAGCTACCAAACGCCTTACCGGCCTTACGTCTTACGTGCTCACCAGCATATCGTATCCCTTTGCCTTTATAAGGCTCTGGGGGGCGAACGGCTCGAATATTCGCAGCGTATTGACCAGCAGCGTGTTTATCTGCACTTTTGATTACAATATGCGTATTGTCGGGAAGTTCGCAAGAAACGCCGTCTGGAACTTTCAATTCGATGTTATTAGCAAAACCGACCTGCAGCGACAAAACCCCGTTTTTCAACGATGCCTGGTAGCCGACGCCGACAATTTCGAGCTTAACTTCCCAAGGTTGAATCAAACCGACAACCATATTCGAAAGCAAGCTTCGGGTCAGACCGTGCAAAGCTCGACAAGCCGCGCCGTCGTCAGCCCGACCAACCACGACATTATTTTTCTCATCCACACTGACGTGAATCCGGTTGTCGACTGGAACAGTCAACGTTCGGGTCCCTTTCGAGGCTGTGGCGACCCCATCTTTGAATCCGAAATTGACCCCTTGCGGGATCGGAATCGGTTTTTTTCCTATACGCGACATTCTGAATTCTCAACTAAAACGCAGACGGTTACCACAGCACGAACAACACTTCACCGCCGACTCGTTGCTGACGCGCCTCACGGCTACTCATCACGCCACGATTCGTCGAGACGATGCAGATCCCTAATCCCTGCAAAACCTGTGGCAAATTGTCCACAGTTGAATAAATTCGACAGCCAGGTCGACTGACCCGTTGAAGGTGGCGGACAACAGCACCGCCGTCGGCAGCATATTTCAATGCAACGCGCAGCAGGCCCTTGTTTTCCTCCAGGACTTCGTGTCTCCAGATATAACCCTCACGGGCCATCGCGTCCAAAATGGACCGATTCAATTTTGAATCCAGGACATTCACAAACGGGCTCTCGTTTCGCACAGCGTTGCGAATCCGAGTAATCATATCCGAAACACCATCTGCCATAGCGTCACCAACTCGCCTTCTTAACCCCAGGAATCATCCCGTCCAACGCTAGATTCCGAAAACAAATGCGGCACAATTTAAATTTACGATACACAGCGCGAGCGCGGCCGCACAGTTGACACCGATGTTCTTGCCGAGACGTGAACTTTGGTTTCTTATTCGCCTTAACAATATGTGCTGTCGTTGCCATGTTTAAGCCACCTGTTCCTTCGCGAACGGAATTCCGATTTCTTTTAACAGCATCAATGCCTCAGCGTCAGTTTTCGCAGTGGTCACGATGGCGATATTCATACCTTGAACGTACGTCACTCGGTCCGGGTCGATTTCAGGGAATACAGTCTGCTCGTTCAGGCCCATGCTGAAGTTGCCATTACCGTCGAATCCCGTTGATCTTACCCCGCGAAAGTCACGAACGCGAGGAAGTGCAAGCGTAATGAGACGATCAATGAAATCATACATGCGAGAGCCGCGTAGAGTAACCTTACAACCAACATCAACCCCTTCGCGAAGGCGGAACCCCGAAACGGCGATCCGCGATTTAGTTACCTGGGGCTTTTGTCCGACGATTGTTCGCAAATGGTCTACGGCCTCGTCGACTCGCTTTCGATCAGCGAGCGCCTTGCCGAGTCCCATACTCACCACAACCTTAGTGATTCGCGGAATCGAATGAACGTTCTCTCGCCCCAAGGTTGTTTTCAACTTGGGAAGAATGTTCGTCTTGTATTTCTCTAACAGCCGTGACATTTTCTTATCCGTAACTATGCGTCAGCCTTTTGGCGACCAATAACCCCAAGCGACCCCTTGCAGACCTTACAGTATCGCTCGCGTGATTGTTCACTCACGCGAGTTCCGACGCGAACGCCCTTGGTGCAGTGTGCACAATAAACCATGGCATTCGAACTGGAAATCGGCAACTCTCTGGAGATTCGTCCCCCCTGAGGGCTGCTTGGATGACCTTTTTTCACATGCTTGTAGACTCGGTTCACGCCCTCAACGAGAATGCGCTCACCGCCATCCAGCACCCGCACAACTTTACGCGGAGTCTTACCGGCATCATCACCGGTAATCACCACGACCATATCACCCTTCCGCATCCGCATGATTTCAACCTTCGCTGATTCGGCTCAGACTACTTCTGACGCTAAACTGATAATTTTCATGAACCGCTGATCACGGAGCTCTCGCGCCACAGCACCAAAAATTCGTGTCCCTCTCGGGTTGTTGTCGTTATCGACCAATACGATCGCATTAGCATCAAACCGGACGTAACTTCCATCAACACGGCGATATGGCTTGCGTGTCCGGACCACGACCCCTTTAACGACAGCCTTTTTACCGACGCCACCATTCGGCAATGCCCGTTGGACAGCGACGACGACAATGTCACCCAATCCTGCGTAACGTCGGTTCGAACCAAGGACCTTGATACATCGGGCTGTTTTTGCCCCGGTGTTGTCGGCCACGTTGACCATTGTCTGCATTTGAATCATTTAAGGCACCAAAATCCAAAACATATAACTTCAGCAGATCACTGTACCGAATCCGTTACAACTGGCTTCACAGCGGGAGTAACAACACTCACCAATCGCCATCGCTTCAGTCGGGACATTGGACGGCTTTCCTCGATTTCAACGACATCACCAACTTTTGAGACGTTGTCCTCATCGTGCGTGTGACACACTGTCGTACCTGACACAGTCTTCTGGTACTTCGAATGCCGGTAAACACGTCGTACTTCGACTCTACGGGTCTTATTACAACCGTCCGAAGCCACAACACCAACAAGTCGCCTTCTCATAAATCGATTCCTGCCAGCCGCAATCTACTCTTTCAGATACTGTTAAATCAGACTGCCTACTTAGCAGCTGCCGTTTTCTTCTTTTCCGCAATTACTGTCGTAATTCTGGCAATCTGTCGACGCAAAGAGGAGCGAAGTCCAACTTTTTTCTTCGCGTCATCGTGTGAACCAAATCGATAACCAAACTCTTCCTTCGCACAATCGATCGCGAGGTTCTCGAGTTGATCAATCGCCATCTGTCGCAAATCATCACACCGATGCACAACTAGCCCCTCAATTAAACGTGTCGGCCAACCATACGGACTCTCACGGGCAACTTGTATGCCACCCGAGCGAAACACTCCCGCGCCGCTGCCTGGGAAACCCCGGACAGTTCGAACAACACCTTTCCTGGACGGATCACAGCGACCCAGTGATCCGGCTCACCCTTCCCCTTGCCCATACGAGTTTCCAACGGACGCGCCGTCATGGGCTTGTTTGGGAAAATTCGAATGTACAACTTACCTTCACCGCGCACATACTGCGTGGCGGCAACGCGACATGCTTCAATCGTATTGCCACGAATATGGCCTGCGTCAATTGTCTGCAGACCCCATTCACCGAAGGCAACCGTTGCACCACGGGTCGCGTTACCTTTTACGCGTCCTCTTTGCTCTTTGCGATGCTTGACCCGCTTGGGCATGAGTGCCATCGTTCACCTCTTCTTCACCTAAATCGATCCAAACCTTGACGCCAATTGTACCCATAGTCGTTCGAGCCACGGCCAGCCCGTAATCAATTCGCTTCCTTAATGTCGATAATGGAATCGAACCTCGTGCGGCCTTTTCAGTTCGGGACATTTCAGCCCCACCGAGACGGCCAGACAGCTCGATCTTAACGCCATCAACTCCAGCTTCCATCGATTGATCAAGCGACCGCTTAATCACCTTGCGGAAACTTCCACGCTTCACTAATTGCTGAGCAATGTCTTCAGCAACAAGAATCGCACTTCGAGCTGGTTGCCCGATCTCAACGATCTTCAGGTCCATATGTCGGCCCGTTAGATCTTCCAGCTCGCCCTTCAAACGGTCGACTTCCTGGCCTTTACGGCCAATAATAATGCCTGGCCGAGCAGTATGCACGTGGCAAATCACCTGGTCGCGAGTACGCTCGATCTCAACCTTGTGAATCGCCGCAAATTCATATCTTTTCTTGACGAAGGAACGAATTTTAAAGTCTTCAATCAGCAGGTCGCCGAACTCAGCCTTCGTCGCATACCAGCGACTTCTCCATTCTTCGCAAATACCCAACCGGAATCCAGTCGGTCGAACTTTTTGGCCCATTTGCCTCGTTCTCCCCTCGCGCCATTCTCAGGCACGTCATTAGGACGTTCAAAACCCGAATACTTACACTTTCGATCCAAATCAACCTGAATCAGGCAACTCGGGCTTCCAAACCAATCGTAATATGCGTAAATCGCTTTTTAATCATAAAGCCAATGCCGCGTGCGTGAGGCTGAATACGCTTCAGAGTTGGGCCTGAGCCCGCGGTAGCTGTTGATACATACAGCGAACCTACGTTCCGTTCACCGCGATCTTCAGCGTTCGCTCGCGCGCTCTTAATGAGCTTTTCAATCATTCTTGCACTGCGATGCGGCATGAATCTGAGTGCATCCAAACCTGCATCAACCGTTTTGCCTCGAACCAAGTCCAGCAAGTGATGGACTTTTGTTGGTGCAATACGGGCATATTGAAGTTTCGCCAGGTAGGCCATTTTATCACCGAACCGAAAGTTTCTTACTTAACCCCGACACGAACGCAATCGACAAGGTAATTCTTGCCAGCGTTACAATGTTACTTATTACCCTTGTTGCCGTGACCACGGAACAGGCGGGTCTGAGAGAATTCTCCCAGTTTATGGCCCACCATTTCTTCAGTCACGTACACATTAATGTGCGTCCTGCCGTTGTGCACAAGAAACGTATGCCCAACGAACTCGGGAGAGATCGTAGAACGTCGAGCCCAAGTCTTAATTGGCTCTTTCTTACGATTTGAGTCAAGCTTCTCGATTTTGGCAACCAAGCCAGCATCGATATACGGACCCTTTTTCAGCGAACGAGACATCCTGCTATTCCAACAAATTCGTGAGTGACCGGCCGAGAAACAATACGATGTACACTAGAGCTTCAATTGTCCATAACGAACCGATTTTCGTCGCCGAACAATTGCATTGCGAGTTGGATTTCGCGGATTTCGAGTCCGTCCGCCCTTCGCCAGCTTACCTGTTGGACTGACCGGGTGACGTCCACCAGAACGGCGACCTTCACCACCGCCCATCGGGTGGGCGACAGGGTTCATTGCTGAACCGCGGACATAAGGTCGAACACCCATCCAGCGAACGCGACCGGCCTTTGCCAAAACGCGACTGGAATGTTCTGAGTAACCAACACGACCAATAGTTGCTCGGCAGCCAGCCGGGACACGTCGTACTTCACCTGACGGCAGAGTAATCTGAGCCCATCCTGCTTCCGTAGCGTTCATTACTGCAGACGTTCCGGCACTCCGACACAGTTGTGCCCCCTTGCCTGGCTGCATTTCAATGTTATGAATCACTGTTCCCGTCGGGATCTTTGACAAGGGGAGGCAATTACCAACTTTAGGCTCTCCATCTGGGCCATTGGTAACCGTCATGCCTGCAGTCAAGCCTTCAGGTGCAATGATATATCGCTTTTCCCCATCAGCGTATTGCAGCAGCGCGATACGGGAAGTTCGATTAGGATCGTACTCAATGTGAGTGACCAAGGCACTGACCCCGTCTTTGTCGCGACGAAAGTCAATCAACCGATACATCCGTTTATGGCCGCCGCCCTTGTGACGGCAAGTAATCTTCCCTTGAAAGTTTCGACCGCCCTTCTTTTTGTAGGGTTCGATCAACGACTTCTCAGGCTTTTTCTTGCGATCAGTGATTTCAGAGAAATCGCTGACCATCCCGCCTCGGCGACCGGCACTGGTCGGCTTATAAAATCTCATGCCCATTGCAAAAACCCTTACCCATCAAAACTCAAAAGAACGCAATCCGATCTTCCGAATGCAGAACCACAATTGCCTTTTTGGTATCGGCACCTGTTATTTCTCGCATTTTGTGGCGACGGGGCTTTCCGACGCGATTAATCGTCTTCACGCTGACAACCCGTACATTCCACAACTCTTCGACGGCAGATCGAATTTCCGTCTTCGTTGAATCTTTATTTACTAAAAACGTATACATGTTCCCACGTTCAACCAAGTGCGTCGCTTTTTCAGTGACGTGCGCCCTCAGAATCACGTTATACATGCTCAATGCGTTTGAATGCTCAGCAGACACGATACGCCTTCCCAACTCTTTAACGTCGCCCTGAAACGAACTGCTGTATGATCGAAAACGAACAGGATCCTTAACGAGCCAGCAATCGACTGAGAGCCGCCTTCGTAATCACAAATCGCTTTCGACTCAGCACACTCAGTGCATTCAGGTCATCGCATGGAAACACTGACAAACGCTGAATGTTACGACACGACTTCCAAACAACTGGATCATGACGGTCAATCGCGATCAAGCACGACTGATTTGGAGCCAGAGTGGTGACCATTTTTGAAATCGCACTCGTTTTTGGTGCTTCCAACTGAATCGAATCTACAACCGTCACTTGATCATCAACAAACTTCGACAGAATGGCCATCCGAGTCGCCAGCTTCAGTGCCTTTGCAGGCATCCGATATCCCCAGTCTTTCGGGCGCTTCGCAAAGCAGTGGCCGCCACCACGTCGTACAGGGGTTCGTTTATTCCCCATTCGGGCGTTACCGGTACCTTTCTGCTTGTACATCTTCTTGCCGCTTCCAGAGACTTCAGCGCGAGTCTTCGTCTTTGCGGTACCAACGCGAAGATTAGCCTGATACATCACGACGGCGTCATGCAGCAGAACCTTGTTGACACCGTCGGCAATCTTAGCCAAATCCAACGAAAACGACTCACCAGTAGGCTCGCCGGCTTGTGAATACACTGGCAACGTATGCATATCGATAACCCTGTCTTATTTCCGTCAATAGCGATCAGTGGCAATTTGTCGGGCGGATTGTGATATAACCACCCGAGAACCCTGGGACAGCACCCCGAACCAACATCAGGTTTTTTTCGGCATCAATTGAAACAAGCTTTTGCCGTCGAACAGTTGACTGCTTGCCGCCCATTCGACCAGGCATTTTCGTTCCCTTAAAGACCTTGCCGGGGTCAGTGCTTTGACCAGTTGACCCACCAGAACGGTGAACCTTTTTTACGCCGTGACTGGCACAAACGCCGCCAAAATTGTGGCGTTTCATCACACCAGCAAAACCTCGACCCTTAGAAATACCAGTGATGTCGATGTGAGCAACGCCTTCGAAGGACGCTACGGTCATAACATCGCCAACGTCAGGCTTCGCGTCACCAGCACTCAATCGAAACTCGCGGATAAATCGGAAGGATCCATCACCATCTGCGAGAACCGATTTCTCAATGAACCCTGGCAACAACCCAGCGACGTGACCAGACTCAGATTGAGAACACAACCGCCGCGGCTTGGCACCAAACCCCAACTGAACAGCCTCGTAGCCGTCCTTCTCTTGCGTTCTCACCTGCAGCAGAGCGCAGGGACCAGCCTTGATGACGGTCACAGGGATTTCAGCCCCTGCGGCATCATAAACCTGAGTCATCCCCACCTTGCAACCAAGCAAGCCAACAGCCATGACAAAAAACCCTCTCTGTTATCGAAAATCAGCCGAGCCGATCTTCGCAAGAGCCGCTGAGTAAATTCAGCGGACAACAATCAACCTGAACACCGACAACCTCGGCCAACCTAACCAGCGGACGCTTTAATCTTGACGTCCACTCCGGCGGGCAATGACAACTTATTAAGCGCGTCGACAGTCTTGCCCGTGGGCTGAATGATGTCGATCAATCGCTTGTGTGTGCGTATCTCGAATTGTTCACGAGACTTCTTATCAATATGCGGACTTCTCAAAACCGTGTACCGCTCGATCCGAGTTGGCAACGGAACCGGCCCATGCACAACCGCACCCGTTCTTTTCGCGGTGTCCACAATTTCGGCGGCCGATTGATCCAGCACGGAATGATCATAGGCTTCCATCCGTATCCGAATTCGATCTTGTTTATTGGCGCTCACTCGAAACTTCCTGTACACACACGCTGGTGAAAATTGAGGTTGATCTTCCCCTGCCGCAGATCGACGCCTGCGACTGGATGCCCCACAACATTAAGCATTGTTCAGCCACCCTTGACTTTCAACACTGTAAACAGCGTCTGCGTGGCGACCATGCGGCGGGGGATCGGAGATACTATTGTTGTCGGTGAACATTGTCAACGAAGGGATTGACGTTTCTCAATGATTTTGTTGGGACTGACCAAAAGTTAGCGGCCAATCGGCAATTCATTTCGTGTTTCATCCCAACATTTCCTTTAAAACGCGAGCCGGAGCTTCGCTAAATCGTAACGGTTCCATCGAATACGATGCCCGTCCTTGTGACAGGCTTCGCACGTCATTCGAATATCCAAACATCGTTGCCAGCGGTGCTTCTGCGTCAATCACGACGAGATTACCTCGTACTTCCGTATTCACGATAATGGCTCGACGCGAATTCAAGTCTGCTGAAACGTTGCCAACAAATCCTTCAGGTGTAACAACTTCGAGCTTCATGATTGGCTCAAGTAGTAAGGTTCCGGCCTTCTCAAGAGCTTGGCGGAATGCCATAGCGGCGGCATACTGAATTGCTCCCTCGGTCGTCTCGCCGTCCCGGAATTCCGCGCTTAAGACAGTTACTTGCAGGTCGTGCAGCGGATAACCGACCGCACCACTCCCGCCAAGCTGCTCCTTAAGTGCACGAATGAGTGTTGACTGCAGGTCTTCCGGTAAATCTCCGGGCTTCAAAGAATTAATCACAGTGGCCGGCAGTGACTTTGATGTTGGTTCAATACGAATCCGAACTGCCGCGAACTGATTGCCGCCTGCAATCTGTCGCTCGATTCGTCCTTCCGCGTCAGCCGCCTTGCAGACGCTTTCGCGGTAGGTCACGCGAGGCCGATGAGTCCTGATTTTCAGCTTGAAATCCCGCTCGATTCTTTTGCTGATGATTTCAAGATGAAGCTCGCCCATGCCACTAATAATTGTTTGGCCGGTCTCTTCACTCGGGTTTCTGGTAAAAGTTGGGTCCTGCTTCGCCATTAACGTTAAGACCTCATCCAACTTCTTTCGGTCGGCGCTGCTTTCGGGCTCAATTGCCATCGAAATGACCGATTCGGGAAACGTAATTGACTCCAGCAGGATTCCGTGCAATGGGTCACACAAGGTATCTCCGGTTACGGAATCCTTCGGCCCAACCAGTCCGACGATGTCGCCGGCCGACGCTTCGTCGAGCTTCTCACGTGAATCTGCCTGGATTCGCCAAAGTTGACTGACCAGCTCTTTGGCGCCGGTTCTCGGATTCAACAAGCGGGAGCGGCTTTTCAATATTCCGGAATAAATTCGAATGAAATACAGTTCTGTATGCTCATCAATATGAATCTTGAAGACGAGGCCACAAAAGGGCTCTTTGTCTGACGGCTTTCGAACTTCTTCCTGAACCTTTTTTGGGCTCGGGTTTCTTCCTTTAACGGGTGGTATATCCGCAGGGCTCGGAAGGTATCGAACTACCGCATCCAGAATCGGCTGGACGCCAACATAATCCTTTGACGCACCGCAAAGAACAGGCTGCAAATGGCATGAAATTACAGCCTGACGAACGACTCGGATGATCTGTTCAGGCGGTAAATCACCTGTTTCATCAAAAATGGCAAAAGCCTCGTCGTCCAGCAGCGCAATCGAATCGATCAGGCGTGAACGCCACTCTGTGGCTCGGTCGACTTCTGTCTCAGGGATTGGCTCAACGCGTATTTCGCGACCTTGTCGATCGCCACTGAAATAAAGTGCTTTCATTTCGATCAGGTCGATGATCCCGCAGAATCCTCCAGGTCGCTCAATCGGCCCTTCTCCGATCGGAATTTGCAGCGCGACAGGATTTGCGTGTAAGCGATTTTTAATCTGATCGAAGACACGGTCAAACCCGGCTCCAATCCGGTCCATCTTGTTAATAAAACAGACTCTCGGAACGTGATAGCGGTCCGCTTGTCGCCAGACCGTCTCGCTTTGAGCCTCAACGCCCTCGACGGCGCTGAAGACAACGACACCGCCGTCCAAGACGCGAAGGCTTCGCTCGACTTCCGCAGTGAAGTCGACGTGCCCTGGCGTGTCGATGATATTCACCACATGTCCCAGCCAGGTGCATGAGATCGCTGCTGAGTAGATAGTGATGCCTCGGGCTGCCTCTTCAGGATCAAAGTCTGTAACCGTCGTGCCGTCGTCAACATCTCCCATGCGGTGGGTTGCCCCGGCGTAGAAGAGAATTCGCTCTGTCGTTGTGGTCTTGCCCGCGTCGATATGGGCGATAATTCCAATGTTTCGAATTTTATCGATCGTACTGGTCATGTCTTTTTCGCCAGAGGAGGTAACGCGTTTTCGAGGAGTCGCAGATGCTGGGGTAGTCGCTATAGCGTAGTCACACGACTTGGGGAGACACCTTGATTTCAACACAAAAGACCCGGCATCGCGAGATACCGGGTCTTGTTAATTCAATGATGTCGAGACGGACCGCAATGTGGGCCGACTGCAGGCATGAGTCAAATCCCAAACGTTACCACGCAAAGTGGGCAAAGGCCTTGTTTGCGTCGGCCATTCGGTGGACGTTTTCGCGCTTGGTGATGGCTGCTCCTTCGCGACGGTAGGCCGCCATCAATTCTTCTGCCAGGCGACGATCCATTGGACGCCCCTTTTTGTCGCGACAGACTTCTAGAATCCAACGAATTGCCAAGGTCTGTTGACGCTTGGAGTTGACCGGTGTTGGTACTTGGTAGTTCGCACCACCGACTCGCTTGGACTTGACTTCAAGTGACGGGCGACAGTTCTCAACAGCGACCGTGAAGATTTCGATCGGCTCTTTGTCCGGAATTTTTTCCGAAATCAGATCCATCGCGTTGTAGAACGAACGCTGTGCAACGCTCTTCTTCCCATCGTGCATCAAGCAATTGATGAACTTTGACGCGAGCTTCGAACCATATCGAGGATCTGGCTTGAGGTGCGTTCGACTACAGGTAAATTTGTCGGCCATCTTAAAGTCTTCTTCAGCAGAAATTCAGTGAGCAAACCGAGGAGCCCCAACGCCCGACTCAGACTCAACTCACTCCAGAACAACACATCCATCAAAAAACACTTGGGCCTGCTTGGATTTGATGAGAAGCAGACCGTCCTGACACCATCGTTTTATTTCGGCCGCTTTGCACCGTACCGGCTTCGAGCCTGCATACGCTTGGCAACACCGAGTGTATCCAGCACACCTCGAATAATCTTGTAACGAACCCCTGGCAAGTCGCGAACACGACCACCTCGAACCAGGACAATCGAGTGTTCCTGCAGGTTGTGGCCTTCACCGGGAATGTAAGCCGTGATTTCCTTGCCGTTTGACAAGCGAACACGAGCCACCTTTCGCAAAGCGGAGTTCGGCTTCTTCGGTGTTACCGTCTTGACCAACAGGCAGACGCCGCGTTTTTGCGGACAACCTTCCAGCACCGGTGTTTTGGTGCGAACTGGCTGATGCTTCCGCGGTTTCCGAATCAGTTGATTGATCGTCGGCATACTTTTACCTGTGTCTTCTCAATTTTCGCAATTTCCAGACGGCTCCAACGGCTCGGGTCCGGAACTCTTCAGTGTAAATGCGAACCTGAGGAACTTCAAGCTCTGCGCTGAAGTGTCCTCGCTTCGGTTCAGAATTTCTTTAATCCCAACGGTGAGGAGGGTACTTCGACCCTCAACCGAATATTCGTTCTGCAGCAAATCAACGAAATACTCGTCCAAACAAACGCGACTTCGACCGTGACAGCCATCAATCGACGGAAATTCAAATCGAAATCAGGAAAGCTTGATTGGGTCGGAAATTCTATGTTCCCGCGAGAGAAACTGCAACGCAAAGATTTTCGCTAATTTTTAAGCAGTTTTCTGAAATGTGACTTGGATCACCCCGCATCAGCACGAATTTCTTGCGGGAAATCGTTCGGTGACGACCATGACATACCGTTTTCACCCCATTTCGACTCAATTCATTTTTTGCGGCGGTATTGGTGCTCTCTTCGTGACTTGTCCGGTACATGGTCACGCGAAAAAGCCATCTCGTCTGAGTTATGATTTAACCGCAGGAAGTGGATTGAACAATCAATGTCCAGCATCGAAATTGACGAAGCTCCGAAAAAAGTGATTCCAGCTTCCATCGTACTCGGACAGCAATCCGAAAAGAGAATAACATTTCTCGAAATGGTCGCTCTTTTTGCCATCTTGATGTTTGCAACTTGGTTGCGGCTGTGGAAACTCGATCAAAACGGAACTGGCAATCCCTATTACGCCGCAGCTGTACGCAGCATGCTCGTCAATGGAACAAATTTCTTTTTTGGTTCGTTTGATCCAGCGGGATTCGTGACCGTCGACAAGCCCCCTGCCGCACTATGGGTGCAGGCACTTAGTGCTAAAGTCTTCGGGTTTAACGGGTATAGCCTTTTAGCACCTCAAGCGTTGATGGGTATTGCGTCTGTGGCTGTCCTTTACGGTATGGTTCGTCGATCGCACGGCCCGTTTCCTGCTCTTTTAGCTGGTTTAGTACTTGCGATCACGCCGATTGGCGTCGCTGTGGATCGTGACAATTTACCGGACTCAATGCTGACTCTCGTTTTGATCCTTGCTGCCGCCGCACTAAGTCGAGCCGTCGAAACCGGTCATTGGCGCTGGATCATGGCTTGTGTTGCCCTGGTTGGCTTTGGCTTCAATGTGAAAATGCTGGCCGCATTCGTTGTTTTGCCGACGTTCTACCTTGCCTATTTTCTTGGAGCACCCGTCAGCTGGATGCAACGCACTAAACAGCTCTTCGTGGCGACTATCGTGCTTGTTTTCGTGTCTCTTTCCTGGTGTCTTGCGGTGGAAATCGTGCCGAAAACAAATCGTCCGTATATCGGAGGGTCAAGAAATAACTCAGCGATGGATCTTGCCCTCGGCTACAACGGGTTAGGCCGGGTATTTGGTGGCTCGGGAAACTTCGGACCTCCTGGAGGTCGAGGAGGTCCACCAGGAGGCATCCCCATGCGACCTCCTGGTCGTGCGCTTAACAACGAAGCCGGTGACGCCAACCAGGAAAAAAAGCCAAACACAGATTTTTTGGCGGGAGAAAGTGCTGAACCGAAGCCTTCGCTTGCCCCTGAAGGCGCCGCCGGTCCAATGAATGCCGGTGGTCCCCGCGTGCCCATTCAGCCGTTTCCGGGCGGTCCTCGTGGCGATGGATTTGGCCCCCCTTTTCCTGGCGGACCAGGGGGACGAGGTTTCGGCGGTCGTGGTTTTGCCATGTTCGGTGGCTCACCCGGTTTTCTGCGATTTACTGGCCCTGTACTTGCCGAACAAATCACGTGGCTATTCCCCTTTGTCCTCTTTGGAGCCATTGCTTTGTTGTTGCAAGCAGGGATCCGACCTCCCTTTACTCCTCAGAAAACCGCAATCTTCATTTGGTCAGGTTGGCTTGGTACCCATCTGATCGTCTTCAGTTTTGCCCAGGGAATTTTTCACGAGTACTACACAATCATCATGGGGCCAGCGGTTGCAGCCTTAACAGCGATGGGTGCCGTTGCGCTAGGGAAAACACTGGAATTCATCGATTGGCGGCGGTCATTATTTCCGACAGCATTGATTGCGACAGGAGCCTGGCAGACTTATCTGATCGGTCAGTACCCGGAATTTCGATATCGTTTGATGCCGATACTCCTCGGCATTGTTTGCCTGGCGACGACGCTAATTGTTGCCCGGCGTGAATTGAGTCGTCGATTGCCATCGATTGGAAGCGGCAAGCTTGGTGGTGGGTTGGGCCTGGCTTCAATTCTTGTTGGACCTGCGATCTGGTCCATAGGAACGACTTGCGCTCCTGGAATGTCGTTGATGCCTGTCGCGAACGTCAGTTTGTTTACCGGGGCCGAATCAATTCGACAACCTATGCCACCAATGATGGGATCACCTCAATCAACCGCCAAGCTGCTCGAATTTGTTCGAGCCAATCGGCAAGGCGAAAAATACCTATTGGCAGCAAGTTCGAGTATGGAGGTTTCTTCATTAATCATCGAATCCGGGGAAACGGCAATCTCACTTGGTGGGTTTATGGGTGCCGACCCGGTCGTCACAAAAGAACAGTTCGAAGAGCTTGTTAAAGATCAACGACTGAGGTTTGTACTGATTGGGGGCGGTCCCGGCGGTGGAGGTCCACCTCCCGGAATCATGCCTCGCAGAGAGAGAACGCCAATTGGCCTCGGCAGTCCCATGGGTGGAGGGCCCCCAGGACCGATGGGAATGGGAAATTCCGAGATCATGGCTTGGGTTCGCGAACATGGCGAAGTCGTTGATTCCAAACTCTGGCAACACGAAGACAATTTTCCGGACTCGGATGGTCCACCTCGCGGCTTTGGACCGATGGGAGGAGCAAGACGACTGTACGATTTGCGACCCACTGCCGGATTAGTGAATGTCAGCCGCCCAATCAAAGACTCCGACAAACCTTAATTGAGCCATCTCCGTACAATTTGATTTCGTAAATTCAGAAAACATTGACCGTAAGTGTTGCTCGTTATTTTTCATGAATCGACACGCCCAGACGTCCTTACACCACATTCCATATCACGTTGAAAACGTCTCAGGAAGCATCATGTTGCTATCAATCGTGATACCAGTTTTCAACGAAGAAGCAGTCCTTCCTTCGTTGCTTGCTTCGCTTCTTCCCGTGCTATCGTCGATCAACTACGACTATGAACTTGTGTTTGTTGACGACGGCAGCCAAGACGGAACGCGACAGCAGTTGACCGCAATGGCTGCCGCAAACTCACATATCAAAGTCCTGGAATTCAGCCGCAACTTCGGCCATCAGGCTGCGATCACCGCCGGACTTGATTTTGCCTCCGGAGACGCCGTCGTCGTGATGGACGCCGACCTGCAGGATCCACCAGAACTTCTGCCTGAGATGCTGCATGCTTTCGAGCAAGGGTTTGAAGTGGTGTCGGCTCAACGAATCACGCGCGACGGAGAAGGGGTTTTCAAACGGTCGACTGCGGCCATGTTTTATTCGTTGATGCAGAAAGCCGTTGACAAACGTCTGAAACCCCAGGTGGGTGATTTTCGTTTGTTCAGCCGAGCTGCCGTCCAAGTGTTGCGTCGTTTTCGCGAGCAGCATCGTTTCATGCGCGGGATCGTTGCCTGGCTTGGCTTAAAGGAAGCAATTATTCCCTTTCATCGAGCTCCGCGAGCGGCAGGGACGTCGAAGTATCCTTTTTGGAAAATGGCTGCTTTTGCCTGGACCGCGATTTCGTCCTTCTCAGCGTTGCCACTGAAGCTGAGTCTTTACGGCGGCTTGATCACTTTAATGATTGGCTTTTTTTATTCGCTCAAGGTGATCTACGAAGCTTTAACTTCGAGTTACACCGACCAAACCTGGAGTTCACTCGTCTGTCTGCAGTTGTGTTTCAACGGAATCATTCTCGTTGCTATCGGCCTCATCGGCGAATATGTGGCGAAGATCTACGAAGAATCAAAAGGTCGACCTCTTTACGTTGTCGCTGATGCGATGAACATCGGTCCGCACATCGCGATTCCTGACCGGATCGGCTGGTTGTGTGCTGACAACCCCAAACCCACCAAAACTCAGTCTGAAACCTTTTCCCGACAAAACGGTATTCCCGCTGACGCGGTTACAGGGCGAAACACATGAGCGAAACCTCGACGAATGAACGATTTAATGCCCTTGATGGAGCACGAACAACTGCGATGTTACTCGGCGTGTTTTATCACGCTCTGCTTTTCGGAGGGATGCTGGGAGGAAGTCCGCCAACGGGTTTTGGTCCACCGGGGGGGCCAGGTGGGCCAGGCGGATTAAATGGGGCCATGATGCTGCAAGATTGGCTGCATAGTTTTCGGATGCCGCTGTTCTTTCTGATCTCCGGTTTCTTCTGTCGTATGATGTTCCAAAAGTATGGAATTTATGGCTATCTCTATCGACGATACTCTCGAATCGGACTTCCCTTGTTAATCGGCATATTTACCTTTGTTCCTCTGTATCAGTTCGCGTCCGAGAGTTTTCGTGGTGGCCCAGGACCAGGTGGTATAGGCGGACGGATGAGCCCGGGAGGCCCTCCAGGTCCAATGGGGGGAGCTGCTTTCAATGCCGATGATTTACCACCACCTCCGCCTGGTTTTGTGCCGCCGCCTCTTCAGCCATTCGATGTCAATCACGATGGATCGATTGACGCCGCCGAATGGATCGTTGCCAAAAAGGAGTTACCTCCGCCCCCCGGGTTTGGCGGACCAGGATTTGGTCCACGTCGGGGCGGACAACCTGATGATCCGCGTGCTGCAACAAACGCTTCCGCTCCACGATTCCCCGGAATAGGACCCGCAGGCCCTGCTGGTCCACGTGGGATGTTTAAGCCACCTGGTGAGGTCAGCACTCGACTTTTCGGTACTTCCGTCAAGTATTTTACGCTCAGCCACCTTTGGTTCTTGTGGTATCTATTAGTTTTTGCAACAGCGGCGCCTTTCGTTGTGAGTCCATTAGGGCTGATCACGGGACGACGAGGAATCGTAGATCAAAACTGCGAACGACCCACTGATGTCGGTGCGGAAAATCTTCGAACGGAAGGGTCGTTACCTGTACCTTTCGACGTTTCGCCACCAAGATCGAATGCTGCCGTCGATCAAATCACAGCGTCAATAATTCGCTGGCAGATGATTCCACTCTTGATAGGACTGCTAAGTCTGCCCGCGTTGTTGATGACGCAGTCAATGTTTGGTTGGTCACTCGGGCTGGCCGATGGAATCGGTCGCGGTTTTCCAGACTTTCTATGGCATCTCGAATTCGACATGCCATTCTACTTCGTCTATTTTCTTTCCGGGTGGTGGCTGCATCGTATGAGAGTCATCCTTCCTTCAGTCGCTTCGGGGTGGTGGATCAATTTCGCGATTGGGTTTGCCGCACATCTCGCGGCAGCGATGCTTTCGCTCAATTTTGCCAGGCAAATGGATTTACCCAATTATTCCCTGCTTCGCTTCGCAGGATACGCGCTGTACGCGGTTGGGTCGGCCTTTACGGCGTGGGCGTTTCTTGGCGTTTTTCAACGATTTGCCAATCATCCGTCAGTCTTCGGCCGCTATTTTGCTGACACCGCATTCTGGGTTTACCTGGTCCATCAAGCCCTGTTGTTCCCATTCCTGGCGTGGTTGACGCCCTTCAAACTGGCTTGGTGGATCAATGGCAGTCTCGCCAGTTTGATGACGATTGCTGCCTCGATTTTACTCTATGAATCATTCGTTCGACCAACGCCGCTGAACAGCCTTTTTGGTCCTGGATCGTCATCTCGATCCAATTCACATCGAACTAAGGAACTCTCTGTTTCCTGAACCCTGAATGAAATCGTTGTCAATTACGAGGAAAATTCGAAAGTGGACGTCGTGGTGGTCGATCATCTGGATTTGGTCCACCTGGTCGACGGCCTGGAGGACCAGGTGGGCCTCCAGGAAAAAATAACGGGCCAAGATATGGCTTGCCGGTCAGTTTCTTCCACTGCTGCAGTTGTTCTGGCGTGAGCACTTCAAGCATTTCACTCATAGCACTCTTGACTCGAGAACTGAAGTCGTCGATCGAGGGGGGGCCTTTTAGAAAATCGTCTCCTCCGTGAAAAAGAGTCTCATTTTCAATGTCAGTTAACTGTTTCCTTTGATCGGCGGTCAACTGCAGGATGTTCATGACATCTGGCTCGCGAATCGCACGCGGGCCCTGGCACTGGAGCGCTATTTGAGGAAGCCGCAGCAACTGATCTGAAGTCAGGATTCCGGCGAGTTCCGATTCGTTTTGACGAGCGACTTGCAACAAGCGTTTACGATGTTCGTCGGGATTAATGTCGTGATCATTTCGCGGTCGTCCTCGGCGGGGACGCTCAAAGCGAGATGTCATCGTTGCAATTTTCACACGCTGTTCCGGAGTCGCTTTCAGGTCGTCGAGCACCTCCGCTTCCCGCAGGAGAAACGTATGTCGATCTGCCTCAAGGAGCGCCAGATCTGCCAGAACCCCTTTCACTCGGTCACGTGTGACCTCTAGCTCAGCCTGTGAATCCGGGCTTTCACTTCGAATGGCAATGAATTCCTGATAGTACTTCAGCGAGGTTTTCAGCAGCTGTTTGCGCAAACCGTCCTGAAACGGATTCTCCGAAAGTTCATCTTCAGCAATTCGGATCATTTCGTCGGCAGCACTTCGTGCCAGTTGAAACCGAGCTTCGGCTTCAATGACTCGTTGTTTTTCTCGCTGATAAGCCTTCTTCGTTTCCGCTTGTTCGCGAGCAACGGCCGCCAGCCCAACACCGAGACCCAGCGTCCCACACGCGAGCAGCACAAATGTGGTACGAACGAAGGCTGGATGTCGTCGCATCCATTTTCGTGTTTGATCTACTAACGTAGGACGCTTCGCAAGAATCGGCCGCTCTTCCAGAAATCGCCTGAGATCCGCCCCCATTTCTCCCGCCGTCGCATACCGATCAGAAGCACTTTTGGCGATGGCCTTCAGGACAATCGTTTCGAGTTCGATCGGGATAGAACGATCGATTTGTTTTGGCGGACGTGGCTCCTCATTAAAGATCTGATACAGGAGCGTTGCGCGGTCCTGGCCGGGAAAGATTGGCTGAAGTGTCAGTAGCTCGTATAAAGTCGCACCGAGCGAATAGACATCGGTACGATGGTCGACAGGAACCCGTCGTCCTTCCGCCTGTTCCGGGCTCATGTATCTCAAGGTCCCAACCAGATCGCCTGTCTGAGTCACGCCGACATCCGCTAAAACCTGGGCAAGCCCAAAATCAGTGATCCAGACTGATCCTCTGGAATCAATTAACAAGTTTGCCGGTTTGATATCGCGGTGAACGACCCCGGCTTCGTGAGCGTAATCGAGCGCGTCGGCCACCTGAGCCGCGATTCGAGCCGCTGTCTGAAACGTTTCGCTTCTTTTATTCGTTCGCGCTGACATTCGCAAATCAGAACTGGCAATGGTCACCGACGTGTGACGGGCTGCGGTTGTTGTCTGTGATCTGGGACTTTCATTGATTTGATCGTCGCCACGTAACTCGTCAATGACGGCTGCGAGCGAACGGCCATTGATAAGTTGCATTGCATAGAAATGAACTCCGCGTTCACAACCGACGGCGTAAACGGGGACGATGTTTGTATGATGCAGCTGAGCCGCCGCATGTGCTTCATTCTTAAATCGCTGTAAATGCTTTGCGTCCAGCGATGACGCAAATGGCAGGACTTTTAGTGCAATCCGGCGGCCGAGCGAAAGTTGAATCGCTTCATAGACAATTCCCATTCCCCCTCGACCAATCTCGTGCAGAATTTGAAAGTCGCCGATCGGACTCGCAGAAAACTCGGGAGGCGGACTTGAGAGTGCGGCAGGAGGCCGAAGAGAATGAGCCAACTCGATTCCGTCCAGGCATTCTGACAAAACCTCTGCCAATTCGGGCAACTTATCCAGGTAGGCTTGGCGGTCCGGCTTGCGCCCCGTTTCCAATTCCGCAAGATACGCTCGAGATAGTTCCAGGATACGTGGGTCTTCGTCGAGATCTTCGGTCATGTTGTGACCTCGCCAAATTCTTTCTTCAGCCGCGCCAGACCCCGAAGCCACAGTTTTTCTACGCTGTCGACACTCCGTCCCATTCGTTCGGCAACCTGGGGAAACGACAACCCTTCCAGGTGGCGTAGCACCAGAACCGCCTGGTAGTCTTCAGGCAGACGACTCATCGCGGCAGCCACCAGCAGGCTTTGTTCACCCCGAATGGCTTGCTGACTGGGCGAACTATGCTGATCGATAAGGATTCGTTCCAAGGCACACGTCGACTGGTTCAGATCCGCAGCGAGATCCCGTTCCAGCCGAAGATCCCTCGCCTGTGTTCCCGCATATCGGCGAACGGTATTTGCCATCGTCCCTGCCAGGATTGTCCGCAACCACTTCGTCAACTGCCCTTCCGCATGTCCTTGAAAGGACGGGAATTGACGGTGGGCTTCCAGAAACGTTTCCTGAACGATGTCCGACGCATCAACCTTACCCTGCAGGCGACGTCCAATTTCGATCTGAGCCAGCAGCCGGAGATAACTCTGATAGGATTCAAGCAATTGTCCAAGCGTCGCGCGATTTCCCGCGCGAGCTTCGTCAATCAGGCGACCAAAATCCGCAACCATCGTTTTCACCGCTCTGGCCGAAGTTACCCTTACTTCATAGTAACGACGGCAGGCAAAAAACCGCCGCGAGATTTTGGATTTTCCTCAATCGAGAAATCGACCCCTTGCCTGAAATGGGCTCGGTACACAAAAAATCCGGGAAGCTTTCGCTTCCCGGAGCTGGACGTTTCATAAAGATTGGCGGGCGGATCTTGGAGCTTAAACGTTAGAAGAACTTCGGACTTCGCGTTTTCGCTCCTGTTCGGTCAAACGAATCTTACGCAGCCGAATCACTGCCGGAGTGACTTCCACGTACTCGTCGTCTTCGATGTATTCCAGAGCGGCTTCGAGCGACAGTTTACGAGGTGGTTTGAGCGAAATGTTTTCGTCCGAACCTGATGCTCGCATGTTCGTCAGTTGTTTTTCCTTGATCGGATTCACAACCATGTCGTTATCGCGAGAGTTCTCTCCAACGATCATCCCCTCGTAAACTTCGTCGCCGGGGCCGACAAACATTTCTGCCCGATCTTGCAGTTTGAACAGAGCGAAACCAACGGCCTTACCTCGTTCCTGCGAGACCAGCACGCCGTTCTGGCGATGAGGAACTGAACCTTCGACTTCTTTGTATTGTTCGAACCGGTGATGAATCACGGCCTCACCCTTGGTCGAGTTCAGCATTCGTGTTCGAATCCCGATCAGGCCGCGTGAAGGAATCGAGAATTCCAGGTGCGTGGAACCGAGATCGTTGGCTGTCATCTCAACCAGTTCACCACGACGGTTTCCGACGATTTCCATGACTGGACCGACGTATTCTGTCGGAACGTCGACCACCAGGATTTCAAATGGTTCACAAATCTTGCCGTCGATCTGCTTTCGGATAACGGTCGGCTTTCCGACAGACAGCTCGTAACCTTCGCGGCGCATCGTTTCGATGAGAATCGACAAGTGAAGAACGCCACGACCGGATACTTTGAACGCATCCTTGTCGCCGAATTCATTGACTCGCAAGGCCACGTTCGATTCAAGTTCTCGCATCAGGCGAGCGCGAATATGGCGGCTGGTGAGAAATTTTCCACCACCAGACTGGCCCGCTAGTGGTGACGAATTAATCGTGAACAACATCGACAGAGTCGGTTCGTCGACACTGATTCGTGGTAATGCGATTGGGTTAAGAGGATCAGCGACGGTGTCACCGATTTCCGGCTTTTCCAAGCCGGTCAGGGCCACGATGTCACCTGCGGTCGCTTCTTCGACAGCAACTCGACCCAGCTTTTCGAAGACTTCGACCGTGACGATCTGGTCGGCCACTTTCGAGCCGTCAGCTTTCATCATCACGACTTTCTGGCCGGGCTTGACCGAGCCCCCCACGATTCGTCCTGTGGCGATACGGCCGACGAATTCCGAATACGCGAGTGAGGTCACCATCATCTGCAGCGGACCATCGACGTTTGTGGCCGGCCCAGGAACTTTTTCGATGATCATATCAAGCAGTGGCTTAATTGAATCGCCAAAGACTTCGGGATCGTGTGTGGCGAAGCCGGCTCGTCCGCTGGCGAAGATATAAGGAAAATCCAGCGTGGCGTCGTCAGCACCCAATTCGACGAACAAATCGAACGTTTCAGAGAGGACGTCCTGGGGTCGAGCGTCCGAGCGGTCGATCTTGTTCACGACGACGATTGGCTGCAGTCCGACTTCCAGGGCCTTTTGCAGAACGAAGCGAGTCTGGGGGCGAGGACCTTCGAAGGCGTCGACCAGCACCAGGCAGCCGTCAGCCATCTGCAGCACTCGCTCGACTTCGCCACCGAAGTCGGCGTGTCCCGGCGTATCGATAATATTGATTTTCGTGCCCATGTAATTGAGGGCAATATTCTTGGCAAGGATTGTGATCCCGCGTTCGCGTTCCAGATCGTTTGAATCCAGAATACAGTCTTGCTGTACCTGAGATTCACGAAACTGACCGCTTGCCTTGATCAGGCAATCGACAAGTGTTGTCTTGCCGTGGTCAACGTGAGCAATAATGGCGATGTTTCGAATGTCTGTCCGTCGGGTATTCATGGCGACTCAATTGACCGGGCTTCCACGAGGGAAGCAGACTAGGGAACTCGGAAAATGCTGAATTCACAGCAGGGTGGGAAGAAACTTCGGCGTCGGAAGACTCGCGGCGGGCGGACTGGCTGGCACAGCTCTTCACACACGGGGCTGGCGCGCTCAGTTGGCAGTGAAGTCTCCGCATTGTATCAAACCGCAATCGGTCCGTGAAGCCCGATTCGATCCATTTAAAGCGGGTTTGTTCAGATTTGCTGTCAACGCCCCTGCTTCCTATGATCAGAGTCGTATTTATGCATCGCCAGATTTTTTGAGATCTTCGTATTATGGGCTTTTTTGAGAAACTGAAGCAGGGGCTGCAACGCACAAAACAGCTACTGCTGACCGATGTTCGCGACATCTTTCGCTCGGGCGAAATCCTTGACGAGGCGAAACTTGAACAATTTGAAGGGCGCCTGATTCGCACAGATATGGGGGTCGCCGCCTCCGCGTTGATCGTCGGAGAACTTCGAACCAAGTATCTCGGGCGAACCCTCGTTCTCGACGAACTGTGGGGAACCGTTAAAGAAACCGTTCTGGGACTACTCAAAGGGACTGACGGAACCGAATGGAATCCAGAGCAACCCCTTTCGCCACTTAAGTTTGCTGCAACGAAGCCGACGGTCATTCTTGTGACGGGTGTCAATGGGACGGGAAAAACCACATCCATCGCCAAACTGGCGAAACTGCTCACCACATCTGGACTTAAGGTGATGCTCGCAGCAGGAGATACGTTTCGTGCTGCTGCCGTGGAACAACTTACGATGTGGAGTTCACGACTCGGCTGCGAAATTGTCACCAAGCCAAGCGGAACCGATCCCGCCAGCGTGGCGTTTTCTGGCTGCGAAGAGGCCCTGAAATCGGGTGCCGACGTACTGATCATCGATACGGCCGGACGCCTGCATAACCAGGCCAACCTGATGAAAGAGCTGGAAAAAATCCGTCGAGTGATCGACAAGAAAATTCCAGGTGCTCCGCACGAGTGTCTGTTGGTCATTGATGCAACCACTGGTCAAAACGGCTTAAATCAAGCCCAACACTTCGGAGAAGCAGCACATTGCACGGGAATCGTCCTCGCAAAACTCGACGGCACGGCGAAAGGTGGAGTCACGGTCGCAATTCGTCAGCAAATGGGAATTCCTGTCAAATACGTCGGAGTCGGTGAACAAATCGATGACCTCGAACTCTTTAACCCTGAGCGATTCGTTGACGCGCTGTTCGATGATTCCAAATGAATTTATTCCTCAGTCTGAAGCTAGCAAATGCAGGCCGCAGGGTCGTGAATTTCGGATGAAAAATTGGTTAATAGTTGAATTGAACTAAGAATTTCCGAATTCGATGACTGGCGTGTTGCAGGGGGTGGCGAAAAAATAACACCTTTGGATGATCTGTATACTGCAACTTTTTTGTTGCTGTCTTCCGACCCTTCGGGGAACGCCTTGGAAGTCGTTTTCGAGAAAACGCCAAGACCGCAAATTGATTTGGATCAGCGAGATATGAAGCCGCAGAGCGGCGACCGAGTAGAGCCTGGGGCGGTTTCCGCCCCAGTTTGATGCACACAAAACATCCCCAAAGCCCCATCGGGGCGGCGGAGTGGGGAAATTCATGCCGGCACAGATGTCGCTGCCAGTTAGGATCGTTCGTGCGCATTCCTAAGAACGGTCGCCCCGATGGGGCTTGAAGGTCGTTTTTATTAATTTTTCCAGGGGCGGAAACCGCCCCTGGCTCTACTCGGTCGCCGCACTGCGGCTAAAAGAGATTGGCCAACAAATTTAATATCCACCCTGTTGCAGGTACGCTGAAACGGATTGCTAAGAATTGAAGTTAAGACATCAAGTGGCATTTGAATCTCCCCATTCCGGGTGACAAACAGCGGTCATCCAGTGGCACCCAATTTTTTAGCGGCGGCAAAACGCCAGTCGAATTCGCGTTGTTCAAAACGGAAAATCTTCTTTCTCACCGTCGTCATCGGGGGCCATTTGGTCGACTTCACCCCACCAACCATCATTGAACCGTGATGCCGCTTCGTCATCGAAAACCCATCCCTGGTCGGGTTCGCTTTTTGGGGCCTGATCCCAGACGGCAGCCTGAGACTCGTCCAGAACGGGCCGGAAAAATGGGTCCAGACTCTTCGGTATCTCGGTAAAGTCCAAACTCCACTCCAGCCACTGCTCCCATTTATCCTGCCAGTGAGAAGAAATCGCGTCCATGATTTTTTCTCGCTGTTGAAGCGTCAGACAAAGGCCTTCGTCCAGTTGGGCGACCATGGCAAGAATCGCTGCCCGTTTCCGATGAGCGACTCGACTGGCGGCCAGATCAGCGTACTGCGCATATTTCTCGGGGGTTAAAACCTCCTTCATCGCGATGTCAATTTCTTGACGAATTGCCGACAGAGGGTCTGGTCGCGCTTCAAGCAATACTCCCACGACTGCGGCATGGTCCGGTTCTTGATCCACAGCCATTTTTGACGCTGAACGTTTCAGGCTCGCTTCGGCTGAATTGCGAATCAGCGTCCGTTGTTCGATGGTTAAATCGTCACAGACCAGTCGAATAAACCCTAACTCCGAATACAATATCGGTCGCAAACTTTGAAACACCTCTTCAACGTCTTCCACACCCAGCAATTCCTCGTCCTCATCGACAATAATCACCATCGCGGCAGCGACGATATCGATCACCGCAGGCGCGATCGCTAAAGGAGTTCCCAAAACTGATTGCAATAAACCAACCGAGGTTTTCGCCGAGAACCCGTCAGAATCGTTAGAAAGCCCCTGCATCAGGACTTCAATGATGTCTGGATTGTTTTCTAATAAGGCGTCGAAGTCGACGTCGATACCCATTCCAATCGGACCACCGAACGCCGACTGTCCAGCGATGAACAGCATCAGTGCCCCAATCATCGCCAGGAATCGGAATCTCATCGGTTCATCCGTTTTCGATCGTCTTCCGCTGATCCAGAACATCCTTGTGAATGGCCTGATGCGAGGCCACCAAGGCCGTAAACAGCCCTCTCACTTTAAATCAGCCAACGGAGATTTACTCAGGCTATGGCTTCGCGGCAACCGCCGCTGAAATTGCGACCGGCACAAATTCTTTGACTAACTCGCCCGTCTCTGCATTGTAGATCCGCACAATCCCATCGAGTCCCCCCGTCGCCACCTGTTGACCGTCAGGACGAAAAGCCACCGCAAATACTCCGGCCGAATTCCCTTTCAGCTCCGCAATCGGTTGCTCGGTATCCGTCTTGTAAACCCGAGCCGCTCCGGTCGTCGCATTGCTGCTGCCTACGACAAATTTTGACCCGTCCGCGTTAAATTGCAGACTGCAGATTCGACCTGTCAGTTTTGCATAGCCACGCAGGCGGTTGAAGTCGTCGCCAATCTGACGGGCCTGAGTTCGAAAAATCTTGTAAAGCTTTGGTTCTCCGTCTGCCCCGCCGATCAGGACTTGTTCCTCCTTGGGATGACGTTGAACGGCCATCAAACCACCTTTCAGTGCGCCTGGCGTAATGCTAGTAATGTTGTCGATAAACTGAGACGTCTTCAGTTCGGTCAATTTCATTGACATATCGCGGCTGACGCTGATGACATGATCATTTTTTAATGAGAACGTTGTTCCGAACACCAGATCCGCGTGAGCATCCATCGACATCACCTGCTTGCCGTCCGCGACCTGCAACGCACGAACCCGATTATCGAATGTTCCATATGACAGTAAGGTCCCGTCGTCATTGAAACTGATCCCGTACAACGTGTCGAAGCCAATCGTTTCCGAACGAATTAATTCCCTTTTTGCCACGTCCCAGAACTGAATCTCGCCGAACAAGGAAGGAGCACCTCCTGCAGCGGCCAGCTTCGTCCCGTCCGGTGAAAACCGAATCGAGGTAATCTTCGGCGAACGACCGATCAAGCGGGCAACGAGTCCGTTTCCATCGGCCTGATGCAAAAGTACTTCGTGGTGACCGGAAACTGCCAGTAACGAACTGTCTGGTGAATAGGCCAGAGCGGTGATGACTGGCGATGCGGAATAGACCGGCGGCTTCTCGGCTGAAATATCATCCTTGGCCACAGCAGGAGTATCATCCTTGGAACCCTGAGCAATCCAGTCACGGATCGTGGCAACTTGCTTGGCCGTTAGTGGGTCGCTATTCAACGGCATCTCGGGCTTTTCTCCCGAGATGAGCTTGACGATGTTACTTTCGTCGGGATTTCCTGGAACAAACGACGGCCCGGTGTCTCCCCCTTTTTTCACTTGATCATAAGAAATCAATTGAAGATTCCCCCCTTGCTTGGAGGGCTGGTGGCATCCTGAGCAATGCCGCTGAAGAATCGGCCGAACCTGTCGATAGAAGCTGATCGGCTTGACGGAATCGGAATTTTCTTCAGCCGAGACGACACCGGCGAAAAGTCCGCTGACCATCAGCAGTGCAAGACCGAGATATTTCATAAGTTCAAATCCAGATTCAGGCAGCGCGGGCCAAGGGAAGATTCAAGCCCGTACAGAATAGCCATCGTCGATGGGTCGAGTAAAGGGGTTGGGCTCGGTCGTTCAAGCAGGCTTCTGCAACAGCCCCCAGACAACTTTCAATCGATCCTTCAGTTTCGTTTCGAGCGCGGGGTGGTTATCCCCAGATGCCAGGACCGTGCAGATCGGCCAGCCTCGTTCAACGAATGTCCCTGGAACAGGAACGTCTGCCATCAGCGGGATCGTCCATGGATCGCTCGCATGCACAAACTGCCGCAGATCCGGCGCGACAAACGATTCTGACGCGTAAAGAATCTGCTTGGCCACAATTCGTGTCTGGCTCAGATTCTGATCGTTCGTCAGCGGAGAGAAACTTGAAGTGGAAGCCAATCGATCCCCTGGCATTAACGACAAGTCGCCAAAACCATCCGCGTGTCCCTGAGGATTTAATAATGATCGACCGAACGCGAGTTCAAGCACTTCAATAGACGCCGTGTAACGCGGATTGACTTCAACTAACCAGACCTCGTCACCATCAAATCGAAAATCCAGGCCGACAACCCCCTTGAGTGAAGGAACAAGCTCCACGAGAGTTTGAATGATCTTTCTCAATTTCCTGTTAACCTCGGCCGGAAGATCATCGGTCGGCCCAAATGATCCACAATACGAGAACGCGGTTGGCGGTACTGACTCATTCGGGGCCTCAAGCTCACGGGCGGAACCGAGCCAGTCAATGTTCCCCCCGTTAATGCGAAAAATCACCGATGCTCCAATCCCCTCCGCAATTTGTTGAAAATAGTGTGGTTCCGGGAAAGGAATTTGAGCGGCATTTTCATTCCAAATACGAATCATCCGGCCACCGGCACTCGCCAGCGGTTTTTGCAACCAGGTTCCGTTCGGTTCAGGCGGCGAGGACTGGTTAGCAATGGAAAGTGTCTTCAATCCAACTTCCGAAAGCGTTTTTGCCAACCAAACAGGATTGCGTAACATCTCTAAACCATCGGGTAACGTCCCCAGCAGTGGCCCGATGAAATTTCCCTTTTTCAAAATCCGTTCGAGAATTTTCGGTGAATTTTCGAGTGCTCCACAATAAAACCAGCCATCGGCGCGAACGTGTGCCACATCATCCGGAAGACTGTTTGGATAGTTTTGTACAGGGATGACCTCGGCCGACATTCTCAGGTCCATGTCGGCGAAAAGATCGGCACAGACCGGTTCCCACCCCGCTCGGCGTACGGAATCAGCCGCAGCGCGTGTACTTCCTCCGACAATCAGAATGCGGCGTTTTGACAAGAGAATTCCCCGCTTGTCGAGTTACTGGAAAAGGGGTGAGTGAATGTGGTATCACATCGTCCGATTCTGTGGCACCGTGTCGCAAGAATCCATTCTTCGGATCGGGTTCGCCTCCACTCACGGAGGATACAGAGCCGTCGGCCAGATGTTACTTTGAAGAGGATTACAGCATGTCGTTTTACGTTGGTGAAGCTCTGTCCGGTGAAGGTAATGAAATTGCCCACATCGATCTGTTGATCGGTGACAAGTCTGGCCCCGTCGGCGTTGCTTTCGCCAACGCCCTGGCCAACCAGAGTCACGGTCACAGCAACCTTCTCGCCGTTCTCACTCCAAACCTCGCCGTTAAGCCAGCGACGGTCATGATCACCAAGGTCACGATTAAGGGTGCCAAGCAAGCTGTCCAGATGTTCGGCCCAGCTCAGTACGCCGTGGCCAAAGCTGTTGCCGATTCGGTCGCTGCCGGCGTGATCCCCAAGGATCAGGCTGAAAAGCTTTGTATCGTTTGCGGCGTCTTCATTCACTGGGAAGCTGCCGACGACAAGAAGATTTTCCAATACAACTACGATGCGACGATGCTCTCGATCGCTCGTGCAATGAAGAGCGAACCAAGCGTGGACGAAGTCACCGCCAAGAAAGATACTGCCAAGCACCCATTCTCCGGTGTTTGAGAACTGAATTCCTGACAGGATCAGTCTTGATGCAACCAAACTTCAAGCCCACGGGATGCCGATCCCGTGGGCTTGAAGGTATTTTATTGCTTTGAAAAATGGTTGATTGCCAACATGAAAAAAATCCTCATTCAACTCGATACGGACGCTCTCCCCAGCACTTTTGACCGAGTTGTCGCGGTCGATGCGGGAGTTGACGAACTCTTCAGTTATGGCGGAGTGACTCCCGACAATGTCGAGACGCTGGTTCACGGAGCGATCTTTACCCGCAAGCCGTCCGACCTGATGAACACGGCGATTTTTGTCGGTGGAAACAATGTTGCAGCTGGTGAGGCACTGCTCAAGGCCGTCAAGAAATCATTATTCGGGCCGTTTAAAGTCTCGCTCATGATGGATTCGAATGGATCAAATACCACCGCAGCAGCCACCGTCATCGCAGCAGCTAGACACCTTGATCTCTCAAATACTACCGCACTTGTACTGGCCGGAACCGGTCCCGTCGGTTGCCGTGTCGCCCAACTTTTGCTCAGTCAAGGAGCAACAGTTCGATTGGCGTCTCGGTCAATCGATCGTTCCACCGCCACATGCGAAATGCTCTCCCATGTCGTCAGCGGGGCAAAACTGACGTCCCACGAATCGCAATCAGAATCTGGTCTCGCAACTGCTTGTCAGGGAGTTGATCTTGTTGTTGCCGCAGGTGCGGCCAAGACGCAACTCATTACCGCAAGTCAGCTCAAAGGGATCTCAACCCTGAAATTGGCGATCGATCTCAATGCCGTGTCCCCTGCAGGGATTGAAGGGGTCGAAGTAATGGACAAGGCGAAAGAGCATTCCGGCTTTTTGTCTTATGGTGCCGTCGGAGTCGGCGGAACCAAAATGAAGATCCACCTTGCGGCCGTGCATAGTCTGTTTCTGTCGAACGACCGCGTTCTGGACACCGCAGCGATTTTTGAACTGGGGCGTTCGCTGTCGTAGAATAACGGTCGCGTTCAAAGCAGGATCGGGCGTTCCTCGTTTAACCCGAGCCATGTTTGTCGCACCGTCCGTGCAATTATGACGCCCCGGCCGACGTCATTTCTGCCGCCAAACTCGCGGCTCTTCGAAGCGCGGATAACCCGTAGCCAGCGGAGCAGGGGGCTGCATTTAGCCGATTTCATCGGATCTCGCGTTGTGACCAATCGCAAAGTGTTGATGAGCAATGACACCTCGGTTTTCGTATCGATCGCTATCGCACAGGGGTCATTTCGAGTTGCGAATAAACAATCGCATGCTAACCAATCGCAAAACGTCATCTACCGCAAGTCCACGAAACTACGCAGGAATTCCAAGCGATAACGTCGACTTATGGCAAATTTCTACCTGAATTCGTGATGACCGGAAAACTAATTGTTGACTGGCTCGGTTTTTGTCGAGAAGATCATGTGGTTCTGATTTTATCGCCACCCGTCCAGTGGCATCGTCGGCAGTTATTGCCGAAAGGGATTTCCACATGCGTCGAATCACCCTTGTCATCATTGTACTGACCGCTTGTTTCGGCAGCCCGCTCATCTCCCATGCTCAGTTTGGAGGAGGTGGTGGTGGCGGCGGCAATGCCGGTGGCGGCGGCGGTTTTGGTGGAGGCGGCGGTGGTGGTGGCTTAGGTGGTGGTGGTGGTGGAATGGGCGGCGGAGGCTTAGGCGGCGGACTCGGTGGGGGCATGGGAGGTACTGGCGGCCTTGGCGGTGGGTTAGGTGCCGGATTGAGCGGAGCGATGGGGGGACAGACCGGTGCCAATGGCATGAACGGGATGAACAACCAGAACGGTCAGGGGTTTCTCGGTCGAAATACCAACGGCCAGCAACAGTTCCTTGGTCGTAATACCCAGGCTCAAGGCCAGAATGGGATGATGACAAATCAAATGGGTGGCGCAAACAACCGACGTGCGGGCGGTAACCGAGGTGCCAACGGCCAGAACAATTTTAACAATCAACAGCAGCAGCAGGGTCTGGGGGTCGGCGGCGGAGCTGCTAAGCAAGGTCCTCAGATTCGGCCTCGGCAAAGAATTGCCTTTGAACACACGCCACCGCATTTGCCGACGGTAACGTCAGGTCTCGAACTTCGTCTCAACAAAATGAAAGCACTGAAATCACCCAGCATCAAATTGAGTACCGAACCTGCTGGTGTTTTGGTGCTGAAGGGTGAAGTTGCGTCAGAGTCGGCCGCAAAGCTGGCTGAAAACATTGCCAGGCTGGAACCAGGCGTTCGCTCGGTAAAAAACGAATTGACTTACCCGGAACCCGTTTCAACGAATTAGCCACTTCGTCGCTGCGGCTTCCACCTGCAATGAACGTATTCATCGGCAAATCGCAGACTGCCAACATCCGGGTAAGTCGTCGCAGGAGCCACGTGAAGACCATAATTCCAGTGATCCCGGTGAACGGTGAGACGACTGCCGCCGAGTCACGGGTGTTCTTCGCGAGATTGTATGCGACTTGAACGTGGATCGCGTTATGTTCTGCGGTCGGGAGTTCAAATTTCAAAATTGGCCGCACAGGTCAATTTATCAATGAAAATCGACTGACCGACCAATTTTGAAATTTGAAAACCCGATCCTCTCTTTAAACCCAATCAACGCGCGAACGGTTGTCTATTCTAAACCCTTCGTGCGACGCCCATTAGCCGGCTTTGCCCGTCTTGAGGATCTCGGTCACTACTCGGCCGCTGACATCTGTCAGACGAAAATCTCGACCGTTGTAGCGATAGGTCAACTCTTCGTGCCTGAGTCCCATCTGGTTCAGAATCGTCGCATGCAGGTCGTTAACGCTGACTCGGTCGATTAATGCTTTGTGTCCAATCTCGTCGGTTTCGCCGAATAGTGTTCCTCCTTTGACGCCGCCACCCGCGAACCAGGTCGTAAAGGCATGCGGGTTATGATCCCTGCCTGTCCCTCCCTTTTGTACGAGCGGCAATCGACCGAATTCACCGCCCCAGATCACCAGAGTTTCATCAAGCATTCCTCGCTCGGCGAGGTCTGTGAGTAGCGCCGCAATTGGCTGATCAGTCTCCGCAGCGAAACCGGTATGGTTGCCTGCGATATTCGCGTGACCGTCCCAGCTTCGTTCGTTCTCCATCCCGCCTGAATAGATCTGGACGAACCGCACGCCTCGCTCGACAAGCCGGCGCGCCGTCAGACATTGTTTGGAAAAATGAGCACATTTCGGATTGTCCAGACCGTAAAGCTTTTGAGTCGACTCCGATTCGCTCGCCAGATCCAATGCTTCAGGAGCCGCCATCTGCATCCGATACGCCAACTCGAATGATTCAATCCGAGCGGCAAGTTCCGTTTCAGCCGAATGCCGGTCAAGGTGCTGTCGATTGAGGGCTTCCAGGAGATCCAATTGAGACCGCTGTTGAGCGTCGGTCATCTCGTTGGACCGTTTCAAGTTCTCGATCGGATCACCCTGAGGCTTTAAGGCAGTCCCCTGGAAGACGCTTGGCAAGAAGCCTGCACCCCAGTTCTGAGCATGTCCCTTGGGGACACCACGTCCAAGCGTGTCATACATCACGACGAACGCGGGGAGGTTTTGGCTCTCGCTCCCAAGTCCGTAAGTCACCCACGACCCGACACAGGGAAACCCCTGTCGAGCCATTCCGGTATTGATCTTGAATAACGCGGGTGAATGATTGTTTGAATCAGTCCAGCACGAATAGACAAATGCCATTTTATCGACGTGATGAGACATCTTCGGAAAGATTTCACTGGCCCAGGCTCCGCATTCTCCATGCTGTGCGAACTTGAAGGGCGACTTCATCAGCGGACCACCTTGACCGGCAAAGAAACCAGTCGTCTGGTCAAACCCCGCTAATTCTTTCCCATCCCGCTTTTCCAGTTCCGGCTTATAGTCCCATGTATCGACCTGCGACGGCCCGCCATTCATGAACAACCAGATGACCGACTTGGCCTTCCCCGGAAAATGTCCGCGCCTGGGTGCAAGCGGATTGAGCCCATTACCCGTCGCTGCGTGCGCGAGCCGCCCTTCCTGAGCCAGCAACCCAGCCAGCGCCAGTGAACCAAATCCATTCCCAGCCCGCTGCAAAAAATCTCGTCGGGAGGAAAACGCAGGTGCTGGAGGAAGAAAAAAAGGGCTGGTCATGATGTTCGGTCTCACGGAATCGACGATGGAGAGACATTGCCATTTCGGCGTGACTGATCATAACCGGAAGTTCACACCTTGAGGAACACGGTGACGAATTTTGACTGCACAAACTCAAAATCCTGCCTCCCCTGCAGAAATGGTGCACGTCCCTTTTCCCAAGGAGTTTTTATTGCAATAGATCGAAAAATTTAGACTCGTGCTGACGAAAAAACATGTTAAAAACGGGACTAAGAAATCCTCATGCCGCCCTTCGTTTCATTCAGAATGGTTAAATCGATTGAATGCCATCATCACGGCGATGCAGATGCTGTGATAGTGATGAATCGGAAAACAAGAGGAGGCCCGCGCATAACGGGACGTGGCGAATTGCAAAACTTGCAGGGAATTCGCATGATAAAACGGCGTTCGCGTGAACCGTTCAGTCGGGCCTCGGACATTCTCCCTTTCATCGTCATTCATTACTGATTTTGCGGAGTTGTTCGTTCCGTCAAGATCATCCTTATTGACCGGAGTCATCCTATGGCGACCGTTACATCAGCCGATCTGCAAAACTTTGAGCTGCTGACCGGGTTCCAACCGGATGAACTGGAAAAGTTCGCCTCGTGCCTCAAGGTGCTCGATTATGCCGAAGGGGTTGTCGTCTTCACCGTTGGCGACTCGTTAAGGTCGCTCTACATGGTGCTGAGTGGTCGAGTCCAGATCGATCTGATCGGAACGACGGTTGAAGAGACCAAGCTGGTCGAATTGGGGCCCAATGAAGTCTTCGGTGAAACGACCTTTTTTCATCCCGCCGAACACAACAATAAGGCGTGGTGCCAGGAACCGACTCGGCTGGCGGAATTGCCCTATGCGACCTACGAACAACTGCTGAAAAGCAATTGTTCCATCGCCTATCACCTGGGTGCAAATGCAGCTCATATTCTGGCGGCTCGGCTGCAGGCGACGGATGTCTGGATTCGAGAATTACTCGATCACGACGAACAGATTCACCGCCGAGATCTGCGTGAACAGTATCACAATGTGTTTCACCCATCGTTTTCGACGCCGGGCGGTTATGTCGGGCTGGGAGGAAATTGGTGATCGGTTGGCGCAGGCGTCTCAACCCGCTCGCCGACCTGAAGCAGTAGGGGCAATAGCAGCAGGTTCACGGCCAGTCCGCCGGCGATGGCGACGCTGACCATCACACCGAAATAGATCAACGGGACAAAGTGGGACGTTGCCAGGACGAGAAACCCGACGATCAGGGCGATGTTGGAATAAAGCAGCGGTTGGCGGGTTTCAGACTGCACGTGTCGTAACGCGTTGGAAAAGTTCAGTCCGGACCGGCGGGCTCTCAAATAGGCTGAAATATAAAAGATACTGTCATGGATCGTCAGTCCCATGGTATCGCTGGAAATCATTGCCGTACCGATATTCACAGGGACATTCAGCCAGCCCATGCCGCCCAGCAGCAAGATGATGGGTATCACATTCGGGACCAGCGAGACGATCCCCATCCAGAGACTGCGATAGGCAATCGTCATGATGGTGATCAGACTGATCGCTCCCAGCATCAGGTCGGTCCACTGATCGTGCAGCAAGCTATCGATCAGAAACGTCAGCAACACGAATAAACCCGTCACTTTGGTTTCGGGGAAGGTGGCGCGAGCAATCTCGCCGACTTGTGTAATGAGTTGTTCTTTCGCTTCGGACGACTGTCGCTCGTAGGACCTGAGCATGATCCGCATGCGACCCGCATGTGGGTTGTACAGGCTCGGCATGAACTCGGCTTGGAACCGGTTCAGCCAACCGGCCTTGGCATCAGGCGTTCCTGCCAGGAAGGGAATGCTCGGAACCATGTCCAGCCCGTCCGTCACGGCCACGACTTTCGTCAGTGCCTTTCCTTGATCTCCGTGAACGGCACGAAGTTCGTCTGCGAGCCGACGGACTTTGTCCAAAAACTCTTCTGTCAAACTTGCTGGTGCGGGAAAATTGACTTCCCACGCTCCAGCTCCGCCGAGTCGCGATTCGAGAAAATTCAGACCTTGCACAACGGGACTGTTTGCTCGGAAATTCTTGCTGAAGTCCGTTTCAATTTTCAAGCGAGACAATCCCAACGCGCTGAAGCAGACAAGAACACCACAAACGGACCAGACCGTCCACGGATGTCGAAGGACCCAATGGGAAAGGCCTTCCAGGGATTGATTGACTTGCAGTTCACCTCGCGGGACGGGTAACGATGCCCGCTCGCGACCGATCAAAAATCCACCGGGCAGGACGAGGATCATAGCCACAAGAACCAGCAACGAACCGATCACCATCGTGATACCAAACGAACGGACTGGATGCAGATGACTTGACAGCTGAGCGCCAAAGCCCGCTGCCGTTGTCAGGCAGACCCAGAAGACATCAGTTCCAATTGTTTTGACTGTCTGGCGGAACGCGTTCACTCGATTGTGTTCGTCTCGAAGCTTGCGGTAGTAAAGCGACATATAGACGACGGTCGAGACACCAATGATCGTGACAAGGGAACCAAGGATCGAACTGACCATGCTCAATTGCATGCCACTTTGGAACAGGATTGCTTTGGTCCAGAGGATCACGAACTGGACAATCACGAACGGCAGCACAACCGCTCGCAGGCTGCGGAGAAAGAAAATGATGACCAGAATAAGCAGGCCCGAAGCAGCCCAGCCCATCCATTCGCCGTCTTCTTGAGCGTACCGGAACATGTCATGGACAAGAACCGGTTCACCCACAGCGAAAGTCGGAATCGTCTGTTGCGCTGCGATGCGTTTGATTTCTGCCAGAGTCTCGGCACGGGGAACGGGTGACTTGTGTGCGTCCAGTAAACGCAGGGCGACTGCGGTAGTCTGGTTGTCGTCGCCTAACAGGATTCCCCGGCTGAACTCGATCACTTGTTCGCGGCCGGAACTGCCGAGGAAACGTGCGAACGCCAGGGTTCGGTTCAGGCTTTGGATGCTTCCCTCTGCGACGCCAGAAACCAGTTCGAGTTGATTCGCCAGATCCTCCAGACGTTTTTGCCCGGCGTCTGTAAACAGATCGGGATCGGTATAGGCAACAAAGACAAATTCGTCACCACCGAACAACGACTTTCCTTCGACATAGTCTTGCAGACGGACGTTTTGAGCGGCGTAAAGCGACTCGATTGACTGATCGAAAGAAAGCCGGCCTGCCGGTGCGATCGACAAAAGAGCCAGTACGATGGCGAGGGCCAGTAATAAGCGATTGTAGCGAACAAGAAAATCCACTAATCGGTCGATCGCTCGAAGCGGCATGAACAACATTCCAAACGGCATCGTACGGCAAGATCTGACCGTACGAGACTTGATGCACCCGAAACCACAATATCTGATGTTAGGTCATCGGGCGGTTCGCGACCACCGCAGAGCTCCCGTTCAACATTAATTCAAGGCGCCGGCTGTTCGCATCATTCTGAGGACCAGATCTTCGAAGTTCACTTCGTTTGACGTTTGAGTGCATCCCAGCCCATATTTTTTCCCGTAAGCGGCCACACTGGCCTGATACTCGTCGAAGACTTTTCGATAGTCTCGAAGTGCCCGTTCGGTAATTGTGACCTTTCGCATGACTTCGGTTTCGACATCGACCAGTTCGATCTCGCCAAGCATGTTGGGTCGAGCCTCTTCCGGGGCGTGAATCTGGATGATGTGCGGTTCATAGGATCTATGCCGCATCAGATCCAGGCCTCGTTCGAAGCCTGCGGGGTCGAACAGATCGCTGACCACGATCGCCAGCCCTCGGCGCTGGGGCCGCATAACAAAGCCGCTGACGACACGAGCCAGATTTGTGTCAGTCCCCTGCGGTTTTAGATCTTCGAGGAATCGCAGCAATGAAAGGATTCGATCTTTTCCGCGTGTTAACGGAAAGTCGCCGAGGATTTCCTGGGAATACGCCACGACCGAAACGCGATCAAGATCAGCCAACGCGATATACGCTAAAGCCGCCGTGACCTGTCGGGCAAGGTCGAATTTCGCGGGGGAGCCGAACGCCATACTGCGCGAACAGTCCAGTAGAAAGTAGACGTGCAAGTCTTCTTCCTCTTGAAACCGCTTCAAGAGCAGTTCGCCGTGCCTGGCATAGATGTTCCAGTCCATATGCCGAAAGTCATCGCCGGGTGTATATTCACGGTGATCAGCGAATTCGATCCCGCCCCCCATCTGCTTGGTCCGGCGTTGAGCGAGTACCGAACCCCGGAAGACTCGACGCGAGATGAGCGATAGATATTCGAGCTTCTTCAGAAAATCACCGTCGAAGAGCATTCGGTTCTCCAGGCAGAAGTCGTCGATCCAGTTAAAGACATTATGACAGAGGTGGATCGTTGTGCAAAGGGTCGCCCGATTGTTGTGGCTGCAGGGACATTTGTTTCAAACTGGTTGCCCACGGTTTTGGTGTCGTCACAAATCAGTGCGATCGAGAGCTGCACAGTCTTTTTCGATGACCATTTCGAAGAATCGATGATCGTGGCACCCTGATTTTGCTATGTTGAGGACTTGAGTTGCACCGCTCGGGAAATGCCCTCAACCCGGCGGGAGTCTTTCCTTCCGTGGGAAATCTTTGCGGCGTGCGAATAAACCAAACGTCAGTAGTACAATGTTACGGCGGGCGAACGGAGTTGGTGGGCGTTCCGGGAGACGAGATGATGATTGACCGACTTCAAACGGTGATACCGCGATCGCTCGATGTTTTCGCGGTTTGTTTCACGATTGCGTTTCTTTTCGCAAATCCAGAATTTTCGATGGCGCAGTCACCGAAGACCGGTGACCAGCGCTCAAATGAAAAACTTTCGAAACCGCTTGGCGTCCCAGATTACTCGAAGATCACGGGATTCGTTGCAAATGCCAAATTGCCGACAGAACAGCCTGAAGTACTTTGGCAAGCGACGTCTGAGACGGTTGATGGCAGAGGAAAGGTTGTGAGTTATTCGCTCACCGACGCCGCTATCGCGGATGGGATCTTGTATTTTGGGGATAGCAAAGGAGCAATTATCGCGTTCGATGCCAGCGACCAGTCCGAATTGTGGACCCACGTTCATGGAAAACGGATCTCGACGGAACCGTCGGTGGACGAGGAAAACGTCTATTTTGGATCAGAGCGTGGGATCACAGCATTGCGAAGAGATAACGGCAAGGAGATCTGGCACCTCGACATCGAACTTGGCGCCGGCGAGACGACACCGATCCCCGTCGGCGAACGTGTCTATACATCGGGATACAACGGTCGGTCCTATTGCCTGAATCGAGCCGACGGGAAAGTCGTTTGGGAACATAATTTTGTCGAGGACGCTCCTCCTGATCCTCCTGAATTTGCCGGAGCGAGGGCTCGTTTTCAGGACATTAAGGCGAGACCCAATGGTGCCGCTTGTAATGGAAAGTTGTTCCTTCAGTCGGTATTTGACCAGTCGCGCGTGATCGCGATTAACTGCGAAACCGGAAAACGGAGCTGGTCATTTCAGACGGGTGGCTGGATGAGGCCGGCACCGACAATCGCAGACGGGCGCGTTTATATTTCAAGCCAGGATAAGCACATCTATTGCCTCAGCCTGGAGACGGGGAAAATGATCTGGAGACAAAAAACGCACAGCTGGCTGGCATCTCAGGCTGCCGTACACGATGGCGTTGTTTACTTGCCACACCACGGCGGAAAGCTGTATCAGTTCAAGGCCGAGACGGGCGAACTGATTCGAACATTTGAACCGCCGGACGAAGCGGATCGAAAGGGACTTGTCTATTCGTTCCCCATCATTTCTCAGCATACAGCCTATTTCCCCTCGGGCAGCGGAGTTTTTTTTGCTGTTAACATTGAAACTGGCAAGTTACTATGGAAGTTGCGTCCCTCGGAAGATTCTGAACTTTTTACGTCACCGGTCACCGATGGCCGCCAGATCTTTGTGACATCGCGTAAGGGAAATGATAGCGATGGCGAGCACGCCATTCTGGCCATCGGCACAATCCCTTAACCAGACAGCCTATTGTTCCGTGCCCCAGCAGTTGACCTCGATAGTTTGACGGCCTAGAGTTAATGGTTTGTTGGTTGGACCTTTGAAACCTTCCGTTTAATTTCGATCATTTTTCCTGGTAGCCGCCGTTAACACAGGATGCTTGCCAATTTATGTCTAAATCAGATCCAAAACGCCCGGCGGACTTGCCGGAACCACCCAGTAAAAAGCCAGACAAAGGCAATTCCAGTAATCTATTCTGGTTTCTGATGATTCTCGCGGTCGTCGGAGCAATCCTGTTTGGATTTTCGGGGAAGTGGCGTGGCAAGACATTGACCTACAGTGAATTCGTCAAACGACTTGAGGATCATACGTTACATGCAGAAAACGTCTTTGAACTTCGACGTGGACACAGCACAATCACGTTTCAGGACCAGCCGAAGAGCCTGATGAATGCCAAACGCAGTCCTGAACAATACACCGTTTCCGTTGGCAGTATGAGCGACGCCGAGAAGGCTCGTCTGGACGACCTGCTACGTAAGGAACACATCGACGACTGGGGTTACGATGAACCCCCTTCGCCTTATCGTGACCTGCTCTATCTTACGCTTTTCACCGCGATTTGCCTGGGATGCTTCTGGGTAATGTTCCGACGGATGAATGGACCTGGCTCTGCCATTGCATTTGGCAGAAGTCGAGGAAAGTTGTTTGCCCAGGAAGATGTTGGCATCACGTTTAACGACGTTGCAGGTATTGAAGAAGCTGTGGAAGAGCTCCGCGAGATCGTGGACTTTCTTCGCAATCCTTCCCGATATCAGGCGCTGGGAGGACGAATTCCTCGCGGGGTGTTGTTAGTCGGACCGCCGGGGACCGGGAAGACACTGCTGGCAAAAGCGGTCGCAGGGGAAGCAGGTGTTCCCTTCTTCAGCCTATCGGGATCGGACTTTGTCGAATTGTTTGTCGGTGTTGGTGCAGCTCGTGTCCGCGACATGTTCCAGCAGGCTGGTCAGCGGTCGCCTGCCATCATTTTCATCGACGAATTGGACGCAATCGGTAAAGTTCGCAGCCACGGTGCGCCGGGTGGTGGAGAAGAACGGGATCAGACATTAAACGCGCTGCTGGTCGAAATGGACGGCTTTGGTTCCGATCAGAGCGTGATTGTGCTGGGGGCGACAAATCGTCCAGAGACACTGGATCCCGCTCTTATGCGGCCGGGGCGATTCGACCGGCATATCCTTGTCGATCGACCAGATATCCGCGGCCGTGAAGCGATTCTGAAAGTTCATGCCGCCAAGGTCAAAATGGACGAAGGGGTCAATCTAAAGCACCTGGCCAAATTGACGGCAGGGTTTGTCGGGGCCGATCTTGCAAACCTGGTTAACGAAGCCGCACTTCTGGCCGCACGAAAGAACAAAACGTCCGTTTCAAACGATGAATTTGAAGAGGGATTCGACCGCGTCGTCGCGGGTCTGGAAAAGACGGCACGAGTGATGCCCGAAGAAGTTAAGCAACGTGTTGCATGGCACGAAGTGGGGCACGCTCTCGTCGCTTGTTCGCTGCCAAATGTCGATCCGGTGCACAAAGTTTCGATCATTCCGCGAGGGCTTGGTGCCCTGGGTTATACGTTGCAGCGTCCGGAAGACGATCGACAACTGATTACGAAGACCGAGCTCCAGAACCGGATTTGCGTGCTGCTTGGTGGGATCGCGGCCGAAGAAATCATCTATAACGAAAACTCAACCGGTGCTTCAAATGATCTTCAGCGCGCAACGGATTTCGCGCGACGGATGATTACCGAGTTTGGTATGAGTGCGAAACTCGGCCGGGTTCACTACAGCGAATCCCGAAGTAGTCCCTTTCTGGGCGGAAGCAGCGCACCTGCTGATCATTCCCACAGCGAAGAAACGATCCGGGAAATCGACCTCGAAGTTCGCCGGATCATTGATGCTGCGTACGATACGGCTCATGAAGTGTTATTATCGCGTCGAAGCGTGATGGAACATATCACTCGGGAATTGCTGGAGAAAGAAGTGATCGACGCAAATCAATTGCAAGCGATTCTTGACCAGTACAAGACCGGCCCGCAATTGAAGCCCGGAACATTTGCAGCAACGACGTCTACGCCGCTCCGTACGCAGGACGACGCTGTCATACAGGGCGATGTTTCGCAAAGCGGTTAGAGCCTCGTGTCAGTTTTTCGAGTTAGGAACCCACTGCGTGACCGGCTTTGGTCACGCAGTGCTATTTGAAAATCAGAACGAGATTCCCTGCTTCTCCGATGCAATGGCACAGACCTTTGTGAGATGTTTCCCACGTTGTTAATGGCTGACGGTTGATGTGGCTATGAGTGATACGACAGGCTCCAAGTCTGCGGTTTTGATCGGTTTGATCAAGACCGATGCCAGCAAAGGATGCCCTCTCAGCCAGTCGGGTATGTCTTGGGGGTACGCTGAAATCACAATGACCGGAATCAGTTGTTCCTGCCAGATTTCATTGATCGCTGTGACACCATCTCCGTTTGGCATTTTCAGATCGGTAATCACCAGATCGGGCCGGGTGTTTCGACATTCGCTGGCAAGTTGAGTCCCATTTTCCGCGACACCAACAACAAGATGTCCCCAACGCGGCAACACCTTCTTCAGATAGTCGCGCATATCGACTTCGTCGTCAGCAATCACGATTCGTAGAGACTTTTTCGACACGGGACATCCCTTCGGGCGAACAGTCGGAAGTTGGCTCGCCCCGGAATTCAGTAGGTTGTTAATATTGTTTCACCGACGCTCCTCGCTCGGCAGAAGCAAAATGATCTCAGTACCAGGCCCGGTATTCCCAACAGTAATGTCTCCGCCATGGGCGTCCATGATCCGTTTGGCAATTGCCATTCCCAATCCAGTTCCACGTGATTTCGTCGTATAAAAAGGTTCAAAAATGCGGGCTCGTTGTTCGGCGTTCAGGCCAGATCCATTGTCTTGAATCGAGATCGTCAACCCTGGCGTCGCTGCGTCGGGTTCTAAGCCAAAAACAATCTTGATTGTTCCGCCAGATGCGGGAAGGACAGAGATCGAATTTTCGAGGACATTTCGTAACACCTGTCCGAAACGGTGTCGGTCGATGTGATGGATCGGGGAATTATTTGTCGTATCAACCGTGAACTCAATCTGCTTCTGGCTGCGTGATGTTTTCAGGTGTTCCCAGACTTCCTCACAGATCGTCTGTAAATTCCACTCACGAATCTCGAGGACCAGTGGCGCAGCATACCCACGCACTTCCTCATACAGACGCTGCAATTCATCGACCGCAACTTGAGACCGCCGAGCCAGGTTCAAAAGTTCGGGCCGATCTTCAAGGTCCAGTTCAAGCATTTCGAGGCAGGCTTGTGCTCGTTGCAGGGCGTTACGGCTTTCGTGCGCCAAGGCGGTCATCATCTGGCCAATCGCTGCCAGACGCTCGGCCTGAACGACTTGCTGTTGCGCTCTCATTTGATCCGTGACATCGTGTAGAAGCCAGACTTCGTCGTGCCCGTCACGAAAGGCGGTCAGTTCGACCCAGCGTGATTGACCATTGCGGCGGATCAATTCCCACGTGCGTGTCTGAGGAAAATTTGCTTCCCGATCAATCAGGTATTGTTCGCGTACTTTGGGCGCCCGCTGTTGGAAGAGCACGTCAAACCAACGTTCGACAGTGTCCAGATCCTGGCGACTGTATCCGGTGATCTCTTCGGTAGCTCGGTTCATTTGAATCGAATCGGCCGAGATATTAACAGCCCCTGCGGGCAAGTTATCAACCATGAAGCGAAGTCGCTTATGCGATTCCAATTGTCGACGTTCTGCCTCAAGCCTTCGTCGATCGGTAATGTCGACAATATGAACCATGACTTGCATGCCGTGCTCTGAAGGCAACGGATGAAGGCTGATATCACAGGGGAACTCGGTTCCATCCTTTCGGCGAGCGGAAAGGTCGCGGCCTGAACCCAGCTGACGGACATCGGGTGCACTCAGATATTGATTTCGAAGTCCGACGTGTGATGGTCGGATGCTGTCGGGAACCAGGAATTCAATGAATTGGCCCATCACTTCAGATCTCGTGTAACCAAACCACTTTTCGATTTGTGCGTTGATCAGTTGAATTCTTCCATGTTCGTCTACGAGGATTATTCCAGCAGGTGACGCTTCAACGACCTGGCGAAAGCGTGCATCCGGAAGAAATTCCAGGGGATTGGTGTTGTAAGTCATTATCGAAAGTCCATGTTACGTCGAATTCACCAATCCGACCTTCGCTGCTAAAATGCCTATCACAAGCAAGTGGACAAGCAACACCAGTACGCCGACACCGATCAGCGTATGCGAACCGTCATCTTTACCTGGTTTGCAATGAAAAAACCTGGTTGCTACGACTGCGCAGATCCATGTCCAGTGAAACATGACGTGCACCACAACGGCAGCCGCAAAGATACAATAGGTTGTAAATAAGGCTTCCGACCAGTCGAGTGGCGTCGCGCCCCAGATTTTCCAGTCAGATCCAGCCCCGCGCGGAAACACCACGCGAAGTACCGCGAACATCCATGCCTGTATCATAAACAGGATCAAAAGAAGTACGTCGAGCCAAAAATTGATGATCGTGTTGTAACGACTCCAAAAAGTCCCTTTTGGCGAGATTTTTTGCGCAACAGTGATGTGCTCCGATGATGGAGTTCCTGGCGGCACAACCTCTGCGTCTAGTGGCTTCATGATCGACAACATCGCATGTTATGGTTGGGAATTCTGATTAATGTTTGCGACCGGGCTGACGGTCAAGTCGACTGTCGGGAGCAAATCACCTTGAAGTCGTACTGGGGCCTTCAACGACGTTTCTTTGCAGAAGGGGCACGAAACGGCTTGTGGTTCGGCTTGCAATTGAAGGAATCCAACACCGCGACCAACTGTCAGCAGTCCCGTCACGACAACGGACCAGGCAGCGACCTGCCACAGTCGCTGGCGCGCGGTCCAACTGAGCAGTGCGGCTCCGCATCCCGTGACAACCATCAGTGGTACTGTCCCCAATCCGAATGCAATCATCGTACTGGCACCGAGCAGCAAGTCACCGGAACTGGCGGCAAGTGAGACGAAGGCATAGACCAGTCCACACGGCAAAAGCCCCGTGATAATTCCCGCAGCAAACGTATTTCGTGCTCCTGGTGATTTTAATATCGTCGAAAATAATGGACCTAAAAGGCAACCCGTGGTTGACGTTCCCGTGACTCGTCGAGCAAACAAGCCCGTTGCCAATAACCCCTCCCGTACAAGAAACAAACCGGCGATAAGGCACAGCACTGCCGGAACGTTGATCATTTTTGGAAGAGAGTCGGAAAGCCGCTGTCCAGCAAATCCGGCAATCGCGCCGAGGGTCGCGTAACTCATTAATCGACCAGCGCTATAGATCAGTTGAGCCCGCAGATTTCCGATCATTGATCCCGTTCGAAGCCCGACGATCGCCGCAAAACCACCACACATGCCTACGCAGTGTGAGGACCCTAAAAGACCTCCCAGCATCGTTAACCACAGAGGCGTCATGATGTGGCCTCTTTCGGTGTCATTGCATTCAACGTCGCTTCGGTAACCGATCCTGGACCGTTGCTGTTGTACGTTTCCCACGGAGCGAAAGGTCCGTCGGCTGATAATCGGAGCGAATTACCTAGCACCATCAAGCTGCTGACGACCATCAAAACGGCCGCGACGGCGGGATGCAATTGTCCGCAGGCAGCGAGGATGACACCAATACTGTTATAACCAAATGACCATGCAAGATTTGTACGGATCGTTCTTACGGTCCGTCGGGAAAATTCATACGTCCATGGGATTAAACGTAAGTCGCTTGAAAGCAGGCAAACACCGGCGGAATCGCGGCTGACATCTGCTCCGCAACCCAAGGCAATTCCGATATCAGATCCTGCTAAGGCCGGAGCGTCATTCAGGCCATCGCCGACCATTGCGACGCTGCCAAACTGCTCATGTGCAGAACGAATCGCGGTTAGCTTGTCTTGCGGCAAGAGTTCTGCCGAGACCGGAATTCCAAAAATCTTCGCCAGTCCAGCGGCTCTGGCCGCTCGATCACCCGTTAACACGGCCTGGTCAAGACCCAGGTGCTGACAGTCCTGCAGCGCTTCAAATGCTTCAGGTCGAATCGTTTCTTCCAGCAGGAACAATCCTTGGACTCGTCCGTTGTAACCGATGGCTGTCATCGGACAGTCGGACGTGGCCGGATCGTTCATGATGCGTGAAAGATTTGGACCCCATGCCAGTCCGCAATCGTTCATCCAGCGAATTGCCCCAAGTAACACGATTTGGCCATTATCCAATGATGTGCGAAGTCCCCTCCCGGGAACCGTCTGCACATTGACTGAAGCATCGAGTGGATCGACACCCACCAGAAATTCGCGAATCGCCAGCGAAAAGACGTGATTGGACGCTTCGGTAATCGACGCTGCAATTTGTTCGATTGATACGCGGTCCGCAGAATCTTCACAATTTAATTTTAATACACTTGGTTTGCCGGTCGTCAGTGTCCCGGTTTTGTCCCACCGGATCGCGTGAATCCCTGCAAGCGTCTCTAATGCCGATCCGCTGCGAACGAGGACCCCTTTCTTCGCAGCAGTTCCAAGTGCCACCCAGACAGCAAGTGGTGTTGCCAAAGCCAATGCGCAAGGACAGGCAATCAAAACAACCGACAATGCCGTCAGTAGTCCATAGTCCCAGTCAACTTTAATGCCGTGGTATATGAATGCGACTAGCGCAATTGCAGAAATGATGGGAAAGACGCATTGCGACCACGCATCACTCAGTAACTGATAATGCCCTTTTGACAAACGAGCAGCACGAACGGCGTTGACAAGCCGCCCCAAGGCCCCGGCATTGGGGTGGGCTGTGACTTCGATTAATAAATCGCCGTCAAGGTTCAAGCTGCCCCCCAATAAGGGGTCGCCTGATCGCTTTTCGACCGGCGTGCTCTCACCCGTAAAGAATTGCTCATCGACGACCCCATGTCCGTTGACGACACGTCCATCGACTGGAATCCTCTCGCCTGCAATCACATGCAAGTGTTGGCCGACAGAAATCTGCTCCCTTGGTGTTACGATATCGACACCAGATTCTCGCAGGCGGACGGTCGCGGGAACAAGTCGTTCAAGTTGGTCTAACGCGGTCGAGGCTTGAGACCGACCTGCTGCTTCCATCCATCTGCCAATCGTCACCAGGACAAGAATCACGCAACCAACTTCGTAATAAACGTGACCAACACCCCGCAACGTACTGACAATTGATACGGCGAAGGCCGCGATCACTCCGGTCGCCAAAAGGAGATCCGTTGTGAAGAGTCCTCGTCGCAGGCCCGTAAGCGCATGGCTGACGAGAGGTCGTCCGAGCAGTAATAATACGGGAAGCGAAAAGGCCATCGCACCGTATCGCAGGAATGCAGCCAAGGCCTCTTCAAACGCAGTTTGCGGTTGCGCGGCGTAACTCCACAGCGACATCGTCAACATGACAACATTCATCGTGAAAAAAACCGAGAAACCTAAGGCTGTGGCGGGACCCATGGGGTTTGCCGACATCTCCGGCTGGGCAGAAATTCCCGCCGCAAAACGACAGCCGAAACAGCAGTACGAGGATTCGTCCTGTGGTGTCGATCCCGACAACGGTAACCCGCAATAATCGCAGGTTGCTGCATCATTCGCGACATCCGTTAACTGTTTCACTGATTTCATGGAGGTGTCAACAGCTCAGTTTGAATGGCAGGTAGAAAGTAAGCAACCACATATCCGATTGCAAATACCCAGAAGAACAACCAGATCAAACGAACGTACCACGGAATGACGTGACTGGCATACGTATGGAAACGTGATTCTTGTTCCGGCGTGGCGGATTCCGGTGTCGAGTTCATTTAAATTGTCTCCATCGAATCTCATTCCGAATCGAGCAAAAAGTTTTGGGGGTGTGCGGTTCGCCGCCTGGCCAGTGCCTGTCGCTGACATTGCTGAAAAACGTTGAAATCGCTTAGGGTTGAGAATCGAATCGTCTTTCGTTTTCCATCATCGTGTGACTGGGGCCGTCAAGGTTTTGAAAGGCTCCTTGAGTTGCGGTCCAGACAAACAGGCAAAGGAATCCAGCCGTTGCGAACAGATAATTGCAGATTGGCGTGACGGCGAAAGCGCCATCTTCGTCCCCCTGAACGACAAGAACCAGATCCAGAAATTTGTTTGCAAATCCCAGGATTGTGGGGATCAGAACGACTGCGGAAAAGAACCAGGTCAGCCAATGCGTACGATAAGGCTGGCGTTGCTCAGTCATAATCTGTTACTCCGTTTTCGAAGCAGTTTTGATGGGGACAGGGATGTAGTCTTCATAGTACGGATACGTTTCGTGCCATGAGCCGAGCCATTGGATATAGGTGAGCAGTGCCAGGCCGCGGATGGTTGGCTTGTCAGGCGCACCGTCGAATAACCACGGATATTTCGGCATTGGCGACCCAACGGAGAGTGCTTCTGGATTGAAGAAATGGACCGCCTGCCAGTCGCTGGATCGTCGACCACCTTCACGGCAAAGATCAGGGCCGACACGTCGCGTACCAAACATCACGGGACGCTGAAGTTCGTTCTGGTATTCCCACGATTTTGACACGGGACCCCACCTGCGATCTTCGTTTGAAACCGGCCGTACGAACTGGCTATGGCAGTGCCAACACCCCTCGCCGACATAGATCTGATGTCCCAGCTTTAACGCGCTTTCGCAGTGATCGTTGTACCAGGTACTGGCTTGATCAGGATCCGCAGGCGGTTGGCCATAGGCTTTCTCAAATGCTTCCGGGAATCGTTGAGCCAGGTCTTCAAACTGATAACGCAAATTGCCGTTGATCAGTTCCTTAACCGACTTTTCCGGCATGTGCTGATACATCAATACAGGAACAACGGCATTCGAAAGAAAGGCCAAGGCGAAAAAGCCAATGCCTGCAATCAAAATGATGCCGGACTTACGTTCGAACATGTCATCTGCCCTTCAGGATAAGCGGTCAAGGCGAACTTAACGGGGTCTGCTTCCGAATTATTCCGCCGTCACTGACTGAACTTTCGCCGTTCAATTGTCCGAGTGCCGAAGCGGCCCGGATCGCATAACTGTGATACTTAAGGTTCGAATCGTTTCATTTCGCGGACGTTCCGTCACGCTGTGGCCAGTCCCGAAGCAGGTTCCGTGACGGGAGTCGTTCGCGGAGCATTGCGCCAGGTCAGATAGAAATTCAAAAGGAATAATATCTGGGCAGCAAAGATCACAAATCCCGCTACGAGACGAACTGACCAGAAAGGAATGGAAAGTCGAATGGAGGCATCCCACGGTTGAAGTGCCGCCCACGACCAGCCTTGGAACAAGCCGCCAAGAATCAGGTCGCCAGACATGACCAACAACCCGCCTGCTGAAGCCCAGTAGTGCCATTCACACCACTTCGTGCTGTACCATTCCGTTTTGAGTAGCCGAGGAATCAGGTAGGTCATGACTCCAAGTTGCCACATGCTGAAGACACCGAACATCACCATATGTGCGTGACCCACAACCCAGTCAGTAAAGTGGATCAGTGCCTGGAATGTCATGGTCACTTGCAGCGCACACTGCAGACAGGTCAAAAAGTAGAACAAAATTCCCGTGTAGAAATATCGCAAGGGGAGGTTTGTTACGACCAGTCCGCCGGTCCCGTATAGCGTTCCAACGAAATTGATGATGACAGTTACGACAACCAGTTCCAGAGCAATTGTGGAAAGCACGGCCCCATACTGCAGGAACATCGGGATCGGTGTATAGAGGAAATGGTGAATCCCCTGCAGCGGATAAAAGAACGCCAGACCCCAGAATCCGACAAGTGACAGGCCGTGACTCCACATTGGTCGTTTCAACAGGATCGGTACGAAGTAATACATCATTCCCCAACCAAGTGGCGTGACAAACAGCCCGACCAGGTCATGAATAAAAAGTCCCCCTACGGCCCCTGCACTTGATCCACAGACAAAGTACTCCGGCACGAAATTACCCATGGCATATGTCAGAAACGTCCACACCAGCGCCGCCAGGTAATACCAAAGCGTGACATACATCGGGCCACGCGTCTGTAATATCGGCGCCCCGAAGTTAATCGCGACTAGCAAAAGCCCCAGCTGAGCAACAGGGTCAATCCAGACTGGTGTCTCTCCCCATTCCAGCCCCTGGGCTTGACCAAAAATGAGCCCAACTGCCGTTGCAAGCACAACAAACTGCCAGGCTGCAAAGATCAGGTATGAGAGCTGGCGATTGAGGCATGGACGCAGGGTCAATCTTGGAATGACCCAGTGCATGATTCCCAGAAACGCGTTTGCGAGAAATCCGTAGGCGATCGCGTTCGTATGAATCATTCGCCATCGGCCGGGCGAAAGGATTTCGATTGCGGGGAGAGGATTATGTCGGATCAGCTGCAGCCCCATCAATGTGCCCGCCAACATCGACACCGTCATGAATGTCAATGCGGCAACGAAGTACCAGAGCACCAGCCGCTCTTCCACCAAATCATGATGCTTGGGGAAATTACGATCGGCAGTGACAATATTTGTTCCAGCACTCATGCGAAAATTCCTGATAGTCGTTTCATTTCCATGAATTTAGTTCGATCGATCCTGACAATTCTGGTCCCAGATCTGCCTTAAGTCGTTCGTTATGTTTCGTGACTGGTGGGCTGTGTGTAGGGCTGGAATTTGGTCCACGGATAAAGCAGCGCCAAAGTCCATCCGAAGATCAAGTGGGTCACCAGAGCAACCCAGCTTGGCAAGTATTCAGGGTTTGTGATCCAGTTGCCGCCAAACAATAACGGCTGGAGCCAGGCAAGAATTCCCCAGAAATTGATGGCCCACAACAGTGCGGCGAGGATCGTTGCGATGAACAACCGATAGATGGCTGACTTGCCTTCAGTCAGCCAGACCAGAGACACAAAGAACGGTATCCCAAGCACCATTCCCGTCCCAAGATACAGGCAGCAACCGATTGCCAGAATCACGCCGTCGCCGATGACGTAAACGTCTTTGACGCCCGACGCAAGCTCCAGAGCTTTCTCTCCAAGCGGAAAGGTCAGGTAGATGCGGATTAATTCCAGCGGACTTTTTTTGGCAATCGGGGCACCGATCACGTTGACCAGCAAACTCATTGCTGCACCGAACATTCCCAGAATGAACCCGGTTGTAGCGTAGTATTCTGCGTAGAAGCCTTTTGGTGGCCATTGGCCGGCCGTTTTTTCAGCTTCAACCTGGGTTTCAAGCTCCCTGACCCGAGTCCGGAGTTCTTCCAGTTCCTGAACCTTGCGAGCGTCGACTGTCACAGAGATAGTCCTTTTGAACGAGATTACGAACAACTACTTCGCCGGGACATACGGCTTAATCGCACCGGGAGTCGGAATATCTCCACGACGTCGCTTGTCCGTCAGAGACAATACGTACGCCACCAGGTCCCAGACAGTTTCCGGTTCTTCTTTCAAAACATTCGCGAAACTGGGCATCGGGGTACCGTTGATTCCGTTGTAAATCCGGCGATAAATGTCGATGGGCCTGTTGCCGCCATGCAGCATGCCAGAGGTCAGGTCAGCCGCTCGTGTCTGAAAGCCCCAGGCATCGGCTCCGCGATTGTCTGCGGTCTGACCTCGCCCATCCTCACCATGGCACTTCGAGCAGCCCCGAGTCAGGAACGCCTTCTTCCCCCGTTCAACAAACTCAGGAGTAAATCGCGGTTGCGGCGATGCCGGAAGAACCTCAGCAGCTTCGGCTTCTGACCAACGGGTCAGCACTGCAGGAATCAAGTCGCTTTTCACCTCGTCGGAATTCACAGCGCTGTCCGAATCGGCCATGTCAATCACCTGCCGCTCTAACTCACCCCGGCGTCCTAAAGTCAGTACGTAGTCGACGACCGACTGCACATCAGCTTCTGGCAACAGGTTGAATCCAGGCATCGAAGTACCACGAATCCCCTGCCGAACCGTGCGGACCAGGTCGTCGCGTAACGGGCGATAGCCGTAGGGGGTCGATGCGAATTTGAAAATCCCTTTTCGATAATCGCGGGGGCGTGGGTACATATATTTTGCTGAAGGACCGTTGCCATCGCCGCTGACCCCGTGACATTGCACGCAACGCTCCTGATAGACCGCTTGACCGCGACCGAGATCCTGGTGGCTATCTCCATCAGAAATCAACATTTTCGGCTTGAGAAACGTTCCGGTTTGTTTTTGCATTTCGGCCTGCACTGCCTGCTGCAATTCAGCCGACAAGTCTTTTGCCGTTTCGCTGATCACGAATTGAGGCGGCTCAGATCGATGACAACCGATCACACACACCAGCGCCAGCGCGCCGCACAGAGACATCCATCGATCCGGATGAAGCACATTACTCTCCCAAGGAGACCGATACCAAGGTTATGCAGTGACTGTCTTTTCAAAACCAGAAAAGCAGGCTCCCGCCTGACTCGTCTGCGAAATCACTGCTGGTTGAATCCTTTTGCAATTCGAATGCCAATTGGGTCGCAGCGTTAAATGATACGTTTCAAGGCCGAAATTCAGGGAAAACGGTCATTGAATATGAATTAACGAAATGGGAACGCCGGTGTGCGTCCCTGTCACGACACGTGCGGAATGTGTGCGGATTTGTCACAATCAGAATATGGAACTTTTGATTGTTGAAGACGACGACGAATTCCGTACCATCGCTTGCAAGTGGATGGTGCGCAAAGGCCACCGTGTTGCCGAAGCCGCAGATAGCCGATCTGCGTTGGAGCTAGTTCGGCAACGACAATTCGACGTGGCAATCCTCGATGCGAACCTGCCTGATCTTTCTGGAATCGATCTGCTGCAAGATCTTCGCAATAAATCGGATGAAATCGAAGTGATCATCCTCACGGGTGAAGCCACGGTCGAAACTGCGGTTGAGGCCATGAAACGGGGGGCATGTGATTATCTCTCAAAGCCGTTTCCTCTGGCTGCGTTGGAGGAAAGGTGTGTCAAAGCGGCTGAGCGGGGTCGTTTGCGACGTGATGGGATACGATGGAAAACCGTTGCCGAACGAAATCGTCCTACGCCTGTCCTGATCGGCGAATCACCAGAGATGCGCGAAGTCTATCGCCTGATTGCCAGGGTAGGCCCAACGGATGCGCCCGTTCTCATTCAGGGTGAAACCGGAACGGGAAAAGAACTGACCGCACTCGCGATCCAGCAGACGAGTCGGCGTGTCGATCAACCGTTTGTGATAGTGAACTGTGCAGCCTTATCAGAACAGCTGGTTGAAAGCGAATTGTTCGGCCACGAGAAAGGGGCTTTTACCGGGGCGGTGAAGTCCAGGCCGGGTCTTTTTGAGATCGCTGATCAAGGAACACTGTTCATCGATGAAATCGGCGAACTTCCACCAAGCCTGCAACCAAAACTATTGCGAGTTCTTGAAGACGGATCACTTCGAAGAGTTGGGGCGACGCAAGAGCGTCGAGTTGATGTCCGCATTATCGCCGCAACAAATCGGGATCTTGTAAAAGAAGTTCGCGAGCAGCGATTTCGGGAAGACCTTCTTTACCGGATTAATGTAATGGCAATTACATTGCCTTCACTTCGGGATCACGCATCGGATATCCCATTACTCATCCGTTACTTCTTGCCCGATGAATGGAGTATCGAAGCGGGCGCTGAATTGATACTGACCCAATACCGCTGGCATGGAAACGTTCGACAACTCAAGAACGTCCTCGAACGCGCGAAGATCCTCGCCGAAGGTAACATTGTGACAATTGATGATCTTCCTTCGGAAATCGTGAATTCGACCAATGATCCCGAGGCGCGGACAGCAGTTCCCGGCGACGCAAATCTGGAGTCAATGGAACGGACTCACGTTATGGATGTCCTTCAAAAATGCCAGTGGAACAAATCCCAAGCCGCGCGAATGCTTGGAGTTCACAGACGGAAGCTTTATCGATTATTAGAGCGTCTTGGACTTGCTACGAAATAGAGTCCACTGTTGAAACCGGGCGGTCATGCGGCCAGATCGGCTATTGTCAGTTCGTCCGAAAAGTCATCGGGCTTCAATTCAGCTGATTCAATACATCGGTCAGAATGAAGGGTGAGAATCAGCCCATGCCTTGATTTCATCACGAGTCGGCATTGCCGGTTGAGCTCCAAATCGAGTGCAAGCCAAGGTCCCGGCAAGAGATCCAAAATGAGCCGCATTCTTGAGCGATTGCCCTTCGCACAATGCGACTGTCATCGCTGCCGTAAACGCATCCCCTGCAGCCGTTGTGTCCACGATTTCGGCTTCGCCAGCAGTGATCTGATGAATCGAACCGTCTTGAGCATAAACCAGTGCGCCGAGTGCTCCCATTTTCAAAACGACAGCGTTTGCCCCCAGCCTTTTCATCTCCGCTGCTGCAAGTTTCGCAGAATCCCAATCGATAACGGGAATACCAGTCAACGCCTCGGCTTCGGACTGGTTCGGACTGAGGATATCGACAGTCATTAATTCTTGAGGCAGCGGTCCCTTTGGCGCGGGTGCAGGGTCGAGAATCGTCAAAACACCGTACTTTTTGGCGACTTGAATCGCCGCTGCGACAGTTTCGATCGGCGTCTCTAATTGTACGATCAATGCGTTAGCGGTCGAAATTATCTCCTGAAATGAATTCACGTCATCAGCTGTCAACCGGCCGTTTGCAGCGGGAATAACTGTTATTGCATTGGCACCTGATTGCTCAACACCGATCAGCGCAACTCCACTTGAAACCCCGGGGGTCTCCAGGATGTGATTCGTATCAACACCCGCTGAGTTCAAATCTTTTCGTAATGTGACCCCAAAAGAATCGTCCCCTAGCCGTCCTATCATTTTGGTATGGGCGCCTAAACGAGCTGCGGCCACAGCTTGATTTGCCCCCTTGCCACCCGAAATCGTTTGAAACGTTTCGCCCGTGACCGTTTCCCCTGGTTTCGGTAACCGATCCATTCGAGCCACGAGGTCCATATTGATCGATCCCACTACGACGATTTGTGGACGCAAACTCGTATTCGGCTTTTCATTTGACATAAAATGACGGGCTTCTATTTTCTGCTGAATCGAAATGGTTTGAAACACTCTGATTTAATCGCGATTCGGAATCAACAGTTGACAGTTAAATGAGCCAGAATGTGCCAGCCGAATGGCATCCTGACAAACACAATCGCTATAATCAGGGAACGCTCTGTTTTAATTTCTGCATTGATTTCGGATTGCTTCATAATGTCGATGACACGCCTTTTCATGTCTGCCTGGCTTGTGGGGTTTATTCTGTTGTTTGGTTCGGTTCGCCGTAGCCAAGCCGCCGATGGAATGCTGTATCCCTTAGCAGCCGCAGTCGCGGAAGACGGCACAATCTATGTTGCCGATCGAGATCTTCCCGGCGTCTGGAAATATTCCGATGGAAAGTGGTCGATCTATTTCCAAGGCTCCAAAAAATTTCGAACTCCGCTGAATGCGGTCCGCTGCCTGGCAATTGATCACCAGGGAAAGTTGCTTGCGGGTGATTCGAGCACTCGTGAGATCTACCGATTTGATGATGCCAATCAGCCCCAGCCACTGACAAAGGGAGGGGTCGGGATTCCGATGTCACTGGCCGTCGCGAAAGATGGATCAATTTTCGCAGGCGACATTGAAATTCAGCGAATCGTCAAGATTCCTGCAGGAGGGGGAACTCCAGAAATTATTGCAGAAGTCACCGCACCACGCGGGATGGCGATTGACGAGGAGGGAAGGGTGTGGGTTGTGTCACATGGCAAGGATGCAGTTATCAGGCTATCGCCCGATGGCAAGCAACGTGATGTGATTGTCGAAGGACGTCCGTTTCAGTTCCAGCACCATATTGTACTTGGCAAACAGAGCGAAGCCTTTGTCGCGGATGGATATGCGAAAACGATCTGGAAGATTAAGCAAGGCGAGAAGCCTGAGGCGTTCATCGCAGGCGAGCCGTTAAAAAATCCGGTTGGGCTGGCGTGGTGGAAGGGCGAGTTGCTAATCGTCGACCCACATACGAAGGCCGTTTATCGCAACACTGCGGATGGAAAGCTCGAACCGATCATTTCTTTGCAATAGCCACAAGGACTTTGCTTAACAGACCAAAACGTTGATCCAGATTGCTCGTATCAGTGCGATTCAAAACAGCGTTTTTTAATAAAACATTGCGTCGATATCGCCAGAATCCCATTGTCTTGATAGCTCAGCCCGCAAACAAGGGACAACAAAACGAGATCCTCGATTGCGCGACAATGCCGATGAAATATCCAGTTCAAGCCGCGCGACGGTTTCGTCGGCGGTAGTAAGATGTCACAGTCGTACCTGGTGTTCCAGCGACCCGTCCGTCGACAGCTTCCACGACATAGGAATTCGACAGCAGTCTGAAGAAGAACAGGAGCAAAAAAGCACCAACAGTTCCTGCGACGAAACCAATGGGACTGATGGGAGTAATTTTGAAGCTCGTGTCAAACAGCAATAAAACACTGCAACCGATCAAGCTTCCGACAATCCCCATCAGCATCGTTCCAATGGCACCTCCAGGATCGCGACCAGGCATCAGACCTTTTGCCGACAGTCCAACGACCGTACCAAATCCAATCCACATCAGCACTTCATGTGCGATGTTATCAATCGTCAACATGATGTTTGGGTCAGCCATTTTGTCCGCTCGCATTGAAATGCAGTTCACAAGCCGAAGACGCCACCGTCGAATATGAATCGACGTCGTGCGCCCGCGATTTTGAGAATAATCGTTGAACTTAGAAAGATCGCTGATATCCTTCCCAGCTTAACGCCTCTTTGAGAGCTATCGGGCGTTTATCATTTCGATGACTTTGCGGTTCGCCAGTCGCGTCCAGAATAGCTGAGGTCAAGGATTTCCATCGGATGCGCGACCCAAATTGAACTTCCCGCCTGACGCAGAGCCGCCTGAATTTGTAAAGAACAGCCTGCATTTCCCATGATGACAGACTCAGCACCGGTCGCCAGGATATTTTTGAGTTTTCGATTCGCTAACTGGTCAGCCATTTTGCCTTCAGTCAGGTTATAGCTACCGGCCGCACCACAACAAATTTCTGATTCGGCAAGCGGAACGAGTTCGAGTCCAGGAACAAGGCTGAGCAAGTCTCGCGGTTGCTCGCGGATCTTTTGTGCGTGGCATAGATGACATGCATCGTGGTATGTGGCTTTTAACCGGACTTCTCCGCGAGGGGCAACTGGTCCGAGGGCTGCGAGAAACTCGGAAACGTCTTTCACTTTTCCTGCGAATTTGTTTAAAGAAGTCGACGTTGACTTGTCTTGTGAAGCCAATTCAGACGCGATGTGTCCATAGTCCTTAAGCATCGATCCACATCCCGCGACATTGACGATAATTGCGTCGACATCATTCAAATGAAACACATCGGCATTTGTTCGAGCCAATTCTAAGGCGGGACCACCAGCCCCGCTGTGATAATGAATCGCTCCACAACATGCCTGATTTCGGGGAATAACGACGTCGCAACCGTTTGCTTGCAGGACTCTTGCCGTCGCCCAGTTAACGTGATGAAACATAGCGTCGGCGACGCAACCCGTGAACAGGGCAACCCGAGCTCGCTTTGGACCGATCGCAGGCAAGAACTCAGGGAGTTGCGGTTCGCGAGCCTTCAACGGCGGCAATAGTCGCTGCATCCGGCGAAGGCGTTCCGGAAGCAGTTTTGTCAGCCCCATTCTCTCGGCGAATTGGTCCAGTTTCAGAGTTTGCATCAGCTTCGCAGGTGCGAGTGCCCAACGGAGTCGATTCGGATACGGAAACAAACCGTAAAGAATCCATTTTTGAAACCAATCCCGATTCTGTCCGCCGCTGGATTCTTTCGACTTCTGCTGCATCTCGACCCGAAATGGTTCAATCAGTCTGCCGTATTGAACACCCGAAGGGCAAGCCGTTTCGCAACTGCGACAGTCAAGACAAAGGTCCAGATGTCCCTTGACCGTCTCTGTTAATTCGAGCCGACCGTCGGTGACAGCTCGCATAAGATAGATTCGGCCCCGCGGACTGTCGTTTTCGTTGCCCGTTTCCAGATACGTCGGGCAAGAAGCAGTGCAGAGTCCGCAATGAACGCAGTCGAGAAATCGTTCGTAATCGATTCCGCTGCCTACACGAGATTCCGATGTCTTCGAGGTGACTTCGAATGCCGTGTGTTCGGTGAAATCGCTTTTTTGATGAGCACTGATGTCGGTCATGCGTGACGGATTTCCACAGCGTAGCAGTTCGATGAACTTGAGAATCCAGCTCGCTTCTATTGTAGCGACGCAAACAGGTATTTGCAGAGCTGGAACACTTGGAAACTTTAGATGGCCGCGCAAACGAGGGGAAAACTGGCAAGTCGCTCACATGCACTTCTGTCTAAAATGTCGTGCCTCGATTCACGTCGTTGCACAAGCCGCTGCCGCCATTTTTGCCACGGTTGAGGGCTGAATCGTGCCGACCAGATCGCGGACCGATTCGCAGCCTTCAATTTCTAAAATCGACTCCAATTCGGAGACCAGATTTGTTGCAAGGGTTGGGTTATAAAAGTTTGCAGTTCCAACCTGGACGGCGGTCGCCCCGCAGATCAAAAAATCCATAACGTCGTCAATTGATTGGATTCCGCCAATACCGATGATCGGGGTCTTAATGGCCTGTGCAACCTGCCAGACGATACGTAGCGCAAGGGGCTTGATTGCGGGGCCACTCAGGCCACCAATTCCGTTTCCGAGGATCGGTTTCCGCTTGCGCCAGTCGACCGCTAGCCCCTGAAACGTATTTACCAGTGATAGTGCGTCAGCGCCTGCTTCGCTTGCCGCAATTGCAATTTCGACAACGCTGGTGACGTTCGGGGTCAGCTTGGCAATGATGGGAAGTTCGCACGCATTTCGCACAGCAGAAACGACTTCTGCTGCCATCTTCGGGTTTGTTCCGTAATCTACTCCACCCGACACGTTCGGACATGAGATATTCAGTTCCAGTGCCGACAATTCGGGATAGGCGTTTAATTTTTGGGCCATCTCAACAAACTCGCTCGTGTTCTTACCGGCGATATTCGCGATGATTGATGTCCCCAAGCCGAGCAGACCGGTCAGATGTTTGGAAATGAATGCGTCAAGTCCGTCGTTATCCAAGCCAATCGAATTCAGCAGCCCGGAAGTTGTTTCAACAGTTCTTGGAGGCGGGTTTCCAGGACGTGGTAACGGTGTCACGGTTTTCGGGATAATCCCACCCAATTGAGCGAAATCTGCGTACGCGACCATTTCTCGGGCGTACCCAAATGTTCCCGATGCAACCAGAATTGGGTTTTTGAGGTGAAGTCGATTGAGGTGAACGTCAAGACTCGGCACGAAGATATTCTCTCAGTCACGATGCCCATATGATTGACGCCAATCGTGCCACGATGGCATTGGCCGCCTCCAACAGAGCAATTGTGAACCGATTATCTTATCCGGCAGTTCATCGACGCAACATTCACATGGGGCGATCAATGATGATTTTGCCATCAAACCCGCGAGGGGAATCGCCAGGCAATCATACTGTCCCATATGGCGTGAACTTCAGCCCCCATAAAGGGGGCACCGAGCACCGACATCAAATGACGCCACCGTGTGTGCGGTAAGGAGTCATTGGGTCTGGCCCATCCAAAAACCAGATCCGCTCCCAGATTTCGGGAATATGTCGATAGTTTTCCGATTGATAAATCAGTTGTCGAGCCCGGACATCCGGCGAAGACGACCAGATTGGCACGATGCATCCGACCTGCCCTAAACTGCATGCCAGCAGCAACAACGTAATGTACAGTCGATTTCGCATGATGGCCTCCGTGCCAACCGCCAAAAGACGGTCTTGTTCGCTCAATCCTATAGCGACACTATCTGTCACAGGCTTTAGGTCAACCTGTGATGGATACATCCCTCAATCCGCCCAGTGATTAATCCACTGGATAGATGTCTTCGCGATTTTTCGATCCCGCTGACATCAATCCCGCTTATTGAAAGACGGCCACTTCATGAGTGTCAAAGTCATTCAGGTAAACTGGAATGAATATCAGTCGGATTCGTTTTGTGTTCTGGTAATCTGTTGTGTTGGTGGTGATCAGAATGTTGATGGTGGTCTGCAGCAACATTCTGATGGTCAACGTGTTGATGATGTTCCGCATTCTGACTTGCCGCTTTTGCAGCTGCTTCCATCTCTAAGAGACGGACTTTCTCTTCCATTTCTTTGCCCGGCTTGAATGTAACCACGAATTTTTCCGGGACAAAAACCTTGTCTCCCGTTCGTGGGTTCCGCGCCTTCCGAGCCGCTCGTTTCTTAACTTCAAAAACTCCAAAATTACGCAACTCAATTCGCCCGTCTTCTACGAGCGTTTTAACGATCGCGTCGAAAGTCTTTTGGACAATCTCTTTCGTCTTGAGCTGAGTCATTCCCAGGGCTTCTGAGATCTCTTTGACGATTTCTTTTTTGGTCACGACATGAGTCTCCCGAAGAATGCCGACCTTGAGCGATCGAACAGTATTCGATGGTGCTGATAAGACTCAACTGTATTCCCAAAAAAGACTTAATGTCAAGTCGCCATGTTCTCAACCGACCAATTCTCAAGGAAAACTGTATTCGGCAACCCGACGCGCAGTCTTCCCTTGCACACTTTATCGGCTCGTGACAACGAGAACTTTTGGAAAAACTGCTACAACCGGCAAAGTTCTCCATAACTTTACGTTATGCACTTATTCGAACTTTGCAAAATCCGCATCCAACACTCTCGGGAATGCGTGCGATCTAGCTGTCTCAGTCAATTGTTTTTTACGCGTAAGTTAATGTCGTGATTTGATTTGCGACAAAGAGAGTGCCACGAGCCGCTTGGCATCGACAGCTTCTTGGATCACTTGACAGAATCGCTCAGGCCGAGGAACACCTCGAAGAAGCAGCAACGATTGGCCGCCGGCCCCTGACAATCGAACATCGCCGGTCTGGTAAAATTCCATTCGGGAATCAGGATCGACAGTGGCCGTAACGATTTGTGAGAGCGGTATTGATTCATGCTGACGGAAGCCCATCGAATCGACCCGTTTTACAACACGGTTCGTCAAAACGTAGCGAGAACCGAAAACTTTCATCCACAGATAAACGGTTGCAGCAAGCGGGGCGAGTGCCAGTCCAAACAACAAGTTCGAGATTTTCAGGCCCCAGACCCGGTTTGGAATTGAGCCGAGGACTCGGTTGATAAAGTCGCCAACGGGAGTCATCGCGATCGAAGGATACAGCTCTTCAATCACTGTCTCGTGATCAGGACTGACACCCGAAATCGCCTGAGGCTTTTTAGTTAACATGATTCGAAATCACCTTTTGAATTCTCGAGTCGGTTTTTGCTTCGTTAGAACGCCGGTTTCCTCAAGTCGATTTGAGAAAAATCATCAGGAAAATCGTTTTTTCGACGGTCCATGCGTTTCGAAACTCTCACAGATCAAGTTTATCACCAAAACAATCAGCGTGCCGATGTGAAGAAGATAGCCAACGCCGTTTTGGAACGCCAGTCGCAGACGCGAACGCCTCTTACTCTTCGGTATTGGTTAAGTTGGTGGTCAATTGCGGTTCGGAACGGAAAAAGCCGGCCGAGGGCTTTAGCCGAATAACGCAGCTTGAAAATCTGGCTAAAACGCTGCCAACCAACCGCACACGAATAAGTTTCGTCCGCGTGCCAATCTAGTCCGGCTAATTCATTCTGGAACACCGTGTACACGTAAACCCGCCGCAAAAGCGAGGGCAAACCAAACGTCTGGCTTGCGCCTCAAGCTAATGAATATTCGGGGCCAGCCTCATCAGCTTTCGTCGCACAAGTAACCCTGGATCGATGGGGAGAAGTGGGAAACACCTGTCTATCCGTTTGCGTCGATTACAGCGGTATCGTAGTATGACACGCGCGCCGAACGATGGTTTTCCATGTGTCATGAAGTAGAAGGGTCTCTCATGCGTCGGTTGCTCGTGATTGGTTCGATTATTTTGGCCGCCTCGTCAGCGATGGCCGAGCCAACTCAAAAAGTTGTCTCGATTGAAGGTGTGACCGAATACCGGCTCGGTAATGGTGCCCGAGTGCTCCTGTTTCCCGAGATGTCGCGTCCCAGTATCACCGTCAATATGACGGTTCTCGTCGGAAGTCGGCATGAGGGATACGGGGAATCAGGTATGGCGCACCTGCTGGAACACATGGTCTTCAAAGGAACACCGACGTTCCCGGAAGTCCCCAAGGCATTACGAGATCACGGTGCCAACTTCAACGGAACCACCAATAACGATCGAACCAACTATTTCGAAACGATGCCGGCCACAGACGAAAACCTGGAATTCGGAATCAAGCTGGAGTCGGATCGACTCGTGAACAGTTTCGTTAAACGCGAGGACCTGCTGTCGGAATTCTCAGTCGTACGGAATGAGTTCGAACGAGGCGAAAACAGTCCCGCGTCAATTCTGAACCAGCGGATCTATGCGACCGCTTATGAATGGCATAACTACGGAAAATCGACGATCGGAAATCGTTCCGACATCGAACGAGTACCCATCGAAAAACTTCAGGACTTTTACGCCAAGTACTATCAACCCGACAATGTCGTCTTCATTGTGACGGGTAAGTTTGAAGAGCCGAAAGCGCTGGCAATCGTGGAGAAGTATCTCGGTTCCATTCCGAAACCGACACGTAGACTCGACGCAACCTACACCGAAGAACCGCCCCAGGATGGCGAACGGGTCGTCACCCTGCGGCGCGTCGGAGCGGTCGGTTCCGTTGGTCTGGGCTATCACGTTCCCGCGGCCTCTCACGATGATTGGGCACCGCTTAGCCTTCTCGGTGGCCTGATTACGCAAGCCCCTAACGGACGCCTCTACAAAGCACTCGTCGAGTCCAAGTTGGCGACGACTGTGTTCGCTGGATCGGACAATTCCCACGATCCCGGATTGTTCTTTGCCTCGGCCTCATGTCCCCCCGAAACGCTGGATGCAACGAGAGAAGTGCTCGTCAAAACATTCGAAACTCTTAGCGAAGTCCCCTTTACCGACGACGAAGTGAACAAAGCAAAGCTTCGCAGTGCCCGCAACGCCGAAATGTTGCAATCGAACAGCCAGATGATGGCACAGGCCCTCAGTTCCGCTTCGAGCCTGGGAGATTGGCGATTACTGTTTATTCAACGGGATCGGGTCGCCGCAGTCACTGCTGCTGACGTGAATCGAGTTGCCAAAACGTATTTTCAACAACCGAATCGGACCGTAGGCATTTATATTCCTGCGAAAGAGGCTCAACGGCTGTCGGTTCCCACAGCACCCGCGATCGCATCGATCGTGAAGGACTACAAAGGTGGAGCCGTCGCTGAGGCGGGCGAAGCTTTTGATCCCTCCCCAGCCAATCTGGACGCTCGGCTTAATATCGTCTCGAAACCAGGGTTAAAAGCTGGACTGCTGCAGAAAAAGAACCGCGGCGAGACGGTGTCACTCGTCCTGACCCTGCATTACGGCAACGAGTCGTCACTGAACGAACTGACGACTGCGGCGGGAATGCTCCCCGGCCTGATGATGGCCGGGACTTTAAAACATGATCGACAGGCATTACGAGAAGAACTCGACTCGCTGGGGATCCGTCTCGGAACGGGCGGCGGAGCTGGTGGCCGACGTGGTGGGCGTGGAGGTGGTGGTGGCGGGACCGGAACCGCTGGACGACTTACGTTCTCAATGGAAGCCAAGCGGGACACGCTTCCAAAGGGCCTGAAGCTACTCGGAGAAATTCTGCGTGAACCGGCCTTCCCCGCCGATGAATTTGAGACTTCGAAGCGTCGCATGATTTCCGGGTTGACCTCGAGTCGCACGGAACCCGCAGCCCTGGCCGGAAACAAAATCAGCCGCGCGCTCTCGCCGTATGCTTTGGGGGACGTCCGCTACGTGCCGACTTTAGAAGAGTCGCTCGCACGATACGAGAACGTAACACTCGAACAAGTGAAACAACTCTATGAAACGCAACTTGATGGGACGCACGCCGAACTGGGTATTGTTGGCGATTTCGAACCAGATTCGACGCTGAAACTCGTCGAGGAAATGCTGGCGGCGTGGACTCCCAAGGTCCCTTATCAACGGATTGCACGCAAAGTTTCGAACAATGTGGTCCCGACTCAGGAAGACATTATCACGCCGGATAAATCGAATGCAGAATACCTTGCCGGTCTGACCTTTCCACTGTCGGACGATGATTCGGAATACCCGGCGCTCATGATCGGCAACTACATTTTTGGAGGTAGCACGCTTGCATCTCGACTCGGAGACCGGATTCGTCAGAAGGAAGGCCTGTCGTATGGGGCAACGTCGTCGTTTACTGCATCGGCACAAGATCCCGTCGCTTCGTTATCTGTCACCGTCAGCACCAATCCCGAAAACATTGATAAGGTGACTGCGGCCGTTATGGAAGAACTCAATCTCTTCCTGAAAGAGGGGCCAACGGAGAAGGAGTTAGCTGATGCGAAACAGGCATTCGTGGAATCGCAGAAGGTAAACCGTACGGCAGATGCATCAATCGCCGGTCAAATCGTTTCGAACCTGGAACTCGATCGAAAGTTTGCGCACGCGGCGGATCAGGAAAAGGCCATTCTGGCGTTGAAACCCGACAATATCTCATACGCATTCCGCAAATACGTCGATCCGAAAAAACTGGTCATCATCCGTGCCGGAGATTTCAAAAAGTAATTTCTCAACCGATGCTGGTCGGATTTATTGATGCCAGCGAATACATGCAATACCAAAAAAGATCATGAGCGAACCACGGCAGAATTTGAAGAAAAAGCCCAAAGCTAAGCCCGAGCCAGCAATCAATCCGTCAATGGTCTGGGGCGTACGCGCCGCCATCGCAACTGTCGTGGTTGTATTGCTGGGTTTGGCATGGCACGAGTATCAGGTCAAGCAGGATTTTTCGTCTACGAACGAAACTTGGCAAAATGCGTTGCGTTCCAAGGGCGAGAACGATGATCTGACCAAGTCGGAATTCAGCAGGCTTCCGGTGAAGGGAAGCCCTTCCGTGACATCGGACAAGGCGGGCCCAAACTCACTGGCCGCAACGAAAGTAGATACATATACCTGGAAAGGCCGAATTCGAACCTACGCCGTCAAAGTCTATTTCGGAATGGGTAAGGATCCCCCGGTAGAACTGATTGAAGTCATCGGTGTCGGGCAAGAAAACTCGCAACGCTGAATTCATGAGGAATCACCGAAACGATTTCGATACTTTCCCTCGCATCGTTTAGTCCCTTAGCACGTCAGAAGCGTCGACGACTTTTCCGCCGAAAAGGTGCTACAGTTTTACACGCCGCTACTTTGCCCGTTTCACGTGATCAAAGTCAGACTGCATCAATGGCTTGCATCCGCCGAAATTCGTCGGCCTGAAAACGTTGAGAAATGGTTCGCAGATTGGCTCCAATCACGCAGACACTGATGATCCCTGCTAACATCAATGGGTAATAGACTTGAAACGGTTGTTGCAGAACCACTGCGATCGCTCCCGTTGCGATACAAACGCATCCAATTGCGATTCCAGCATGACAAAGACCCATCGTGAGCCTCTGAGATTTCCCCCAAGCTGCCGACCAACCGATCAAGCCCCCTAAGATTCCTAGAAGACTCCCCACAACTCCACCAACGATTCCACCTTGCTGGTTCGTCCACCATGCTGCTGCCGAATCCGCTAAATTCGAAAACCGAGGTTCACTCACGATCACCTTGCCTTCGCCCTTAAGAACCAGATTCAGACTCAACTTGACCGGCTTCGTTCCGGGATCGGCACGAAAGGGAAGCTCAAACTCCCGCCAGTCACTTGTCCCTTCAACTTTTTTGAGTCCGCCAAACTGGCTGAGCGTTCGACTGAAATAGACTTTTTTGCCGCCAAAGTCGTTTATCAATTCCAGATAGCCGTCCCCCACAACCCCTTCATATTTCACTTGGCCGCGAACTGTGTATCGATTTGTAGAGAATTCAGGAGCGTCACAATCGATTAAACGTGTCGAACTGGGTTTTTCACCGCCCGCGACTTCAACTGCCGCTTCCCCGTTCGGCCCTTTCGCAGATGTCGCGCGGCCGCCAATCTCTTCAATCGGGGAAAAATTGAGGTTCACTGTCGAGTCAGTCGCCCAGGTAATATTAGCCGACATTGTCGATGCGATGGCCGTCAAAACGATGAATGTCTTTTTCAGCAGGGACATGAGCCTTCTCCGATTCTTTGCGGTGTGCAACGAGTAATGTTTTCAGAGTCGCGAGATCGATCTTGCCGTCGGCGTGTAATCCGCGCAACGTCCGCTCAAAATCACTCATGGAATTTTCGTGATCAAAGATTTTGATCTTGGCAATTAATCGATCGAGACGGAGTCGAACCGTGGGATACGAGATCCCATAAAACTGAGCCATTTCCTTGAGCGATCCTGAAGCCATTACAAACCGCTTCAGAAACGCAAGGTCCTCTTCTTCCAGCAACTCTACCCAGCGTTTGACGTTCATGGTTAAATATTATTTATTTCACTTCAATAAAAATCAAATCAATTCGCTGTTCAATTTTCATTTTTATTCTTTTCGCTCTCGAAGTCAAAGACTTTTCGATTTTTCAAACTGTTGAATTGGACTGGGAAACGACCCTCCCGTCGAACTGGTTGAAATCGTGGGTACCAGGCAAGAAAACGTCCAACACTGAATTCGAGACGCGTTGCCTAATCAATCAATTAGGGCACTAAGCCCTTACATCATCGAGAGCAACGACATGCTCGACGTCATGGCGAAATCGCGCGATCAGTGTAGGCAAGGATTGCTCTATTCGATTCCAGATTACCGAACGCAATTCGTACCAAACATAATTCATCGCCGCCTCGTGGCCTCTACTGTCAACAAGCAAGTCGGCTGCTACCGGCGGGCTATAATTAATGGCATAGCGAAAGCCGCCTACTCGCGAAATAATGCAGGGAATGACATGAGCAGACGTCAATTGCGCCATCGTAAGCGCTCCAGGGGCCAAGGAAATCTGCGAGCCTCCGTCGCGTACCGATATCGCTCGACGCAATGATCCGTCAACGGCAATGCCAAGTATCCGTTTCCCTCCAGCGAGGTAGTCGTGCGCCTTGCCGATTTCGTTTGTCTCAAAAACCGAGGGAATATCGCTCATTTCATTAGCAGCGTCGGCCAAGTTGTCGATCCACCTGCGGACCGGACAACGGTTTGTGGAATTCTGCCGTGCCATAAACGCCGCTGTTAGCTTAGTGCTACGCAGCGCATAGAGCAGAAGTCGCAAGTCGCCGTAATGCACAGTCACCAGCACGACTGGACCTGACACCAGCGCGCGATCCAGATGCTCTTGTCCCATTATTTCCAAGCATCGTCGCCAGCGCGAGTTTCCGAGACGATCTGGCCACCAGTTATGGAAATGGGCGACGTTCGCGTCGATTTCTGATAACCATCGGCGTGTTGACCATGCCTTGACATCACGGATTGGAGACATGTGGCGCGTTCCGTCGATTGCTGAATGGCGGATCGCTGCTTCCGCCACTGGCATATTGTCAGATAGCAAGCCCCAGGGATCAGAAACCACCAAAGCAAACGAGGAGGCAGCGTGAATTCCGCTGTCCGCACAATCGAAATAACCAGCCACTTTGCACGGATGACAAACCATTTCATCGGCGTGTCCCCATCAGTACTTGATGCCCTTTACGTCGATCAACCCACCGCGGAAAAAATCGATTTGCCAAGATCATTCTCAGAGAATCGGTACCGACGATCAGTTCATTCTTTCTTCGGATCACACCTTCGAAAACTGATTTTGCGACAAACTCTGGGGCTATGCCAGTCGATAGCACGAGTTTTTGGTGAGTGGAATTGGCGATCAACCTGCTGCCAAAATCTGTTTTCGTGACGCCAGGAAGGACCAAAAGTAGCCCAATTCCATCCGGAACGAGCTCCGCGCGAAGCGCTTCCGAAAATCCACTCAGTGCAAACTTACTTGCGCAATAACCGGCCCATTGAGGAACGCCCCGACGGCCATACATCGAGCTGATATTGACAATTAAGGGGTCGGTTCCGTCACGCAAGAGAGGTAATGCAATACGGCACAACTCGGCAACCGAAAAAAATTGATCTCCATTATTCGACGTAGTGAGTCCGGCTCCAGATCAAGAAACGAACCGAATGCCCCAGCTCCAGCAGCATTCACCAGAACGTCGAGTCCGCCCCATTCCGATTCGATGACGTCAATTGCCCGCTGACGAGCACCTTGATCCGTAAGATCAGCAGTAATCGCTTTAACGTCTTTGTCATTTGCAGGCAATGCCGCGCGAGTTTCCCCAAGGCGGTCAGATGCAACGTCGGTAATCGCAACCCGCATGCCACGCTTTGCTGCCGAAAGGGCCAATGCACGACCAATTCCGCCGCCGGCCCCAGTAATCAAAACCCGCTTTCCCTGAAGAGATCTTTTGTTCATTGAGCTAAATTCGCCCTTTTTTAAAGAATACGGCCTGAGAGGGGCTTTTTAATCCGAGAGAACAGGGAGGCCGATGTCTTCTGAGCTGCTCGGCTAACTTCAAAATACGGCCTGATTCCTAAGTTCCCCAAGACCTCGATGCACGACGTGATACCTCAAAACGCTCTCTGATTTATTCCATGGAATTCGAAGATACCACGTTTTACCGATAATGGACGCTTGCGGCGAAGTCAACACTTGAAAGCGGGAAAAACTGGTCGTTCGAGGTTTGTCGTTGGGAGCACAATACGATTCACCGGTAGAGGCGAAACACCGACATCTTCATTCAAAAAAGTTGCCGCCAATTTTGCGATCCAAAAAATCGAGTTACGCATCTATCGCAAGACCGCGAAACTCTAAATGCCCATGCGTTTTGCTCGTGAATTACTGACTACGGTTTCCCCTCAGCGGTCGGAGGAGAGAACAGTGGATTGAACAGTTGATTGATCGGTGCGGCGGTCGGCATGTGAAGAAATCCGATTCCAAACAGGACGTAGACGCCGATCAGCATGAAGCCCTCAAGCCAGCTTGATTCCCCGTCGTAAGTCAGGGTTCGGGTCAAATAAATCGCCATCACAATCGCCAGCAATTCGAGCGGCGTGAAGACCAGATTCATGTTCTGGCCCATGATCAGTCCCATGAATACCAGCACTGGAGCGACCAGTAATGCGACCTGGGCACTGGCACCGACCGTCACGGCGATCGATAGATCCATTTGATCCTTGCGAGCAAAACGAACCGCGTTGAGAAGTTCTGCGGCGTTTCCGACCAGTGCGAGCAGGAATACGCCAGCAAACTCCGGGCTGAGATTCATCGTCTTCGACGCTGGTTCAATCGCTCCGGTCAAGACTTCGCTCATCACCGCCAGAGCGATGGTGACCGTCGCAAGAATGCCGATCGCCTGATTCCGGCTCCATCCGGCTTCAGATGTTTCGATAACTTCGTCGGGTCGAACGTCCTTTTCCTTCAGGCTCGCCTTCACCCCCTCCTTGCCGATTAAGGCTTTATGATTCAGGACGACAGCGGCCAGGTACGCCAGATAGACAGCGAACAGAACGACCGCCGTTTCGAGACTGATCGATCGAGTCGCCGACGCATTAAACTGAGTGACGGCCGGGATGATCAGCCCGAACGACGCCAGCGTCAACAAGGCGGTGGTCATTCTGACGGCTTGAGAACTGAACTTCTGATTCCTGCCATATTTGATGCCGCCAGCGAAAAACGAGACCCCCAGACCAAACAGCAGATTACCTATGATCGAGCCGGTCAGCGAAGACTTCACCATCGTGACCAGGCCCGCGTGCAGGGCAAAGGAAGCGATGATGATCTCCGGGGCGTTCCCAAGGGTCGCGTTAAGCAGCCCGCCAATCATCGGCCCCAAAAACGTGGCAAGTGCCTCGGTGGCATCGCCCATCAGTCCCGCCAACGGAATAATTGCCAGCGCGGAAGTCAGAAAGACCAATAACGGATTTGCCTCGATCCAGTTCAGGCACAACCCGATCGGAATAAACACCAGCAGCCAATTCAGGTTCATCGCTCCCGTCCTTCCTGAGAGTGTCTTTTTGAAAGCTTTACGATAACTGATTGGAATTGACAAGACGTCGCTCTAACGCAGTAGACCCTTTCGATGTATTGTCACTTTTAACATGAAGAATAGGACTTTTGATGCCTCGAGGACTTACTGTTACTATGCTCAACCCCGGTCTCAGCCATGAACGTTTCGAAGGTTCAGGGGAGCTGGTTGTCCGCCGAAAAACTGCTGGTGACGTGGTTTTGGACATTACCTAGAATCCACAAGGGAATGGATTCCGTGTCCAAAATTGCTTTTGGAAGCGGAAAAAAGTTTTTGATCGCTTCAATGGAGTGGCGAGGATGACTTCGCGAAAAACGTGTCTGCTGGGTCTGGTCGTGGCGTGTTCGACATTCGGATCTTTGGGTTGGGCTGCAGATCCACCGAAAGTCGCTGACACGATGGCATTCGTACCTCGTCAAAAAGACGTCGAAATCGAAACCCCCAAGCCGGCTGATTTTGCAAAATGTAAAGTCGAAGTCGAACGTAAAGGGAAGGTCAACGGTTGGGTTGTCATGGGACCGACTGGCCAGGTCCTGCGCAAATTTCTCGATACAGACGGAGTTGGCGGTATCGATCAATGGCGTTACTTCAAGGACGGGATCGAGGTCTACCGAGACATCGATACGAACAACAATAACAAGGTTGACCAGTGTCGCTGGCTGAATCTTGGGGGGACTCGCTGGGGCATCGATCAGAACGAAGATGGTCGTATCGAACAATGGAAGGTCCTGTCCGCCGCTGAAGCCTCCAAGGAGGCCGTACGCGCGTTAATCACCGGCGATGAAGCGGCGTTTCAAGCGATCATGATTAATGAAGACGATCTCAAGTTACTCGGAATCAATTCGCAATTGGCGGGTAAATTGATCGAATCAGCCGCTGATCCCGCCAAGAAGGCGAAAGGAGTCATGGCCAAATCAAAGTCGCTATCCGCTCAGTCACGCTGGACACGGTTTGATGCGCAAATGCCCAGCACGATCCCCATGGATGAAGAGAAAGCGAATTCCGATTTGCAGGTTTATGAAAGCGCGATGGCCATCGTCGAAACACAAACTAAATTTAACGCGATTCAAATTGGAGAAATGATTCGGGTCGGCGACGTCTGGAAAATCACCCAGGTGCCTATCCCTATTGAAGGCGAAGTGACAACCACGAACGGTGGAATTCTGATGGAGCCACTACTGGCTTCCAATGCAACTGCTGCCGGGACAACGGGTCCGTCTCCTAAAGTTGAAAAGATTTTGAAGGATCTAACGGACATTGAACAAGGATTGATGAAGCCAGGTCAATCAGTTCCGGCGGTCAAGGCACTGATGGCAAAACGAGCGAGTTTGTTGAAAGACGCCATTGAACTGGCTGAGACCGAAGAAGAACGAACCATGCTGATGAAGCAAACCATCGATGGTTACGCGCTGGCATCGCAGATGGGGACCTACCCCGAGGGTGTTCAGGATCTCAAAGAGATCGAAACAGACATCTCACGGAAGATGCCAAAGTCCCCATTATTGCCTTATGTCGCATACAGGTTGATGCAGGCCGAGTATTACGTGAACTTGCAGCAGGCCGAAGAAGACAAAGAAAAGCAGGCAGAGATTCAAAAAGCGTGGTTGGAAGGGTTGGATGATTTTGTCAAAAAGTATCCGAATTCGGACGATTCGGATGACGCGATGGTCATGCTTGGAACCCACGAAGAATTGCAGGGACGCAGCAAAGAAGCGACGGAATGGTATCAAAAGTTACTCAAAGAAAAGCCGAAATCAGAAATGGCAACGCGGGCTCAAGGAGCATTGCGTCGACTCAAATTGACAGGCCAGGTTCTGTCACTGTCGGGACCGGGTCTTGATGGTGGAAACATTGATATCAAGAGCCTTAAGGGCCAGGTTGTGCTGGTCGTGTTCTGGGCCAGTGAATACAAAGTTTGCGAAGAAGATATTCCGCAATTGCGAGCTTTGTATCAGGACAATAAAGCCAAGGGCTTTGAGATCGTGGGAGTCGCTCTAGATTTCGAAAAGTCAACGGCGATGCCGTTTGTCCAGAAAAACAAGATGAACTGGAAGCATCTCTATCAGCCAAACCCGACGACCCAGACAGGGGGACTTAACAGTCCGATTGCCGAATCGTTTGGAATCATATCGCTTCCCACGATGTTCCTGGTCGACAAGGAAGGAAAAGTTGTCAATCGGAACGCGACCCTCACCGATATCAAAACGGAACTTCCCAACTTGTTGAAACCATCGGAAAACGTAGCCCAGGGTAAAAAGGCGAAATGACCAATGGAGGGCGAGTTCATCGCATGTCGCGTCGATTAGTGCTTCAATACAGTCGACGCGATCAATGCGCAATATAACTCACCACTACAAGGCTGCAGACAATGTTCGATCGAATCAAGTCCCTGCTCGGGTTTGGGTCGCTGTCGGACGAACAGTTCGAACGGAAACGTCAGGAACTGTTAAAAAAAATACCCGTCCCGGTCTTTTGGCTCTTCGGTAAAACCGGTAGCGGAAAGTCAACGATTGTCCGCTTTATCACCGGGTCGACTCAGGCAGAAATCGGCAACGGATTTCAGCCCCAGACGAAGACTTCATTTCGTTACGATTTTCCGTCTTCCTCGCAGCCGCTTGTTAGGTTTTTAGATACGCGTGGTCTGGGTGAATCCGGTTATGACCCTAAGGAAGACATTGAATCCTTCGACAGTTCAACCCACGTGGTGATTCTCGTGGTTCGAGTGATGGATCATGCACTCGCGGAGATCGTTGATCCGCTACGAAAGATTCGGGCTGCTCGTCCTACCCGCCCAATCGTGCTGGTGCTGACCTGTCTGCATGAAGCTTATCCGTTTGAGCAACATCCCAATCCCGACCCATTCGATGTGATCCGCAAACCGAAAACCGATGCACCCGCTGAAACGTCACAAGTCAAAGTCGATACAGCCGCAAACGAATTGGGTCAACGCCCTTCGTCACTGGCTGGTCATCCCTCGCTTCAACGAAGCCTGCGAGAGCAGGAAGAACGGTTTTCAGGTCTGGTTGATCGAATCGTTCCGATTGATTTGACGCCACCTGAGGAAGGTTTTGAACAACCCAACTTTGGTGGGGCACGGCTGGAAGAAGCCTTAATCGAACTGCTCCCCGCAGCCTATCGCCAAGCCTTAATTCACCTTGACGACGTGCGAAATTCCCTGCGAGATTTAACGGCAAAACAAGCAATGCCAACTATTCTGACCTATAGCAGCCTGGCGGCGACATCAGCCGCGTCACCGTTGCCATGGGTTGACATCCCACTCGTTATGGCCCTACAGACGCGATTAATTTATTTACTCGCAGATCTCTATGATCAAAAAATGAACGCGGGTCTTCTGGTCAAGATGGCAGGCGCCGTCGGCGGCAGGCTGGCGGTCAAGTTTTTAATTAAAGCGCCGCTCAAATTCATTCCATTCGTCGGACAAACGGCCAATGCCGCAATGGCGTTTGCTTACACATATTCGCTTGGAAAAGCCTGCTGCTGGTATTTCGGCGAGATGAAAGACGGACACGTCCCTTCGACGGATGACCTGAATCGAGTCTGGGCCGAACAGATGCAGCACGCTGTCTCGGTCTGGCGCGAAAATAAATCGGAATAATCCCGGCAAATCACAATACACCAACTCTGGCTCGCGCGAGCGAAATCAGCGTGCCGATGCTGCCAGACTGTCAAGAAACTTACGTGACTCGGAATATTCCGGCATCGGCATATTCAAGATCTGCTTTCGCAACAGATCTTTCATTTCTCCGACTTTTCTGACGATCTGGATTGTGAGGTCTGAGGTCGATCCATATTTCGTCTGCGTTTCAAATAACGCTTCCACGGCCTTACGAAAATCATCGAAATCCGACGTTCTCAAGGGTGACGGCCAGTTGATTTGGCCGGTTGAAGGATCGAGTTGGCTGCCAGCCAAGGGCTGGGGCTTATGGGCGTCAATGAATTCCTGCTGACGCTCTCGCGCTGCCATATTTTCGACGCGTTCTTCCGATTGACGAACCTTGGCTTCACGTGTGCGTTTCAGCCTTTCTTCGTGAATCTTCTGCTGGTTTTCCAGGTGGAGCGCCCGAGCCTTCTCGTTTTCCTGATTCGCCTTCTGTAAGTTGATGGCGGCCTGGGAAGTCATCTGATTGTACATCCCTTCCGACCGGATGACGTTTGCCTGGCCGTCGTAGATGCCACCAATGCCACCCTGGGAACCGCCCCAGCCATAACCACCCCAACCGCCGCCAAAGCCTGCCATTGCAGCACCGCCATACATGCCAAAATTGTCATAAGCGGTTGCTGAGGATACACAAGTTACTGTGGCAGCCAAAAACAGACTTGCAGTGACAAGCAACTTCTTCACGTCCAACCCCTTCACGGAATGACAGCACAAACGATCTGGAATGAATTTTCTTGTCGAACACATCACGAAAACAATTTCATTGAGTGGCGACAGCGGTGTTCACCCTGTTAGAATTCAGAGAGAACAACAAGATGTTGTACCGCTTCGATATCTCTCCATCAAGCATAAACTCGCGTTCAAAGGGCATCGGGCATGAGAATTGGACTGACTGGAACGTTGGCAACGTTGGTAATGTGTTTGGCGGTGTCGTCCGCTTTGGCTCAAGACACCGAACTCGCGACACTCCGCAAATTGCTCGAATCGGGCAGCTTGGAGGAAAAGACGGAATCAGCTCAACAACTGGGGGAAATCGGCCCTGCCGCCGCCGAATCCGTTCCGCTTCTGGTCAAGTCGCTCGGGATCAACGATCCCGCCCTGCGCCATGAAATTATTGAAGCGTTAGGAAGAATTGATTCGAACCCAAAAGAATCTGTACCCGCACTGAATAGTGTGCTCACAGATCCCTTCCCATTACTCCGTCTCAGTGCGATCAGTGCACTGAGAAAGTTTGGTCCAGCGGCACAGTCTTCTGTTCCGCAACTGAAAAAACTGTTGTTTGATAAAGAACAGTTAATCGGCGTTAGCGCCGCACACGCAATTGCAGAGATTGAATCAGGCAAGGCGGAAAATGCCGCGTTGCTGGTTCCCGTCCTTGTCGCGGGACTGAAAAGTGATCGACAAGATGTTTCTGCCGAAGCCATTCAAGGTCTGGTCCTGATTGGCACCCCCTCAGTACCATCACTTCAGCAGCTCATTGGTGGCCCAAGTTCCACCGCCAGCCTTAATGCGATTGATGCCATTGCTGGAATCGGCCACGGAGCCGCCACCGCAGTTGATCGCTTGATCACGGCCGCGAAATCAACTGATTTGAAACTACGCTGGCACGCGATCAGCGCGATTGGCGACATCGGACCTGCTGCCAAATCTGCTGTGCCGACGCTCATCGCCGGTCTCTCCGATCCGGACGCACAAGTTCGGTTCAGTTCTGGTCAGGCCCTTCAACAGCTTGGAACGGCTTCCGTCCCTGGCCTGATCGAAGGCTTGAAAAGTGAAAAACTGCAAAAGCTGGTCCTTCCCGTGATTGCTGGCATCGGTCCGAATGCAAAAGACTCGGTTTCAGCCTTAACGGGTCTGCTGCAATCGAACGATGCCGAAACAAAGCGAGAAGCTCTTATCGCACTCGCTTCGATTGGTGCCGACGCGAAATCGACAGTTCCCGAGTTAATCAAAACACTCGACAACAAGCAGTTCCCTTTCCGATCCGCAGCCGCTTACGCTCTGGGAAAGATTGGTGCCAAGGAAGCAACCCCCAGCTTGAAAAGTCTGCTCGAAAGCGACGATCCGACCCTTGCTCTTGCGAGTGTCTGGGCGTTGTTGCAACTTGATCCCGCAAATGCTGAGTACGAAACGATCGCAATTCCCAGGTTGATCAAAGCACTCGACAGTCAACGACCTGAAGTTCGTCGTGAAGTCGCAGCAACTCTCGGACGAATCGGAGAACGCGCCAAAGGTGCCGTTCCAGGACTTCAAAAACATTTGAGTGACGACGTTCCTGTCGTGCGTCGCGAAGCACTGATTGCCTTGGCTGAAATTGGTCCTGACAGCCAAACGGCGGTCGATGACATTATTAAGATCTTAAACGAAGGTGATTCAACTCTCCGTCCAATTGCTGGATTTGCATTGGGACGTATTGGAGCACCCGCTGCTGCGGCTGTTCCAAGTCTGCAAAAATTGCTTAAAGGCCGAAATCCTTACGAAAAGTCCGTGGCTGCATGGGCCCTTGTTCATATCGCTCCAAATCCTCAAATCATCGAAACGGCGATCCCGTTGCTCGTCGCTGCACTGCATGGTGCCGAGAACCCGAAGGCGCGAGCGGAAGTGGCGAAAACCCTCGGCGAAATCGGAAGCGGGTCTGCCGCGGTCAAGGAAGGGCTGACAGTCGCCCTGAAGGATTCTGATGAATCGGTTCGAAAGGCCGCAGATCAGGCGCTGGCGAAATTGAAGTAAATCGTGTCACGATTTTCATTCACTTTGTGAATGGTACCGCTGACAAGAAATCATAATCTTAATGGCCGTGCGTTACTTCAAACGCACGGCCATTTCTCGTGCCAGTGATTCAAATTCAGCGGCATCATTTGGAGCATCAGCAAGGTTGATGAGCGTGTCACGATCTGACACGTGAGTGCAGATGGGTGGCATGCAGACATGATGTGATCGCAGATCATAGACGCCGTAAAGCACTCGAACGTCAGCGTGTCTGATACGGTCATTTGCTGTTCGTACGCTTTGTGCGGCGGCAGCAGCATTGAGACAGACAGCACTCTCAATGAGCGCAGACCTGTACGACGGAGAATTTGGCGCGTCAGGCCCCCAGACTTCCTGTAGCCCCATTGCTGCTCGATGCACCGAGACAAAAATATGCCTCAGAATCGATTTAACCCCTAGGGACATCGCATTTAATGAGTACTTTTTGGGGTCGAGATATGCATCGACAGCCGCTGTGACCGCTCCGCAACCACTGTGGCCCATGACAACGACCAGCTTGACGCTTTCGCTGAGCTCCCTCAGCGCATAGTCAATACTTCCCCAGCATTCGTCGGCGAGAACATTTCCTGCCACGCGAACGACAAACAATTCGTTGAATCCCTGTCCGAAAACCATTTCGATCGGTACTCGTGCATCCGAGCAGCCAATCACGATCGCAAAAGGATCCTGTCGAGGAACGTCGTCCCCGGTTGGCGTGTGACCAAAGTTCAGGCCAGCACATTCGACAACGTAGTGAGGATCACCCGGAGTCAACGAACCGTGCTGGCAGCTCTTCATCCAGTCAGCAAACATTCGATTGCCAACTTCAAGCTCGTGTTTTGCTTTTTCAGCATCCGAAGGCGGAATCTTGACGGACGTGTTCTTCGGATCAAAACGGTAGATATAATCGATCGTTTTCATCGGGTACCAATCTCAATATGACGCGTAACTGTTCTTGCCGCCACAAGGATTGTAGACGATTCGCATCAGGCATTCGCCGGGAAATGTTTGAGAAATCCCCCAGTTTTAATCACGGCTTCACCCTCTTCGGCCGACTCGATTACTGGTATTTGAGAAACCGCATAAAGGCCTAAGACACTTCCAAACGCCATTCCCGCGTAGATGATTGGAATCGGTGGCGAAAAAATTAGTCCGACCACGATGATCAAAAGTGTCAATAAGTACGCTTCGATCTGAACGCTTCTGCGAATGGCTCCGTGCTGCTGCCAATCGCGAATCATCTGTCCGAACATCCGGCTTTTCATCACTCGGGCTCGGAGTTTCGGAGATGCTTGTAAAGCGAAATGGGCAGTCAACAGGACAAACGGAACGGTTGGGATTCCAGGTACGATCAGCCCGACCCAAGCCATTCCAAATGAGGCGAGCGTCAGAATTCCATATCCCAATTCCCGAAGCCGTTTCTGGACAGAAAGGCGACGACCCAGGGTCCGAGTATCGACGACTACCGAAGAATCTTGTTTAACGGTCAATGACGAGTCGCGACGAGGCTCATTGACTCTCGTGAGTTCTGGAGTTGCGGTCGCGAATGAAGGTGCTTGATACGAGGAAGCGGCATATCCACCCGGCGAACGTAAAGCACTCGCCATTCGACGCAGGATTTCGTTTGGTTGGGTGTTTTTGTCAAACACAACAGTGATGCGGGGACTCGAGAACCACGCAGTACGTGGATGGACGGATTCCACCCCCTCCACGTCGCCAAGCGTCTGGCTCAATCGATCGATCTGCACTGTCGACAGTCGGACTGACGAGCGATCAAAAATCAGCGTCAATTCGTGCGACGTGCCAAGAATTCGAATTGCCATTTCGTCCCTTCCGCCCATCCATAGGTTAAAAGATTATTTCTCGCTGAACATCTTGTCGCATCTCATACTCGCCCGCCGGGCACCGTCGACGAAGCCTCCAACGAGACTGTTATTCTGTGGAATACTCTTCGCTAGCAACAGGACTGGAAAAGTCACTCCAAACGCTACGTAGTAAGCGGAATTATAAACTCCCTTGCTGACGGCTTCAGCGATTTTTGGCCATGACTCTTCGACTGAAGCTCGAGCATCTGCCATCCCTGATTCAAAGGCACTTTTCGTCGTCGCAAGAATATTCGTCGACGTTTCGGCAATCGTTTCGTTAATCGTCGCAGTCATCGCTTCGGACATCTCAGGTTCTCACATTCAAAGGAAAGCCCCACTCGCGGGACTAAAAAACAGGTACAAACGGTCAAGCGTCACGGATATTGAGCGACAATTAAGTTTTCAACGCTGGAAACTAGGCAATCATTCCTGATACGGCAACGACAGCGAGAAACCAGCCAATCGCAAATGCGAAACCGACGAACACAGACTCTGCAAACAATTTCAAGGATCGAATAGCGCGGGACATTATCAATACTCCTCACGAGAGTGCTTAAAGTGGGCGGGACAAATTCACAACTTTATTAAACAGAGAAGAAGCGGGCGCGATCAACTCAATTCACTGAATTATTTTATTGAGACTCGTTCGGAAATCTTTTATTGAGATCCGAAATGAACTCCTTAATTTGGATCACACCTTCTTTATGAACGGACGGAAATCGTCGACTGAACCAGCGTTCGATCGGTTCAAATGTCTTTGGCCAGATCGAGACACCACCCGCGATTAAAAGGGGTGTACCGACGAGACCTGGCAGTAAAATTCCGGCGACTCCCGAAATGACGAGTAGCATGCCGATTTCAGGAGGCAGTTTTCCAAGTAGCTCGTTCGAATTCTGTTCACCTCCATTCGCAAGGGCATCTTCAGGATTGTCCGGAGTGTCGACCGCGTTTTCGACAAGCGGTTCAGCTTGGTCAACTCGCGACTTCGAGCCGTCCATGTTTTCCGCGTGAGACGCCAAAGGCGGTTCACCAGAAGTACCCGCTCCATCAACCCAGGGAACGTTCACGACTCGTTCCACGCCAGGTTCTTCGTGAGAAGATTGCGTCGGTGGTGGATCGAGAGTATTCAATTCGGACACGATATTTTTCCCTGCACAACAGGAGAAGGATGATAAAAAGGACTTTCAAGAAGTTGCCGAAACGGGCCGCTCAAAGTCGCTTTCGCTGTTTTCGGTCATTTGAACTTGTCGACTGTCGGGTGACGCAGGAGTAATCACCCCTTCATTCAGCGACTTTCGATACGGACTGATTGCCTCAGTTTGAATGATATCGCTTTCTTTCGCGTTATTTTCAACAAGGTTTTCCTTCGATAAACTCCCTGTCCGGGAATTGAACTGAAGGGGGGCGTGCTCGATTCGTAACCCGGGCTGGCTATCTGGTGACAGCATCAGACCCGAGCGATTGACGTGCCGACTGTAAAGTGCGCCGGCGGCCAACGCGCCAAGGTTTGTCAAAACAACCACGTGTAAGCTCGTTAATCCAACGAGAAACGCTCCTGACACCGCCAGCATGTTGCAGGCAACGACTGCTGCCCAACCCTGTTGATTCGGGCGGCGGGATTCTTGCAACACCTGCCATAATTCTTCAACTCGATGTGGTTCAGAGTGAAGTGCAACCAGGTCCGTGTTCTTGTTGCCGAACGAATTCTCGGGGGTTAACGAAATCCGGATCAGGTCATCATGAGCAAGTCTGTTCAAGAGACTTCCGTTTGCCACCACCGCAACTCGGTAATTTAAAGACCGTAGCTCGCGAATGTAGGCGACACACTGAGAGCTGTTGCCTTCGATTTCGTGAATGTCCAGTTTTCTGGTTCCCAAAGTAACAGTGCGACGGCCGATTTGATCGGCATCCAGTTGACGCTCATCCTCCAACGCCGGATCGAGTGAATCGTCCGCATCCTGGTGAACGGTTTCATTGGTGCGAACGACAACGACGGTTTCCGTCTTTGCCAGGTCGTGCAGTGTTTCGGATTTCTTGACCAGCCAGCCTCGGTTCCACAAATGGCCGACACTACTGAGTGTGCCGAATCTTTCCGACATCGATGGTCCTGTGGCGAAGTCGGGTCGCAGGACGGCCGCGAGCGTCGACAGGTCGCCAACCATCAGGGCTGCGGTCCCTGTCGCAAACGTGTAAGGAACAAAACTGGAAGCCGAGTCATCTCCACGTTCCGTTGGGCCCCCCTCGCCAGGCAATCCAGCAATCGAAGCAAGCAGTGTCTCGCGGACTTTGGCAACACGCGTCTGTTTGTCGACAGCCGTGACTTGAATCCGCAATTGCCCGTGAGTGAGATATGACCCTGCAAACACGCTGTCTCCCGTCGTTCGCCGTGAAATACCTTCGCTGCCACGGACACAACGTTCGTCAAGCAATCCTTCTCCACAAATCACGACGCCGTCGTAGGGGACTGTCATTTGAGCTTCAACGGTGACAATCGTTCCGATTAAACATTCTGGAAACCGCTCACCGTTCATTAACAGATTGTGATGCGACCGACAGATGACAAGCGGAAGTTGAGATTCACTCTTCAGCCGATCCGCAATCTTGCGCAGTCGATGACTTGACCAACCGTGCCAGCACGTAATCGAGGCATGCATCAGGGCCGCAGCAAGGAATTGTCCGCTGATCAGGGTTGTCCCCATAATCACCGTGTAAAGGGACGCCACTCGCCATTTCAGCGTGCAAAGTTCAACAATCCCTTTTCCCATCGTCGACAAGTTGAAACCCACGAGCGCGGTTGCTGTCACAGGTGCCAGACCGGGCGCAAAGAACTCAGAAGCCACCGCCAGACCCAGGCAGGTGCCGCTGGCAACCCATCTGCTTGTTGGAGGGCCTGAGAGGAGGCTGATTTGATCCGGTCTTGAGATCAATACGCTTTCCAGCTCCAACAACAACTTATTCGCGTTCGTGCGTGCCGGATTGAATGACACCACCACGGAACCTGTCGTGGAAGAAACAGAAACGGCCTGAACTCCAGAAATCCTACCCATCGAATCTTTGATTCGACAGGATAAGTCAGAGTCCCCTTTCGCAAGTGGATGACGAATTCGGACTCGACCGGGAACCGAATGCACGATCGTTCCAGCGGTCACCCCTGATTTGGTCTTCTGCAATTGCAGAAGTTCAATCGAAGCGTATTCGTCGCTGATCGTCGAAATCGCAGATGTCGCATCTCGCAATCGACTGGCAATCGATTTCAAACACCAATCAGGCGAAAGGCTGTCAGGATCGGCCGCGTCATCTGAAACGGGAATCCTTACAGATGGCGTTTCATCGTTTTTTAATTGAATCGTGGCGGTTTGATTCCGCCGATCCAGCGACACAGATTCAACGCAACTGCTGGCAAGCAATCGGCCAACTAATTCTCGCGTCACATCCCACGGCTGGCCGTATCCAATCACCGGCGTGCGCAACGTCACCTTGCGTGATTCGTGATCTACGAAAAGTTGAGTCGCTTGAGACATTTGACCACCGCCGGGGGCTGCTTTAACGAGTAATTCCTCAAATGATTTTCAAGACGAGGATAGCCCTGATTTATACAATCGTAACTGTCCTGAATCTGCGAGTCCGAGCAGGTACTCCGTTTCAAACGTATGTTGCTCATCAATGACGCCAACCATTTTTTGCAGTCGGCGTCGGTTCTGACGAACTTTCACTCCCAGATAAGTCAGTCCGACGACACCCATGATACCAACCAGTATTCCACCCAAACCCCCTTCGGTCATCGCGATTCACCCCCCACTGTTTTCAATTCCTATCATCTCAATTATCGAAAAGCCCAAGCCGTTCAAAACACTTCGACACCATTTGCGATTAATATACCGGTCTTAAATCAGCAACAGTTAACAATCTGTCATATTAGACGGGTGCAAACTCAAGCAGATGAGCTGTCCCTTCTCCAATCAATTCAATGGTCCCCTGAATCGTTTGACGATGTCCGCTCTCTTTGACGATCGTCGACATTTGCGGGCCGTTTGATGCCATCGACAATTGAATGGCCCATTTTAACATGGAAATGGCCGCTTCTGGATTTCGCATATGTCCGAGACAAAGACGGAATCCATATCCTTTCGGGTTCTTCTGTCTTGCTGCTTCTCGATCGAGAACAATCAGGATCGGGTCCGCCCCGACCAGTGACGGATGTTTTCTGATAAACTCCAAAGATTGCTCTTCTGATAAGACATAAAATCTCTGTCCGTGCAGGTAATCCGCAAACACAGGCAAGTTTTCCCGTACGGCCTTGCCGACTTCGTTGTTCCATCCCGAGTCAACAAGAAATACCTCCAAAACCCTGGAATTTGTTGTCGATGCTCCCGCAGAGTTAGACGTTGTCTGAGTCGCTGACGAAAGGAATGGATGGTTCTGTTCCATGGTAGCGACCGGTGTCTGGTTTGAATCGAAACTTTCCATCTTTTCACTCATTTCTGCGAGTAACTCTGATGAAGATTCACAATGAACATTCAAGGCAGATTTCAAACGGGATTCGTATTTCAGGGCCTGATTTTGATGATGAAATCAACGAGGAAACCCGTGTTAATACGACCGTTTGGACTTCACTTGAAATTCACTCAGCTTACACCGCATCTCGTTAATCGTGTTGTTATCTTGACTTGTCATCTCAGGCAGGTTGCAAATGAACTTGAGGCTGATGAGCGGCCTCAAGTGACTCTGTAACCATCAGTGTCATTTCCTTTTGTGCTTGTTTCATCGCCTGTTCGTCCGCGATTCGCTTAAGCGGCATCATCCCGTTTGCCAGCGCGGCCATCGCTGCCACATTGTTGGTAAACACCGACGCCATGATCCCAAATCCCATGGTAAATGCACCGACAATACACAATGCGTTCGGAGCCAGGATCAGATACCAGCTGTTTTTGACATTCCTGTCCAAGTCTCGTGCGATGTCCCGCAGTTCGCATAATCGATGCAGGCTTTCTTCCATAAATACGATCTGAGCCGTATCGGTGGCGATCGACGACGCTCCACGCAGCGAAATCGAAACGTTGGCTTTCTTGAGGGCGATCGAGTCGTTAATACCGTCACCCACGAAGCAGACTTTCCTCCCTTGTTTCTGCAAGCGTTCAACGTAGTCGGCTTTGTCGCCTGGCAATACGCCTGCGAAGTATTCGTCCATCCCCAGGCTTTCAGCCAACTTCTTCGTGGGACCTTCATGGTCGCCCGAGATAATCGCAATGTGCTTGATCCCGCGATCTCGAAGTCCTTTGATGATGCTGACGACTTCAGGACGCTGCGAGGCACGAAGCTCGATGACACCCGCGAAGAGACCGTCCAACGCACACATCACCAGCGTGTGGCCTTCGCGATGAGCGACCTCAACAACTTCCTGAACTTCGACCGGAATTTCGATGTTTTCCAGCTTGATATAACGGCTGCTGCCGACCATGACCTTGTGTCCGTCAATCACCGCTTCCAGCCCATATCCCACCTGGTATTTGGAGTCATCAATCGGCAGCATCGGCAGGCCGGTCTTTTCAAATTCCAAAACAATTGATTTCGCGATCGGATGCGAGAATCGCTGTTCTGCTGAAGCGACAAGTTGCAATAGCCGGTTTCGCTCATGACCGTTGAAGGGGATGACGTGACCAACTTCAGGGCGTTCGCGAGTCAACGTACCGGTCTTGTCGAAGAGTACAGTATCGATGTCGTTCATTAATTCCAGAGCTCGTCCGTCCTTGACGAGAATTCCTTTATGCGCACACAGGGCCAGCGAAGTGAGCATCCCCAGCGGTGCCGCCATCCTGATCCCGGTACCAAAGTCGCTGTTGAGTACTGCGACAGCACCTTGAGGACCGAGAGTTGCCAATCCTGCGGCAGCAATCGCCAGGGTCGGGATGACGGCCTTATCCGCCATCCGCTCCCCTTTATGCTGACTGGTCAGCTTATACCCGGCCGAATCATTGAGGATCTGAGCGATTTTGGCGGAAGTCGTATCAGAACCAGCATTCTCGACTTCGACGTAAATCTTTCCCGCGACCATCAGCGTGGCGGCGAACACGCGATCGCCAGGCGATTTCTCTGAAGGAGTCGATTCCCCCGTCAGTGCGTGCTGATCGATCATTGCCATCCCTTCCTTGACGAATCCGTCCACGGGAACGGCGTCGCCAGTATGAACGACAATGATGTCTCCCTTCTGCAATTCTTCCAGCGGAGTCTCGATTTCGTCGCCATCGCGGTAAAGCCGCACGAACTGAGCCTGCTTGCCGAAGGCCTGAACTAAAAGCCGCTTCGAATCGTCCTGAGTCTTCTTCACCAGCATTCGCCCAAAGCTGAGGCACAGACACAACACCGATCCTGCAAAGATCTGACCGGTGGCGACACAGCCAGTCACGACGATTGCGTCAAGGACGTCGACGCCTAAACGACGTTCGTGTACGAGCACGTGATAGGCTTCTTTAAACGTTGTAATCGACGTGTAGCCGAACAGCAGCCCCGCAGCGGGCAGTAGTGGCGGCGCTGCAAACTGGGCGACAGCCGCAAACGGGACTGAAGCGACCGCGAGCGGGAAATCCAGGTCCGGAGGATCGAGTTTCGCTGATAAATCCGCGCGTCCAATTGCACGATCAAGAATCGTCAGAACCTGATCCTTGCGAAGCTCACGCTTGTTATAGGTGATCAGCAGAGAACCAGTGGAAGGACGGGTTTTGTAACTGTCGATCCCCAGGATACTCATTAACTCGCGTTCGATCTCCTGGCAAACTTCTTTTCGGCGATAAAGTGCCGGGTGCTTCAATCGCAACCGGCCTGGTGTTTCATGGATGACTTCCCATGTCGTGGCGTGAGTTCCATTACGACCAATCCGCGTGACCCCTTTTCGGTCTGGTATCAGCCGAACGTCGCCCAGCGAAACTTTCGTTCGTTCCGATACGGCTTTGGTTCGTTTCGACTGAGCTGGCCCGTGTTGCACGCTGCCATTTGTGGTGCTGTGCACGCTGCCGTTCGCCGTGCTGTGCACGCTGCCGTTCGCCGTGCTGTGCACGCTGCCGTTCGCCGTGCTGTGCACGCTGCCGTTCGCCGTGCTGTGCACGCTGCCGTTCGCCGTGCTGTGCACGCTGCCATTTGCCGTGCTGTTGCTATGCGAGTTGCTATGCGTGTTGCTATGCGAAGAGCCTGAATTGTCGTCACCCGACGCACCCTGGAACAGACTTCCGTTCACTGAACCCACACCAGTGGAAACCAGCGTTTTGGCGGCCGCTTTGGCCTTCTTCGCACGTGGTTGTGGTGCAGCATGAACTTCTGGCTCGGCAACCTTTGATGCAAACTTCGCTGGTACACCTGCCAGATTTCGCATGTAGCTGACAACTGCAGTCAAGAATTGAGTCGTTGAAGACTGACTATGTCGAATTTCAGCGATCGCCTGTCGACCGGCAACGCCGCCGCCGTGAATCGAAATCTGTGCGGCGGGATCAGCCTCAAGCAAACATCCGAGAAAGGCTTTCGTCAACGGGTTATTCAAATCTGCAAAAAGCGTCGCACTGCCAATGCGAAGAGCACCCGGACCTGAAGGAAGGACCACACAATCCAACATTTCAACAACTCCAAAACATGCAAACTTCAACGATACCGAGTCCCATGAGGATTTGTAGAATCCTCCACAAATCGGCTGGCAGCGGTCATGCATCCGTGCATCGTCTGGAGCAGCACTCAACGGCGAAACGCAACTTGCGTTTTCCAATTCCACGAAAATCGTTGGTGTCGACCAAATTGCTCGGCGTCAACGACCTTCGCGATTCAAATCTGCCTCAATAAGGGGTGAAACAAATCTGTGTGATGGGTTATCAACAAAAGTACGCAACAAGCGTACCAAATTTCTGGCATCAGCATGAAAATCAAGTTAATTCAAGCGCTCCCGCACCGTCTTCCGCAATTTCCGAGTACTCACTCGACATCGAATCTTGTTCTTTGCGAACACGACGACCGGTCGTTGCTCGTTCGATGAATTGATCGACCGACGCATTCGCAGAAGCCCCGCCATCCATCAGGCCGTCCACGAGACTGTTGTTCTTGGGGACGTAGTGGCAGGCGACGAAAATCGGGAAACAGACTCCATATGAAAAGGCATAGCAAGCGGTGTAGGCCAGCTTGCTTGCAAAATTGGCATTCGCATATTTACTGGTCCATCCACCGATCGCGGCGCTGGTGGCACCGACGCCTGCTTCAAGATTTGAAGCGGCAGATTCCAATTTGTCCGCCACGTCCGCCAGAAATGCGTTTGTCTCAGGCGAGGTTTCGTTTGTCATAATTCAGAATTCCTTCAGGTTACACCGATAGTGATGATCACTGTTTTGACGCGCGTTCCATCTGCGCCAGAGATACCATTTCAAAACCTGAATAACTCCTTTCAATCAGTTCATGTTGCGCCAACTCGATCGAGCTTTTGACGTCGAGTGGTTGCTGCGCGCTGACACTGCAACCTCCCATCAACAGTATTCCCGAGTTAAGGCCCGGTCAAACAGTTTTTCAGACTAATCATCATAATTCTCGAATCTTACCAGGATCGATACCGCTCGAATTCGTTTTTGACGTGACATCGGTACACACGCATCAGTCGATGCCATTGGAACGGAATTCCGGTAATTGACAGGTAATCTGCCAACTGATCGGAAAATGGTCAGTCACTTTGGGATCTCGTGTTTTTAAATCGTCGCTTGATGAACGGCAAAAATCCGTCGTGTCAGACTTCCAATCATGTTTCCATTAAGACAAAATGCCTTGCCCGTCTCAACGTCTTCACGGCAATTGAATTGTTTCAAAAAATTCCTTGGGGTTCCTCCAATGATTTCGACTCGCTTCATGACAATCTGCCGGATCGCAGTCAGTTGCCTGATCATCGGAACGTGCACTCCCACGACGGCTCAGGAACCGAACCCTGACGACGTGAAAGAGAAGGCGATCGTTGACCGATTCGTGGTGGTGCTGGAGAAAAATCCGCGACGTGGAACCGCACTCGACAAAGTGTATGGATATCACGTCGAACGAGGGTCGCTCGATGGCCTCGTCAAATCCTATCGCGACAAAGCTCAGACGCAAAAAGGGGGAGATGCCGGGTCGACGTGGCTGGTGATCGGGTTGCTCGAATCTTTGCGTGGACAGGATGCCGCCGCAGTGAGCGCTTTCGAGCAGGCCGAGACGTTATCGCCAGAAAGTTATCTGGCATCTTATTACCTGGGACAATCACTGGTCCTTGTCGGTCAACCGGACAAAGCCGCCCAGGCCTTTGAACGATCAATCCAACGGAAACCGGCTCAAGCCGATCTGCTGGACATCTATCAGGCGTTAGGTCGAGTCTACCAGCGGGCACAAAAGACTGATCAAGCCCTGGAGGTCTGGAGTCGGCTCGAAAAACAGTTTCCAAACGACGCCCGCGTTCAGGAACAGATCGCAACGACACTGCTCGAAGAAAACGAATTCGCGGCGGCATTGCCAAGGTACGAAGCACTCGCAAAAAGTTCCAAGGATAAGTATCGACAGTCCCAGTATCAGATGGAAGCGGCCGGGCTGAAGGTGCGACTTGGTAAGTCCGACGAAGGGATTGCCGAACTCGAAAGCCTGCTGAATCAATTGCTTCCCGAAAACTGGCTGTACCGGGATGTGCGGCGACGGATCGAAGCGGTCTATCTGCGAACCGACGACCAGTCGGGACTGGTCAAGTACTACGAAAACTGGATCGAAAAGAAACCAACCGACCTGGATGCGATTGCTCGACTGGCCCGGTTGCTGGCCAGCTATGGCCGCGGTCCTGAATCGCAGGAATGGTTACAACGAGGGCTGAAACTCGCCCCCAAATCAAAGGATCTGCGTCAGACCTTAATCAATCAACTGGTTTACGAGCAAAAGTATCCGGAAGCGATTGCCCAATATGAGCAACTCGATAGACACGAGCCGAACAATCCGGATACCTTGCGGGAATGGGGGCGCCTGATCCTCAAAGATACGAAACAGGAAGAACCCGAGCGAAAGAAACTTGCCGCGAGTATCTGGCGCCGGCTGACGACCGCAAAACCCAAAGATCCCCTGGTCGCGTCGCAAGTCGGCGAACTGTTCCGACTGGCCGACATGACCGACGAAGCGCTCGAACTGTATCGCAAGGCGATCGAGCTGGCTCCCGATCAGGCACAATACCGCGAGTATCTTGGTGAATACTATCACTCGCTGAAACGGAAAGAAGAAGCCCTGGCCGAATGGCGAGGGATCGCGGCAGGAAAACTGAAAACCCCTGCCAACGTGGCCCGGCTTGCCGAAGTCCTTGCCAGCTTTGGCTACCTGGCCGAGGCAGTTGAAACCAACGCTGAAGCCTGCAAGCTTGATCCAAAGGACTTTCTCTTGCAAGTCAAGCAGGTCGATCTGCTGGCTCAAGCCGACAAGCATGACGATGCGCTTTTGCATTTGGCCATCGTCAAGAAAATGGCCGCCAACGATGAAGAACGCGAAGCGTGGCTATCGCGAGACCTGCGCGAGCTGCAGTCGACGGAAAAATTGTCGGCTCGCATCGCCGAAGTTCGGAAAGAACTGGACGCAAAGGGAACTGTTTCCGACACGAAATCCAATGAGGAAACGGCCTCACTCTGGTTCTGGCTGGCGCGGGCTTACGAATCAGAACGCCAACTGAAAGACGCAGCCCAGGCAATCACAAAAGCGGGCGAACTCGCTTCACAATCGGTTCCGATCCTGATGGCCTCGGCCAGAATTCAGGAAGCTCAGAACAATCTTCTGGCAGCGGTAGAGATCAACACCCGGCTCGCAGCGATCGACCGAAGATACCGTACTGAATATCTCAAACAGGTGGCGACACTCGAACAAAAACTGGGGCGAAAAGACAGAGCCGTTCAAGCGGGGCGCGACCTGATTGCGGCCGCACCCGGAAACCCCGAACTCTACGAATTCTTCAGCCAGCTTTGTTTTCAGCTGGGCGAGAACGAAGAAGGGCTCGGGGCCTTGCGGCGTTCTGTCCGCGTCAATCCGACAGAACCCAAAGGCCTGCTGCTGCTCGCGTCGGCACTGGGAGACCAGTTCCGGACCGGAGAGGCGATCGAGCTCTACTGGCGTGCCTTTGAAAAGGCGGCCGGTTTGGAGGAACGTCTCGCCGTCGTTCCGAAATTGACAGAACTTTATCTCCGAACAAACCAAATTGACCGAATTCTGGAACGACTGGAACGCCAGCGGCGCGAACCAAATCAACAGCGGGAAATGACCATCTGCCTGGCTCAGGCCTATCAGTCGGCAGGTGATGATGGTAACGCGCGACAAGAACTGGAAAAGCTGTTGACGGAAGAGACTCGCGATACGCAGTTGTTAACTCAACTTGTCAAACTTTGCGAATCGGATGGTGATTTCGAATCGGCGATTAAGTTCCAGCAACAGTTACTTAAGGCGACGCCGGGCAAAGAAGGGATGATGCGCCTGTCCCAATTGATGGCGAAATCGGGTGAGACGGAAGACGCAATTGCCATCATGAGTCGCCTCACGATCGAAGAAAAAGACCCGGAAACGGTCCTCAAATCATTGGACGCAATGCTGTCCCAGTCGAACTACGAAAACGCGCTGCAAGTGGCGGCCAAGCTCGCTCGCGATCAACCGACCAATTGGGAAATTTTATACCGGGAGGGGTACGCCTTGGGCAAAACCAGGGACAAGACGGAGGAAGCCAGAGCGGTCTTTGAATCGATCCTGGCTTTGAAATTCCCTGATGATGAACTTTGCCTGGCCGACAAAAATAAGGTGAAAAAGGGGCAGGGAATTACCCGGTCATCGTCGGCTAACTACGATTTTTCCAATCCGATGAACCAGCGGTCGAACCTGATCCCCGCCTTTCGCATGTCGATTGGCCTGGAGGAAAATCGAAACTACGGCGGACAATCCCAGTTCCTGGCCCCGCGAGATTGTGGCCAGGCGCGCATGGCCTGTTTCGGTTGGCTCACGCTTCTCGCTCGAAATGCCGGGACCGAAGCCGAGTTTATCAATGCTCGCCGAGAAATCGGCCAGCAGGCCAGCAGCCGTCGCGAGTTTTTTGATTGGTGCTACATGGCAGGGATGGTCGGAAACGGTCGGGATCGATACCAGGTCCTCAAAAAACTCTCACTACGTCCCGATGCCGATAGCGATATCAGGCGGCTGTATCTCAACTCGCTGATGAGCCGTGGTATCGATCCCGACGAAGTCAAAGTCGCTGACGAGAATGCGCCTGTCGATGAATCGCCGAATCCACTACCGAAAATATCAAAGCTCGATCAAGACGAGATGGAGCACATTCTCGCCTGTTACAAATCACTCGATGATAAGTCACTCTTAAGAAACAACTCGCAATCCTATCTGCAGGTTGTCAGCGATGAGTTGATTCGGTCAGGCCGTAAAGAAGAAGCAGAGGCGTTGCGCAAGGAGACGATCCAGAATGCAAAAACTCAACTTGAAATCGCGTCGCTGATACCTGGTGCTGTCGAGAAAAATGATTTTGAACTGTCACTGAGTCTCTTAAACCGTCTCCACGAACTGAAAGCCGATTCCTCGTCCAACCCGGCGGCAGCGTCGCGAGGCAATTTCAACTACGCACTAAACCAGTTGACGCCGGAAGCGATGGCACAATCAGTTGGTCAACTGATGGATAAGCGAGTTCAGAGCGAACAGATCAAAGACGTGCTGGCACTCTGGGACTGGTATGTGCCCACTGCCATCGCTCGCAATCAGGCATCAAAGGCTGCTGCCAACAAACGAAATGCGCAATCGTCTCAGAACATCCCCCGTGGCTATGTCATCATCTGGCGTAACAATTCGAACCAGTATGAAAACCTTGATTTCCCGGTACAGAACGAGGTCTTCGACCAGTCATCGATCCAGGTGTTAAGGCAAGCTTACGAGCTTTATCAGGACGCCGAAAAAACAAAGGAACTGACCGAACATTTTCAGCAGAAACTTGCGGATGCAGATACTCCCCACGATCAGAAAAACTTCTGGAAGTTCGGGTTGGGTTATCTCCATTGGTGGCAGGGGAATAAAGATGATGCACTAACGGTTCTGACCGAAGCAACGGGCGAGCTGCAAGACAGCGACGAGATGCGGTTTGAACTTGCTCGTGTTCACGAAAAACGGGGTGAGCACGACCTCGCGCTTCAGATTGTCGACTCACTTCCGGTTTCGGACCAGCGAGCCATGCAACGGCGGGAAATCACCGCACTGCGAATGGCGGTCAACAGTGGAAACATTGACCGAGCAAGACTGGCGGCGGAACGACTTTTCGGACTGAGACTCGACTCAAACGTCCAGATCCAGCTATCGCAGCAGATGCATCAGCTTGGCATGCACGAACAGGCCGAGGCGGTGCTCGCACGTGCAGGACGTCAGGCAGGAAACAGAACCGAGGTCTTGGCCAACCTGATGCAGCAGTATCAGTCACAGGGAAAGAATGAAGTCGCCACACAAATGGCTTATCAGTTATTGCGTCGTTCCGGCAATCGAAATCCCGGCAATCGTAACATGTCGAACCGGGATGAGCTGGCCACGCGTCAGCATGCCTTCACCGTCCTGAAGCGATCGGGGAAGCTTCCCGACATGATCAAGAAGGTCGAAGGGCAAATTAAAAATTCGCCCAAATCGCAAAAGCTGCTGGAGACCCTGATCGAATACTACCTGGCCAACGGTGACAACAAAAAAGCGGCCGAACTTGCCAACAGCCTGGCGGAAACTAAACAGGACGATCCACAGTTTCGGTACAACCTGGGCAAGCAATTGATGGAGCAAGGGAAACACGCCGAAGCGGCGGCTCATTTCAAAATCGCGTTCAAGAAGGATACACGGTTAATGAGAAACGACTTCTGGCAGATTATGAATTCGTTCCAGAACGCTGACAAAGTCGAAGAGCTTGCCGCCATCTTTGACGACATCGACTTTAAAGGATTTCGTCAGAATCCCTGGGAAATCACCAACATCATCAGCAACCTGTCGTATCAGGAAAAATCAAAATCATCCGCGATCAAAATGTTTAAACGGGCTTGGGAACAAATGCCCGATCAGCGATCGCAAATCCTTTCCAGCCTCAATAACGACATCTTCTGGCAGATGCCCGAGATTTATGATTACGCCAGGGAAGGAATCATTCCTCAGTCGGAGGCATCACTGGCCAACAGTAAGTGGCCTGGTTTCGGATCGATTCACAATTGGGGAAATCAAGATGGAAAGATCGACACGCTGATGACTCGATTCCTGACCCTGGCAGCATCCAGCAAAAAGCTGAATGAACTTTCCAGGGAGATTGAATCGGCGAAAAAGAAACTGCCGCAGTGGGAAGGGGCAACGGCGTTGCTGGCCCTGATTGATCTCAGACGCGGAAACGTTGATTCGGCGAAAGTCACGTTTGAAAAAATGCTGCCGACGTTCAAGTCGGCCAATTCGGTGCAGCGAGGTCAATACACACAATGGGAGATTGGTCAGGAATTGATGGCACACGAAAAGTGTGGCGATCTGGCTGTGAAATATCTGGAAGCAGCCAGTAGAGACCCGAATGTCATACAGATGGCCCAGATGAACGGATTCCAGTACTCGCCCGGCAAATCGCTGATCGCCATTTACACCAGGCAAGGCCGTAGAGACGATGCTCGCCGATTGCTCCTCTCTTCCACAAGTGTCAAAAATTCGCGTCAGCAAGGAAATGAAGCGTGGGAAGCCTACCAGCGCATTCAAAGTGTGACGTCGTTGGCGCAGGAGGTCTCCCAACTCGGTTTTCCGATGGATGCCATCCGTTTGTACCAGGAGCAACTGGGGCGGTCTGACGATTTTGTCATCGGGGCAAATGTCTTCGGCAGCCTTTCTCAGGGCCGGCAACAAATGGAGCAGTACAAAAAACAAATTCAAACGGGAATGCAGACGGCAATTAATGAACTGCGACCCGAGATACTGCCTCAACTACTGACAGATTCTTCAGCGAATCCGGCTGAGCGAGACGCTCCTTCGATTGACCTTGGTCTGTTAATCGAATCGCGCGAACTGGACCAGGCGCGATTAACCAGTGTATTGGGCAAACTCGTGACCGGTCTGGCATCCAATCCGTCACTCGTTGAACCGACACGGAAGGGTCTGGCGGAAGTTGCCGCACTGCGTTCGACAGAAATCTCCGTGAAAATCCTGGAAGCACTTCTGGCGCACAGCCTGAAAGAGACGGAAAAAACCGGGATTTCCGTCAGTGAACTTACTACATTTGTCGAACAGACCCCACTCGAACCGCAATCGGCAAAAGGTGGGCTTTCAGTCAAACAGCGCGAAGCCGCGATGCAGCAAGTTGGATTATGGCTGGCCGCTCGCGAATGCCTGAAACAGGAGTCACTTCGCGCCGACGGGCAGAAACTGGCCCAGCGAGCGCTTGAAGCGTCTCGGCGTCTTGCCGATCACGGATTTTCATTTGCCATCCTGCGCGAATGGGGCCAGATCGAATTAAAGGCCGGGGACAGACAGGAAGCCACTCGTCTCTGGTCTGAGATGATGGACATTGCCTTCCCCAAGCCAGGTGACAAATCGAAACAACAAGCGACGGATGACGAAAAGTCCGCCACGTCGCCGACGGACAATCCTGCGAAGGCCGCCGTTCCGGCAACCCCTAAAGAAAAGCTGGCGGTTGTCACACTCGCTCAGTTTGAGCAGTTGTCTCAACTCGCCAAACTGGCTGCTGAAAATGGACTTGAGGAGCTTTCGTTTGAGGCAATGGGTCGAGCAATTCAATCCGGGCCACCAATCGAAGCATTGCTCGCCATCGACATCAACCAGAATGTTTCCTCCCGAAATAACGAGGATAACCAGCCATCACCCGTTGCGGCGAAGGTTAACGAGCGACTGACGACCATTGAACGAGTCTGGCGGCAAAAAGGAGTCTCGGATGAATCGATTTACAGTGTCCTGGAACGAGCCGTTGTCCCCGAGGCTCGTCCATTCGAAGTCTTTCTCCATCCGCATTCTCCGACCGATACAAATCAGCATGGCCAGCTTCAAACGGCCCTGCAAACGCCGCAAAGCGTTGGTGCTTTGTTGGCTGCTGCGACTGTGAGGGCGGGAAAAGTCGACAGGCTGAGGCAGTTGGTCGAGCCACGGCTGAAGCAACCGCTGGGTGAAGTTTCCAGCCGCATTCTGCTTTGCCAGTTGGCATTGGCTGCAAAGGATTTTTTTCAGACCAAAGAACAGATCACGCTGCTGACGAATCGACTTAAGCAGGATTCGTCGCATACATCGAATGAACTCGCCAGCCATATTGCAATTGCCGCGTTGTCGGAGCCCGATCTTCAACCACAGGCGACGGAGCTATTGGAACTCGTGATCGACCATCTGGCTGTGGCAACGAATCCTGGACGCGGAAATGTTTCGGCAGAACCACTACGGACTTTCCGTTTCTCGCTGGCACGGTCGCATTTTCGAAATCAGAATTTCGCCGCAGGCAAACGTCAGCTGGAAGAATATCTTTCATCGTTGGCCAATCTCTTTCAGAATTACGGAGGAGATTACGGCCAATACATGCGAAAGATGGAATTCCTGAAGGTCGCGGAAGAATACGCCAGGGGAGGACAACGAGCCGACTTGCTCGATTGCCTGGGGCGTTATGCCGACCTGCCAGCCACGCAAAACTATGGACCAGTCGGAAACTACAGTGGTACCATGATGTCGGCGCTCGCCACATTGCCGCAGGCGGACCGCTATGAATTGCTTAAGTCGTGGACAATGCCGACTGCTGATCGTAAATCGGTTCGTCTGATTGCTGGTGTCCTGCCGGGCGAGGATTCGCCGCAAGCCTTTGATATCTTGCGCGGCGACAGCCCGCGACCCCCACGTGAATCACAGATCAGTAGTACCGCGAATTTCTTGATTCAGGCGGCAATCGATGCCGGTCGGCTGGAGGAACTGCAAAAGGATCTGCTGCCGCATGTCGAACAGAATGTCGAACAATCAAAATTCCTGCTTCAATTGACTCAGATTGCGCTGGGGAAAGGCTCGGACGTCTTGCCAGACCTGCAAAAACTGATCGCGGAAAGAAAACGCCCCAAAGAGGGTCTCGAAGCCCAGCAGCAGAATCAGAATACACATGACTTATCTGATGTCGTGCTGGCCAAGGTTGCCATGTCTGACGTCCAGTTGCGAGACAAAGGTCGCGAATTAATGGCTTTGTACCTGGCGAGAACGTCGTTCGGGACGACCCCGCTCTCGATCATGAGTCGGCATGATTATTTCGTTCCCGTTCTCGACGCGAAAAATGTTGATCGACTTGATCACGAACCCTGGAACTCGGGTCTGAAACATTGGATCACCAGTGACAAGGAGTTTGCGGCATCGGAATCAGCCGGGGCGCTCCCGAACTGGTGGCTGGTGAATGAAGGACATCTGTGCCGCATTTTTGGCTCGGGCTCCAGCCAGTTGTTCTTAAAATATCCCCTGGTGGGAGATTTTGAAATCAGCTTTGACGCCTGGTCAGGTTACGGAATGGATAACGCCCTGGGGCTGGGATATGGAGGCGTCGTGTACAGTGCGGCTGACCTCATTTACGCTCAGAATTATGGCTACCAGGGGAACGGTCGCAATCTGCAGCAAATGCGATTTGCTCGCATCAATCACAATGGCTTCAACCACGTTCGCTTGCAGGTTGGTCCCGAAAAAGTGAATTACTACGTCAACGGGGATCTGATCCGGGAGGATGCGAAATCGGGTTTGGTCGCACCCTGGCTTTTCACCTATTGTTACGGGTCCTCTTCGTCAGCCGCGATCCGCAATTTGAAGATCATGGGTCAACCTGAGATTCCGCGCGAAGTGAACCTTGTCACATCGGACTTGCTGTCTGGCTGGATGAGTGCGTTCTATGGCGAGTCGCAGCCTCAGCCTCCGCCTCAGATCAATCCGGCCTCGGATGAGGACGTGGAGGAAATCATTCAGCGACCGCAGGTCGAGAATGAACTGGACTGGCAAGTGAAAGACGGGGCGATCCAAGGTCGGCGATTACCGTCTTCAGGCCTGGAAAAGAAACACCTCATCCAAAGTCGGCTCTATTACGAACATCCGTTATCCGAAGGGGATCGGATTCGATATGAATTCTGGTACGAATCAGGAGCAAATTCCGTTCATGTTCATCCCGCGATCGGCCGTCTGGCATTCCTGCTGGAGACGGATGGATTGAAATTGCATTGGATGACCGCCAGCAATTCACCTGACGAGATCCGGCATGGACTGTCGATAGATAACGTTCTGGTCAACGAATCGATTCGTCGCGAATCCGTCAGGCTCAACGAAAAATCCTGGAACAACGTCGAGTTCTCGGTTAAGGACAGCTTGGTCAATATCAGCCTGAACGGGACGCTTGTTTGTGTCTCTCCGCTCGAGCGAGAAAACAGCCGTCATTTCGGTTTCTACCACGACAAAAATGCAACTTCGGTACAGATAAGAAACGTCGTCTTGCAGGGGGACTGGCCAGAATCGTTGAGTCCCGAAATTGCGTTGAATCTGTTGGCGCCTGTTCGGGAATTAACCCCTGCAGAACGCCGCAGTTATTCACGCGTGATTGACGAAAAATTCCATTCGGAATCGGTTCAAGATCGTCTGGTGGAAATCAGCGTTTTATCACCAGAGGATCGCTTCAATGCCTTGGCAGCATGGGTTCTCCCCAATGATGATCATCACTCGATGCGGCTTTACGGTTCGTTCGCGGCCACAAACGGAATCCCGGCCGTGACAGATTTCGCTTCGAAATTGTCCGGTCCAGCCAGGTCAGGCAACGAAGGTCCGCGGCAATATGCAAGTCGCGATCTTATCGCGCCTGTTCTTGAACTGATTACGCTGGCGAAAAATCTGAATCGACTGGACGAATTGAAACCTCATTCCGAACCACAAGCCGACGATGATGCCAGCTTGAAACGATCGAGGCTGGCGCTTCGAACACTGATTCACATCGCCAGCGATCAATTGACCAGGGCAAAAGAAGGTTTCAATCAGCTCGTCACGCTGGCCGGAGAGTTGCCCGATGACGCGTCCGTTCTGGAACGCTGGCCTGACCTGATCGCAGCACACGCAGGATTGCAGCATGCTGAACTTCGATCAGCGGTCTTGCCGTTGCTCAATCTGCTGCTCGAACAACATCGCAAACGCCCGTTTGATAACTATTGGGAAACGCGCGTCGTCGCGCTGCGGGATCGTTGTAAATCTCTGATGGAAACAGATAAATATCCGTTTGCAGGAGGATCGTCACCGAAGGCTCAATGGATTTCGTCACGAATCGAAAATGCCGCAGATCATCCCTGGAGTCCTGCCTCACGCTGGTCCTTCCGGGATGGGGTCGTGTCACACCTCGGCGGAGAAGGGGGCGGGGTCTTGTACTTCCAATCGCCACTTCGGGGGGCGTTCAAAGTCGATGCTGAGGTGACGACATCGCGCTGGACTGAGTCTCGTTTGATGTATCACGGCAATTGGGTTGGGTCGGAATACACGAAGACGATGGTCACATTCGGCAGTCTGGCCACACAGGGGACAGGACCAAAGCTCGAACCGATCCTGGAGTTTGACGAATGGTGTCGCTTGCTGCTGGATGTCCAGCCCAACAAGGCCACGTGGTTCATCAATGACCGGAAGGTTCACGAATTGACGCTGCCGGACAAAACCGATCCCTGGCTGGCGCTGACCACGTCGGCCAATCATTCGGGCCAGGTCCGCAAGGTTCGTATCACTGGAAGTCCCGAAATCCCCGGGGAAATCGACTTGTCCGCCAATGACGAACTGCTGGGCTGGTCGGCCAGTCTGTATGGTGATCCGATGAATCCCCCAAACAATCGTCGATTTAATCAATCAAACGAAGCATGGAAGATCTCAAACGGTGAAATTATCGGGACAAAATTTGATCTTGTTCGCAATCAGCAACGTCAAAGCCTGCTGCGATATCACCGCCCGATCGCCGAAGACGCCGACCTCAGTTACGAGTTCTTTTATGCACCTGGCGAAACCCATGTCCATCCGGCACTCGGACGGATCGCATTTTTGCTCGACGACGACGGAGTCAAACTGCACGTATTGACTGACCAGGATTCCGAACGGATTGGCTTTCGACCCGACAATTTCATTGAAGACCCCTCCCATCGTCGCGTGGAAGGAAAACTTCCGCTGAAACCCAAGGAGTGGAACCGGCTGCAACTGAAACTTGTCGGTGATCAGGTTCAGTTGATCCTGAATGGCATCGACATTTATCAGTCGCCGGTTGCGAACTGGAACCAGCGCCAATTTGGATTGTTCCACTACGCCAATCAGACCGACGTTCGAGTCCGCAATATCATCCTTCGCGGAGACTGGCCAAAATCATTGCCTGACTTGAAGGACCAGGAACTGTCGGAATCCAAGCCATAACGATAGATGGTCTTCTAAATTCATGTGTCACTGCTTGACCGTCTTGGATCAAGCAGAGCTCTTCGGTCGTCAGCACAAGAAGGATGCACGAGAAGGATGAAAACAAAAGATTTTTAACCATGGATATCCAGATGGACACGGATAAGAATCAGGCAAGACCAGGAAGCCTTTTGAATTTTCCGATTAGCGAAAATTAGTGCTGATTAGCGTTCCAAACTTTCTTTTTTTCGTTTTCGATTTTCCGCGAAACTTTCGCATTATGCGTGAGCATGCGTGCTTTTGACCTTCAGTTGTAATTGGTTGGCGAGTCGAACATTGATTGATTTTTCTGGAGACGAAATATGCGGTATTCCATCTGGTCGATATGCAGCATGATGTGCAGCATTTGTGCTCTTAGTGCAGCCGATCTTCCCACGTTAAAAGTCAGCGATAACCACCGGTTTCTCGTCACGGACGAAGGGAAGCCGTTTTTCTATCTCGGCGATACCGCCTGGGAACTTTTCCATCGACTCGATCGGGATGATGCCGAAAAGTATTTGAAAAAACGAGCTTCTCAAGGTTATACGGTGATTCAGGCGGTGGCCATCGGTGAGTTCGACGGGCACACGGTCCCGAATGCCTATGGACATCTTCCACTGACAGATCTGGACCCGGCACGACCTGCCATCAAAGAAGGTCCCCAGAACGATTACTGGGATCATGTCGATCATATTGTCGATCGAGCAAACGCCAACGGTTTGTATGTCGGGTTTCTCCCCACCTGGGGCCGTTACTGGCACTTCCGTGAAAACGACGCCAAAAAGTTGTTTACGCCACAAAATGCCGAGATCTACGGTGAATGGCTGGGTGCTCGTTACAAAAACAAAGGGATCATCTGGGTGCTTGGTGGCGACCGTAGTATTGAAACGGACGAACACAAAGAGATCATTCGGGCGATGGCCAAAGGGATCAAAAAAGGGGATGGCGGAAAGCACCTGATCACGTTCCATCCCAACGGCGGACAAGGGAGCTCGCGCTGGTTCCACGCCGATGACTGGCTCGATTTCAACATGCGGCAAAATGGTCACGGGACAGAATTCACTGGTCGCTATGACCAGACCAAAATTGATTACGACCGGACACCAACCAAGCCCGTCGTCGATGGTGAGCCGATCTATGAAGGGCATCCGATTTCATTCAATGCCAAAAGCCTCAGTCATTCCATCGCAGCGGATGTGCGCCGCCCGTTGTACTGGGATCTTTTCAGCGGAGCCTGCGGACACACGTACGGGCACCATTCCATCTGGGGATTCTGGAAACCGGGTGTGGCACCTGTGAATGACCCACTCGTCCCCTGGACGGAAGCCATCGATCAACCAGGAGCTAATCAAATGATCTTTGGCCGACGGCTGATTGAATCACGACCGATTCTGTCGCGAATTCCCGACGACAGTATTATCGTCACGGACAGAGTTGCCACATCGGTTCCTGGAGCCGGGCGATACCGGTTCGTAGCGACCCGCGATACTGACGGAACGTTTGCGATGGTCTACGCACCGATCGGACGCGCATTTAAAGTCCGCATGGACAAGCTCAACGGCGCGAAAATAAAGGGGTGGTGGTTCAATCCCCGTACGGGTGAAGCGACCTCGATTGGTCTGTACTCAAACCAGGGTGAACAGGAATTTCGTCCTCCTGACATTGGCGAACAACTCGACTGGGTACTGGTCCTGGACGACATCAGCAAGAATTACCCGCCACCGGGCAAAACAGCCGAAACCCCGGTCGCAGCCAGGAAGCGAGCCTTACTCATCACATCCGTCCGGACGGGAGATACTGAAGTCTTTATCGTCGATCCCGATTCGGGCGACGCCATTAACGTTTCGCGAAGCCCATCCTCCGAAGACAGATATCCCTGCTGGTCGCCTGACGGCAATCGGATCGCCTTCACCTCAAACCGACACGGTCCCTACAGTCTGTATGTCATGGACGCTGACGGAGCGAACGTGACGCGGTTAGTCGATTCGCCTGCCGTCTGTTACATGCCGAGCTGGCAGAGAACCGCCAGCGGCGAGCGGATTGTGTTCGGATTGCATGGTGATAAACCGGAAATGGCGAGTATCTCGCCGGACGGTACTGACCTGACAATCCTGGGTGAAGGACACGATCCGACGCTTTCGCCCGATGGAAAGACGATTTGCTATACAGGACACGTGAGTGGAGGGGTGACCGTCTTCACGATGCTGCTGGATGGATCGAACAAAACACAAATCGTGAAAGAGGCCAGCAGCGTCGGTGCCACGTTCCCGAACTGGTCGCCCGACAGCAAGACAATCGTTTATTCGTTCCCGGTGGGCACTGCACTGGAACTGTTTTTGGTGAATGCCGACGGCACGAATCTTCGGCAACTGACAAATCTGCAAAAAGTGGTCACGCCAGCGGCCTGGTCCTCTGACGGGGAATGGATCTCGTTCCGGTACACTGACGAAAGGTATTGGAGCGATCCGGAAAAGATGAAAAAAGTCTACGCAGACAAGCCGACTGATAAACGCCCCGTCTGGGTTATCCGCCCCGACGGCTCAGAAGCACACGTGATTGAATCGTTACGTTTCCAGTGTGCCATGGACGGAAGCCGAGCCGCCTGGAAACCTAACTAACGAAACCCCACCCCCCGTTCGGGGTGGTTAACCGGCCTTTGCCCTGATTCGTTGTTAGCCGCATCGCGGCGACCGAGAACCGGATTCGATGACAACCGCCGTGTCGTCTCGGTTTACCCGTGAAAAATCGATGGCAATTGTTCTTATGAAATGCCGCAAATATGATTCATCGTGTCAGGACGGGTTCGGCAGACAAACGCAATCGAGTGCGAAGAATGTCCAACACATTTACGAATCTGATTTATCACATCGTGTATTCGACAAAATATCGGCGCACGACAATTTCTGCTGAATGGCAGTCGGATCTTTATGCGTACATCGGTGGGGTCCTCCTTAACCGAGAGGGAATCCCGTTGGAAATCGGAGGTACAACGGATCACATCCATATCCTGACAAAACTCAGTCCGAAATATGCGATTATGGATGTTCTTCGCGACGTGAAGGCGGACTCGTCGAAATGGATCAATGAACGACAGACTTCGAAACAACGTTTTGAGTGGCAGGCGGGGTACGGTGCGTTTTCCGTGAGCTCATCGCAAGTTGACAAAGTCCAGTCATACATCCGCAATCAGGAAGAACATCATCGAAAACAGTCGTTCAAGGAAGAGTTCCTGACAATCTTGCGAAAACATCAAGTCGAATTTGAAATAAAATATGTTTTTGATGAGGAACTCATCCTGTAGGGCTGAAATGCGTTTGGTGGAGACGGTCGCATGGATGATATGTGTGGTTGGACCAATCTCGATTTTCCCGTGGTGATCGTTGGTATTGATGTCCGTTGAATCTCGGTCGCCCCGATGGGGCTTTGGGTTCGGTTTTGGGATGGCATAACCTGGGGCAGAGGCTGCCCCAGGCTTTATTCGGTCGCCGCTCTGCGGCTAAAAAACGGGGCGGATCGACGGTGAATTGTTGATATTTATGTTTGGATCAATTGCGATTTTCTCGTGGTGGTCGTTGGTATTGATATCTGTTGAATCTCGGCCGCCCCGATGGGGCTTTGGGTTCGGTTTTGGCATGGCATAACCTGGGGCAGAGGCTACCCCGGGCTTTATTCGGTCGCCGCTCTGCGGCTAAAAGACGGGGAAGTTCGACGGTGAATTTGACGGCCGAGTTATGTATGGTGTTGGTCGGCCAATGACGAACAATCATCATCAACGACGAATCATCACCGGCCACCAATAACCGGCCAGCCGCCTGGCAGTTTTGGGCGTGTGAGTTCAGCGTTTTCGAATCTCAGATTCCAAACATTTGGCGTGAATTCATGTGCAACGTGGTCGCCGAAAACCTGCTGTTTTTTGGTTGCCGCGTGCACGTTGATCGCGGCCGTTCGCCCGAGTCGTTGCCTGAGGTCGTGTCTGCAGACTGTTCCTCCGTGTTTAGCCGCATAGCGGCGACCGAGTAAAGCCCGGGGCGGTTTCCGCCCCGGGTGAGTTCGTAAAAAAGGTGCCAATCAGCCCCATCGGGGCGACCGAGATGCGCGGTGCGATTGCACGCGGTGTTTCATCGCCGTTGTTTGATGTAACGGTCGAATCAGCGAAATCTATGGTTGAACGAATTGCAATATTTGTGGTGGTCGTTGTTGTGGATGTCTATTGAATCTCGGTCGCCCCGATGGGGCTATGGGTTGGGTATTGGCATGGCATAACCTGGGGCAGAGGCTGCCCCAGGCTTTATTCGGTCGCCGCTCTGCGGCTAAAAAACGGGGCGGATCGACGGTGAATTGTTGATATTTATGTTTGGATCAATTGCGATTTTCTCGTGGTGG
>CAIOKO010000179.1 GCA_903858935.1 uncultured Schlesneria sp. | reverse complement strand
CCGGTTGCGCGAAACCGTGCCTTCGAAGAATCGCCTGACCCGCTTCTGACATCACGAATAACCGAAGTTGATCACAAGCCTGTCGATCTTTGGCCCACGAAAGGATCACGCCACCCTGAATGAGCGTCGGATACGAATCCGTCGGCAACAACCAGAATCGTCCCTTGTCGCGTAATGTCGATGCCGTGGCCAGTGATGCTGAAATCAATCCAACATCCGCCGCTCCTGATTCCACAAACTGAGCTGTCTGTGCAATGTTATCACCAAGAACCAGTCGATCTTGAATCGATTCGTAAATTTCAAAATGTTTCAAGGCGGCTTCCGCCGCACGTCCGTAGGGTGCGAACCTCGGATTTGCGATGGCAATTTTTTTCACAGCAGGGTCGCTTAAGACCGTGATTTCATTCTTGTCCAGATCGAGGGAAGAATCGTTGCGCACCCAGATTCCAAGATGTCCCACTGCATAGGAAAACTCCGTCTCTTTCAGGCCGTCACCCTGCTCGATCAGCTTGCGGGGATAGCCGATGTCTGCGGAAAAGAAGATATCCAGCGGCGCTTTATTCGAAAGCTGTGCGAAGAAGTTCCCCGACGAACCGAACGTCGTCTCGACCTGAATCTCGGGATGCAGTTTATTGAACTCACTGGCGACTTCATCAAAGGCAAACTTCAAATCCGAAGCCGCTGCGACGGAAATCGTTGTCTGAGTCCGTTTGGAAATTGGCTGCATTTCGCTCGTTTTTGAGGGCGAATCTACTGGAACAGACCCCGGATTACAGCCCGCCACAAACGTGAAAAGGATCACAGCTCCAAAGAGAGAATTCGTAGTACTCACTTTTGTTTTCTTCGCGCGCCGCGAAGATTTTCCACGGGAGGACGAGGCTGGCATGATGAAAACATTCAAATTTGGGTACTTTGGGTCAATTTGGTTTCGTTGTATTTGATGTGTAAAGTGACAAGTAAATGAATCGCGTTTGTGGTCGTAAGAAAAGATGTTTCACGCGAAGGCGCGGAGTCGCGAAAAAGACATCACAATTGAATACTTCCCTTCGCACCGTATCATTCTCTGAATTCGTTCGCGCTCTTCGCGTCCTTCGTGGTGTTAAGATGGGCCTATTGGCAATCGATCAGTGGAGATCGTCAGTGTAGCACCACGAAGGACACGAAGATGAAATTCGACGACCACTCCTGTGATTACCCTGTTTTTCCGCCACAACTCCTGGCGTTGCCCGATTAAATCGGCAACGGCCGAAACTCGGAAAAGGGATGCAACGATTCTGACAAACTCGCCAGCGGAACGTATTCGCAGGCGGCTTCAAACTCGGCCCATAACGCGAGAACCGCTGGGTTATGATGGGCTTGTTCGATCGCTTCGGGCGAACGCCATTCAAAGACCTCCACAATCGTTCCGTCCCTGGCTTGCATCGCATATCGAGGACGATCCGTGACCAGTCCCTCCCGCTTGAGAATGCCCCAATGCTTCTCCACAACGGCGGCCAGTTCCGCGTCCTTTCCCGGCTTCGGCTTGAATGCAGCAATCACAAAACGGGCCATGATCGAAGTGACTCCTGAACTCTCTCACACAACCAACGGATTGAATTTGTTTGACCTCGTCCGAGACGATGATACCAGAGAGTCCCAAAATCAGGCATTGGCCAGTAAATGAATCCTGTTTGTGGTCGTGGGAAAAGATGTTTTACGCGACGGCGCGGAGTCGCGAAGAAGACATCACAATTGATTTCT
>CAIOKO010000178.1 GCA_903858935.1 uncultured Schlesneria sp. | reverse complement strand
GCGATCCTCGAAACATCCTCCTCGATCGGTCAAGCGGGAAGCATCAGCTTGAGTGCGTCGCGGCCCTCCAGCGACACACTCTCGATTAACGCCGACTCACCCTCGATTGAGATCAATGCCGGAGCTCAATTGCTCGCTACAGGAACGACCTCGGCGAACAACGGAGCGATTACTATTGACGCCAATGGTACCGTGCCGGATGCGAAATGGGCACTTTGGGCTCAGGCAGAGGACATTTACGAATGGGTTCGCGGCGCAAATGCAACCATCACGATTAACCAGACCGCAGCAATCAGTGGGGGAAATGTCACGATTTCGACGGCGGCGGGGGACCAATTCAAAACTCAAAATATGGTCGATTCTTATACGGGGGTGGGCGGCAAAGCCGAAGAAATCCTGAGCAAGATGACGACTTTGCCAGTGTCGATCATTGTTAAGCAACCCGAGGCGGAAATCACATTCGTCAATAGCACGACAGGCGGTAGCACGACCGGCAGTAGCACAACCCACGCCAGTACGATCAGCAGCAGTGGAAATGTCAAGATCTCGAGCCTCACGACTCCCTATGCGGATGCAGAGGCGTTCTGGGGATACTTTAAAGGTTATTTTAATAAAAGCTCGGCAAAAAAGAACCCGTTCGGCGCGGCTGTGGGGGTCAATTACATCAACCCCAAGGCAACGGTCGAACTGCAGTCCCAGACGGCGATCAACGCCGCAGGAACCGTGACGATCGGGACAACTGCGACGGTGAACAATGAATTGACTGCCAAAGCGAAAAAAGCCCAAGGGGCCTCCGAGGCCAATGCGGAAACCTCCACTCTTGCCATTGGGGTGACGATTCTGCAAGTCGCATCGACGATCAACGTCGATGCGGGGGCCAGCATCACAGCCGGTCAGACCGTTCAGATCACTGCGGCCGCCGTCGATAAAAGTCAGCTGACTGTCAAATCCGCCTCTTACGAGGATGGTCGAACGGGCGTCGCAGTTGGATTTGCCGAGTCTCACGCTCATGTTCAGGCGATCGTTGATGGTAGCATCACCGCCAGCGGTAATGCTACGGTTCCGGCATCGCTGAATTTCAACGCGGATCTTGTCGTCAATTTTGCGACCGACAGCCTGATTTTCCCCAACCCGATTCCCTCGGGTTATCAAAACGGAACCGAGATTCTCTACGACGCGGGACCTGGTGGTGTCGCGATTCCCGGACTTCATTCGGGCGGAATCTATTACGCCATTTTGAACCCATCAAACCCCCGCAGCCTGCAACTTGCCGCGACACTGGCCGGTGCCATCAGCGTAACACCCACCCCCATCAGTTTTGGCGGCGGCTACCCTACGTTAACCGATTCAAACGGGAATTCGGTACCGATTACCAGCCTCAATCCCTCCAATAACACAATTCCATTCGATTTTGGTACCTGGCAAAACGGCAACCCGCTATTCACCAATGGTGAAACGGTGACGTACACACCGGTCGCTGGCCAGTTCATCGGGTCGATTGCCGCGAATGGAATCGTGAATCCCCTTGCAGCAGGATCCTACACGGTTCTGGTCGTCAATTCCTCGATCACTAACACAACCCCGTATGCAATTCAGTTGATAAATTCCAGCGGTCAAGCACTTCAACTGACCGGAAATTCCAGCTTTACGGCAGGAACCACGACTTATACTGTTGGTGGTTTCGATATAAATAATGACACCGTTAATTTTAACTTTCCCAGCTCAACGCCGACCAGAGTCTACCCGAACCAAACGACAATCATTGGCAATCTGATCAATGGCCAAGCGCTGGTTTTCAATCAGGGATTGGGAGTACAGATCAGTAACTTGACGGATGGTCAGACCTATTACGCAATTGTAGACCCCACCACGCCCGGTGTGATTCAACTGGCCAATACGCAATCACAGTCCCAAGCTGCCAATCCGGTCGTGCAGGATGCCAATCCGACACTCATGGGCCTTGGAAATCAGCCGCTCTACAGCAATCAATTATTGATCGGCTCCGCCACAACCGCGACGACGGGTGGAGCGTTGATCCTGACCTCGTTACAAAATCTCTCGAATGCCGCGTCACAGAATCTCTCGAATAACGCAACCGGTGGAACATTTGTTCTTAATCTGACCATCAACGGCCAAGCCAAGAAAACCAGTTTGATCTCGTACAATGCCTCAAGTGCGAGCGTCGCCGCAGCGATTGATAGCGCTGCGGGATTGACCGTCACGGTGACCGGAGCGGGAACAACACAATCTCCATGGATCATTACTCCGCCAGTTGGTACTACGCAGTTAATGATTGCATCCG
>CAIOKO010000177.1 GCA_903858935.1 uncultured Schlesneria sp. | reverse complement strand
TTGTCGCTGCACTTGATCAGGACGACCGTGATGCCGGGCAGTTCCGTACCGAAGTCGTCGAAGATCTTCTTAAACTTTGGAATGATGTAATACATGATGAAGCCGACGATCAGTGTGGCAACCGTAATAACGGCGCACGGATAGATCATGGCCCCCTTCACTTTTCGCTTCAAACTTTCAGACCGCTCTTTGAATTCGGCCAATCGTTGAAGAATGACTTCCAGGGCACCGCCCGCCTCACCCGCCTTCACCATGTTGACGTACAGATTATCGAAGGCCTTGGGTTGCTTGGCCATCGCCTCAGACAGCGTACTTCCCGATTCAATGTCGTCGATCGTACCGATCAGCGAACTTTTCAGAGGACCTGGCTTACATTGATTTTCGAGGATACGAAGGCTTCGCAGAATCGGCAGACCGGCGTCTTGCAGAGTCGACAATTGACGGGTGAACGTACAAAGCTGTTTGCCGCTGACGCCACCGAAGGAAAACCCACCCCCCTTTTTCTTCTTTGGTGGTGGTTTTTTCTTACCCTCGGCCTGAGCCTTAGGATCGCCCTTCGTCTTGGAGGTGTCGGCCTTGGTCTTCTTGTCCTTACCTTTTTCCCGGATTTTCGTGACGAAGAAACCCTTCTCACGAATCCGTGACTGAGCTTCCTGTTCTGACGCGGCGTCGATGGTGTCTTTCACCTCGAGACCCGTATTGTCCATTGCTTCATACTGGAATGTCGGCATTGCCCGTCTCCGATCAAATTCACTCGCGCTGCAGCAGAAAAGTACTCTTAAATCGTCTGGCATTCACTCGGCTGATTCGCTGTCAGCCTCGGTCCTGCAAACTCACATTACGACTTAGAACCTGTCCCACCTGACTTTTGTTACATCCTACGATCACGTTTTCCAAGACCACAAACAACATTGCTGACGGGCTTAGAAGTTATTCATTACATTACTTGTGCCAAGACTGCTAATTATCAATTCATCAAGCCAGATTGTTCGAAGGCCAAACTATTATCCATGTAAAGAGTCCAGGGGCTAACGCCGCCCGGCTCGCCTTGTTTCTGCGTCAGCCCGCATCTTCCATCACGGTCTCGCGAACGACTTCGTCGATTGTCGTAATACCGTCGAAGATCAACTTCAGACCTGCTTCACGGAGCGTGGTCATTCCTTGTCCGCGAGCGAAGTTTCGAATTTCATCCACGTTGGCATTCGACGAGACCAGGTCTCGAATATCGTCTGTCACATCCAGCAGTTCATAAATCCCGCATCGACCTTTATAGCCCGAGTTATTACACCGCTGACAACCACGTCCATAATAGAACTTGTATTGCCGTGCCTGTGCGATCGGCAGTTGCAATTCCATCAGCAGCTCGTCGCTCGGTTCAAACTGCGTTCGGCATTCGGTACAGATTTTTCGGACGAGCCGTTGAGCGAGAACCGCTTCGACCGTCGCAGTAATCAGGAACGGCTCAATCCCCATGTCGCGAAGACGAGTGATCGTACTGGGTGCGTCGTTCGTGTGCAGTGTGCTGAAAACCAGGTGCCCGGTTAACGCACTTTGAATTGCCACTTCTGCCGTTTCAAAGTCGCGAATCTCACCGACCAGAATCGTATCGGGATCATGACGTAAGATCGCTCGCAACACGGTCGCGAACGTGACTTGAATATCGGGATTCACGGGAACCTGGATCAATCCGTCGATTTCGTATTCGATCGGGTCTTCGGTCGTGATGATCTTGGTTTCAATATCGTTCAGTTCGTTGAGTGCCGAGTAGAGCGTGGTTGTTTTACCGCTACCCGTCGGCCCGGTGACGAGCACAATTCCGTTTGGACGCTTAATGACGGAACGGAACCTTGTCAGTGTCGTTGCGTCCATTCCGATCTTGTTCAAGTCGAGCTGCACAACGGTTCGGTCGAGCACTCGCATAACGACTGCTTCGCCAAACAGGGTAGGGAGCACGCTGACTCGCAAGTCGACCTGATGCCCACCGACATTCAACTCAATACGACCGTCCTGGGGCATCCGTCGCTCGGCGATATCCAGTTCAGACATAATTTTAATACGTGAGACGATTGCATTAGCCAGATGCCGTGGGGGTGGCACCAGTTCATACAGCATTCCGTCCGCTTTGATTCGGACCCGGAATTCGTCTTCGAACGGCTCAAAATGAATATCGCTCGCCTGATCTTTAATCGCCAGCAAAAGAATCATGTTCAGCAGCTTACGGATTGGTGCTTCATCACCATCGGGCGTCAGATCATGCGCACGGGTATTTTTTCCTGTCGACTCGGGTGCGTCTTCTTCGAGCTTGGCAATAATATCTTCGATACTCTCTTCACGACCCGCGTACTGACGTGCAATTGCCGCTTCGACATCCCTGGCATTCGAAACAGCACCGCGTACATCAACACCCAGCATGCTTCGAAGATCGTCAAGCGCACCCAGATTCTGCGGGTCAGCCATTGCTACCGTCAGAACATTATCTTTCAGCGAGATGGGGATAATCTTATAGACATCAGCCATCGTCTGCGGAACCAGTTCAAGCGCCTTGGCCGGAATGGTGGTCTCGGCCAGATTGACGACCGGCATCCCCCATTGTTCGGCGAGTGCTTCCGTGACTTGAGCTTCGGTAATGAAGCCCATGGCGATCGCGATCTGGCCGGTGAGTTCACCCTGCCCCTGCTTCTTCGCCTCGAGCACGTCCCACAACTGGTCTTCTGTGAGATACCCAAGATCAACAAGAATCTGACCGAACCGCCGATGAGCCATTTTAGGTCACGTTCATAAATGAGGCTGGATTGATAAGCCGCCGACCGGTTAGAACAACCGGGAAATACTGATGAATCACGAAAGAAATGCAACTAAACCAAACGACAACAAAGTCTTATTAACACGAAACACACGAAAAAGCTTAATTAACAATCGACAGCAGGAATTAACAACGAACCGCGTCCAACGCTTCAACTCGGCTTCGATCCGTTGCTAATCGTAGATGTCCACGATATTTACAACTCCACAACAACCACAACACTGAAGAGTCCGAGGGCTTACGCCGCCCGGCTCGCCTTGATCTTTGCAAACGGCCCCGCTCGCTCGGATCAATGCTTGTCGCCGCCCTCTTCGTCTTCTTCCTCTTCTTCTTCCTCGTCCAGCAGTCCCTTTTTCGCTCGAGCGATTCGTGCCTTCAGTTCACCCGGCTGATTAGACCGGATCACGCACGTATCTTCTTCGCAGATATTATTCTTCCACAGACTGAACAACGCATCATCCAGCAGTTGCATGCCGAACTTTCGTCCGGTTTGAATTGACGAATTGATTCGGTAAGTTTTGGCTTCACGGATCAGGTTAGCGATAGCGGGGGTCACGACCAGCAGTTCGTAAGCCGCGACGACTCCCTTCGGTTTTCTCGAAAGCAGTGCTTGCGAAAGAATTCCGATGATTGCCACCGACAGCTGAGTTCGGATCTGTTCCTGCTGGTTGGTCGGGAACACGTCGATGATTCGGTCGACGGTTCCTTGAGCACCAGTCGTGTGCAACGTACCGAACACAACGTGGCCCGTTTCTGCCGCAGTAATTGCAGACGAAATCGTGGCCAAGTCTCGCATTTCACCGACGAGAATCACGTCGGGGTCCATACGCAACGCTCGACGCAGCGCTTCGGGGAAATCGGGAACATCGACACCAATCTCACGCTGATTGATCGTGGATTTTTTGTGTTGATGGTAATACTCGATCGGGTCTTCAAGCGTAATAATATGGTGATCGACGGTGTCATTCAGATAGTTGATCATACTGGCCAGACTGGTCGTCTTACCGCTACCGGTTGGCCCCGTCACCAGAAACAGGCCGCGAGGCCGCATGATCAGATCACGAATCACACTGGGCAGACCGAGTTGCTCGAACGACAGGAATTCGTTGGGAACCCGCCGCAAGACCATCCCGACGTGACCGCGCTGCTTGAATACAGCGACGCGAAATCGAGCCTTGTCGCCGAAGGCAAACCCGAAGTCGGTCCCCCCGACTTCTTGCAACTCCTGCTGATTTCGCTCCGGGCAGATACTTTTCATCAAGCCGACGGTATCTTCGGGGGTCAGCGTCTTGGTTTCGAGTCGAACCATATGACCACCCATGCGTAACACAGGTGGTTGCCCAGTCGTGATGTGCAAATCGCTTGCCTTCTCACGCACGACGGTTTCGAGCATCTTATCGATCTGAAGTGTTGCAGCCATTGACTTCCTTCAACCGGCTCTGTGTCACAATCGCGACACTCGTCCACTACGACTCAGTTTCAGTCAAACTTAGACACCATTGACTTTGACAGCCAAAGTCTCGAATCAAACAAACAGTTTATTAATTAATCGCAAACGGAGCTGTGACGAACCGCCGAAGGCTTGAACCGAATTCAGAACGAGTTTTGAAATGTTGCCAGCGACATTCTTACAAGTCGAACCCGGTTTCTCAAATCAATGGCGACTCAGTGACCTCCCTTATCCAATCGGTAAACTTCGACGAGAGGGGTCTTGCCGAGCAACGCACGCGACAGGGCATCCTCGACAAGGGTCTTCATCCCGAACAAACGCGCCTGACGGCGGATATTTTGGGCCGGCTCACTCCGGAACGTCATTTCTCGCAATGTCGAGTTCATCACCATCAGCTCGAACACAGCATTTCGTCCACGGTACCCTGTGTGCTGACAGTGGTTACATCCTTTTCCTCGCATAAATGTCGCCTCGGCAATCTGGTCTGGCGTCACAGCGAAGTGCTGGAGTTCGCTGGAATCCGGGACGTAAGTTTCTTTGCACTTTGGACAAACGACGCGAATCAAACGCTGTGCCATGATCGCCATAACCGAGGACGCCACGAGAAATGGCTCAACCCCCATGTCGATCAGACGTGTAATAGAACTGGGCGCATCGTTCGTATGTAGCGTACTGAAAACCAAGTGTCCAGTTAAAGAAGCTTGAATTGCCATCTCAGCCGTCTCAGCATCGCGAATTTCCCCTACGAGGATCACATTCGGTGCCTGCCGAAGCATGGCACGGATAATTCGTGAAAAGTCGAGACCGATATCATGCTTGACCTCAACCTGGTTGATCCCGGGCAGGTAGTACTCGACCGGGTCTTCGGCGGTGATGATCTTCCGGTCTGGCCGATTGAGCTCCCCGAGCGCACTATACAGGGTGGTCGTCTTACCGCTACCCGTTGGTCCGGTGACGAGGAAGATTCCGTTCGGGCGTCGAATGATGTTCTGGAATCGACGATAGTTTTCTTCACTGAACCCCAGATTGCGGATACCGACCTTAATATTGTCTCGGTCAAGAATTCGCATGACGATTGCCTGACCGTGGCTGGTCGGGAGAATACTGACGCGCAAGTCGAAGTCCTTGCCTGCAGCTCGCGTCTTGATTCGACCGTCCTGAGGCCGGCGTTTTTCGGCGATGTCCATACGCGCCATGATCTTAAAACGCGAAGTGAGCGCCGCCAACAACCGCCTGGGGGGGCTGTCACGTTCGACAAGCACACCGTCAATCCGGTATCGGACGCGAATTCGATCTTCGAACGGCTCAATATGAATATCGCTCGCCCGCATACTGACGGCTTCGGAAACAATCATATTACAAAGCCGGACGACGGGAGAGCTTTCTTCGTCCTTCTCAGCCTTGGACTGCGGGGCATCAGTTTCCGTAAAGTCAATCGCAGTCTCGGTAAACTCCATCAACATCGAGTCAACCGACTCAGTTTCAGAACCACCATAATAGCGGTTAATCGCGTTTTGAATTGACTCTCTCGGTGCCCCAACCGGCTCGATGTCGCGATTGACCATAAAGCGCAGCTTATCGATGACATCCAGGTCATTCGCGTTCATCATTGCGACTCGAAGACGCTCGTCATCGAGCCCAAGCGGGATCACAATGTTCTCGCGTGCAACCGATTCTGGAATCAATGCGATGACACTCGCAGGGATCTCCATGGCATCAATATTGACGAACTCGTGTCCATATTGCTGCGCCTGCAACTGGCCCATTTCACCGCTGCTGACATAACCGAGTCGAACCAGTGCGTCGGCGGCGGAGATCCCGAGGCTGCTCGCCATTCCTTCGGCTTCCGCGAGCTGATCCTCGCTGATCACGCCATCGTCAACGAGTTTTCTAATGTAATCTTCAGACATGGAGCCTCTCACATTCGCAAAATATATTGTTCAAGGTGGAGCGAAGTTTTCGGACGGCTAGGAGAAATGATCTGTCATTGTTAGCGAGCGGTACACCCGTCGTCAATCGTTCTGAATTGCAAGTTCCCGGTACTTGAGACTTTGCGTAACCAACTTACCTGCACAAACGGGCTTTTGCGGCCTCATCGGCAATCACACGTAACCCTTCACGGACGACCTCGGCGGGCTGCGAGAAGTTCAGGCGAAGGCACTCGCGCTGGTGTGACCAGTCCTCGTCCAACCCGAAGAAGAAGTATTCGCCAGGGACAATCAGGACGTTTCGGGCTTTTAAGCGGGCGTAAAGCTCTTTCGTCGAGATCCCGAGATTACGCAGCCACAGCCAGTGAAAAAAAGCTCCTTCACTGGCGTGCAGCGCCCAATCCAAATTCGCCGCCGTAAAAAATTCGTGAATCCAACCCTGGGCCAGGCGACTCTTTTCCGCGTAAAACGGAACCAGGTGTCGTGGACCAAGTTCCAGGATTTCACCAGACTCCACCAACGGAAGAACAAGCTGCTGGCCGATCGTCCCATTGGCAAGACCCGCAATGGCTGTCATCGCAGCAACCGCCGACGCAATTTGCTCAGGTCCAATCACGACGGCAGTCCGCGTACCTGGCAAACCCAACTTGGAAAGACTGAGCGTCATAATCACATTTGGCGCCCAAAACGGTTTTGCCTCAGTAAAGATGACTCCAGGAAACGGGGCTCCGTAGGCATTATCGATGATCAACGGGATACCGTGACCTGCAGCAAGCGCCGCAAGTTGCTGAATTTCTTCGTCTGTCAGGACATTCCCAGTCGGGTTTGTCGGCCGCGACACAGCAATCGCCGCAATATCCTGATTCGCGAGAGCCGCTTCGACCGCTGCAAAATCGATCCGATATTTGAATATCCGACTTTCAGGTCCATTCGGCCAGGTGATTTCTGGTCGGCAAGCGACAAACATGGCTTCGTCGATCCCCTGATCGGCGTATCCAATATATTCCGGAGTTAACGGGAGGAGGATTTTTCGGGTCCGTTGGCCTTCGAATCGTCCGGCCAGCAAATTAAACAGAAAGAAAAAGGCGCTTTGTCCCCCATTTGTGATGGCGATATTTTCGGTATGAACGTCCCATCCGAACGTCCGCTGAAGCAGTTCCGCCAGCGAACGGATAAAGCGGGGGTTACCCTGAGGTGGATCATAGTTTCCCAGCATGCGGTCGAACGAACGTCCTTCGTTCACCAGTTCCTGCATTCTTCCTCGCCAGAGGGCTTGAATTGCGGGAACTGCGGCGGGATTGCCTCCCCCCAGCATCAGCATGTCGGGCTTTTCGGTCATCGCCCGACCGAGGTCATCCATCAACTCGAGAATACCGCTTCGCCCGGTGAGTTTACGTCCGGTGAGTGAGAATTCGAATTCCATCTGTGTCCTGCCAATCCTTGTTTTGTCATGCTAACTGATCAACGACTATGCCATCGGTGATGTGGTGCCGGACCGGATCAGCCGATCGTGCATCATCATTGAAATCGCCTGAGAGTTTTCGTCTCCCTGTTTTCGCAGCGCCTCGACGACCTTTTCCTGACGTTCGACCGGATGATTCTGGCTCAGCTTCCACTTCCCTTCCAGCTTCTCGATGACGATGCGAAAGCCGACAATCTGAGTCAACAGCCGTTCGGCAAAGACTGTCGATTGATCGAAGGACCAAGGTTTCGGCATTGTCTTTTCGTAGAACTCCGTCATCGTTTGCACGATTTTCGAAACGTTTGACTGATCTTCAACCATCTCCAGCTTACCGATGGCGTGCACTGCGACGTAGTTCCACGTTGGCACGACGTTATCGGTTTCGTACCAGGTTGGTGAAATATAGGTATGTGGACCGGAAAAAACGGCAAGAACTGTCTGATCTTTTGCCGCAGCGCATTGCGGATTGGCTCGTGCCGTATGCCCCACCAGGGTTCCATTTTCGCCCGAGTCGCGTTCGAGCAAGAATGGCAAGTGGGTCGCGAACGGCAATCCATCTACCTGGGAAACGAGTAATCCGAAACTTTGTTGCTGAATGAAATCATGGAGCGACTTTAAGTCTGCTTCATGGAAGTGAGACGGGACGTACATCATTCAATTTTCCGCGAGTGTAAGGGATTCTCGTCCTGGCACAAAAAAACTGTCACCATCACTTCGGTTTCGACCGTAACAGCGGAAGGCATTGCGAACGGCAGGCGACTGGATTACGGTCAAAATCATTGCAGATACAGCTGGAGAATCTTGTGCCACCCATTTCCACAAACATCCGATGACAATACACCTGTCACACGACGGGTGAATTCTGGCTGATCTTCCCGCTCCCTTCAATCTGCTCGATTTCCAATCGAAATCTGATGCTTCGTGACAACAAAAGACCAATGTTTGCGTGTTCGAAAGACAATGTGATATTGTTTGCTGGTGTCAGCATCGACCGTTCCGCGATTAAGTAAATTGCCGCCACGAAATGACTTCGCTCAAGCCACCGGGTTCCGCAATGCCCGAGATTCGAAATCGTCGCATGCGACCCTGGGAGTGGATTGTCGTTGGTGCTTTGAGCATATTCACAACCATGACGACGCTATTCGTTGTCGTGGCGTGGTTCTTGCCGGTTGAAGTTTTCCAAAATTGGGCTTTTGAATACGCGACCGAGGATTCCTACCGGCGATTTGAAGCCGTAGGGCAGGCCGAAGCCCTGTGTTGGGTCATTCGCATCGTGGGTCCGATCCTTGTGTTCGGTGCCATACGATTGATCAGAAACCGAGAATCGGCGGCAAAAAGCGTTCAAAGAACCTGGCAGGGATTTCTGACCGCGACTCAGATTTTCAGCGTCTCGCGCGTTAATCCAGCGACTTCGTTACCAGTCACGCACGACCAGCGATTAACGGTCAATCGAGTTAAAACCTGGTGCTTGCGTGGAATGGTGTTTCTGTGGATGACGTTTGCCGTCGTGCAATTCGGCCTTTCGGCAAATCGACGGATCGCGGAATGGCCGTACTATAAGTTTCGTTCCGGCGGTGTCGTCCTCCCCAATATCAGCGAGTCCAACCGAGATGTCATTCGGTATCTGAGGGAAAGGACTCCACCCAATTCGCGAATTCTGGTGGTCAGCGACCAGAAGTTGTACTTTCTTTCTTACTATCTGCGACCACGGGGTATTTATCATCGCGTGCATCCCGATAGTGCATTTGTGATTGCTCAGCCCCATCAAGAGCGGTGGATGCCAGCCTACCGTCTGAACGAGCTGGACCCGGAGTGGATCTGTCAGTTACGACCCGACTTTATTCTCGAATACTTTGAACATCCAGACAACATCGACGGATCGAAGAAACTCGACGACCGTCACTGGGTTCAGTTTCTCCGACGATTGCACGATGACCCTAACTACGTCCCGGCGTACTCTCTTCAACTGCAGCCATATACGGAGAACTGCACGCAATGAACGGACTGGCGCAGTTGTTGATCTTCAGTCTGGGACTGGTTGGACAATGGTCTCTGGGACTTGCCATCGCCTGCGGATTGACTGGACGATTTCAATCGTATCCGGCCAACGAACCAGAGAACATGCGAGTCACGAACGTTGAACTGGCAGGACTGGGTTTCACGTTAGGAATTGGTGCAACCACATGGTTGCTATTTGTGTGGTCATGGTGCGGGGGGCGTATTGGCTCTGCGTCTAGCCTGGTGCTGGCTGTCATCGGGCTGTTGTGTGGTTTTTTCTGCTGGTGGCGACTGAAATCCTCGTCAAACAAAAAACCTCGATTCGAAATCGAAGTCCATGATGCGGCACTGGAATCGCTTTGCCGCCGAGCCGTGATGTTCCTGGCGATTGCGGCGATCATTCAAGCTTTAATGACGCCGCAGCGGCTCTGGGACGAACGAGCCATTTTCGGGCTGCGTGGTATCGTCCTTTTCGAAGAGGGGACCGTGCATAGCACCGAATTGAAGCATCCGGATTTTGTTCTCGGACATCCCCGTTATCCGCTGTTGATACCGCTGGCCGAGGCACACGTTTACGGGCTTCTCGGACACGTCGACGATCGCTGGTCAAAGATTGTGGTCCCCCTGCTCTACCTGGGAATGGTGCTTTGTTTCGCGGGGGTCTTCTCGCGCCACACGTCACGCGGGCAGGCCTGGATGTGGGCTTTGGTGCTGGCGACCATACCGGCGCTCATGCCGCACGATTATGGTTTTCTGTGTGGACAAGCCGATGCACCTGTCGGCTGTTTTCACGGAGTGTCGGTGCTCTATTTATGGGACTATTGCCGCAATTACTCCCGATCAGTGAGGCTGCCACCGAAAGCGATGGGTGGTCCGCGGTCACTGCTTATTTCCGGCTTTAGTGCCGGTCTGGGCGCTTTCACCAAGGATGAAGGACTTGCGTTTCTGATGGTCGATACCGCACTGATCGCGGCGTTCATCGGGATCTCATTCATCTTTCGCTGGACCGGCAGACATCAGATTGACTTCATAAACGTTACCGCCGGAAATTCATCGGGTGACTTGGGACAAACCAAAGCACTTCCCAGATTCTGGACACCCGTGTTTTATGTCATCGCCGCCGCGATGATTCTGATACCTTGGCTTGCCTACCGTCGAGAGCTCCCCAAAACAACGGAAATGGAGTATTTCCGGCGGCTGACGCTTTCGCGGTTGGTTGAAGAGTCTGCATCATTGAATTGGCTGGTTGGGCACCTTCTGCACCGGATGTTTGCCGAGTGGTGGGAATGGGGTGCGCAATGGTGGCTCGTCGTGGCAGTTTGGCTGATGTTCCCACGCAAAGTCTTCACGAGTCCGCAGCTGCTGTTAATCTGCGATATTACAGGTGCTCTGGCCGCACTGATCGTGGCCGGAATGCTGGCTCCCGTAAAGCTTGAAGAACACATCGGTGGATCAAGTCATCGATTTCTCATGCAAATAGTACCGGTCGCCGTTGTCTTTGCTGCAGGGCAGTTGATCGAACGTCGCTCCACAGAAAGCGGTGCCAAAGCTTGATGGTCTTCATTCAAGTGGTGCCGAGCGACAAGACAAATACCTATTTCAAGCCACTGCTTCTGCGATGACTCCGAAGCAGGGGCATCTTCAGATGAAATCCGACGAAATCTTCTCCGCGATTTTGTCTTAACGTTAATCGCCGTAAGACTGTTTTTGATCGGCGTTTCCGATCGGCGCGGCTTTATTTCGGATCTGTTGACCGATATATTCGGCGCTATGACTCCGCGAAATCATTTGCCTGTCGATGCTTTCGATGCGGTTTCGGTCTGGCTCGGTCGAGGGCTGTTGATCGTGGCCATGCTGAGTGGAGTCGCGCTCATGTCACGCGTCTGGACAGCCGGTCCACTCGTTCTTGATGAACACGTTTCATATTGGATCGTCCAATCCAGTCTGCCTGGAAGTGTCACTCAGCGAAGCCTGAACTGGGCTGCAACCCCTCCCTTATCAAGCTGGATTCAGCAGGCATTTGTTTCGACCTTCGGAAAGAGCGAGGCAGTCTTTCGAAGTTCTTCCGTGATCTTCTTCTGGCTTGCGATTTTGACGATGTATCCACTGGGGCGCGACATGGGAGGACCGGTTGTGGGAGGATTATCGGCCCTGGTCCTGGCGTGGCATCCGACCGTTCTCGATGAAGTGAGAATTGCCCGTTGCTACGGACTTCTCGTTTGGCTTTCCGTTTTGCTGATCTGGGCCGCGATCCGGTGGCAACGGCGACCCGATTCGTGGTTATATGCGCTCGGCGGGGCGTGCGCCGCGACAGGATTAATGTGGACTCACTACCTGTCCGCACCACTACCGGTGTTATGCTTTACCGCCTTGGCAGGCTCGTTGGTCCGTTCCCACGGGTCGCTTAAACAGTGGCGAAATCTTCTGGCTGCGGCCCTGCTGGTTGCGGTCTGCTCAGTGCCGATCTTGCCGACGTTATTCCGGATTTGGGAATGGAGCCCGTTTCTTAACTTTCAGCAAAATGTGTCACTACCTTGGGAAATTATTGGACCATTATGGTGGTTCGGAATTCCGCTAGGACTATTCACCGCGTGGATGGTCAACCGTGGATTGATTCTTTTCGGCCGGTCGTCAATCGACGTTCCGCCTTTAGGAACCAGGGTGCGGAAAGATGGACGTCAAACCGTTTCGCCGGCAGCGTCGTGTAGCCATACCAAGAACCCTAACGAGATCTGGATGCTGACTCTCTGGTCATTGGTCCCGTTGCTGTTTCTTGTTTTGGTTGCTCGAGGGGATCGAGCTTCTCTTGCCAATCCACGATATCAAATCGCGTTCGCCATCCCTGGAAGCTGTTTAACGGCAAGCGTTCTCGCTCGTCGCCGGACAGGTGTCGCGGCGACAATCGGATGTATCGCGGCACTGTCTGCAACCTGGTTCATGACAGGTCGTTCGCCGTTAGAGCCGCACCGACTGCGTGATCCCGGTGCGGCTCACTGGCAAAAGATGGCTGACCTCATTCAGCATGAAGGAAATGACGATCAGCCAATTTTTGCTCAAAGTGGATTAGTCGAATCGACTCTCGTTCCTGCATTTTTCGAAGACCGGCAATTCCTGGAGTATGTGGCTTGCCGTATCAGTCGATTCTATCTCGATCGTCCGTGTGCGCGCTATGGATTGCCATTTAACTGGAAATCGTCTCCCGAGATGCGGCGGTATTTCGCCGACCGCCTGATCGACGCCAAGTCGCGTGGCGTGACGACTGCCTGGCTTGCCGGGGCGATTGACACCGACCTCAACCGCATGTCCATCAGCGGGTTCGAAGCGATCCTTGAAGAGCAAGGATATGTTGTCGTCGGTGAATGGAACTCACCATTTGCGATACTGAAACGCTATGAAAAACGAATCTCAATAAGCGGAATTGAGTGAACTGATGATTTGGTGGCAGCTCCAGTACGCATCGCTGCTTTTAACGAGACCGGCGTTTCAAGGGTCGCCAAAGCCCCTTGCGTCCATGGAGCGGGAGCTTCTATCGCAGATTAGAATTAGTCCGACGCGAAAGCAAGGACCTTGCTTTGTTCTCCCTCGCTGACGCGTCAGGCTAACGATTCACGATATTTTTGGCGAAAACGGTTTCAATCTTGAGATAAGACCATGTATTAAATTGCAGATTTACCGGCAGCCGATGTCGTTCATACCAGACCTCGTTTCTTCCGCAAGAACCATTCGAGGCTCATTACAGCCACAAACGCGATGAGCATCCACCAGTTATCCCATAGATTAATGACTTGAATCCGTGTCAGGGCGTTGAACTTGGTTTGCTTGAGTCGTTCCAGCAGACTCCCCAGTTCTTCGGGTTTCATCGATGTGCCCCCCGTGATCGAGGCGAGTTCTTTCAGAAAGTCGTGATCGGCGCTGGGATAGTCGAGTTCCAGGTCACGTGCGTCGACAATAAACCGGGTATAGGCAGTCTCGCGCATTGGTTCGCCATTGTGCCGAGCAGTGACTCGGACCCAATAGTCACCAGCCTCATTGGTTTTGGAAAAGTCCGTCAAGAACTCATTGTTCAACTGGCGAGGGGTTGGCTTTTCGACCTGGCCATCGGGCTTTGTGACTTCGACCTGAAACTCCGTATTGCTAAGCGGTTTACCGTCCGCCGCGCGTGCGCCGAACAATAGTGAGGCACTGGCACCCGGCGTAACATTACGCGGATCAACCCGTACCCACACCGGTTGATCCGTATCAGCTTCTTTCTTCGCCAGCCAGAGGATCATTTGCCTCCAGAATCGCTGATGCAGTTCCATCTTTCCATCCATACACCACAGCCAGGTCGTGTCGGCACCGAACGCGGCAACTCGAGCTTTTCCGACGTCGTTGACAAGCAGCAGAGGCTTTTTATCCGGCGTTTCGGCCCAGATCCGGACCAGATCGTTCGCGGGGCGCAAAAGATTTGCACCTTCCAACGGCGGAAGATCCAGCCACAACGACCGGTTCTTGTCGCTGCTGCCCAACTGCATCACGAACTCTTTTAATCCACGTTCCGTCGGGATCAGTTTCACATCACCGAGCAGCTGAGCGTTTTCATTGAACTTGCCGATCGGACGAAAATCAGCAGAGTCGAGCTTAACGGGCAGCCAATCGGCCAGCGGAGTCGAGGCGTATCCACCCGTCGCGAAATTCTGCAATCCACCAATCATTAACAATCCAGCGCCGTCTTCCAGCCGCGCTGCGAGCATTTTGAGGATTTCTGCTCCAAACCATTCGGCGCGGACGTCTCCGATAATATAGACATCGTAACGGCCGGGTAGAAACCACGACCGGTCGAGTTTGGTTTGACCCGCAAAGCGACCAGTACGAACTTCATGGAAATCGAGCTGGATCTTGTCTGCCCCGTTCACCATCCGAATTCGACTCTGCTCAGGCCGCGCCACCTGATCGAAAAATGCAACGTTTAAGCCACCCTTCTTTACCGAAACAATAGTCTCGCGGCGGTTGTTGCGAGTGAGCAATTCGTTATCGACCGGCTCGACTTGAATGGCAATCTTCAGTTCACCCGACACGGCCGGAACAAAGGAAAGATCAACTGGGATCGTTTCGGAATCGGTTTTGATTTCAATTTCCCGTACGGTCTGCGCCTGCTGAGTCGACGGAGCCGGCTTGAATACACCGGATTCGCTGATCCTCGTCCCCGACCGATCTTCGATCAACACTCGCACACGGATCTTTTTCCCTTTGGCTCCGAGGGCGCGGACTTTGCATCCGATCGGAACAAGCTTTTTCTCGAAAACGATCGGATCGACTCGCAAGTCTTCAACGGCTAAATCGAGCGTTCCCATAGAGAGAGACGATGCTCCATAGACGACGGCGTAGACGGGTACCTGACTGTCACCCAGTTTCCGAGCGGCCGTCAATGGGTCGGCATCAAAAGGAGGAACGGCCCTCTGCGCGCCGTCGGTCAGCAGCAAAATTCCAAGCGACCGATGATCACGTGTTTCTCGTAACACGTCGTCCAATACTTTTCCGAACGCCGTCTGGTCGCCGGTTCCTTCAGTGAGGGCCGGATTGTGCGGCGTCAATTCACGATCAAAATCGAATTGCCGGACCTCGACCTTCTTGCCTAACTCTTTCCATTTCGGTTCATATTTTGCCAGATCGGCTTTCATGGCATTGAATCGGGTGATTCCACCGGGAATGTCGACTGTGGTATTCATACTGCGACTTGTGTCGGACAAAATCAAAAGCTGGACAGGATTCTCATCGGCATCCGACTTCTGGATCGCTGGCCGCGACATGGCGAACGTCAGTAAAAGCACTGCAAGTAATCGAAGAATCAGCAACAATCGGCCTTGGCTTTTGGTCAATCGCTGCAGTTGGGCTCGATAGGTGACAATGACGAGCACGACAAGCCCCAAACTGGTGAAAATCACCAGCGGCCAGGACCAGATCGGCTCAACAAAGATTTGCATAGGTAATCAACGGGCTCAAAGCCAACGGGCCTATCGTTTATCGTCACGCGGGCGATGCACCTGCGTCATCGACAATCATGTGAGTGTCGACGCCTTAATAAATCTACCCGAATAGAGTCATGACTTCGATTCCACGGAGCACTACGCAGCAAAACAAAACATTTACGCTGAGAATGGAATCTTTTTTTTGGAGCCAAAATTGCTGAAATACAATAATAGTTCCACATTCGAATTGTGGTTGTTTCAAGACAAGCATATGATGATCGGTTGGTTGCGGCGCAGTTGCTGCAACTTGACCCGTCACTTTCTAGTGATGGGTTGGCTGCATCCGTTGATGCAGTGCCAGAGGTTTTTTCAGGAGGCCCCTTCATGGGCAAGAAACTGTACGTCGGGAATTTGGCCTACGGAGTTACCGACAGCCAGTTGGAACAGCTGTTCGCAGCGCATGGTGCCGTGCAGTCGGCACAAGTGATCATGGATCGCGACACAGGTCGATCCAAGGGATTCGGATTCGTCGAAATGAGCAGCTCAGCAGAAGCCGAGTCAGCGATTAGCGCATTGAACGGAGTCGAAAAAGACGGTCGGGCAATGACCGTGAACGAAGCACGACCTAAAGCAGAAGGTGGCGGAGGCGGTGGTGGCCGTGGCCGTAGCGATTACGGCGGCGGTGGTGGTGGTGGCCGACGCTACTAATTAATAGCAGTCCCCATGCAGAACGAGAGCCCGCCTTCGAAAGAAGACGGGCTTTTTTCATACAACCAGGCAAGATGAAGTCGATGCAGCGCACTTAAATAGAACGTTCATCGGTGCGCAAGGCTCGCATCATGAGTTTTATCGCTTGTCAACTTGAATTTACAGTGTGTACAGATTCCAATACCGTGGCTGATCTTAACCCATAACGAAATTCTTGGACTAATTGGCTCATCAGCGCCTTAGTCTGGATTTCATGCACAGGATCTCGTTTCGAAACCTCTGTAGCTTCGGTCCGACAATCGCAAAATCAGGCCCAAAGATGATCAGAATCCGAGACGTCATTACCGTTGATGGGACCTTGAAAGACTCCCGACTGACGGTTGACTATTATCCAGATGTCGGGCCCTCGGCTGTGGGTCCAATCATGACTGCCGAACTTGAAGCCGCGCGAGACCGGCCGCACGGAGTCATCCTGTCAGTCCAAGTCCAGAATGATTGGCGCGGCAGGGGATATGAACTGAAATTCCTGCAGGCCATTTATGATCAATAGATGGACTTGCATTTTGACGTCAAGGGGATGGGAATTGAAGAGTTTGTCGAAACCGCGATCGAACCGTAAATTTCCGACGCAACCGGTTCATGCGCGTCGCACCCCGGGTTTAGAATAGTTCGATCAATCGCACGTTGATCAAATGAGCCGCGAGGTGCAAGCCCACGGACCTTTCGTCCTCTGATTCGCTTTCAATGTCAAAGGAACAATCCGAGGTTTGTCGACTTACATCGTTTTCCAAACTATCGACTTGGATGTGTGCAAAGACTTTAAACGTGATAGTCGCGAGACCTGGCACGCCACGCAGACTACTCGTCCCGATCAAGGCGTTTTCTGACTTCTGCCAAAAACTCTGGAATCGCGAATGGTTTATGAAGCAAATGCTTGTCGCCGTGTGAGGGATTGAAGTAGCGATTCCAGTCATCGGTGTAACCGCTGATAAAAAGAACATTAAGTCGCGGAGCCAACAAACTTAACTTCTCGGCTAACTGCACGCCGTCCATTTCTGGCATGATCACATCGGACAACAGCAGGTGAATTGGTTTCGAGTAATTTTGAAAAACCTGAATCGCCTCATTACCGTTTGCCGCTGACAAAACTCTATATCCTTGTTTCTCGAGGCACCGAACCATCATTCGACGGATGGAATCGTGGTCCTCGACGATCAGGATGGTTTCGTTTTTCCCATCGTGGTTCGTTATGGTTTCACTGACTGCGTGAGGATCTGCGACCGGCTTCTGTTTTGAGGGAGGGTCATTTTCGATGTTCATCCCAACTCTTTCCGCTGAAAATCTGAAACTCATTGATGCCGTTCTGCGCTACCAATCAGTGTTCTGTCACCCGGATTTTTCCTGCCTCATCCATGTTCGACACAAAACATTTCGCAAACCAGAGTTAAGCCGAATTCGTCTGGAACACTGTTCAACTTCGGAAAATTTTCAACTTCAGCCCGAGGTGCAAGCGAGGGATCTTCATTAAATTGAAATCATGTTCCATCGCTTTCGCTTCGGGCTAATGAGACGGAGTTAATGATTTGACGCCAGCAGCGAGTTGATGCGACTGATCAATTCGTCCGGCGAAAACGGCTTCTGAATAAACTCGCACGGACCAGCACCTCCCTTCTGAAGTGAGATTTCGTGTTCGCTGTAGCCACTCATGATCAACACGGGAAGATCGAGTGACTGCTCGCGCAATTCTTTCAAAACCTCCAATCCCCCTTTTCGAGGCATCGTTAAGTCGAGAAGTACCAGTGAGATTTTTGCTGAATGCTGACGAAAGGCGTCTAAACCCTTGCAGCCATCCGCCGCAGTGAGAACGCTGAATCCGGCTGTTTCGACACAGCTGGAAAGAAAGCGACGGACGAATTCTTCGTCATCGACGATCAGGATCGTCCGGTTTCCAATCGAATTCACTTTGTCCGCTGCAATCGAGTCTTGAGGTACGATGGTTTCAATCGCTGGTAATAACACTTCAAAAGTGGTTCCCAGCCCCAGTTCACTGGCAACTTTGATTGTCCCACGATGGCTTCGAATGATACCGAGAACAGCAGCCAGTCCCAGTCCTCGGCCCGTCATTTTTGTTGAAAAGAACGGATCAAATATCTTAGCCAGTGTTTCCTTGCTCATTCCACACCCGTTGTCCTCCACTTCGATAAACACATATTCACCCGGAGGAATTTGATCGGCGACGTATGGTGAATAAAGACTTGCGGAATCGAATCGTCGCAATCCTGTCCGTACATAGACTTCACCCGCTTCTCCCTGGAACGCGTCCGACGCATTGGTAATCAGATTCATGATGACTTGCTGGACCTGGGACACATCGCCCTCGCAAGCTGCCGGGTCAAGCTTGGGGCAGATCTTCACCTTCTTGGAGACGACTGTCTTCAAAAGCTGAATGGTCTCACTGACCAGCGAGTCTATTCGAAGCGGTGAAATGTCAAATCGTCCCTTACCGGAATAGGCAAGCATCTGGCTCGTCAATTTTGCGGCACTTTTCGCGGCACTCTCGATCTCATCGAGGAAGGAACCGACCCGCGATTCTTTCGGCAGCTGCATACGGGCCAGACTGGCGTTCCCCAGCATCGCGGTCAACAAGTTATTAAAGTCATGTGCGATTCCGCTGGCCATCACGCCCAGTCCTTCCAGTTTCTGAGCGTGCAGCATCTGTTCCTGTAATTTGCGACGTTCGTCCTCTGCCTGTTTGCGTTCACTGATATCGCGGGTAAATGCGAAATTCAATTCTCGATTGCCGATTTTTACATAGTTGGCGCTCACCTCGATGGGAAACTCCCGTCCATTCTTGGCACGGTGCCGGGTTTCAAGAATGATGTTGCCTTGAATTTTGATCTCATCGAAGTGTTTTTCCCATCGACCTGGTTGATAATCCGGGACCACATCCAGATCCCAAATCGACATCCTCAGTAACTCGTCGCGGGAATATCCAAGCTGCACGGAACACGCGTCATTGATATATTGGATGCTGCCTTCACGACTGACCCAATACACGGGATCAGCGGTGTGATCGACGCAGAATTTCATGAGTTGCAGCGACTCAACAGCCGATTTCTGCTCTGTAATGTCGATATGACAACCAAGCATCCCAATCTGATTGCCACTTCCATCGTATCGAACATCGCCGCGAGCGTTGATCCATCTCCAAGAGCCATCTTTGTGGCGCATCCGAAACTCGACATCGTAAGTTGTGATTTTCCCTGCCAGATATTTTTCGCGATGCTCAAGCACGAGGGGGAATTCTTCGGGATGAACACGAGAGGCCCATTCTTCGTGCCTGTTCTCGATCTCGTGGTCGGAGTAACCTAACTGGCTCTTCCATTCCGGCGAAAAATAGACGGTGTTTGTCCTGATGTCCCAATTCCACAATCCCACATTCGACGCTTTGAGCGCGAACCTCAACCTTTCGTCGATGACTTGCTTTTCTTGTTGGATCTGCTTGCGAGATGTGATATCTCGCACAACCCCGATAAAGTGGCTCAACTCTCCTCGCTCGTCGTGGATGGGTGAAATCGAAAGTTCATTCCAGAAGGTCTCTTTATTTTTTCGATAGTTCAGGATTTCGCCGTGGAACTCTGCACCATTCCTGATCGCTTGTCGTATTTCCGCGATAGTTTTTGGATCGGTCAATGCTCCTTGGATCTGTAAGCAAGTCTTTCCCTGCCACTCAGCCCATGAATAACCGGTCATTAACTCAAACCCCTGATTGACCCATCGAATTTTCTTATCGGCAGCTGTGATGACGACCCCTTCAGAGATCGCCTTTAATGCGAGATCGCTGAGACGCAGTTTGTCTTCCACTTGTTTTCGTTCCGTCAAGTCGAGCAAAACCACCTGACAGACGTCGCTGAACGAAGAGCCGGACGCTTCTAACCGGATGAATTTCTTTTCTCCACCCTCAGTCATGATCGTCAGGTCGCCAGAATGGCTGACCCCCGTTGCAAGAACGTCTGTCAGAATTTCGGCGAATAGTGATCGATCTGCTTCAGCCAGAAGCAAGCCAAATTTGCTCCCTTTCAATCGATGAAATTCGAGACCGACGAGTCTTGTTCCTGCGGGATTCACATCGAGAATAACCCCCTCGGAATTCAGGTTGAAGTAACCGACCGGCGCGGATTCGAAAAGATCAACGTAGCGTTTTAAGCTGACTTCAAGTTCGGCCATTGCGGAGCTCAGTTCCTCGTTCTGAATTTCCAGCTCGACCCGATAGACCTGCAATTCGTGTTGCAAGCGTTGCAACTCCGCTTGTGACAGCAGCTTGTCCGACACCGAGCTTTCCTTGAGTCGCTTTTCTGCGGCACGTCTCAAATCACCAGGATCGTTTTCAGAAGGAGTCATTTCACAATTCCTTTTTCCGCGTCCACGAGTTGTGAACGGGCCTCGGCCGCAATTTTCATGGCGCGCGAAAGATCCGTGAAGGTGATGACGACGCCATCGATCCGGTTGTCGATCGTTCGATAGGGCATCAGGCGGGCGGCAAAATATTGCCCGTCGTGGGTGACAAGAGACTTGTCGATGGAGATCAGTGTTCGCAGAACCTTGCGAACGTCACTCTCAAAATCGGGGTAAATCAAGTTCGTGACAAGATCGGTAATCGGCCGACCGACGTCGGTCGGAATCAGCTTGATCACTTTGTTAGCTGTTTCAGTGAATCGTCGAACTTTGAGCGAATTGTCGAGAAACACTGTGGCGATTTCGGTACTGTCGAGTAAGTTTCGCATGTCGTTGTTCGCGGCATACGATTCATCCGCCTTGGCCTGTAACTCGGCATTGACGGTCTGAAGTTCTTCGTTCAGCGACTGCAACTCCTCTTTCGATGTGGTCAGCTCTTCGTTTAGAGACTGCAATTCTTCATTGGCCGACTGCATCTCTTCGTTGATCGACTTCAGTTCTTCTTGTGCCGTCTGGTGCGTTTCTACGGTTCTCTCCAGTTCCACATGAGAACGCTGAACTTCCTGTTCCAGCTCGCGCACGCGATCACTTGAAGGCTCGGCCTTGCCGCGTTTTCGTTTTAATTCCGATCTTGAACCGGGTACTTCCGTGAACACGATCATTACCAGCCCGCACAATGCCCCTGGATCGTGAATGAATTCGATACCGACGTCGACAAAGTAGTTCAACCCGTTTTCGGACACTTTCAGACGGCGAAGAATCGCGGATTGTTTCTGGTGACACACCGCGTGGAACGCGGTTGTGAGCGGGTCACGCAATCCTTCGCGTGCCATCACCAGGGCGTTCCAGTTCACTTTCCCAGCCGCTGGCTCAAGATAACGTCCCGTGCGACCAATAATGAACAGAATATCTCCCTGATCGTTGACAAGAACTGACGCCGGAGTGCGGTGTTGAAGCACCCATTGCTCGGCCAGTGTCTGTAAGTTAGGAGATGCGTTCACTTGAATGGCAGGCGCCTTTACCAGATCGGCCTTATGCGCCGATGTCGCGGAGGGGAAGAGAATTGCATGAGTGTTCTTAACAGTCTCTTTTCGCCAATAAAACCGTGACGAGCCTCTCTGATGCGAGAACAAATCTACAAAACTGCCAACGCTTTCTGCGTTTCCGAGCAACAGTACGCCGCCTGGTTTCAAACTATAATGGAAAAGCGGCAAAATCTTCTTCTGCAATTCCTGCGTAAAATAAATGAGCAGGTTTCGACAGCACAGAATGTCTAAATTGCAGAAAGTGGGATCGGCAATCAGATTCTGCGGGGCAAAGGTGATCATCGCTCGAATCTCGTTCGAGACTCGATATCCCTTCACTTCTTTGATGAAAAAACGTCCCAGCCGTTCCGAAGAGATTTCGGCCACGCTGGCATCAGAAAAGAAACCTTGGCGAGCGATTTTCACGGCGTCTCGATTCAGGTCGGTTGCGAAGATCTGCAGGGAGAACTCCCCCATGTGCTTGACCTGCTCAAGCGATTCCTTGAAGACGATCGCCAATGAGTAGGCTTCCTCACCTGAGGAGCACCCCGCAACCCACGCTCGCAACGCACGACTCGCCGATCGAGTTTTGAGCAAAGTCGGAAGTATTTCGTCGCGTAACTGATCCCAGATAGCAATATCCCGGAAGAAACTCGTGACACCGATCAACAGTTCCTTGAAGAGCAGTTCTAATTCCTGTGGGTTTTCGCCAAGATATTGAACGTAATCCGCCATCTTCAAGATCTGGTGTAAGCCCATTCGCCGCTCAATACGTCGATGAAGCGTGTTTTGCTTATACATCGAAAAGTCATGGCCCCCCTGACGACGAAGCAGGATGATCAGTTTCTGAAGATCGCTACGCGAATCATCCTCAACAGTGGGTACGGACGAAACAAAAGCAGGAGTTTGTTGCAATACCGTGAGAAGACGAGCGGGTAGTTCTTCTGCGGATGCGACAATGTCCGCCAGACCTGCATTCACAGCGCTGCGGGGCATCCCATCGAACTTTGCGGTGTCCGGATCCTGCACCAGAACGATCCCGGCCTGTTCCTTGATCGCCTTGAGACCCGATGTGCCATCCGTCCCCATCCCCGACAGGATGATGCCAATGCTTCGATCTCGTAAATCTACTGCCAGTGAACGAAAAAATGAATTGATCGGTAGCTGTAAGCCACGCGCGGGTGATGCTTTAATCTTGACCAGATGCAAGACGCCAAGCAGCAGGTGCATGTCGACGTTCGGTGGTATCACGTAAACGTGATCCGGCTGAACCCGAGTGAGATCTTCGACCTGACTGACTTTCATTGCCGTACAGCGTTGTAACAGTTCGTCGAGGACGCTCGTGTGTGTGTGGGGTCCAGATGCTGGACAATGACAAAGGCCAAGCCGCTAGTGTAGTGCTTCACGCAGATGGGATCTTATTGAGAGCCTTTCGCGCACGGGCCACTTTTTCGAGGATGTCTTCGGCTTTCTTGGTCCAGACAAACGTTTTCGGATTGGCATTGTGATGATCGATGTAATCGCGAAT
>CAIOKO010000176.1 GCA_903858935.1 uncultured Schlesneria sp. | reverse complement strand
TCCGCCATCGCCTTCGCATCGCCCTCACACCTGCAGTGGCGATCGAAGGCGATGGCGGAGGGGGCGAGCCCCTTTTGTCGAACCTGAGCTGAGTCTCTTACTTTTCCTCAATAAATTACCCACACAAACTGGTGACGAACCCCAAATTATAACTACATGGAACTTCTCGTCGGATTCAATTTATCACCGGGGACAACTGCAGTTTTAGTCGGACGTGAAACGATCACGCCGATCCCTGGCCCCTCGACCCCGATCCCTGAACCATCGACCTTGATCATGGCCTTCTCGGCCGTGACCACGCTCGTTGCATTCAATATGCGATCACGCACCAAGCCACGGTTTTCGTCAAAGCGAAACTAGCTTTCCGACCTGGCTCGCCCAGGTGGAAGCAAATTTGGATACCAGAAAACGACCTTATTCCAACGTCATTGGCCTCTGCGTTCATGGTATTCGGAAGCAATCCGTGTTTGGTCACCAGATTACGAACCCGTCACCGAAATTGCCTGAGTGATCGCAACTTTTGGAAATTCGTAGACCTCGAGCGACGACAAATTCGCTTCCACCTGGATGAGCCAGCGTGGAAAGCAAGACGCAGGCTTGGGAAACGCAGCTTCGCCTGTGAACAGTGACTAATCCTGACCTGGGTCCCGCTTCACTCCGGCAGCTTGCATAACCCGCTCGATGGCGGCGATCGAATCAGGTGCGGGCCTGAAATTGCCGGGCCGGTGCCCCTGGGCAATCAAAAGTGGCGTCCAACCCCACTTGTTCTTGCGGTTCCAGACGTTGATGTCGGCGCGGCGGTCGGCCAGCAACTGCACGAACCTGGGCCGGTCCTGATAGGCTGCACCGTGCATTGCGGTTTCTCCATTATGATCCACCGCATTGATGTCGGCACCCAGTTCCAGTAGTAGCTTTGCCGCCTCCACCGCTTCTTCTTCCGTTCCTGCCGCTTCATCACCATCACCCAATGCCCCGACACCGGCCGCCGCCAACAGTGGCGTTGAATTGTCTGCGTTCGACAGTCGAGGATCTGCCTTCAACTCAAGCAACAGTCGCATCAGCGAAATATCGGCTGTCCGTGCCGCCAACAGGAACGGCGTCGAACCTGTCGTCGTGAAGCGACCTCGTCCCGATTCCCCCTTTTCAAGCCGGATATTAACGTCCGCTTGATGCGCCACGAGTTGCCGCACAAGATCCAGGCTGTTCATGTTTCCCGATCCGATAGGGGGCGGATCACCGTCACCGCGAATCGGCTTGCGCACCCACGTGATGGCGTGTAATGCCGCGTAACCCGAAGGCCGGTCGTTCGGGTCGGCACCTGCTTTCAGCAGATCGGCCGCCAGCTCAAAATGCCCGTTTTCGACCGCCAGAATGAGTGGGCTGGAAGCCTTAACATTTTTTCGTTCCGGCCACATCGGATCGTTCACCTTGATCCCAGCCTCAAGCAACCTGAGAACCACGTCTTTGCGTCCTTCGCGAACAGCAAAAAACAGAGGAGTAAACCCCGATGGAAGCGGCGTACGAAAGTCGGCACCAGCTTTGAGAAGAGCATCAACGACTTCGACATGACCGTCGGCTGCGGCCCACATCAGGGCCGTTTGTCCCTTGCGTTCACGAGCGTTAACGTCTGCACCGTGCGAAATGAGTCCCTTGACCGGCCCTAAGCGCCCCGTTCGAGACGCGGTCATCAGAGCCGTTTCACCACCGGGGAGTGTCGAATTCGCGTCTGCTCCGGATTCAAGCAGCATCTCAACGATGGCCGTGTTACCGTTAGTGCAGGCGAGTGAGAGGGGCGTCACTCCATAACGAGTCGCGGCTTTGGCGTCCGCGCCTGCCGCAATCAATTGTTTCACCGTATTAACGTTGTCGTAGTAGACAGCCCAGTGAACCGCCGTCATCCCGTCCGCCTGCGGCGCGTTCACATTGGCCTTTTGCTCCAGCAGAGTCTGAATCATCGCCGAATTCTGTTCTTCTGCGGCATCAGCCACCAAAGCATCGGCGGCGCTGACCGAACGCGCAACGACGAGCAGTATGGCCCACCCACAGGCGGCAAGTCGTATTTGATTCATCGTGCATCGCCTTCAAGGGCTTCAGATCGAAATGGGTTTGAAAAGCTCATCGACCTGACCGTTGCTGTCGGCGAACGAGTCGAGTCGCACTCCGACCTTATCGAGCAGCGTCAGATGCAAGTTGGCCAGTGGAGTCGCCTCTTTGTGCCTGATGTGCCGTCCACCTTGCATATTCCCCGCAGCACCACCGGCAACGATGATCGGCAGATTGCTATGGTCGTGAACATTCGGATTACCCATTCCGCTGCCGTAGAGGTAAAGCACATGGTCCAGCAGCGATCCGTTCCCTTCTCGTATCGACTGCAGCTTTTGCAGAAATCCCGCGAAGAGCGAAACGTGGAATTGATTGATCCTGGCCACCTTCGCAATCTTATCGGGATCGTTGCCGTGGTGCGTCAATGGGTGATGCGGTTCAGAAACGCCGATCTCGGCATAAGTCCGGTTACTGGTTTCTCGCGCTAATTGAAATGTAATGACCCTCGTAATGTCGGCCTGCAAAGCGAGCACCTGCAAGTCGAACATTAAACGAGCGTGGTCGGCATAGGACGCCGGGACACCATTGGGACGATCGAGGTCTGGAAGCGGATTCTCCTTCGCACCCACTTCTGCCTGCTGGATTCGCCGTTCGACATCGCGGACAGATTCCAGGTACTGGTCAACCCGATTGCGATCACCCGGTCCAAGCGTCTTCTGAAGGCGAACGAATTCTTCATTCACGGAATCGAGCAGACTCGATCTCTTTTTGAGCGCGGCGCGGCGATCAGCGGCCCCACCCTCTTCGCCGAACAGGTTTTCGAACACGATCCTCGGATGAGCTTCCGACGGTAACGGTGTCGTGGGTGATGACCATGAAAGGTTGTTTTGATAGACACAGGCATACCCGTTATCGCATTGCCCAACCATGGAAAGTAAATCCATCGAAAGCTCCAGCGAGGGGAGCGGTGTGTCGCGACTGATCTGCCTGGCGGCGATCTGATCGACGGTTGTGCCGAGATGGTAATCCGTGCTTTCCGTCCGCTTGGCCGTTGCCGCACTAAGGAACGCACAATTCGAAGTTGCATGCGTTCCCGGATACGCGTTTCGCAACTCCAAGTTGGAAATCACGGCGATCTTTTTCTTGACGGGCGCAAGCGGGCTGAGCGTTGACGACAATTCGTCGAGAATGTCACCACCGGGCGGAACCCATCGGGACAGATCGCATCCCATCGGCATATAGACAAAACCAAGTCGGCGCAAGCGAGCCGGGTTGGCCGGCGTGTCGGCTAGAGCGGTCATCGAAGGGATCATGGCGTCAAGCAAAGGAAGCGCGAGGGCCGTTCCCGCCCCCCGCAGAAATGTCCGTCTCGGAAGAGCTTTTTTCGTGATCATCATTGTGATTTCCTCATCTGAAACGGCGTGCTTTTGACGATTCCCAAAATCAGGCTCGAGAAACGGTAGTGATCATTTCGTGCCTCGCGCACAATCTGTCGGATAGCCGGTGCATCATAATACTCCATGCCCCGTCCCAGCCCAAAGGTCAACAGTTTCTCGGTCAGTGTTTGTACAAATAGTTCCGGGCGATTCAGCAGCGCTTGCTCGAGTCCCTCGACACCGGTGAATTCGCTGCCATCGGCAAGGCCGCCGCCAGTGGCGTCGATCAGTTGGCCGGCATCGGTCTCGCGCCAGCGGCCAACCGCGTCAAAATTCTCCAACGAAAACCCCACGGGATCCATCTGTTGATGGCAACTGGCACAGGCGACATTGGCACGATGCTGCTGCAGTCGCTCGCGCATGGAAAGCAAGCCGGAGACAGTGTTGTCATCAAGCGCCGGCACATTGGGCGGAGGTGGTGGCGGTGGCGTGCCTACAAGATTCTGTAGAACCCAGTGGCCCCGAATCACAGGCGACGTACGGGTTGCATATGACGTCACCGTCAGAATACTTCCTTGTCGAAGCAGCCCGCCTCGATGGTTTCCATTGTCAACTGAAACGCGGCGGAACCGACTGCCGTAGACATGAGGAATCCCATAATGCCGCGCCAGCCGTTCATTGAGGAAGGTATAGTCAGCTTTGATCAATTCGAGCACGTTACGGTCCTCGCGCAGAATGCTCTCGAAGAACGACTCGGTTTCGTGCCGAAACGCCTGCCGCAGGTTATCGTCGAAATCTGGAAAGAGACGCATATCGGGAATCACACCCTCCAGATTTCGCAGGTAAAGCCACTGTCCTGCAAAATTGTCGACCAAAGACCGTGAACGACCGTCCTTCAACATTCGCCGCACCTGCTGTTCGAGCACTTCAGGCCGGCTGAGTTCGCCACGAACGGCCAGATCGAGCAGTTCATCGTCGGGCATACTGCTCCACAGAAAGTAAGACAGGCGGGATGCCAGCTCCGCCCCCTCAATGCGGTACGGGGAGTCTGGAGGAAGGCCAACCGGATCCCGTTCAATGCGAAACAGGAACTGGGGATTCACTAACACCGAGCTGATCGCTAATTCAATACCCGCTTCAAACCCCCGCTCCGCGCGTCCCTGACGATAGAACTCCATTGATGAACGCAGATCCTCGTCATCCACTGGTCGCCGATACGCTCGACGGGCCACTTTCGAAAGGATTCGCCTGGCGCAGTCGTCTTCGTCACCGGGTCCTGTGGGCTGGCTGATGAGAATCCGGCGTCGACTTGCCGTCTCTCCAGGACCAGTGGCCTCAAAAGGACCGACAATCGAGACCTCATAAACAGCCGGTCCGATACGTGGATGCCGATAGAAATTGTAATGAACGTTCAACGGCTGGCGTGTGGTCTCCAATAGCGATGAAGGCTTCTTGAGAAACGCGACGCCCAGTTTGTGCAGACCTGCCGTCACTTTCACGCGTGACTTAAGATTCGCATCGACTGATTGATCGCTGGTTCCCTTCGAAGGTGGCTTGATCGTGAAAAGTCCGACTCGTTCCCGATCCATCAGCACTTCAAGATCATGAGGCTCGCTGAGACTTTCGATCGCTTCATTGCGGTCACGCATCAAGTGGACCTGAATCTCGTATTCGCCATCCTGCGGGAAGTGATGCCGAATTAAAGAACCGCCTCGCGTGCCGATCGGAAGACCATCGACGTGAGCATCCTGGGTGATATCAGGACGAATTCGTACGATTTCCGCGCCGGGTGATCGTGGAGTCGAACCGACCGCCAGACGGCTGATTTTTTGCGCGGCAGAGACGTAGCGGTTCAACAGTGTTGGCGAAAGATCGGCAACCGTAACGTTGTCAAAGCCGTGACTTGATTCATCTGCCGGCAAAAGTGACGTAATGTCCACATCCAGTCTTAACAAGTCGCGGATGGTATTCTGGTACTCAGTTCTGTTGAGGCGACGGAATGTTTCAGTGCGTCCTGGATTCGGAGATTTCATGGCATCCAGCGACGATCCGAGAAAAGCGATCGCGGTATCAAAGTCGCGTTCCGTTGGACGTGGCGATTCTTTGGGTGGCATCTGTCGCGAAGTGAGCTTACGGACGACCGCTTCCCAGATTTTCGCATTTGCTTCAATGTCTGCTGCGAGAAGTTCGTCGAGTGCCAGTTCACCCTTCCGAGTCCCTTTGTTGTGGCAGTCAATGCAGTGTGACTGAACAAATCGATTGAGAACCGCAAGGCCGGGTGTTGGGTTCCCCGCGTTTCCTGGGGCGGTTGGCTCTTCGGCAGTACAGGTTGCAGCCAATCCAGCCGCCACGAGAATGACTGAAATCCAAATATAATTCATAAGTCCCTGCCAGGAACGACGTGGAAATGCTGTGACCAGATTGGCCGATACTATCGATTAATGCTTTTAATGAAGTATGGAGCTAAGCGGAGGTGGAATGCAACCTCACCATGTGGTTGCCAGGGACGCAACTTGAACAGGTTCACGATAGCGATGATGTCGCCGAATGCGTAAGTCGCTGCTTATAATCGCAGTCTCAAGATTCTTCCGAAAGCTCGCGGGGGGTGACGAATTCTCCCGGCCCATTCAGAGGGGATTGTTCCAAGCCTGGATTATTTCAAAATGATCTCTCGTGTTTCTTTATTCTTCCTGGGACAGATTTTTCAACAAAGGAAGTTCGTTTCGATATGGGGACTTGCGTCCCTCATGTTGAATTCGGGCATTTTGGCGTTCGCTGCCGAGTCTTCGAATCCGCTTGAGTTACTGGAAACACACTGCGTTCGATGCCACGGTGGTACCAGTACTAAAGGGGGACTTGACCTGGCAACACGCGAGGGCTTAATGCGCGGTGGTGAGAGTGGCGCGACGGTTGTCCCCGGTGACCCTGATTCCAGCTTGTTGCTGCAGACTATCCGTCACGAACATGAACCGTTTATGCCGTATAAAGAAAATAAACTGTCAGCGGCATCGATTGAACAGCTTGCCATCTGGATCAAGTCTGGTGCGATTTATAGTCGGCCACTCGATAAGACTTCTGGAAAACGGACATCGGAAATGGGATTTGTGCTGACCGATGTTGATCGGGCACATTGGGCGTTTCAGCCAATTTCAAATGTTCAACCGCCAGCCATGCCGCAACTCGCATCTTTCTGCGAGAACCCGATTGATCAATTCATTCTCGACAAGCTGACCTCCGTTGGACTGTCGTTCGCACCAGCCGTCAGTCGATCCGTCTTTATCCGGCGAGTCACATTCGATCTGATCGGGCTGCCGCCGACTCCTGCGGAGATCGATGATTTCGTCAACAATCCGTCACCTTGTGCACACGAGGAATTGATCGATCGGCTGCTCGCTTCACCGCATTACGGTGAACGATGGGGACGACATTGGCTGGATCTGGCTCGTTATGCCGAGTCGGATGGGTTCGAACACGATGCCATTCGGCCACATGCCTGGCGTTATCGTGACTACGCCATCCAGTCACTGAATGATGATAAGCCCTATGATCGTTTTATCCGTGAGCAGATCGCGGGTGACGAATTGTGGCCGGACAATGCCGAGTCGATTACGGCTACGGGGTTCCACCTGTTAGGGCCGGACATGGTTGATAGTTCTGATCAGATCCAGCGGCGACATAACACTCTGAACGATATGACCGACACCACGGCGCTCGTTTTTGTTGGCCTCACTTTTGGCTGTGCCCGCTGTCACGATCACAAGTTTGAGCCACTTTCCCAGCATGACTACTACGGATTCCAGGCGTTCTTTACACCAGCGAAATTCAACCGCGAAAAATCGATTGCCACATCGTCACAACGTGAGGCTTATGCAATGGCCTTGCAGCAATACAACTCGCACCCCAAATTGCAGGAACTGATTGCGTTTGAAGCGGCAGCGAGACAAAAGCTTTTCGAACAGAAAGTGGCCCAGCTTCCAGCCGAAGCTCAGGCCGCACATCTGACCCCGCCAGAACAACGGACGGCAGAGCAATCGAACCTCGTGCTGGAAACAGAAACCAAGGTGAAAGTGTCCGACAAGGAAATCACTGCGGCTTTAACGCCAGAAGAAAAAAAGCAGCAGGCGGAGATCCGCAAAGAGGTCGAGAAGCTACCAAAGCCCCCTGCCCTCCCTGCGGCGATGGCGATGGAATCCGTCAGGGGATCAAAAACGAAAACGTTTCTGCTCAGACGCGGCGACTACAACCAACCTGGTGATGAAGTCACACCCGGTTTCCCCCAGGTGCTTACGGACCGGTCACAAATTGGATCGGAACCACCGAAGACGACCGAGTCTCCCGCCAGCAAAAGCACGAACGAGCTCACGGACGATTCATTGCAAAGCATCAGTCGCGTCAAACTGGCGAATTGGATCGCATCGCCGGAAAATCCGCTAACCGCCCGCGTCATGGTGAATCGGATCTGGCAACACCACTTCGGACAAGCGATCGTTTCGACACCGAGTGATTTTGGCACTCACGGTCAGGCAGCGTCGCACCCCTCGTTGCTTGACTGGCTCGCCAGCGACTTCATCTCGCAGGGATGGCGCATCAAGCAGATGCATCGGCGGATACTGACATCGGCCACGTATCGTCAGGTTTCGACTCTGGAAAAGAAATCCCGCTCGGACGTTGACTCTGCTTCGATTCCAGCATCGCCGGAAAACAATCAAGTTGTCTCCTGGGCTAAGGGGGTTCAGCTTGATCCCGATAATCGGCTTTACTGGCGGATGAACCGCATCCGACTGGAAGGCGAGGTGATTCGTGACAGTCTGCTCGCCATCAGCGGACAAATCAACTCGTCGATGAATGGCCCGGGAGTCTCGCCACCGATCCCGAAAGAACTCTTTGCAGGTGTACAAGGCTGGTCGGTCAGTGAACCAAGATCTCAACATTTTCGTCGAAGTATTTTCATCTTTGCCCGCCGAAATCTCCGGTTTCCCTTCCTCGAAGTTTTTGACGCACCGGACAACAATCTCAGTTGTTCGATGCGAGAACGAAGCACGACCGCACCACAATCGCTGACGCTACTCAATTCGAATGAAGTGACGGCCGCAGCAAAAGTGACCGCCAGTCATCTCCGGTACGAATCGACTTCCACGCAGCAGCAGATCGAATCGGCATATCGACTGGTACTCGGTCGCCTGCCGAACGACAGCGAGCGAATCATGGTTGAGAAGTTTTTGATAGACTCGCCGTTAGACGAATTCTGCCGGGCACTCTTCAATCTCAACGAGTTTGTTTATGTCGAATAGTTTTTTCATAAATACCCCAAGTCTCTCGGGTTCGATTGAGTTGGGTAACGAACCGACTTCGCGTCGGGCGTTTCTTCGTCGCTCGGGGGTCGGTCTTGGCGCCATTGCCCTCTCGTCGATACTCAGACAGCAAACGACGCTCGCATCGGGGTTGCCCAATTCGAATCCCCTGGCCCCCAAACAACCTCATTTTAACGGCACGGCTGAACGAGTCATCTTTTTGTTCATGTCAGGTGGACCGAGTCATGTCGACCTGTTTGATCCCAAACCCGAATTGATCAGGCTGGCAGGCCAGCCGATTCCTGAATCGTTTGGGCACTTCAAAACGCGACGCGCCGTTGCCAAAAACCAACTTCTAGCGCCACGTCGCTCGTACGCCCGGCACGGCGAATGCGGGATGGAGATTTCCAGCTTTCTACCGAATATTGCCGAACACGCTGATGACCTCTGTTTATTGCGAGGCTGCTATGGCGACAGCGTGACTCATCCCGAGTCCGTTTATTTAATGAACACAGGCACGATCCTGATGGGTAAGCCAAGTCTCGGTGCTTGGGCCACGTATGGACTGGGAACCGAAAACCAGAACATGCCCGCGTTTGTCGTCATGCCAGATCCCTCAGGGTGGGTAAAGGGAGGCGCTCCTGCCTGGAGTAATGGTTTTCTGCCCGCGACGTATCAAGGAACGCTCCTGCGGGGCGGGTCACAGCCGATTTTGAATCTCAATCGGCCAGGTGACGTAAGTCCAGAACAACAACTCGCGACGGTCAACCTGATCAACCAGCTGAATGGCGAACATCTTTCCGCTGGCGACGAAAGCTCAGAATTAACAGCAAGAATTGCGGCTTACGAACTCGCCTTTCGCATGCAATCTCACGCCCCCGAAGTGGTCGACATTTCGCAAGAGACTGAAGCGACAAGCGAGCTTTATGGATTGAATCACAAGACGACGGCCGAATTTGGACGGCGTTGTTTGTTCGCACGCCGGATGCTCGAACGCGGCGTGAGATTTGTCGAGCTTTACTGCGGAGACACTAACGGCTGGGACGCACACAGCGATGTGGATGGCAACCACACGGCATTATGTGCCCAAAGCGACCTCCCCATTGCAGGATTGCTAAAGGATTTGAAACAGCGCGGCCTGCTCGATTCGACGCTGGTCATCTGGGGTGGTGAGTTTGGTCGGATGCCAATGAGTGAAGGCTCAAACGGTCGGGACCATAACCCGCATGGGTTCTCGATGTGGCTGGCAGGCGGGGGTGTCAAAGGTGGTCAGGTCATCGGCGCGACGGATGAGGTAGGACTTCGTGCGGTCGAGGATCGAATGCATCCTCATGACATTCACGCGACGATTCTACATCTGCTCGGACTGGATCACACGCGTCTGACGTTTCGCCATAATGGTCGAAACGAACGCCTGACGGATGTTGCCGGGAATGTGATTCAGAAGGCTCTGGCTTGAAGCTTGCGAACCAGGAGGGGGTCGGGCTTCATCGTTTAACCGCGCCTCGCAGAGAAGCGGGAACAGAGCGGCGAGATTGACGTCGGCCGGGACGTCATTTCTCGTTGGGGCGTTGCAAAATGTCAGCTGGGGCAACGCTCGAAGAGATCGGCTGAACGCCGATCCGCCTGCGCCGATGGCTGCGGGTTAAACTAAATTTCCCTGGCGGCCAATTTTGATTTTTAGCACTCGACCCCAGAAGTATGACACGTCGGGAATGTTCGAATCGTTATCGCGAGAGGCTCATTACGCGATGCGATGATGGCTACTTTGGCGGTCGTGCGGCCATGACTGATTGGTAAATCAGCTTTCGTACCGGGGCCAGAGTGAGACCATCCATAAGCATGTTGCCAATTCGAGCCGGGATACCGCTTGAGAACAACTTCCATTCGGACATCTTGTCGATGACGTAGAAGAAAACGGGGGTCAGGAAGATGCCGAAGAATGTGACTCCTAACATGCCGCTGAATACCGCAGTCCCAAGCGCCTGACGCATTTCGGCCCCGGCGCCCCTTGCGACCACCAGTGGAACCACGCCCAAAATAAATGCAAACGACGTCATCAGGATCGGTCGCAAACGTAATTCGCAGGCTTGCAGCGTTGCTTCTCGGCGTTCCGTTCCTTCGTCGCGTCGGTATTTGGCAAATTCGACAATCAGAATGGCGTTCTTGCAGGCGAGACCGATCAAAACGATAAAACCGATCTGGGTAAACAGGTTGATGTCCATTTTCCCGATCGCCACCCCGGTGATCGAGCTTAAAACACACATTGGTACGACCAGAATGACCGCCAGTGGTAGCGACCAGCTTTCATAGAGGGCCGCGAGGACAAGAAACACAAAGATGACGGACATACCAAAGACCAACATGCCTGTATTTCGAACCAATTGTTCCAGGAAGGTGATTTCCGTCCATTCCAGCGCCATCGAATCGGGCAGCTCACGACGGCAAACCGCCTCCACTTGTTGAATGGCCTGACCGCTACTGAAGCCCGGTTTGATACCACCGTTAATGGCAGCCGACGGATACATGTTGTATCTCGTCAAAACCAGGGGCGAACTGATCTCGCGCACCGAAGCAATTGCGGCAATCGGAACCATTTCACCCAGTCGATTACGGACCCGCAGTTTTCCCACATCGTTAATCTGATCTCGGAACTGCGTATCGGCCTGGACGACGACTTGCCAGGTTCGCCCAAACCGGTTGAAGTTGTTGACGTAGCGGGAACCGAGATAAGACTGAAGCGTCCCGAAGACATCACTCAAATTGATCCCCTGCGTCAGACATTCTTTGCGATTAATATCGACGAAAAGTTGCGGCGAATTGGCTTTATAAACAGTAAACATCCCGGCTAAAGCAGGCTCTTTGTTACCCATTGCCACAATGTTGTCCGTCTGTTGCTGCAGGGCCTGCAGACCCGCTTCGCCTCGATCTTCGATCATGAGTTTGTATCCACCAGCTCGGCCAAGGCCATTAACGGCCGGAGGGGGAAATACATTGATCACCGCTTCCGGGATTTCTGCGGCAATTCGTTGATTCAGCTTCTTCAGGATACTCATCGCCGATTTCTCCGGCGTGCGGCGTTCATCGAATTGCTCAAGGATGATGAACATCGTCCCAAAATTTGAACCGTAGGCGCTGAGAACAAATGCGTTCCCGGCCACCGAATTCACATGATGTACCCCTGGTGTCGCAAGCGCAATCTTCTCGATCTTTGAGACGACATCTCGGGTCCGTATGGCCGACGACGAATCGGGGAGTTGAACGGCTGCGAGAAAATATCCTTTATCCTGAGAAGGAATAAATCCACCAGGAAGTTGCGTATATCCCCAGTAGGTGAGCCCCAGCAGTCCCACATAAACCAACAACACGAGGGCAGGCACCCTCAACATTCGTCCCACGAGAGAGAGATAGACCCTGGTTGACGCCTTGAAAACGTAATTGAAAAGCCGGAAAAACCAGCCGAGAAAGAAATCGATGACCACGGTCAGCCAGTCACGTTTAGCCGATTTCGGTTTCAACATCAGGGCGGCGAGAGCCGGGCTGAGTGTCAGTGAATTGAACGTCGAAATGATCGTGGAAATGGCAATCGTCAAAGCGAATTGTCGAAAGAATAACCCGACGATCCCGCTTAAGAATGCACAAGGGATGAAGACCGCGCTTAAAACCAGCCCAACAGCAATGACTGGTCCGGAAACTTCCTGCATCGCCCAAATTGCGGCTTCGCGCGGGGGGAGACCTTTTTCGATATAATGCTCAACCGCTTCTACGACCACGATGGCGTCATCGACGACGATCCCAATCGCCAGCACCAGTCCGAAGAGCGTCAGATTGTTAATGCTGAATCCGGTCAGCGCCATCGCCGCAAATGTGCCGATGATGGCCACGGGGACTGCGATCAATGGAATCAATGCCGCCCGCCATCCTTGCAGAAAGACAAGCACGACAATCGCCACGAGAATGATCGCGTCGCGCAAGGTCTTAATGACTTCGAAGATGGATTCTCGAATGAATGGAGTCGTATCGTATCCGAGTTCGTACTCGACCCCTTCCGGAAAATCCTTCTTCAATTCGTCCATCTTTGCTTTGACCGCATCGGCGGTCTTTAGCGCGTTGGCGTCAGGAAGTTGAAAGATGGCCAGTCCGATGGTCGGCTTACCGTCGAAAGTGTTCGTGATGTCCTGTGATCGTGCGCCAAGTTCAACTCGACCAATATCACCGATGACGAGCAGATCTCCGCCGGGGTCTGATCGAACGACGACTTGTTCAAATTCTTCCACCGTCGACAAGCGTCCAAGAACATCTAACGGCATTTCATGATAAGCTGCATCACCCAGGGATTTGTCGGGTGCCGGGGCTTGTCCGATATGGCCTGCCGCGACCTCCAGATTCTCTTCACGCAGTGCCTGAACAACATCACCTACAGTCAAATTCAGAGTCGCCAGTTTGTCAGGGTCGACCCAGATCCGCATGCTGTAATCTCGCTGACCAAACAGCAGCACTTCGCTGATTCCCGGCAAACGAGATAGTTCATCCCTGGCATGCATCAAAGCAAAGTTACTGAGGTAAAGCTGGTCGTATCGCCTGTCTGGCGAGTTGATGCTCACCGTCAGTAGAATGTCAGGAGAACGCTTTTTGGTAGTGACGCCTGTTTGCCGGACAACGTCAGGCAACTGCGGAAGCGCCAGACTGACCCGATTCTGAACCATGACCTGCGCGAGATTAAGATCAGTTCCCGGCTTGAACGTGACCGTCAGCGTATAGGAGCCATCGCTGGTACTTTGCGACGACATATACAGCATGTTTTCGACGCCGTTGACCTGCTGCTCAATCGGCGCGGCAACGGTTTGGGCCACCACCTGGGCACTGGCACCAGGGTAATTGCAGTCGACCTGAACAGTCGGAGGAGCAACAGGCGGGTATTGAGCGATCGGCAGGCCAAAGAAGGCAATCCCGCCTGCCAGCACGATCAGAATTGACAATACGCTGGCAAAAATTGGTCGATCGATAAAAAACCGCGAAAACATAAGGAAACTCGTTATGAGAAAGTCGCGATGATTTCATCGGGCCAATCGGCCACAAGGGCTACGTAGACCGCAAAGCGACTTTACGGCTTTGACGTTGTGCCGGTTGTCCCTTTTGCTTCGGCTGGTGCTTTGGCCTCTTGAGAACCAGGGCTCTTTGGAGCTGCGTCCTTTAAGTTCTCGTTTTTCGTTTCCGTTTGTTTGATGGTGACTTTGACACCGGCACGAACTCGTTGTAACCCCGAAACAACGACGCGGTCCTTGAGGCCGAGTCCCTCTTCAATTACTCGCCGCCCTTCCTTCAACATACCAATCTTCACGCGTCGATAAGTGACTTTGTCTTCGTCATCAAGGACGTAAACAAAGCGTTGGCCCTGGTCAGAGCCGAGCGATTCTTCCGGGACCAGAATGGCAGAATGCGGGTTACCGATCGGTACGTGCAGGCGGATGAACATCCCTGGTGTTAGCAGCAGGCTGTCGTTCTCGACCGTCGCTCGTAATCGTAAGGTCCCTGTCGTCATTGAAATATGATTGTCCAGAAAATCGATTTCTCCCTGGCGCAAGAATTCGGTTTCGTCGGCAAGCGCGAACAGGACCTGGTATTTCGAGTCGCGTGGAGACGGGATTTTTCCTTCGCGAATCAATCGTTCCACTTTCAAGATGGTCCGCTCGTCGATGTCGAAGTACGCATAAATGGGATTCAGCGACATGACCGTCACGAGCGGCGTGTCATCCGCTTTGACGAGGTTTCCAGGATCAACCAGACGACGACTGATTCGCCCGGAAATCGGCGAAGTAATTTTAGTAAATTCGCAGTTGAGCGATGCAAGACGCTGCGTGGCTTCCAGCGCCTCGAGCGCCGCTTCGGCTTCTGAACGGTCAGCAGAAATCAGATCGAGTTCTTCCTGCGTGGTATTCTTGGTGAGAAACAGTTTCCGAGCTCGTTCTTCCTGTCGCTTCAGCCGTTCGAATCTCGCTTTCGCTTGCGCGACACTCGCGGTTGCGCGTGCGAGTTCCGCTTCATAGGGCCTCGCGTCGATGTGAAACAGCAACTGTCCTTCCTGGACATTATCACCGTCTTTAAACAAGGCCTTGTCCAGATATCCGCTGACGCGCGACCGGACCTCAACAGATTCTCTTGCAACAAGTCGACCCGTCGTTTCTTCGAACTCCTGGACGTCTTCCGTGACAGGAACGGCTACAGTGACCTCGGGTGGCTTCGGGGCCACAGGGGGTGGCGCCGAAGCCTTCTGACAACCACTCAACAGACCAGACGCGAACAGGCTGACGCCGCAAAGGAGTTGTATGCCGCGGCAAAGCCCAGCGTTCGGTCTGGCATTCGAGGCAATGTCATAATGTGGCATACAGTGAAACCTAGAAACGCCAGTCATTCAGGCTGGCGTGAGGTAGTAAGTCCGGAAGGAAAGCAGCAGGCTAATCAGCGGTTGCCCTATCTTAGGGGGTACAACCACCGCACAGCAACCGGAATACGTTTTGAGGACGTTCCGATTGAACCTTACTTTCCCATAAGGAAAAGAAAATGCCATAAAGGAAAAAAAGTTCTGATGACGAACTTCGCTTTGAATCCGGCATCGAACGATACCAAGGACATGTCCAAGTTGGCCGCTCGATTCAAGAAAACCAGGATTTTTTAGCCACAGATGCACACAGAACCACACAGATAAATGCAAAAATGCAGTTATAAAACAGTTTCAAAATCGGATCCGCAATTGATGCGGGCAGTCGTCTTTCCAATGGCTTAACGGGAAAGGAATTGAAAACAACGATTTTGAACCTGTTGCAAAGAAAACAATTGTTTTCTTGAATGATTCCTATGATCCTTTTTATCTGTGTGGTTCTGTGTGCATCTGTGGCTGAACCTCTTTCCTTGAATGGAAAGCAGGAGAAATCCCCTCTGCAACTACCGGCTAATTTCAAATTGAAAGCTCATTTTTCCCAAGTGGCCGAGGGGTTCCGTTTTCTGATCCGTAACAACATCAAGCGAACTGGAGAGCGCGATGAATGACGACGAGTTGAACCAGTTGACAGAAAAGATCATCGGCAGCGCCTTCAAGGTGCTGAACACGCTGGGGGTTGGATTTCTGGAACATGTCTACGAAAACGCGCTCGTTCACGAACTGAATCAAATGGGGATATTGGCGGAGCCTCAGCAATCCGTCGAAGTCTATTACGACGGCATCGTCGTCGGTGAATTCTTTCCCGATATCCTTGTCAATAAAACCGTCATCATTGAGGTCAAAGCCACAAAGAATCACGACGAAGCCTTTACGGCTCAGTGCCTCAACTACCTCAAGGCGACAGGCAAGCCAGTTTGCTTATTGCTGAACTTTGGAAAGCCGAAACTCGACATCAAACGATACCGGGGGCAGAACCCGAGTTGATCGTTCGATCAAAGCAGGACAAGTGTTTTTAGCCACAGATGCACACAGAGCCACACAGATAAATGCAAAACATCTGATTTAAAGGCGAAACACCCGAATGCAAAAAACAGCTTAAAAGAATTACTTTCTTTGATTCTTCTTATCTGTGTGGTTCTGTGTGCATCTGTGGCTGAACCTCTTCGCTTTTCGCTACTTCGCCTCTGCTTTCTTCACCAGCCGAAGGTAGTCGACACCCACCATATAGCCTTTGACCGCATTGGGATTGGCGCCGACGATTTGCAGACCGAGTTTATGCGTTCCTGCCGTCAGCTTTTTCGGACCGTATGACAGCACACCGGTTGTCACTACATCGACATCGTAACAGTCGACAGGGCCACCTAAGGCTTCGCCGTCGATCATCAGTTGAACGATCGCATAATCGCGGGCCATCGTCAGTACAATTTCGATGTCATAGGGACCGTCGGCTGTCACTGGAAACTCCAGTTCGAGACGTGCACCGGGTGCCGCACCGGTCCACCAGAGATGATCGGTGCCCGACCATTTGTCTTTGGGAAAGCCACCCATCCCCTGGCTGGCTGCATTTCCGCCGGTCTTGCCGACGATCTTCATCGCTTCCCCTTCCAGGGCGTTCGGCACTTTTCCGGTCTTCGCATCAATCGGAGCCTTCGGACCTCGCAGTGAGACCTGATTGGGAGTACCAAGATAAGCGATCAGGTCTCGCTGCTCGTTTGGAGTCAATTGATTCAACTGACCTTCTGGCATCAGCGATAACTCCGAAAGCTTTCGGTCATCGATATCCGTTTTTGCCACGACGACCGTGTCGTTAATCGTACGCAACGTAACCGCGCTATCGGTCTCTTTCTGGATCAGACCTGAAACGACTCGACCGTCATGAGTGGCGATGATCGTCATGCGGTAATCCTTACCAACGATTGCCGACGGATCGAGAATATTTTCGAGGAGGTAATCGATGTTCGCACGGTTTGACCCTGTGATATCAGGACCGATTTTGCCCCCTTCGCCGAACAACAGATGACACGCCGAACAGGTTTTTGCGAACAGTCGACGACCGTTACTGAGATCTGCCGTCTTCAACTGAGCGGGTGTAAAAGCTGTTTTGTATTTTGCAATGAGCGCCAGCTTATCGCTGGCGGTCGGTCGAATCTCACCCCAGACCGATTTGATCCGTTTCCCGAGCGATTCATCTTTGAACCCAAGCAATTGCTGCACGTGATAAGCATGCACGTCGGTTCGGGGGACATCACCCTTTTCAATCGCATCGAACAGTTTGGCGGCGTATGTTGGACGTCCGACAAGTGTATTGATAGCGTCGCGCTTTTCATTTTCTGTCAGCTTTCCATACCGGGACAGGACTGCAGGCGGAATCTGAGTGTTGTCGTAGGCCGCCAACGCCCGGATTGCAGATCCTCGCAGTGCCGTATCATCCAACGCGGCAAGAATCGCTCCAGCGCCTTCGGCATCTCGACCTTTAACGATCAGCTCAAGCGCCCGCTGACGCTGGTCCAACGGTGACTTGGTGTCAGCCAGGATTGAACGCATGCGAGGAAGGATTCGTTTATCTCCAAACGCGACTGCGATCTGATCCGCTTTTGTCCGGATCTTCGCGTCGTCGATTTTGAGAAGTTTGTCGTAGGCGGGAGTCCACGCGGCGGGCTGCGGAATGTTGACTCGCCCTTCAAACGCCTTGTTGATTTCGTCAAGCAGCATCGCCGTGGTCGCAGGTTCGGAGGATTCTGACAGCCAAGTAATGGCCCCATTCAATGGTTCGTTTGTCGAGGCAGCTCGTCGAACGATGAACCGAGCCACCTTTTCGATCTTGGCAGACTTAGCCATCGAGATTGCCCGTGCCGGATCAGCGGCGACAAGTGGCTCGACGCCGTACCAGATGACCAGCGGCAGGTTGTGGTCATTTGAATCTTCGCCATGAAGCAACAACGCTTCTGCCAGTGACCAGCGTTGATCCAGCGGCAGTCGTTGTAGCGATGACGCGAGATAAAGTCTGACGACCGGTGACGGATCGCTCTTTGCCAACTCGGTCATCTTTGACAGGATTGCCGGAGACGCCGTTCGATCTTCCAGCTCAAGTTGAACGGCCCAGGCTCGAAGATACTCACTACCAGGTCCCGTCGCGTTTAACAGCTCGTCTGTCAAATCGGAACTGATTCCATAAAGCGAGTGGATCGTCCACAGGATTCGAAGCTTTTGAGATATACTATCGGCCTTTTTGAACTTGGATTTCAGGATCGAAGGAACTTGATCTGGAGTTTCGCCAAGGATCTTTCCAGGCGTCGTTTGAACATCAGCCAATTGCTCCTGCAATAAATGGCGAGCCATTCTGACATACCATTCGTTGGGATGTTCCAGCAGATCAAGCAATCCTTGCACATTACCGCTGCTGAGTGACTTCAATGACGCGTGCTGAGTATCCTTTGCAGCCTTGTCAACATTTCCATAAGCGATGTTATAGACCCGGCCATTCGTTCGGTCCCAGATCTCGGGATTGGTGCGGTGACAGGCGTTCTTGTCGTACCAGTCGATCAGGTAGACCGAACCATCCGGTCCGTACTTAAGATTAATTCCGCGGAACCAGCGGTCATTGGCAATCATCGTATCGGGTGCTCGTTTTCCGATATATCCCGAGCCTGATGGTTCTAACAGGCACTCATTGATCCGATTGCCGTGCACATTGTGCATGTAGATTTGATTGCGATATTTCGCCGGCCAATTGTCGGCGAGGTAAATCATGGCTCCACAATGGGCGTGGCCTCCTCCTGCGGCAAGCGTGTCGGAAGGGGCATGTGGTTCGTGGCCCCACCAGGCGTGATCGGCCAGATTCCCGACGTAATGTGCGTGGTCGGCAATCGTTTTAATGTCGTCGAAGGTATAGGGGTTGAAGTGTTGCCCACCCTGACGGTGATAACGGCCCCCCTGCACCATGTGCCACAAGTGTGGAATCACACAGGCCGTAATAAACGCCTGACCCCGGTCATTGAAATCGACGCCCCATGGATTACTGGTGCCATGCGAAAAGACTTCGAATTGATGTTTTGTCGGGTGATAACGCCAGACACCCGCGTTCAATCCCTGACGTTCTTCATCCTTTGAACCGGGCTTACCAACTTTCGAATGAGTGAAGACGCCGTGACATCCATAAAGCCATCCGTCCGGTCCCCAGATGAATGAATTCAAAGTCTCATGCGTATCCTGCCAGCCGAATCCGTCGAGTAGCACTGTTGCGCCAGGCGGAACATCTTTCGGAAACATGACCCCTTGAGGCGGAACGGAGTTCTCAACTTTATCGGGAACATCATCGCCGTTTCGATCGGGGATGAACATCAGGTAGGGAGCGGCCCCAACCCAGACTCCGCCAAAACCAAGTTCAAGTCCGCTGATGAGATTCAGTCCTTCAATGAAGATCTTTCGCGATTCGAACGAACCATCACCATCCTTATCTTCGAGAATCACGATCTTGTCTTTTCCCTGACCATCGGCCGCGCGATTGGGATAAGTGTATGCCTCGGCAACCCACAAGCGACCCCGCTTGTCAATCGTGAATGCAATCGGTTGATGCACGAGCGGTTCGCCAGCTGCCAATGTCACGTGGAATCCATCAGGAACAGTCATGTTTGCTGCGGCGGCTTCGGGCGACAGTCCTTCGGCCATCGCAATCGGCGTCTTCGGCTGAGCAGCCTTCCATTCGGCTTCTGAGACAGTGGCCACGGTCTGACGAAGAACATGGCAACCCTTCATGCCCCCGATGACAACATCGGGAAGCTTATCGCCATTCAGATCACCGACACTCAATTGTCGGCCAACTCCTGATTCTCCATCAGCGAGGTAAGGAATCCAGCTCACCCCCTCTTTTCCGCGAACCAGTTTGAACCAATAGACGACGGCGCCGGCATCCCACATGGGACTTCTGTCATGGTGTGACCAATAGGTTTTGCCGGTCACAATATCCTTCAGACCATCTCCGTCAATGTCCTGCAGAGCGACCGTATGCAATTCGGTAAAGAGTACCCCATAAGGGTTGTCATCGGGTTTCTCACCCATGATCAGATGTTTTTTGAAGCTGATTTGGTCACCGTCTTTGACTTGCTCGAACCACGCCAGTCCGAATGCATGCGCCTGCAAGCTGGAGATGACATCGTTATCGCCATCTCCGTCGATGTCGTAGGCATACATGTCACCCCCGCCAGCTCCGGTGAACTGGTACTTGTTCAGAGTCCACAACGGATCACCTTCAAGCGATTTCGGTTGCTGAAGCCAGCCGTCCTTATAGAGCACATCCTGAAGACCGTCGCCGTCGACATCCCCGACTCCCAGTCCATGGCCGAATGGGGTATCCGCAATCTTTCCACTGATGACATGCAGCGTCTGCGGCGCGAAGGGTTGCTTGGGATCGAACTTCAAATAACCAAACACACCATCGCTCGCAAAGACCAGCTCGGGGGTGGAATCACCCACGAGATTGACGAATTGGGGCGACTCATTTCCAACCTGATCGAAGATCTTATGCCGCGTCCAATGCATGTCATGATTGGGCACGCCGGGATTCACAAAGATGAATCCCGGTGTTCCCGGCAATCCGGCCGTCAACACATCGTTCCAGCCATCGCCGTTGAAGTCGTGAACCCACGAGAAAAAGTTGTCGGAGTAACCACGTCGATTCTGTGGCTTGGCTGGGTAGATCTCGCGCCGTCGAGTGAACTCAGGCCCTTCCCACCAGTAAGGGCCATGTACGATATCGGGTTTACCGTCGTTGTTCAGGTCGCCGAAACCAGCCCCTTCCGAAAAATATTCGTCGGTTAACTGCTGGCGTTCAAACCGGTGAACTTGAAAGTCTTTGGCATCGACTTGGACGGACAGGACGGACAAACAAACGAAAAGTATTGTCGAGCGACGCATATTGAGAATCTCGGTTATTGAGAGGAAGATCAGGTCAGGGCAACGCCGTGAAGAATGTTTCGAGGACGGTTCTTCGTTATCACAAAAATAAAACTTGGAGAGGCTGCGTTAATGAATTGTCGTAATACCGCACTTATTGAATCACAATTTACTTGAGTAATTTACCGATCGCTTCGATCAACACCGTTTCAGCCTCGGGTGCGGTGCGAGAGACAAAACTGGTTTCGTAGCCTCCCTGCCCGTAAGCGATTGCTGTTCCGATGTAACCAGCTCCATAGTCACCATAACCGGCGGTACAGACAAAACGATCGGGCCGCATTTTCTGTGCGGCGAGTTGGTATTCGATGAATATTTCTCCAGGCAGATTCAGGATAACCGCTTGACCGAACCGCAGACAACTGAGGTCAATCGTTTGTTTAGCCATGACTCGCTTTGCATACGCAATATCCTTGGCAGAACGAATTCGTTCGATTGGCTTCGCCTTTTCATCGAGCAGAACTTTTTCGATGTCCGTCAGGTTCAATAGCCGATCCCGAAGAGGCAATACTACGGGCTCGACTCGCCATTCGATATCTTTAGCAGTGATTGGAACTCGTTTTGTATTCTTCCACGCCTGTTCCATTCCCGCAGCCAGCCGCTGGGTCAGTTCGATTCGGGCTTCGGGCGAGCCGTTGTTGTACTTTCCAGCAGCGACGTTTCCCCCGGCTCCATTAAAGTGGACATGAAACAATTTCGGTTCTGCTCGATCGCGAGTGGCTCGTGCCAGGCCGACGAAGTCCGAGCTGACGGCACCTTTTCCATAATGGCTTTGCGGATGAGTTGCGTAATAGGTGATCGATATTAATGGCGAATCAGCATTCCAGAAGCTGAGCAATTTCAGTTCGGGATCGATGACTCCTTCAGGCGCAGCAATCGCATCAGGATCTCTGGTGGAACTTAAACGGACAATTTTCACCTTACCGTCATCACCAAGAATTCGACGATTGGACGCAACCCGATCGACCGTCGCCTGTCCGGTACCGATATGCGTAAACGGCTGAGCGGACGCGAGTGATTCCTTGACGGCCGCTTCGAGTCGCTTGAGGACGTCTTTTACGAAGGGGACGTTACATGCCTTGCTTTCGATTCCCAATGGAGCCAGTAATTCGATCTCACTCAAATCAAAACCCGGAGCGTCGTGCTGATGCAGTGCATGAACGGCGACGCGCGACGGTGAAGTTCTCGCCCCCTTGGCCAATGTTTCGCGCCAGGCGTCGTACCCTGAATTACCAAGTCCAACAAAGTCAACGGCACAAAGTACGATCGGGTCGGCGGCACCAAGAATCACCACGCCACGAACTAATAGCGGATCATCAACGCTTGATGCCTCAGTAACAAACCCCTCGCACAGTGCAGAACCAAGGGGAGGGGTGACATCCAGTTGAAATTTCGCAATCCGCAGCGACTGTGCCTCCGCAGATGCGGACATTGTCAAACAGCACAATAAGCCAACAAACAGAGCGATGGGACGAGTCAACATGTTGTATCCATTCGATTTTGATCGCAGTGTGCCTTTTGCCAACATCTATTTGTTACGGGGGAGTACCGCAAACAACCGCGTCGGACCACCAGTCCCCGTTGTGATCTTAATGGGGGCGACGATCAGGAAAAAGTTGCGAACAGGAAGTTTGTCGAGATGCGCAACATTTTCCAAACCATACCGACCCGCTCCGTTCACGACGTGATGCACGATGAAATCCTTTGAAGGGCCATGATCGATGCTCAGCGTGTCAATTCCAATCCCACGGACTTGACGTTCTTTTACCAACCAACGCGCCGCCTCGGCAGAAAAGCCGGGGAAGTGCATTTTTCCCTGGAGATCCTGATTCCGATATCGGACATTGCTGTCCCAGAATCGACTCCACCCCGTCTTCAAGAGCACGATGGCCCGCATTGGAATGGGACCATTGGCTTGTTCCCAATTTATCACATCTGCCAATGACAACCGGTAATCTGAATCAGCTTCGGCAGCCATGGACACATCAAGGAGAACACCGGGAGCCAACAAATCCGTTGGTTTGATTTCCTCCAGACCTGGTTGCCCCTGCTCGAAATGACACGGGGCGTCAATGTGTGTCCCGAAATGTTCCGGCATCGCGAACGTTTTCGAGAAGACTCCGTTTTTTTCGATGGTTGCAATCGTCTTCAGCTCGAACGGCTGGTAATCCGCGCCGGGCCAGAACGGACTTTTATCGTTGAGACCGTGCGTCAGATCGACCAGCTGGACATCACCTGCGGCCAGTTGTTCCAGGGTAATATTCCGTACGGAATCATCTTTGCCAAAAGAATCCTCCGCCGTGACAAAAGTCGCTAAAGTACAAACGAAAACGACGGACACAATCAAAAAACAGGCGAGCCCCGGTCGGTAGAAGGACTTTCTTCGTTGCCGACTGTCCGCCAATACCTGGACTGCCACTCGGGTTTCATCGTCGATTTTTGGGAGATTTGAATTCAGCATTTTTCGCTCGCATAGTGAAAGAGGACGTTTCACGAAAGGTACAGATCGTAATGAATTCGACTGAAATTGCGGTGTTCTTAGCGGCTGAAAAGTCGAATTGCCTCGTGCTTGTGACAATAACAACTGTCAGATGGATCAAACCAGTGATTGTCGGTTTCCCCGCCCTTGACAGTGTTCAGGCCGTCACGAAGTTGTGTATCCTGCTTTTGTGTTTCCTGCTTTTTAGTTCGACGGGAGAATTTCGAACCCAAGAACGTTCTTCACCGCGAGTCATCGTCCCCCTTGATGCAATAGAAAGAATCACGTGTTACGACAGAGATTGCGCTTGCTCGGTATCCTCAGTCTCCTTTCAACGTTCCTGATGGCGACATCCGTGGTCGCCCAAGAAGCCAAACCGTCGATTGTCAAACCGATCTGGCCTGAGAAGCCGCCAGGTGACACCGTGGAACTCCCTCCCGAACAGGACGTCACCAAGCCCGATGCCAAAGATGCTGGTGGCAAGCGGATAATTCGACTGACCAATGTCTCTATTCCGACGATCTCAATTTATCGTCCCTCGAAGGAAACGGACACCGGTACGTCGGTCATCATCTGTCCCGGTGGTGGTCATTCCATTCTTGCCTTCAATCATGAAGGGACCGAGACTGCCGAATGGCTGACGACACTCGGTGTGACAGGAATCGTGTTGAAGTACCGCGTTCCGACACGGACCCCCAACGGTGATCGCTGGAAGGCTGCAGTTCAAGATGCTCAACGGGCCGTCAGCCTCGTTCGCAGTCAGGCTGAAGAATTGGGACTGAACCCAAAGCGTATTGGAATCCTCGGTTTTTCAGCCGGGGGTGAAACCGCTGGCCTCACTTCGTATTTTGCCCAGCGACAATACGAGTCGGTTGACGCCGTTGATCAAGTTTCGTTTCGACCCGACTTCTCCATGCTGATCTACCCCGCTTACTTTGAGAAAAAAGGGGAACCGACCAGGATGCGAGAAGACGTCACCATCACCAAGGACGCACCTCCTACATTTCTTGTACATGCCTGGGACGATCCCGTTACCGTCTTCAGCAGCCTGCACATTGCGACCGAGTTGAAGAAAGTAAACGTCTCTACAGAGCTGCACGTTTATTCGACAGGAGGTCACGGATATGGGATGCGGGACACAGGCGAACCTGTCAATTCCTGGCCACAACGAGCCGGCGAATGGCTGAAACGACAGGGACTTTTGAAACGCGAGTGATGCGTCAGAATCAATGAATCGTGTGCCACAGGCGGCAGCATGGGCCGCCTGTGGCGACATTTCAATTCGTAAACGATCAAGAGCACTGACTGGCGCACACGCACTGATTTGGCACGCAACCCGAAATGACAGACTCTGCAACAAATCGTTCAATAGTTCTTATTCCCGTGTTCGCGGCGCTGGTGCTGGCGAGCTTATGGCTGAGCATCTTGCCTGGTTCAGGATCGGATGACAAAACGCTTGTTGTCTACTGTGCTCACGATCGTATTTTTGCCGAACAGGTTTTGGACGATTTCTTTCGAGAGACAGGAATTCGTATCCAGGCGCGATACGACACCGAAGCCACCAAGTCACTGGGCCTGATCAACCTGATTGTCCAAGAGCGGTCGCAGCCTCGCTGCGATGTATTCTGGAATAACGAACTTCTGGGAATGGTTGAGTTGCAACAACAGGGAATACTGGAACGTTATCAAGGTGCGAGCTGGGAGCGCATACCCGAGCGATATCGCGACGCCGATGGCTACTGGGTTGGCTTTGCCGCACGCATGCGGGTTTACATCGTCAATAGCCACAAGGCCGCCGCGACGGAAGAAACATTAGGGTCTCTCTTCACACTGGAACCGTCCCGGGTGGCCATGGCGAAGCCTTTATTTGGCACCACCTTAACCCATTACACGGTCCTGTGGCACTTATGGGGTGGTGATCGACTGAAGATGTGGCATCGTGATCTTCGATTGCGCGGTTTAAGAGAGGTCGATGGTAATGCCGCCGTCAAAGACATCGTTGCTCAAGAAACCTGCGACGCAGGACTAACCGATACAGACGATGTATTCGTGGCGATTGATGACGGGCTTCCCGTCGAAATGTTTCCAATCCGAATTACGGCAGAACCAGACGACAACCCCCCCTCTCAAGGCTCAAGTACCAAGCACTATTATACGATCTGCATCCCGAACACCGTAGGAATCATAAGAGGTACGAAACGTCTGAAAGCGGCTCAGCGTCTGGCCGATTACCTGGCTTCGCCCAAAGTTGAAATGACCCTCGCCAAATCCAAGTCGCGCCAGATTCCACTCGGCCCAATCGATGGGCTAGAACTACCTGACGACGTAAAAAAGCTTGTCGATTGGTCCCAAGAGGGAATCGACCTTCGCTCGCTGTTACCTGCTCGTCGCGAATGTCTGGCATGGCTGAAAACCGAGTACCTGAAGTGAGTCAGCTTCTTCAAATGAGAAACAAGCAGTGAGTCTTGCATCAGCCTGTTGGTGGACACTGGCGAGAACCATTCTTGTCTGTGTGGTGGCATGGCCACTTTGCGTCGCGGTTGAACGGTGGATTCGACGAGCTTCCGATGGATGGCGGCCGTTTATTTTCTTTCTTTTACTGGCACCATTCCTCTTTCCCGAGCTACTTGTCGGGTATTCTTATCGCAGTCTCGCGTTATCGTCGCCTCGTCTGGCCGAAGCCTTGTGCGTGGGACTGCTTCTGTTCCGAGTCGTTCCGGTGGGCGTGATTACGCTTAACGCGTCACCTGCGGCTCTGGCGAGCCACTCAGCGATTCACTGCCGATGGCTGCTATGGAAAGCAAGCCAGTGGTCTCTAGGTGAAGCCTGGCAGATGGTGTTGTGCTTCTGGCATGGCCCGATCCGCCGAGCCTTACCTGCCCTGGGTTTAATGAGCCTCGTCGCATTTCAAGAGTTTGAGCTGGCGGCACTGCTACAGACGGCAAGCTGGACAGACTGGTTCATCGCGGCTCAACGCGTGGGGCTTGATCGCCGCGAAATGCTGATACAGTCGGCCTGGCCTGTTTTGATTCAATTGCCGCTGATTGCAGGTGCGATTTACTGGACCGTCCGGGAACACGATGCGAACGGTGAACAGCATGACGATCCAGCGGGATCTGGTACTTTCGATCGGATCGCAAAGATCTATCTTCTACTGGCAGTCATTTGTGGTTGTCTCATTCCTCTCGGGTTCCTTTCAATGAACCTCTTCAGCGGGATCAAGCTGATGGTCAGTCAGCGATCACAATTGACCGGACTGACGCACGAGATGATCATCGCAATGGCGGTCAGTGTGTGTGCAGCCATGACCGCATGGTGCCTGAGCCGCTCGTTGACGTCGAATCGAAAACTCGGCGCCTTGCAGATGTTTCAACGATCGTTCCTGTTACCCGGTCTGTCGGGGTCATTGCTTTTAAGTCTTGCGACCGGTGTTTTATTCCAACAACAGTGGCTTCATCCCTTCTATGATACTCCCCTTCCCTGGGTCCTTGCTTTAGCCATCTGGTTGCTGCCGCGAGCCGTGCTGGTCCAGTTATGGATTCGTGCCACCAGTCAGACCGAGGGCCTTCACCTGTCAGAACTGTTGGCCGGACATGCGATTCCAGGCAGTGCCATCGAGGGGGCAAACGCAACTTCTCCTGTTGTACCAGCCAGTCGCGCATCGGCACTCCGGTTTCGCCTGCGGGATCAGCCTCGATTATTGGCAATCGCGCTACTCTGTTACTGGGCGTATCTGGATCTTTCTTCGGCTTATCTGCTGGCTCCATCGGGAATGTCATCTGGCCTGGTTCGCCTTTACAACTTCATGCACTTCGGCCGCACATCAGCACTTTCGGCTGAAGCCACCTTGTTTTTTGGATTCCCGATCATCGCGGCGTGGCTCGTGTTCCTGATCCAACGAACTCGATCAACCCGTTGACCTGCCAAATCGAAACATTAGGTCCCATACGTCCTATTGGTCCTATAAGTCCCTTTCTTTCACTACAATATTTTTCGACGCATCGATTTTTTTTGCGTCGTTCTTCACGCGGGCGCATGGACTTGCGGATCGAGTCGGACTACAATTATGTCATTCCGTCTATATTTTTGTCGTGCAACTTTTCCAGCAGAACAAATCAGGATTCAACGTGTTGTGGACTCTCGACGCTGTGTCGCTTTCGGGACGTGGTTTGCCGCGATTGGACGGTGTATCACTCGAGATCCCTGAAGGAGTGACGGCGGTACTTGGGCAGTCCGGCGTTGGGAAAACATCACTTCTCAATCTGCTTGTCGGGATCGAACGGCCGACGGCCGGCAAGGTACACTTTCACGCAAACGTATCGAAGGATCGGTTACCACTTTTCTGGGTACCACCTCAGCATGGCCTTTGGCCGCACCTGACTGTTCGAGAACATCTCACCACCGTTACACCGCAACACGAGTCTGAAAAGTCCCGCGACGTACAAGAATTGCTTGCGAAGTTTGATCTGCTTGAACTGGCCAACGCAAAACCAGGATCTCTGTCGCTCGGTGAGAAATCACGACTGAACGTGGCTCGCTCACTCGCTTCACAAGCGAATGTTCTCGTGATGGATGAACCGCTCTCACATGTCGACTCCTCGCGGTCTGGCAAATACTGGCAAGCGGTCCGCGAACTCTGTCAAACACACGGAACATCGATTGTCCTGGCAACTCATTCACCCGAAGTCGTTATCCGTGAGGCGACGAACGTCGTCTGTTTGAAAGATGGTCGTGTGGTCTACTCGGGTGACGTGACCACTCTTTATGAAAACCCACCGTCTCGTGAACTGGCTGAATTGCTTGGCCCCTGCAATTGGCTTGCGTCAGATGACGCCAGGCAATGGCTCAACCATCCGCTTGCCGAAGCCAGCCACGATCGATTTGAGGCAGCAAACTCACCCTGTATTCGACCGGAATGTCTTGAGGTTCATACCTATGCGGAAAGTCCATTGCGTATCGAAGATTCACGATTCGCTGGATCATCAGCGGAAATTGCCGTGTATGACGAACGGTCGGGGGCGACACAAAACTTTATATGCCGCCCAAAGGGTACAACTCGCCTTAAGAGGGGTGACAGGGTCATTCTCAGGGTGATTCAGCTGTTGATGATCGTGATCACCCTGTCAGGATGTTTTGGAGACACGGCACCGGTACTGCCGGTCAAGCACGAATCAAACTGGTCGATGCCGCCGGACGGCGCTCGTGTTCCCGCTCCGCGCGGCATAACGGTCTCACCTTCCAGCGAGTATCTCGTACTCGATAACGCGGGCCGAGTACTTGTCTATGACCAGGACGGCGACTTACAGAAGCAATGGTGGATGCCCGAATATGCGATCGGCAAGGCCGAAGGAATTCTGGTGCTGAAAGATGGGCGTATCGCTGTCGCCGATACGCATTACCATCGCATCGTCTTCTTTGATCACGATGGAAGCTTCACGGGGACCTTTGGTCAACGAGGGAGCGAACCCGGTGACTTCGTTTACCCCGTCAAAATCGCTCAGGACCCTGAGGAAAACCTTTATATTTGTGAGTACGGTCAGAACGATCGCGTGCAGAAATTTCGACCTGACGGAACATTCCTTTTACAGTTCGGTGGCCCCGGAATCGAACCAGGCAAATTCCAGCGACCGAGTGGAATTGTCTGGTACGACCACAAACTTTATGTCGTCGATGCCTTCAATAATCGCATTCAGGTATTTACCGACGAAGGAAAACTGGTTGCAATTCTGGGAGAGTCAGACAGAATAGCTGAAGTTCACTACCCATACGACCTCACAGTCGACCAGAATGGGGATTTGTTCGCGATCGAATACGGTGCGGGACGGGTTTCCAAGTTCAGTCGGTCAGGCCGATTGCTGGGCCGCTACGGTTCTTCCGGGCCTGGCCAGACAGCGGCACAGTTTTCGACTCCCTGGGGGCTGACCATCGATCGACGTGGGCGGTTATACGTGTGCGATACAGGAAACAGACGGATCGTGGAGCTGGAGCTTTGAGATGATCAAACAACTGATTCGCTTCATCGCGAGCTTTTTTCCGCGACCTCGACGCCCCTTCCGCTGGCAGGACACCTGGCCGCTGGCCCTGTTCATGGTCCTGTTTTGTGGGATCTGCACCTGGCTGGAACTTGGCCATTACCTGATGTTCGCCCGACCCTATATGCTCGGATTGATTCTGCTTGCCCCGTGGGTCTGGTGGATGTATGTCGCTGGTTACGCAGGTCTACCCAAGGGACGTGGGACTCTTTCGCTTTTGATGCGGCTATGCCTTTTAGGGCTACTGGTGATGGTATTGGCCGAACCCCGTTCGGTTCGATCACGCGATGTCATGTCGGTCGTATTTGCCCTGGATGTCAGCGATTCAATCTACAGCCCTGATGATGCGCTGAAATACATCGTTCAAACGGTGCAGAACCAAAGGCCGAAAGGAAAATCAGATCAGGCAGGATTGATTATCTTTGGAAAAACTCCCGCATGTGAGCTTTCGCCCAGCATGAGTTTCCCGTTTGAAGCGTTCAACTCGCAAGTCGATCGCGGGGCGACGAACATCGAACAAACGTTGTCGTACGCCGGTGCTCTTTTGCCCGAGGACAATCAGGGTAAAGTCGTCTTAATCAGCGACGGTGTTCAGACCGAAGGAAACCTGTCACGCATCCTGGACGACCTGAAGGGTCGCGGTGTCGTTGTTGACGTACTTCCCATCGATTACTCGTATAGTAACGAAGTCTGGCTGGAGCGCCTTGATCTGCCCCAGGCGGTCAAACTGGGCGAATCGTACGAAGCAGGCATGCTTGTCAAATCTCTGAATGACGGCAAAGGAAAACTCGTCCTGCGCGAAAACGGCAACGTGATCGCCGAACAAGATGTCGAATATAAGGCTGGCACGAATCGATATACCGTTCCGATCACGCTGCGAACGGCAGGCTATTATGAGTACACCGCCAGTATCGAAGTCCCCAAGGCACAGGACAGCCTGGCTCAGAACAACACCGTCCTGAATTACATCTTCGTCGAAGGAGAAGGAAAGGTTCTGCTCGTCACCGATGGATCGGGTGACAAACGCGACTGGGAACGGCTCGAGCGGGCCATACGTGACGGTGAACGAGCGGTCGAGCGAATCGACGGGTCAGACATGCCCCGCGACGCGACGTCACTGATGCCCTACGACTGCATCATCTTCGCCAATGTTCCGCACGATGAATTCGATGTTCAGCAACTACAGGCGGTTCGCGACGCCGTCTACAACTTAGGTGCCGGGTTCCTGATGGTCGGGGGATCAAACAGTTTTGGCCCGGGCGGTTATCACCGAACCGTGATCGAAGACATTCTCCCGGTCTCGATGGATGTTTCCCAGAAAAAGGTGCTGCCGAAAGGTGCACTCGCCATCATTCTGCACTCGTGCGAATTCCCGGAAGGAAATACCTGGGGCAAGCGGATTACGAAACAGGCGATCAAGGTGCTGGGTGCCCAGGATGAAGTGGGCGTGCTGGCCTACACCGAAGTAGGCGAAAAATGGCTGTTCGAACTGACACCGGCCGGTAATTACGAGCAGCTTGTACCGATCATCAACGGAGCAAGCATCGGTGATATGCCCAGCTTCCAGAATACGATGCAATTGGGTTTGAAGGGGCTGATGAAAAGTGATGCGGCAACGCGGCACATGATCATTCTCTCGGACGGTGACCCACAGCCACCAACCCCGGCGCTGATTGCCCAATTCATTGATGCCAAAATCAGTGTGTCGATGGTGGCCATTTTCCCGCATGGGGGGATGGAAATCTCGAAAATGCAGCTCGTCGCGGAAACGACCGGAGGACGGTACTACTATCCTGACGATCCGAATCAGCTTCCGGCAATCTTTATTAAGGAATCCAAAACACTCAAACGCAGCATGCTTCAGAACAAGGTGTTTACACCCGAGGTCGCCTTTCCTTCGCCCATCCTGAAGGGGATCGAAGGGATGCCCGAACTCAAGGGCTACGTCATCACGACGGCGAAGGGACACCCGGCGATGACCATCCTGACCGCACCGCCGGATGCGGAAGATGCCGACTCGCAAGATCCTGTCCTGTCAGTCTGGCAACACGGGCTCGGCAAAACGGCTGCGTTTACGTCTGACTTCAGTACGAATTGGGGAGAGCACTGGCAGAAATGGGATCGCTTTCAACCTTTCGTGAAACAACTGCTGACCGATATCAGTCGCGTCAAAAAAGATGGTCATCTGCGCATGTCGACTCACACTTCGGGAGGTGATGCCGTGATCGTCGTGGAAGATTTCCATCCGGAAGAAGGCTTTCTGGAACTGAGCGCGAAACTCGCTGGCCCGAACCAGAAATCGGAAAACGTGCAATTGAAACAAGTGGCCCCTCGTCGATACCAGGCAACCGTCCCTCTCTGGGGACACGGTCGGTATCACGCCATTGCCCAAGGCATCGGCGGTGAACGAAAAGACCTGGCGTTCGGCGGGTTTATCGTCCCTTATTCGCCCGAATATTTACGGTTCCGTTCAAACCGCCAGACACTTCAGGACGTTGCCGACCGGACAAGTGGTCGAGTCTTATCCGGTGATCCCGAGAAAGACGATATCTACCGGCATGGTCGCGCACCGAAACGAAGTTCAAAACCGATCTTCGATTGGCTCCTGATCGCACTAGCGATTCTGGTGCCACTCGACGTGGCATTGCGACGTATTCAAATCGACTTCGCTTCGATCAAATCTGCTTTGGGTTTTGGTCCGCGTACAGCAGCAACCGCGACTATGGGTGCTTTGCTGCAAGCCAAGCAGACAGCGAGTGCTGCAATCAAATCTCGCCGCGAAGATCGTCCGCTTTCTTCTCAATCGCCAGGTACAATGCCGGTCCGATCGGCATCAAAATCCACAACGTCACCAACGGTGGTCCGACAACAACCCGCCGAACCGCCACCACCATCGCCAAGTTCTGCGACATCCACGACCGAGCGATTGCTGGCGCTGAAACGAAAACGAGACGAAGACAAGTAAATCAAATGACAAAAGGTGAATCAATTAAACGTGTGACTTCGCTTCATTCCTGTTTATCACTGATTCATCCGTCATCCTTCCGCCTTCATCCTTAACTATGTGAAAGACCCAATATGAGTGCAGCAGAAGTTATCGACCTGGTTTCCCTGGAAAAGGAAGCGGAGCATTTCAAGAATCAATTCGCCGAAGCTCGCGCCGCCATCGGTAAAGTAATCGTGGGTCAGCAACGTACTGTCGAAGCGGCTCTTACTGCGATCATGTGCGGTGGTAACGTACTGCTGGAAGGTGTCCCCGGTCTCGGTAAGACGGAACTGGTGAAAGCCCTGTCACGGGTCCTCGACCTGGAGTTTCGTCGAATTCAGTTCACGCCCGACCTGATGCCTGCAGACATCGTCGGAACAAACGTGATGGCGAGCGACGAGAATGGCCAGTACCGGTTTGAATTCCGTAAGGGGCCGATCTTCACCCAGTTGCTGCTGGCAGATGAAATCAACCGGGCCTCACCAAAGACCCAGTCGGCCTTGCTGGAAACAATGCAGGAACACTCGGTCACCACTGGTGGAAACATCTTTCAGTTGAAAGAACCGTTCTTCGTCCTGGCAACCCAGAACCCGATCGAACAGGAAGGGACCTATCCACTCCCTGAAGCACAACTCGACCGCTTCATGTTCAAGGTCGTCGTTCCATTTCTGAACCGGGATGAACTCAACGAGGTTGTCAGCCGCACGATCCTCAAAACACCGATCGACATTCCCAAACTGCTTGATTCCGACCGGATCATGTCGCTGCGAAAGATTCTCGAGAAAGTCGTCGTTACCGACGCGTTACGAGACTACGCCGTTCGTCTGGTGCTGGCGACACACCCGATCAGTGACTTCGCCACACCACGAGTCAAACAATACATCAAATGGGGAGCCAGCCCTCGCGCGGCTCAGGCTTTGATCCGCGCAGCCCGAGTACGAGCACTTGCGGAAGGCCGAGTCCACGTCGCCTTCGAAGACATTCGCCATTTCGCCTGTGAAGTCCTCGGCCACCGAATGCTGCTGAACTACGACGGCCAGGCCGAAAACCTCGATGTGAACGAAATTGTCCTGGAATGCGTGAAATCTTTGTCCGAAACGATGTGACGAAGTTCACAATTGTTCTGCCGTGCCACTACTTATGAGTCTTCGGAGAAGCAGCGCCTTTGCTTTTTTCATTACTAAGTAAGAGGACTGTCTCGAATGGAGAAAGTCAACCAGTGGCACAAGACGCTTAGCAGTGACAGATGACGTGACCTTCATTTACTCAGTCACAGTAAACGGAACTTTCGAGATTGGTCGATAATCCATGGAATCAACAAAACAGTTTACGTCACTTCTCGAAAATTCGACCCTGGGACGAGTCGAGCGGATGCGGCTGTTACCGATGCGGCGGATGACAAACCGCAGCCGGGGTGAGCACCTTGCCGGCAAGGGTGGGACGAGTACCGAGTTCAACGACTACCGCGATTACTCGGCCGGCGACGACATGCGGTACGTCGACTGGAACATCTTCTCACGTCTTAACCGTCCCTACGTGAAGCAGTATCGCCATGAAGAAGAGATGCACGTGGTGATCCTCGTCGATGCATCGGCGTCAATGCGCTTCGGCGAAAAATTCGAAAAGGCAAAACAACTAGCCGCCTGCTTTGCCGTTATGGGTTTAATGAATCTCGAAAAGGTCAGCGTCTTCGCCTGTCAGCACGCAGGTCAGACTCCACAAATCCTGCCCCCCTGCACCGGTCGGATGAGTATGAAACGGATCTTTTCCTTCCTGGAAAGTCTCCCTCCCGGCGGCGATTTTCCGATCGACGAAGCGGTGGAAGCGGTACTGAAACAGCACCGTGGCCGAGGCGTCTGTGTGGTCCTCTCAGACTTCCTCACCTTCGGCGCGATGGAACGTCCGATGAATCAACTCTTCAGTGCCGGGCTGGAAGTCTTCGGCGTGCAGCTTCTGTGTGCCCTGGAACTGAACCCTGAACTGACCGGCGATCTGCGGTTTGTCGATTCGGAGACTGGAATGACACTGGATGTTTCGTCCGTCGGGGATCTCATTGGCTTCTATCACGACCATCTGGCCGGCTTGCAGGATCATCTGGCCGCATTATGTCGACAACGAAGCGGCCGGTTCATCTGCATGGACTCAGGCTTACCACTGGAAACGATGGTCTTTGACGTCTTGAAGCGGAAAGGCTGGGTCCAGTGATGCTACAAGAGTTTTGTCGACCACCGAAACATTTCAGCATTCAGAGAGGTGAAACTCGATGAGCTGGCCAGGCTTTTCCGCGCTGATCAATGCCTGGTGGTTTCTGCTGCTGGTGCCTTTGATCATTTTCTATTTTCTCAAGTTGCGGCGACCGCGATTTGATATCCCGTCACTGGCACTCTGGCGGCAGGTTGTCAGCGATCAAAGAGTGAACTCCCCCTTTCAGAAGTTCAAGCGAAATTTATTACTACTACTCCAGATCCTGCTCTTGTGCTCTCTGATCTTCGGAGCGATGCAGCCCTATTTATCGACAGGTTCGGAACAGGCTCAGTATCTGCCGGTACTGATTGATAACTCGGCGAGCATGGCGGCACTCGATGGCCCGAATGGAAAATCGCGGTTGGACGAAGCGAAAGAAAAAGTCACCAAGTTGATTGATGATCTGCTGGCCGATCAGCGGCTTTGTTTGATCTCGGTCAATTCCACCGCACGCAAACTAACCGACTTTACGGACAATAAACGACTGCTCAAAGAAGCTCTTTCCCGCTTGGATATCAGTCAGGTTCCCAGTCGACTGGAAGACGGCCTGCGGATGGCCCAGGCCATGTCGCGAGTTCAGGCGATTGACACGGTCGTGTTGATTTCCGACGGCAACGTCCCGGCCAACATCGAGTTCGAACTCCCCTTCAAATTGAATTTTCAGAAGCTGGAAACCGGCGGGGCAAATGTCGGGATTGTCGACTTCAATGCCAGGCGATCACGAACCGGCTGGGATGTCTTTGCCCGCATAGAAGGGACAAAACAGCCTGACGGATCGAAGAGCGGCCCTCCCACAGCCAAAACATTGTGCGAGTACGAACTGCTGCAGAACGGACAGTCAATCAAACAGGACACCGTTTCGATCGATGGTGGAAAGGCCGAACGATTAGTCTTCAAGGTATCAACCTCGATCGCCACATCGCTGGAACTACGAGTGAAACCGGATGGGTTTGATTCGCTGGCCACGGACAACGTCGCCTTTCTGGACTTGCCGGCACCTCGCCCGTTGACCGTCTTTTGCCCACGATCAATGGAGACGTATCGAAATGCCCTCGAAAACATTGCAGATATCAATTTGTATCCCGGTACCGACAACGAACCCAAAGCGGTCGATCTGAAATTCGCAGAAGGTCCACTCTCGACCGGCCCCGAAGCCCGGGTCAGGTTCAATGTCGGTTTCATCCCTGACGATTTGTCGAATCTTGCCGAACTGGTCTCGGGCCAGACAGAAGTCGTCGACTGGCGACGCACATCACCATTACTGCAACACGTTCAGCTTCTCGATGTGCAGATCGCCGATGACCCACAGTTAGCCAAAGGAATTGGCGAACGCGATTTCGAATTGGCGGGTTATGAGATTCTGGCGACGTCTCGTTCGGGACCACTGATTCTCGAACGAGACCAGGAAGGACGATTAGACTACAACTTCCTCTTTAGTACCGACCGCTCGTCGCTTGTCTATCGCGTCGGTTTTCCCATTCTGATTCAGAACGTGACCCAGATCGCAGCTCAACGAGCGAACCTCCTTGATGCCAAGGCACACGCCACGGGAACGTTACCCCCACAACGGATCGAGCCTGAAACCGAAGTTCACATTGCTGGGCCGAACGGATATACCGAAACAGTCAGAAGCGACAAGAATGGATTTCTGTCTGGTATGGGTGCGCCATACGTAGGGACTTACGACATCACGGGCGCTGCCGAACCGCTGAAGATCGGTGTCAGCCTGCTCTCCTCCAGCGAAACCGGGTTGAAGTCAGTCGAAAAGTTAATGTTCCCGGAAGTCTCCGTCGAAGCCGCGACATCGGTCTTGAAAACCGACCAGCCGCTCTGGCGCTGGTTCGCCGCAGCCGGTTTAGTTTTCCTGTTGCTGGAATGGTGGTACTTCCAAAAACGCCCTTCAGGCGTTCCAGGTTAAGCGAATACGAATAAGACGCAGAAAGCCTCTTCTCGTTTAATGTTGGCGTTCGATCGAAGAATTGATCTCTCACAGAGCCACGGAGACGCGGAGATACAAGAGACGAGATTGATCACTCCTCCGTGTCTCAGTGCATCTGTGAGAAACTGAAGAATCCGATTCAATTCGGTGAACGTCGGGTGAGGACGCCCGCGTTACCCTGATCGTTCGTCAGCGGAGAGAGGCAGAAAATCACCACGAAGGCCACGAAGAGCGCGAAGTTGGAATTCGCCAACCTTTCCAATCGCGTGAACTACCTGAAATTGTCTGGGGCGAAGATCGGGCCATTTATCAACTTTAACAACAGACTGAAAGATGGCATCAAGCGTTTTGTTCTCTGATTCCTTCGCGCACTTCGTGCCCTTCGTGGTGGAATAAACCAATCAGGTCACGACTTATCATCACATTTCACGACCGCTCTATTCGTTCGCCGAATCAGATTGTATTGTGTTTCATTGAATGCCGAACAATCCGGTCAACGCGAGGAGAATACCCCCGAGTTACCTTTAACGTTCGGCCATATTGGGATCGACATTCCGCATTGATCCGACCGGGGAAAACCATGAAACTCGCGCCGTTGATCTGTGTCCGGGATGTCGAATCGAGTAGCCGCTGGTACCAAGATCTGCTCGGCCTCACAAGCGGACATGGTGGCACTGAGTACGAGCGACTTAATGACGGAGATCGACTTGTGCTGCAACTTCACCAGTGGGAAATCGAGCATCACCATGGCCCGCTTGGTGACCCATCTCTCAAGCCGTATGGTAACGGAGTGATTCTTTGGTTTGAACTCGAAGAGTTTCACGCCGCGGTTGCGCGAGCAGAGGTTATGAACGTACCTGTTCTCAGGCCAAGTCAGCTCAGCGAAAACGGAAACTGGGAGTATTGGCTCCGAGACCCCGAGGGCTACACGGTGGTCCTCACGAGTCCGCTTCCTTGAGAAGCGCGGCTCGGTGAAGCAGAACAAAAAAAATACCCGAATTGCCGATCGGGCGTTCCTTGAACTCAAAGTCACTTGGCGGAAACCGGTTAATTTTTGGTCGTTCGGCATCGTGGAAATCCCGCCTGCAGTCGTCGAAGACACACAAGCCATTGCGTCACAGTACACATTCGCTCATGGAAGTCTGCGTACGCCGAGATTCTTGATCCTGAGTGGCTTGCTGCACTCTCGATCGAGATAAGGGCCAGGCGATGGGAAGACATCATCGGGGCCAACGAGTCACAAACCTTCGTGTCGCGACACGAAGGATGTGTCACAGGATTCATCAGCTTTGGCAAGTATCGAGATGAAGGTGCAACCATAGCGTAAGGCGAAATCTGGGCCTTTTACGCCGCACCGGAAGTATGGGGCCGGGGAACCGGACACGCCCTGCTCGAACATCTAGTGTCCAAACTTCGCGTTCCGGACTTCAAATCAGTGTCTCTTTGGGTGCTCTCAGGCAATCACCGCGGCGTCAAGTTCTGTGAGGGCCGCGGCTTCAAACGTGTACCGGGAAGCGAGAAAATACTTGAACTTGGCGGCAGGCATGTTCAGGAGGTCGCCTACATTCGGCAGCTCGACCGGAAGGCGTTTACTGAGTTCCATGTTGGTAATCGAGAATAAAACAGGAACAGGTATCGGTCGTTAGCGCAATTCCAATTGAAGTTCGCGACCGACCGCATGTGCCGCTCGAGATAATACGTCGAGAGTGACGTTCGTGTTTTCGGGGTCAAGTAATCGATCCCTTTGTGACCGGCTTTTCTTAGAGCTACCTGGCAAAGGCAGACTTTGTCAGTTGTTGAGGCTCCATCGTGGTAGCAAAATGGTATGCAATCACCCGCTTGACCGCCTGCTTTGAGCTTTCTTCGTAACTTCATTGCTCACGAAGAAAATTATCAAATCGTTGTCCGATCTGCCCCTTTTCCGACTTTGTTTTCATCTCAATCCTCTCTGCCGCGACACGGAAATCTCGATTTCCCGAATTCAACAGGGATCGATCTCACCAAAAATCGAAATTTTCTTTTTTTTCCTGATTTTTCCCATTGCCCGGTACGGGGAGAGGTCTAAAACGATGTCGACTTGTTCACATGAACGCCTAATCGCCTGCTCGGCATCGTGATTTCGAATAAGAAACATGCGTCAATGTCGATTGAATTGTCGCCGTTAGTACTGAAGAGCAATAGAGTTAAATAAAATGAAATTCTTGAATTCGTGGATCTCTGCTGTTGTTGTTTGCTCAGTCGTTGCCAGCCAGGCCAATGCTGATGTTTTGATGCTCGCTTCCGGAAATGACGCCCGTGACACTGCTGCGGTGACAAACCTGAATTCATTTGGCAGCGTTGGCAGCACCAATGTTGAAAGCCAACGCGACAGCAGTCGTGCGGCTTCAGTGTTTGTTCCAGGTAGCTTGATTAACAAGTCCAGCCAGGGTGCCTGGTTGATGACCCAAAGCGTTCGCCACAACAACGCACGTCGTCCGCATCAGGCTTCATTGATGACCTTGGTCGGCACTGATCACAGAATTACCCCGATCCCGCCGGTTGGAACAGAAATCCGACCCGTTTCGACGTTCGAACAGTTTGTCCAGATCTTTAACGGCCATAAGGACAGTGAAACAGTTCAGGCCATGGTTAACGGTGACATCACTCCGAAGACATCTAACATGTCGCTGATTGGCCTGCTTGCCTCCAGTCTGGCCGGAGTCACCGGATTGATCACAGTAAGTCGCCGTGGTTTGTTCCGCCGTACGGCCCGATAACCCGTTCATTCGGCTCTCACTTGAAGGATCGGCGATAACGCTCCGATCTCGAAATCAAACGACCCCGGCGATAAGCTCGGGTCTATTCGTTTAATGGACGAACATTGTTTTCATGCTTCCACGCCCGGCGGCGCCATGTGAGTAGAATCGCAAATTCGTCTGGGAATCTATTCGCATCTTGCAGCGGCAATGGTGTGCGAGGCATTCACGCTGGCTGATCGTGGCCTGCTGATCTCCCACGAAATCTCTCGGGCATTCTATGGCCCTCTCACAATACTGATGCTCCCAGCATTCTGTTCTTGCCTGGTATGCCCACTGGTCGTGATCGTTGGAGTGATCAGAATGCATAAGCGGCACAATGCTGTGATTATTGCGTTGGTGTCCGAGGCGATCGTGTTCTGGATGTGGTTCGAGGCGCTTGCGCCGTCTGTGAGTTAATACAACTCTGGATAGATAGACAATTCAAAAGAAATCAGCCACAGATTCACACAGATCAAGAGGAATAAACCCCAAGAAAAACGGTTGAAAAACTCGTTTCCGCGTCTTTTCCTTTCCCGCATTTAACTGGTTATTCTGCGTGTATCTTTGGCAAATTATTGGCTGTTTTTTGGTTGTGGCGACTTCCGTTATTGTGCCGTTAAACTGCCAAAATAAATCGCCTGATTCATCTCGAAGGAGGTTACTCCGTAGTATCAATCGCCCGCAGCGGAAAGAGGTCGGACTTGATGTGCTGTTTTTCCATGATGCTGCGAAGTTTGTCGACGACCTCCGGATTCTGATCGGCCACATTCGTCGTCTCGGAGGGATCAGAAGCCAGATTGTAAAGTTCAACTTCACGGGTCCCTTGAACCTTGGATTTCGCACCCAAGTTCAAGTTCAGTCGGATCGCTTTCCAATCGCCGACACGGACGGCCTGTTGTCCACCATATCCAGGTGACTCGCGATAAAGGAACGAACGGGGTTCCTGCTGCTGCCCCAACAGGGTCGGTGCGAAGCTGATGCCATCTAGTCCACCTGGAGTCGATTGCCTGGCACCGATCAGTTCGAGCAGTGTCGGCAGCCAATCCTCAAAACCTGTGACGCGGTCCGAGATACTTCCTGCAGCAATGCGGCCGGTCCAGCGGACGAGGCACGGTTCGCGGAAACCGCCTTCGTAAAAGGAACCTTTCCGACCTCGCAGCCCAGCGCCGCTGTCGAAGAAATCCGTGTCGGTCCCCCCTAGACGATCATAAAGCGGCCCATTGTCGCTCGTGAAAATGACAATCGTTTGTTCGTCGAGACTCAGTTCCTTAATCAGCGACAGAAGTCTGCCGACGTCGCGGTCCATTCGAGTAATCATCGCCGCATACGCAGCGCGCGGTTGGCGATGAGGCAAATAACCTCGGTCCCCTGTATACGGTGTTTCTGCGAAGCTGTTCGCGTATTCGTTTACTGAATCGTCAGGGACTTGCAACGCGAGATGCGGCACAGTCGTGGGATAGTACAGAAAAAACGGGCGATCTTTGTTCGCCCGGACAAATTCCAAAGCTTTGCCTCCGATCAGATCGGGAGCATATTCCTTGCCCGAGAATCCCTGATAGTTCTTCGGATCTTCCGCATCCACATCGGCTGCCAGTTTCTGATACGCGGAAAATTTCGGATTATCGAGCGGGATCTGCTTGTCGTTGTCCCAAAGATGAGTCGGATAATGGTTGTGGGCGACCGCCTGACAGTTGTACCCGAACCAGCGATCAAACCCCTGCTTCAAAGGGTCGCCTGTGCTGCCGAACGGTCCCAGGCCCCATTTGCCGAAACCGCCAAGCGTGTAACCGCACTTCTTCAGCGAAAGGGGCAATGTAAGAAAGTTCTCTGGCACCGGCATCTGACCCTCAGTGAAGCCTTTGGCTTGCTGGTTGTCTCGAATATATCCATGCCCCGGATGCATGCCGGTCATCAATACACACCGTGATGGAGCACACACGTTGCAACCCGAGTAATGGTTCGTGAACTTCATCCCTTCGTGGCAGAGACGATCGAGGTTCGGAGTGCGGATCTTTTTCTGGCCATAACAGCCGAGGTCGCCGTATCCAAGATCGTCGGCCACAATGAAGACGACATTTGGTAATTGTTTGGCATCTTGAAGCGCAGACTTCCCAGAAGCCTGTTCATCGGCGGCAGCCAATGACGAAATGAAAAGCCCTAAAATGACAGCGACCGGCAGATTATCGAGGATTCGATTCATTAAATCCGTTCCAAAATAAGTGAACTGTGTTGTTGCTTGTTTCCCATGACGTCAGCACATATCGAGACAAGTCTCATCCTAATCACGTTTGAGTTGATTTTCCTTACTTGTTTTCGATGACTTGTGTTAAAATCACGACGTTCAATATCCCAACAGGCTTGAAAACCGCTTAGTAACTTACGGCGTGACCAAGTACGAAACGATTCTTCAGGAAGCGGCGGAACTTTCCATCGTTGATCGTACGCAACTGATCGAGGACTTGTGAGAGTCCGTACCGGAAGGGAAACTCCCTTCGCTCTCAACGGATTGGCAAGACGAAATTCATCGGCGCTCGGCTGCATTTGATGCAGGTGGTGTGACGGTGACCCCTTGGAGCGAAATTAAGGCCGATGCGCTTCGACGACTGGATCTCGAGGATTACCAGCAGTGAATGTCGTCTTACACGCTGGCGCATTGGTCGATTTTGATGAATCGGTCGACTGGTACGCCAAGCGGAGTGTGGCTGCCGCTCGACGGTTCGTCGGGGCTGTCGATTCTGCGATTGAACGAATTACCGATAGCGCAGACGAAATGGCGTTTCTAGATGCGGAGCATCAGGAATGTCCTGTGAAACGGTTCCCCTAACGAATCGTGTTTCGCAACTTGCCAGGGGAAATCTTGATCGTTGCCATCGCACACGCCAAGCGAAAACCACAGTATTGGGGTGGTCGATAGAAAAAACGCGGGTATCGTCGTTCGTCACCAGCGCCTCGCCTCAGCAATGCTGGCAGTTGGTACCCAGCACTTTGAACGGGGATAATGTTGATGGTGTTGCCGATTGGCTCCGACGCTGGCAGCGTCGGGCACGCGGCCGATGCTGCTAGCATCGGAATTGACCGGCGACCGTCTACTTGGGTTTCAACCCAGGTAGATCGTACAAACGCCATTGTTCAAGTTCCGAAGGTGAATTCGATCACAGACCACATTGATGCGACATTCGTCTGCGTTTGTTAGGATTTCGGCGTTCGTGACTTTGAGGGCGTCCGTTTGAGTGAGGGGATTTATCTTGTCCGGTGACGACAGTGTACGCGCTTTGCGGGACGCGCTGGCTCATTCGCCCGATAACGTGCCGTTGCGAAAGCATCTGGCGGAGACTCTGCTTGGTTTCGGGCGAGCCGAGGAAGCAGAAGAGGAATTTCGACAGGCCCTGGCGCGGGATCGCGATAATTTTGAACTGAAGCTGGGGCTTGCTCGTGCCTTTCATCAGCAGGGTAAATCATCGCATGCCATCGTGATTGTTGAAGAGATGATCCGACAGCGCGACACCCCTGCGGCGGCCTATTTGCTTCATTCGCGATTGTTGCTGCAGCAGGGGGATGTCGAATTCGCCGTCAGCGAATACAAACAGGCCGTGCGTGAGGACGAGTCGCTTCGCGACGATGTCCTGGCTGCGGAATTGGGGATCGACGCTGACGAATCGTCGGAAGTCGTCGACGGGAAAGTTCGAGCCGGCTGGGACAGCGATGAAGAAACCTCGTCCCCCGTCGCGAATTCCTTCGAGCGACCGACGATCAACTTTTCCTCCGTGGGAGGGATGGATACGCTCAAAGAAGAAATCCGCATGAAGATCATCTATCCGATGCAGCATCGCGAGATGTTTGCTTCGTATGGAAAAACGATCGGTGGCGGAATCCTGATGTATGGCCCCCCCGGTTGCGGCAAGACGCATATTGCACGGGCCACAGCGGGCGAGATTCGAGCGGGATTCGTCTGCATCGGCATCAATGATGTGCTGGATATGTGGATGGGAAACAGCGAGAAGAAGTTGCACGAGCTTTTCGAGTATGCCCGGTCGCATCAGCCGTGCGTGTTGTTCTTCGACGAAGTGGATGCACTCGGAGCGAGCCGAACTGACATGAAGACTAGTGCCTCACGGCATCTGGTCAATCAATTTCTGTCGGAACTTGACGGAGCGAAATCCTCGAATGAAGGGGTGCTGATTCTGGCCGCGACGAACGCTCCCTGGCATCTGGATTCGGCATTTCGACGTCCTGGCCGATTCGACCGAATCCTGTTTGTCCCTCCGCCCGATGAACCCGCCCGTGCCGATATCCTGCGTCTGCAACTGTCCGGAAAACCGGTACAGGAAATTGACCATCTGCAGGTCGCTCGCAAGACGAAAGACTTTTCCGGTGCCGACTTGAAAGCGGTGATCGATCAGACGATCGAGAAAAAGCTGCATGAGGCGATGCGGACCGGAAAACCATTGCCGATTCTGACGAAGGACTTGATCACCGCCGCGGGAGGTCTACGCCCATCGACCAAGGAATGGTTTGCTTCGGCCCGTAACTATGCCCTGTATTCCAATCAGGGGGGACTGTACGACGATATCCTCAAGTACTTGAAACTCACATGAGCATTCATCTCAGCCGCGCCCAGCTTTTGATGCAGCAGCACCGGTTTGAACTGGCGGAAGAGCAGTTGCGTCTAGCCCTGTCGGAAGGGACCGAGACCGCGACGGTGCACGCCTTACTGGCGCTCTGTCTGTCCGAGCGGAACAAGTTTGACGAAGCCGCCACAGAGGCTCAACAGGCGATTCATGACGCCCCGGACGAAGCTCTTGGCTTTCATGCCCTGGCGACAATCCAGTGGAAACGGAATCAATTGGCCGATGCTCAGATGACCATCTCGGAAGCGATTCGACTCGAACCCTGGAACGCTTACCACTTCCACGTCTTGTCGGGAATCGAAAGCAATCGATATCGCTGGAGCGAATCTCTGGCGGCGGCCGAACAGGGATTGGCCTGCGATCCTGACGATATCGGATGTAACAACCTGCGCGCCATCGCGCTGGTCAATCTGGGTCGCAAGGCAGAAGCTGGACAGTCGATTGACGCGACACTGTCAAAGAATCCCGAGGATGCCGTCACGCACGCCAATCAAGGATGGACGCTGCTGCACCAACGGCAACCTCTGGACGCGATGAAGCATTTTCGCGAAGCCTTACGGCTGCAGCCCGATCTGGAATGGGCACGGCTGGGAATCGTCGAAGCGATGAAGGCCCGGTTCTTTGTGTATCGCTGGCTGCTCTCTTTTTTCCTGTGGCTTGTGCGTTTCCCTCCGAATGTCCGCTTGGGGTTGATTCTGGGATTACTCTTCGGACGAGCTCTGCTCGCCAACCTGATTCAGATGGTACCGATCCTTGCGCCCCTGGCCCTTCCGCTGACGATTGGATATGTGCTGTTTGTCTGGATGACCTGGACGGCGTCGTCGTTGTTTAATCTTGTCCTCCGTCTGGATTCCTTTGGACGATTAGTCCTGAATGCGACCGAACGGCTGGAATCCACCCTGGTAGGAATTTGCCTGTTATTGTTCTTTGTCGTCGGAATGACATCGCTATTTTTCGATCGAAGTACTGCAACTCGATGCTGGGAGACAGGGATGCTGTACTTAGGACTGATGCTGCCGTTGATTGCGACGTTTCGACAGCCCCCTGGTCGAAAAGCGTGGTTTATCGCTTATACACTGGGTGTTACTGTGTGTGTCCTGATGGCCACTTACCAATCGTTGAGCCTTTGTTCTCAGATCACGCGTGAACCAAATGTAACTGATGCCCGATTTGCCGAATTGAAGGCGTTGTCAAATTCGGCATCGCAGTGGTTTGAATATTCAATGTGGGGAATCGTGCTGTCGACGTGGATCAATGCCGGGATGAGCCTGAGACCGGAACGCATCGAATTGAAAGTTTGACGGCTGAAGTGTTGCGGCATATAAGAAATTGACTGCGGAAGTTGTGATCGGCCAATAGTTTCTTCAGGATCGAACGTGATGGCAAACCCAATCGGCACCTCAACTGAAACCACTTTCCGACGTCGCGGGTGGGTGAAACTGATCTTGATGATCGTTCTGGTCGCAGTCTGTATTTTCGTCGTCTGTCCGGAGGCAGATGCCGCGCCGGGCGGGCAATTCGTCAAACAGGCGCTGAAATCCAAATTTGGACGGATCGGGGGGATCATCGTTGGCGGACTGATGTTAATCGCCTGCATCCTGCTGTTGCCGTTGATCCTGTATGTCCAATACAAGGAAGCGGCAGGCATTCGAAAAACAAAAAATGATCTGGCCGTACTTGCCGAAAAGTACAATTGGTTTGAATGGACAACGCTTCGCACACGGGTCAAACAGGCCGTAAAGGAAATCGCAAACGTCTGGGCAACCGGTGACCTGTCATCGGTCTCTTCGTTTATGACCTCGGATTACTTTGCCAGCCAGCAGGAATTGCTTCGACGCTGGCTCGACGAAGGGAAACAGATCGTTTACCGGGTCGAAAAAATTCAACGGATCGAGCCTCTCGCAGTCAGTGTCGAAGACGAAGAGACTCATAGTTGGATCCGCGTGCTGGTGAAGGTCGACTGTGTCGACTACATGCGAGACCGGCACACACTGGAAGTGATCAAGGGAGAAGTCGGGACGACAACAGGATTTGAATCGGTCTGGGTCTTCGTTTACCAGAACGGGGAATGGCTGCTCAGCGGCATTGAGGAAGGGTCGACATCCTTCGCATGGGCGAAGGAGAAGAATCGTATCGACACCAGCTACCTCGACAGCGTCTGGAACAAAAAGCAAAAGGTCGGCAATGCCGCCAAAGCTTCTGCACGGACAGGAACCAAATCACAAGCGGCCTCGCGTGATTCGAAGACGAATCAGCCGATAGCACAACCAAAACAACGCCTCATACCCAAACCAACCCGCGACGAGGATCAGTGACATCCAGCCGAGCCAGCTTAATGGAAACCAGATCAATTTCCCCAGTGCGAACCAGATGAGCGGGGTGGCGACGGCCATCAATCGGATCGGCCAGTCACCGCGCAGAAATCCGGCATTTCTGAAAAACCAGTGGGATCGTACGATCTCATGTGCCATCGCATCGAGGCGCTCTGCGGGAATATCCGGTTCCACCATCAGTGATGACCGCATCCGCGAGCGCCCTTCCGATTTCTGCCCCCCTTCGAGCAGCCGCAGTCCGGCAAACAAGTGCCAATCGGCATCTTCCGGATCGACCTCACCGGCACGACGTTCCATTTCATCCGCCAGACGCTTCTCACCGTTGAGGTGATAAAGTCGCTGGAGCTGCGTCAGCAGATGGATATTGTCCGGGTCAAGTGACAATCCCCGTCGGGCTGCGGTGATTGCGTCCTCCCGGCGTCCGAGACGATCAAAGATGTGGGCCAGCGTTCCGTAACGTCCGCCAACCTCAGGGTCCCAGCGGATCGCTTCACGGGAATGTCGTTCCGCTGCATCGAGCCGCCCCTTTTCAAGCGCCCGGTAACAGAGCAAGTCATGCGTGCAGGGCCAATTCGGTGCGCACGCGGCGAGCGATTCAATCGAACTTTGAGTCAGTTCATGATCCTTCAAACGAAGACCGCACAGGCCGCGCAGGTACAAGAGATCGACGTCGTGGGGGTCGTCACTCAACCCTTCCAGACAGACCGCCGCCGCTTCGCGAAATCGATCTCGCTCGAAGAAGAGGTAGGCACGCTGTTGATAATCATGAGGGGGCATTCCGAAAATTTAACGTACTCGGTAACGGGTTTCCAGATTCGGTCCAATTCATAGGAATCAATCACGATGGGCTTTTCAGTTTGCGGAGCCCCACATGAATGATCGAACAATTTGGCAACGGCTGCTTAAGTTCCTTCAGCTCGACTTTCTTCACATATGCGCCATTCGGGTTGACGATGTTTTGAAATCAGGAGCCAGCCGGAAAGAAGGGTCAAAGGGATCGTGATGGACCAGTAAGGGACCATCCAATAATGCTCTCGATATCGTGGGAGCACGGGGTTTGTTCCTTCTCCGAAATGGAATCCGAAAAAGTCCCATTGCCACTCTCGTTCAAACCAAAACAGATTGGGATACTGGTCGAGAGCGATAAATCTCCATATCTGGTATTTAATCCCCTCACTTCCGTCAGTTGGTGGCTGATCCCCATTTGATCTCCGACCTGACCATTCCAGACCATAAGGGGATGACCTAAAGGAGTATTCGAATCGGTTTCCAATCCGAATGAGCAGTTCGTCTTGAATTGTGTGACTCCGCGCCCACCCGTTCATCAGCACCAACGCCATCAGCAACGTCACCATGCCGATTTTCCGTTTCCATCCTTTGAAAAAATCACCCATGATTCACACCCCTCCCTTGCCCGTGATGGGTTCAGGGATTTTCTTCGGGGATGATTGGCGAGGCTTTGACAGCAGAACCCAAAGTGAGACGAGGGTCAATGGAATTGTGATGGACCAGTAGGGGGCGAAGTAATATGTCGAACGGTAGTCCTGCCAATCGTCGTCCAACAGCTCCTGATATGGCACTTCTGCAAGTGCAAACCCGTTCCACTCCCATTGGAAAACCGTTGGCAGATCGTCATACCACCTGATGCCGCCCCAAAGTTTGACACTTCTCCAAGTTGGTATCGGAAGGGTGTCATCACTACAAGGGTGAAGATCAACTTTTAGCAGGAGTTGAGAGTATCCGGACACCAATGATATCGAGGAATGTCTTCCGGTCGGAATCTCGATTGAATCTTCAACAAAAGCACTCCTGACCCAACCACCCGCCAATGCCAACGCCATCATCAACGTCATGAAGCCAACCTTCCGTTTCCATCCGCGAAAGAACTCGCCCATGATTCACGCTCTCTCAACAGGATTCGGTTCAACGATTTTATTCGAGGTCGATTTGCAAGAATTTGAGAGAAGCAGTAAAGCGGTGATGAGGGTCAATGGAATGACGACAGACCAGCAGGGAACAACAGCCACGGTGCCGGGTGTCATTTGAATCATTTGATTGCCGACTTGCTTTGTCCCATCGACGCTGGCACCGATTCCAAAGCCAAACCGCTTCCAGCGCCATTCAAATAATGGATTTTCAAATATGCGGTCGTCAATGTCCGAGAAGCGTCTGGAGACGATGCTGGGGAAAGGAAAGAAACCGTCGCCTTGCTGCGTCAGCCAGATCAGTGAGGAATCACTTGACACCAACGATGCGGAACTTTTCATCCCGAGTGGAATCACGAGACCTTCGATGAAAAACGAACTCCGAACCCAACCTGCCATGAACACACACGCCAGAACCAGCGTCAGCATTCCGGTTTTTCTCTTCCACCCTCGAAAAAACTCGCCCATGATTCCCCCAGACGGATCGACGATCTTCACAAGGGTCTTGCGTGTCTGATTCACACAGGAATACAATGTCAAAATGTCTTGATTGCGTCAATTGGAGTGCTTTTTGGCAGAGACACAGACCGTGTGTTGCTGCATCGGAAGACGTGATGTTTTTTCAGATCTCTTCCGACGCTAGCAGCGTCGGCCACGTGGTCAATTGGCGTTAATGAAATGTGCGACAAGCAACGGTAGAATCGATTCCATCATTTCTCAGCGAAACCACTTGTCAGGAATGACTCTCAAATGTTGGCCGATCATGATCGATCATTTGCTGCTTCCGGCGTCAGACGGTTCATGCTGTTTCTTGCGATCAGCCTCACGCTTCAGGGGTCGAAGGCGTTTGCTCAGATAAAGCCATTGACGATCGAATCGTCGACGATGCAGCCTTCAGTTGCAATTGGGCGACCGATGCTGACCTGGTGGGATGTCAAGATTCAGGACAAGGGGCTGGTCACCGGCAAATTTCGGTTCGTTGTGCATTCTGAAGGTTTTCAGTTTGCAACCGTGGAAACGGAAGAGGTGACGTTGAACGGCCCTGAGCAACGCATCCGCGTCATGCTCCCCGCAGTGAATTGCGCTCAGACGGTCGATCGGCTTTACGTCGACATCTCGTTTCGAGGGAAGAAGTATTCCGGTGAACTTGGTCAACAGCTTCTGCGAGTCCCTTTTTCGACAAAGTCAGTTTTCGTCTGTCTTGCTGGTGAATCACGTACCGTTCGCAAAAAGTCGCCTCAACGCGACAAGGTGATCGAACGCTTGAAGTTTGAGAACCTGGTTCCCGTTTTGCCAAGCAGCCAGAAATTGCCAGGCGGCCAGATCACATTTGATGAGACTGAGCATGTGCAAACATTCCTGGCGTCGATCGACCCTGCTGATTTTCCATCAGAACCGCTCGCCTACTGCGGCTATGACATGGTGATTCTACTGAATGACGAATTTCGAAATCTCCGAAAACCTCAGCTCGAAGGACTGCTGGCATGGATCAGGGCGGGAGGAAGCCTGTACGTTGAACCCAACGGAGTGTTAGAACCTTACCATCTTGATTTTCTCCGAAGCCTGACAAAAGACGATCATCAAGAAATCCAATTCTTAGCGGACAGTACCGGAAGGTTACCTGCCGATACCGTTCCAGACGATGTCACAGCGATGGCCATCAAGTGTGGACTGGGTGATGTCGTGATTCGAACTGAAAATCCAGATCAAGAGATTACTGTTCCCATGGAGAACTGGCGGGCGATTGCTGGCCCGCTGTGGAAATGGCGGTTTCAACCGGTTCCAAAGCCTGACGTATCGTGGCAGATCGTTGGTACTGACGGCCGACCGACGACAACAAGTCGCCCGAACTCCGACCAATGGGGATTAGCATCCGCACTTTTCACTCGAACATCGCTTCGGTCGGACCAGTTGCTTGATCGCTTAATGCCCGAAGGGGTTCGAATGGTGCCACTGTCACTGCTGACAGCCATTCTGACCGCATTCGTCTGCCTGATTGGCCCTGGGGATTATTTTGGTCTGGGCTGGTTACGATTAAGAAAGCTGACGTGGTTGACATTTCCCATCGCGACCTTGGGAGTAACAGCACTGACGGTCTGGTTGTCAAACAACTATATGTCCGCAGCAGAAACCCGACGTGCTCTCGTCCTTCGAGACCTCAGCCAATCGGGTGAGATCGTTCGCACGAATCGATTTGAGCTTCTGTTCGTGGCTTCAACTCATCAAGTGACAACGGACGTGGAAAAAGGGTTGTTCACACCACTGAGTACCGGTTCGTCGCTTGACCGCAATTCACAGCTCTGGGCGGGTGGTGGACCGGGGGTCGTCATTCAAAACGGTCGCGTCATCAATTTTCAGGGACCGGGCCCGGTATCGACCGTCCCGCCAAGTGATGCTCCAATTCGGCAATTGACGACTCAAGTTCAGGGACGCATCCCGACCCAGTTCGCCGCGACACAGGACCTTGCAAAATGGACGCCTCAAATCAATCGTCTGATGTCAATTCCAGGATCGGCAGCAAGCCCTGAAGTCGACTGGTCAGAATTCGATCTGACAATTGCAGAATCGCAGCCGATGCAGAGTCACCAGGTTCCCCAGAAGCTTGTCAATCTCGCAAAAGCACGCTGGGGTGAACAAGCCATGGTGGCTTGTTTCAACGGTAAAGACCGTTGGGCCTACGATCATTCACAACGTTGGCGTTCTGCAAGACCTGCCGGAATGTCCATGCAGGTGATTAACAACTTTCAGGTGCCGGGGGTGCCACAAGACCGAGTGGCGACGGAGATGCTGAATGAACCAGAACTTCTCCGCTGGATATTCCAAGCTTCGGTCGCTTCAGTCGATCAGGGGACATTCGCGTTAATTAAACAAACAAGCCCCAAAGGGGGCACAGTCGGGGATGACCTGCCGCTCTTGGATTCGAGCGACCCCAAAGCCTGGCTGCTTGTAATCATCGTTCCGGAAAAGGATGACTTCGTCGCCTACCGAAAGCTGATGAAATTTCAGGAATGACCGATTGATACAAGACGCGAAACTTCGGCTCGAATCTCGTCCGGATTCACGTACAGTGACCATTTCGCAGGGTCAGTCCCCTCGAACGCGTTTCGGATACGTTCTGTTTCTCGTGATTCGCCCCGGATGGCCCGGATAAAGACGCCGATGATCTGTTCGGGAAATTCTCGCAAAAAACTGCCGTAGATATCCGGGTCCTGTTCGCCTGAATCACCGATCAAAACAAAACGACGCTGGGGAAACGCGAGCAAGATCGGTTCGATGGCGGTTCGCTTATAGGCTTTCTGAGGTGACTTCCGCAGCTTTTTCGCGGCTTCACGAAACCGGAAGCGTTTCAGATGAAACGAGCCGCAGGGATAGCCTTCCGTCCGGCAGAATTCGTGCAATGGTTCGTAAAGCTGCCAGGGGCTTCCTGAAACAAAATGAAAGACGGCACCTGCGATCGCACAATCGCGATAAAGCTCTGGCATTCCCGTCACCGGAACAAAGCGTTTGGCAAAGGTGTTTCGGAACAGGTCACGTCGGTTGCTGACGTTACTGTGCTTAATCGTATCATCAACATCCGAGATGATCGAAACCCCGGTCGGCTCAATCAATTGCAGCCTGCCAGCAAATTCACGCTCATCAGGGGCATTCAATACGGCCTGACATCCTAACCAGCGGCCGCTGTTCTCGATTGATTGAGCCAGTCTCGATGCGAATTCGTCCGGGACTTCCACAGTCCCTTTGAACAGGCCCATGTAATCGGATTCGGCAACGGGAAATTCACGGTCTCCGATCAAGACGTTGACCAAGCGCCCTTTCAAACCTGACATCAAAAATTGCCGCATCCGCTGGCGAAAATATTCGTCGGCCGAACGATCAATGCGCATCGCCCGCTGGATTAATCCCATCACAGGCGAACGCCGGAACCACGGCAGGCGGGGATCAAACACGCAGCCTTGCACGATCAACGACCATGAACGACCGTCTGGTGTGCGTGAAGCGAACGAGGGATACAAGACGATTTGCTCGTCCCGCCCCACGGTCTTCCGGTTACGTCGAAATGAACGAAACAATGACACGCATAAACCTCGAGTTCCGCGACCTGCGGTTTGTTAGGAGCTCCGCTCCATCAACCCAAGGATCTTTTGTGACACTGGCAATGTCAAGTTCCTCGAGATAGTTACAGGACTTTCTCAATGGTCTCACGCAACACACTGCCCGATTTTTGAAGAGCCATCTTTTCTTTCGGCCACAGCTCGACTTCAATCACACCGAGGACTCCCTTTCGTCCGATCACGGTCGGAACAGAAATCGCCACATCGCGCAGACCATAAGCTCCTGATTGTAACGAAGAGACGGGAAGAATCCGACGTTGATCCAAAGCGATGGCATGCACGACGTCGGCAATCGAAACACCCACTGCGAAGCCGGCTCCACCCTTCTTCTTGATCACTTCGGCACCGCTTCCCCGAGTCTTCTTTTCGACGTCGGCAATCAATTGAGAATTTACGCCAGGATATTTATCGAGCGGCAGTCCGGCGATCTGAGCGGCAGACCAGATTGGAACCATGCTGTCTCCATGTTCACCGTAAATCGTGACGTCAACCTGCGTCGGAGGAACATCGAGCCGCTGTGCCAGCATGCTTCTCAACCGAGTCGTATCAAGCACGGTCCCCAGACCAATCACCTGAGATGCGGGAAGACCGAGTTCTTTAATCGCCAGGTATGTCAAAACGTCAACGGGATTGGAAACGACGAAAACGATGGCATCCTTACGGAGACCACTCGATTTCAGTTCTGTCAGAATCCCGCGGAACAAAACCACGTTACGGTTGATGAGGTCCAGGCGACTTTCATCAGGTTTGCGCCGAAGGCCAGCGGTAATCACGACAACGTCGCTGTCGGAACATGATTTCATGTCACCGGAAGTGATTTTCTGATCGGCCAGAATGCTGGCTCCGTGCAACAGGTCTAATGCCTGACCTTCGCACGCTTCCTGATTCACGTCGACAAGATGAATATGCCGCACGATCTTGCCCGCTTGCAGAGCGAACCCCGCGCACGAACCGACCAGACCGCCCCCGCCGATGATACTGACTTTCATAATAACCTCTCTCATCACGGTGGTTTGCACCACCGAAAAACTGGTCGAATAATGAATCCTACTTGTTCATCGCCGCAAGGACTTGTTCAGTGATCAGTCTGACCAGCGATTCTGTATCAACTTCCGGACTGGCGGCTGGCTTCGCTTCCGGTGTTGTAACACCGGATTTTTGCCGTTCAAGATAACCGGCGTACTGAGGTGGTGGCTCAAACGCGATTGGTTCGAGCTTGTTCTCTTTGTACCCATCTCGGAATGCCGTATTGCCGCAAAGGTCGCAGTTCTCGACGTGGAATCGAGGATCGTCGAATCCAAGTTTCTTCTTCAGATCAAGCAATTCGACCGATTCACGTTCGTTGAGGTACGTCACTTTGCCCAACTGCTTTGCCAAAATCAGGATTCGGCAATAGGCATCGAGGATCTCGGTTTTCCAATACGCATCTTCCAGAGATTTTCCGAACGTCACGGTCCCGTGGTTTGTCAGGATAATGGTATTGGTTCCATTCCCCAGGAACGGCACAACGGTATTGGCAAAGGCATGCCCACCTGGCGTCTCATACGGGGCGATGGGTACTTCGCCCATGAAGACTTCGATCTCGGGGAGAATACATTGGGGAATCGGTTCGCGAGCGACTGCAAACGCCGTGGCATGTGGCGGATGGCAGTGAACGACAGCCTTGACGTCTGGACGATGTTTCATGATCGCCAGATGTAACAGAACTTCGCTGGTCCGCTTTCTCTTACCGGCGATCTGAACCCCCTCCATATCGACGGCACAAATATCGTCGGGAGTCATGAAACCTTTACAGATCATCGTGGGCGAGCAAAGGACTTCGTTTTCACCGACGCGGATCGAAATATTTCCGTCGTTGGCAGCGGCGAATCCCTTGTTGTAGACGCGACGACCGATCTCACAGATCTCTTCTTTCAGCTTCCGATCATTAATACCAGAATTCCATTGGGTGGACATTTTTTACGTTTCCTTTTCTCGTCAATCTTCGGTTATTCCACTTCGATCGTATCTAAAATACAGGCGTTGTAGGCGTCGAGCGGTTTATAGTCAGGAGCAAACGGGTTAGCCGCCTCTCCCCCTTCGCTGAATCCGATCTTTGAGCCTGGCGATGCTCCCAGTTCGTCATAGACGATCACGGCTTCATCACGCCCGGCGGGGTCTCCCTTAAGTCCTGCAACGTTCAGCGGCACGACGACAAGCCACGTACCACCCGAGACTGTCGGGCTGCACCTGGACAATGTCACCTTTCCGATCACCTCGCCGACTCGCATTCACTTTCCTTTGATTCAATCAACTTCTCTTGAGCCATTATCTCACAGGCCTGCAGGTGGCCGGGGTCGTGTTCCGGCACAGTCACGCAGCAGGTTTCTCAGTTCAATAAATGTCCGTCCAATCGGGCTGATACAGACAACGTTGGCACCGAGCGACCGCACCACCTGTTCCCATTGTTTTGGATTCTGCATCACTGCGGCACGAACTCGTTCGTTACGATTCGCCTTACAGGCGATGAGATCCGCCTGTTCGGTGAAGATCACCACGCCATCGCATTCAGCGGTACTCACCAGACTCGTTGCCAGAACCGCAGCTTCGAGCGGTTGGCCCACGATTTCGACCTTCCAGCCATCTGCCAGTCGACGAAGCCCGTCTTGCAGCGATCGAACTGTCGGAGTAACAGTTTGAAGAATGACCTGCCACTTGGCCCTTTGACCTCCGGCGACTCCTGCTCCGGCTTTGTCTTGTCGCGACCACGATGTCCGTTTGGAATTCAGCCAATCGCGAGCCGAAGGAGTCAAAATCGAATTACGTCCGATGCGTACCGACTGCCCGGCTCGCACTGATTGCTCGAGGACATCTGCCGTGATGACCGGAACCATCAATTCGACTGCGGCTGGTTTTGCGGGAATCGCGACCGGCGAAGCTGCGGCTGGCACGGTGGAAATTGGAGGAACGGATGACGCGATAACGGGATTCACCGGCGTCGCCAACGGTAAAGACGACGCAGGAACCGGTTGCGGCCTGACCTGAGGCGCGCTGGCGGGACGTGCGGATGCAGGCTGAAGCTGAGCCAGCACGCTCGTCACAATCTCGTCAATCAGGGCCTGGTTCACAGTTCTGTCCAATGTTGCATTAAAGTCGTGATCGTCTCTGTTGTTTTCCCAGCAACTCAAACTGCTGGCACTCAATCCACAATTCCAAGCACATGCCATCGAGCTGGAGTATTGTCTGCCCCCACCATTTCCTTCGCCGTTTTTCCATCCGACGAAATAATGACCGTGTCCCCTTTCCCTCCGCCCTGATTATCAATCACTAACTGCGGTGCTCCATCTGGGTCTCCCTTGGGACCGAGCGGCTGCACCAGCAGCATTCGCCACCCCTTCAGAGATGGATGCTTCACCGTCGATGTTGCTCGACCGACAACCTTGGCGAGTTGCATGACTGGTCCTTAAATCACTCGAAGATCGTCAACAAGCACGCATCGTCGCTGACGGGTGAACGTCATGGGGTTCGTTACCCCTTCGCCCGTTGGTGTCGCGATACTGAAGCTAAGGTAGCCTTCACCACCAAGCCCCAGCCCGGCCATTGACGGACCGTTCTTCACGAATAGAGTCGTATCCATTTCGCGTCCCATGCGGGTCATGTGGCGGACGTTGCGAGAATGAATCAGGCTCGTGTGGCGGAAGCCATGTTCAAATTCCAATGCCAGTTCGACTCCGTGTGAGAAATTCTTGCAGCGGACAAAAGGAACGAACGGCATCATTTGTTCTTCAGGAACAAACGGATTCGTGGTGTCGGTCTCGCCATAAAGCAATTGCGTACTACCGGGAACTCGAACACCGATCAATTCGGCCAATTTCGTTGCATCGAGGCCGACGAGATCGCGATTGAGGTGATAATGATCGCCGGGTTTCGTCGGTGGCGAAAACGCCAGTTTCGTCAACGCGTCAATCTGCGAAGAATTCAGTTGATAGGCACCATGGCGACTCATCGTTTCCATCAGCGAATCAAAAATCTCTTCCACAGCAAAGACTTCTTTTTCGCCGATGCACAACAGGTTATTGTCATAGGCAGCCCCCTTCACGATCGAGGACGCGGTGTTTTCCAGACAAGCCGTTTCATCGACGACCACGGGAGGATTACCTGGTCCGGCCACGATGGCCTTTTTACGACTTTCCATGGCGGCCCGGGCCACTGCAGGACCACCGGTGACACACAGCAATCGAACGCCCCGATGAGCGAAGATGGCCGCAGCGGTCTCGAGCGTTGGCTTCTCGATGATCGTGACCAGATTCTCCAGGCCCGTCGCTTTGTAGATGGCACGGTTAAACCGGCGGACCCCTTCACAGGCAATCCTGGCACCGCTTGGATGAGGATTCACGATCATCGTGTTTCCCCCGGCGATCATGTTGATGATGTTTCCGGCCAGCGTTGGCAGCGAATGCGTGACGGGAGTGATCGCGCCAATGACACCAAACGGGGCGTATTCCGTGATTGACAGCCCGTGGTCGCCGCTGACAGCGTCCGTCCGCATGAACTCGACACCAGGAACAAGCTTGATGATCTTCAGCTTTTCGATCTTATGATCGAGTCGACCAATCTTGGTTTCTTCGAATTCCAGCCGACCCAATTCTTCGGCTTGCTCATCGCACATTTTGCGTACGATTTCGATGACCGTGCTGCGTGCGGCTAACGGAGATTCGCTGAGCTTTTTAAATCCCTCGGTCGCGGCAGCCACCGCTTGGTCGACGGATTGAAAAACCCCCAGATCGCCATCCCGCTGAGGAGCTTTTGGCGACTTGCCCAATTGGGCGAGTACTTCCTGGACAACACTTCGAATTGTGTCGGCATTGGCTTGCATGTCTTTTGTCCCATCTCTTCAGTGAACATCCGCGAGCCTGTCGCGGTCATGATTCGTTGAATATCAAAATTGTGAGTTCAGGTTTCGTTCAATGTCTTCGGCCCAGCTCTCAAATTCGCGCACCGTTGGAAACATCATGCCCATCAAGAGCAGCAAAAATCCGGCTGTCGCCAGCGAGAACCATTGGCCATCGATGATGTAGGCAATCAGGTTGAACAACGCGGCTCCATCCAAAAGAGCCATTCCAATAATCATCCGAGTTTGAAACAGTCCGGAAAGTCTTTCCAAAGCGAGGCCAGCCCCGTCATTTTGCAATGTTTTAAGCTGCGATTTGACAATGAGACCAGGAATAAAAAAACGTAACGCGATGACCTGCGCTGCAAATGCAACGGCAAGATAGGCCACGATCGGTGCCGCAGCCGGAGCTTTTCCTCCGACGACCGCTGCAATGACTCCAAACGTCATTACGCCAAGCATCAGCGCACTGGCAATGATCTGACTGGAGCGAATCCAGGACTGATGACTGGCATGATTCGGGAGTTGGACGTTCAACCATGCCCCCCTTTCGCAGTATCAGCCTTCGCGTCGAAGACCGATCGCGATCCGAGATGCACGGAATCGACGAGTCCGATGATCGCGCAGTCAATCGGCAGCGGTTTGGTCTGAGGTGTAAATCGGGCACTCGAACCCTGAACGATCAAAACGACTTCACCTTCACCTGCACCAACCGTATCAACGCAAATGAATGTCCGTCCGGTCGAAACAAGTCCCGACTGATCTTTTTCATTCACGCGCAAGGGTTCAACGACAAGCAGTTTCTGGCCGACCATCGCGTCAACCTTCTGCGTCGAAACCACACTGCCTGTCACGCGTGCGAGAAACATGATTCGTCCTGTTCGTATTCCACTGATCGTTTCAGTGGATGCTCCTGTCCCCTCGCCTTGCTCCAGCAACTGGAGCCACAGGCATGAAGATTACATTCCTAAGCGGTACACCTTGACTTCACTTCCCCACCGCCTCCACCGTCTGACGTGCGACGACGATCTCTTCATTCGTGGGGACAACCCAAACCTGAACGCGGCTGCTGTCTGTCGAGATCCGACTTTCACTTCCGCGAGGCAACGTTTCGTTTTTCGTTTTGTCGAGTTCGATTCCGGCCCATTCCATGTTCTTGCAGACACCGTCTCGGATAATCGATGAATTCTCACCGATCCCGGCGCTGAACACGATCGCGTCGGCACCACCCAGCACTGTCAGATAAGCACCGAGATACTGTCGGATTGATGCGATGAAGACATCTAACGCCAATTGAGCCCGAACGTGCCCTTTGGCCGCTGCCTCTTCGATATCCCGCGCGTCCTGGCTGAGGCCACTGAGCCCCAGCAGCCCACCTTTACTCGATAATTCCTCGAGAATCTGTTCCAGTGTCTTTCCCGTTTTCCGAAGCAGGATCGGCAATGCGTACGGGTCAAAATCACCGACCCGGTTGTTGTGCAACAAGCCCGTTTGAGGGCTCATTCCCATACTTGTCGCCTGCGACTTCCCTCCACGTGCCGCACACAACGAATTGCTCCCCCCCAGATGGCAGGTGATGATCTTCAAATCGTCACGTCCCAGGAGCTGCGCCATCCGCGTGTTCAGATAACGATGACTTGCACCGTGAAAGCCCCATCGCTTGATTTCATATTCCTGCGACCATTCGTAAGGAATGGCATACAGTCGATTGGCCTCAGGGATGGTGTCATGAAACGCCGTTTCAAGCGCTGCCACCAGCGGAATCTGCGGAAAAGCAGATCGAAGCTGACGCATTGCCCTGGCATACATCGGATTATGAGCCGGAGCGATGTCGGATAAGTCCTCCATCTTCTGAAGCAGTGCATCGTCAACGACGCGAACACCACTCAGATTACCGGCAAACACAGCTTTGAAACCAATCGCCGCAACTTCACTGACCGACTTCAGGCAACCATGTTCAGGATCAGTCAACTGATTCAGGCACATCCCGACGGCAGCGGCATGATCCCCGACAGGTAGCGTCGATTCCTGCTTTTTGCCGTTAATTTCCACAAAGCACCCGCTGGCAGCCTGACCAATACGGTCAATGCCGCCGCGAGCCAGTTGAACTTCACTGGGCAGATCATACAGCCGGTACTTGAAGCTGGTCGAACCCAGATTCGCGACGAGTACTTTCATAGTATCCTTTGCTGACCACGGTGATCACAAACGTCGACCCAGTGAGTTGTCAACATCGATCAGATGAATGCATCCAGCAAGCTTTTTTCAGGACGAGCAATGAGGTGTGCACTGACAAGCTCACCGATCTTGGATGCGGCAGCGGAACCTGCATCGACGGCGGCCCGGACCGAACCGACATCGCCCCGGATCACTGTCGTGACGTATGCGCCGCCAATCTGGATTTGCTTGACCAACGTGACGTTGGCGGCCTTGAGCATCGCGTCGGCAGCTTCGATCTGCGCGACGAGGCCCTTTGTTTCGATCATACCAATGGCTTCGTTCATGGAAGACGTTCCGTTCTGCGGGAGAGGTTTTTCAGGAACCGACGCTGGCGGTTTTGCCACGGCGGTACGTGTTGGTGTCGTGCGTGTCGGGGTGGTCACGGATTTCGTTCGCCTTGGAGCGCGAACAGCCGTCTTGACGGCAGTTTTCTTTTTTGCCATGGGATCAGTTCACACTGCTGCTGGCACCCGATTTTGGCTTCGGCAGAACGGCAGCGAGTTCTTCATGGGGGCGGGGAATGACCTGTACGCTGACGACTTCGCCGATCTTGCTGGCGGCTTGTGCCCCGGCATCAATGGCCGCTTTCACGGCAGCGACGTCACCAACCACGAACGCGGTCACCAGGCCGCTACCGACCTTTTCCCAACCAACCATCTGGACGTTGGCTGACTTGAGCATCGCATCGACGCCTTCGATCAAGCAGACCAGACCCTTACATTCCAACATTCCGAGTGCTTCCATCGTCTTAGCCATCGTCATTAACCTTTTCAGTTCAGGGAGAGAAACGAATCACAGTCTTTAATTTTTTCAATCAGTGCGTCTTACACGCACAGGCATGAGGCTTAATCAATTCCACCGAAGTCGCCGCAGTCAGGTTGATCGCATTCCCCTCGTCGGTGTCGAGGTGAACTTCCAGCTTCACTTTCGGGTCGCCACGGACAACCAGATCTTCCAGCGTCGTCGTACAACCGGGTGAGACGACTCGTAGATGCATCACGTCGCCACTTTTGACGCCGTAATATTCCAGGTCAGCGGGGCCCATGTGAACGTGACGCATAGCCCGGATTACGCCTGATTTCAATTCGACAACGCCAACAGGCCCAACGAGCACACATCCCGGTGTGTCGTGATGATCACCGCTGACTCGAACCGGCGCATCGATTCCCAGGGAAATCGAATCAGTGAAAGCCAGTTCCACTTGTGATGGACGACAGGGACCAAGCACGCGGACTTCAGGCAACATCCGCTTCCGAGGCCCGACAACCATGACCGTCTGCTTCGCCGCGTAAAAGCCGTCCTGGTACAGCCATTTCATTGGCTCGAGTTGAGCACCCGGGCCATAAAGGATCTCTACGTGCTCTTGAGTCAGATGAACGTGCCGAGCCGAAATATTGACGAGCAATGGATTACGCGCAGGTGCGGCAGCCGATTTCGGTGCGCCGGCGAACCCCAACTGCTTTTCCAGCACCGATCGAACGACTCGCTCAATATCAGCCCGATTTAACTCTGTCGGCATTCAATCTTCTCCGTCGACGATACGTCAATAACCGTCAGTTCGACGCCAGCCTTCTTAACCAACTGTCGCCAGGTTTCGTTCAAACCCGAATCGACAATCATCCGCGTCACGCTCGATAACTCGCACAGGAACGTCAACGCAGAACGACCAAACTTACTGCTGTCTGCGACCACCCAAACTTCTTCTGCCGCCTTGATCATCCGCCGTTCACACTCGACCAGTAACGAGTTGCTGTTAAACAGCCCCTTCTCTGTGATCCCTCCGGCACTCATGATCACTCGTGGAACATTCAGTTCCGCTAATGACGCTTCCGCCAAAGGCCCCAAGGCAACGCCCGTTCGTGGGTAGAGGTATCCCCCAATCAAGATCAACTCGACACTCGATTGCTGCGCCAACAGATTGGCAATCGGCAACGAGTTTGTCACAACTTGCAGGCGTTTACCCACAAGATGCCTAGCCACTTCCAGCGTCGTGGTCCCCCCATCCAGCAAGATCGTTTCACCCGGCTGGATCAGATCAGCGACAGCCTTCCCAATCTTCTCTTTCTCTGTAGTCTCCCGACTTGTTCGCTCTTCGAAGGGCGTTAATGACTCGCCGGTATATGCTGCACCACCTCGAGTTCGTCGGATTTGACCGATTCCGTCAAGATATTCCAAATCCCGTCGCACCGTGGACTCACTTGCCCCAAGCTTGTTAACAAGCTCTTGCAAAGACACAAACCCATGCTGCTCAATTAGTTGTAATATTTCACCGCGTCTTTGATCGAGGATCATGACCAAGGGCTCTTCCTTGACGAACGTTGGCTGAATTCCTCTGAGTTCAATGTATACTTCCTATCCTAACATTGATCTTGACCGAATTCAATCAAAACCCGTCAAATTCGTTTAACTGGCGACGGAATCCCAAATTTTTTCGGTCTGGATCGGAGAAACGATGCCAGCGCATGATCCCTTTCGATGCTGTCGACCAAACGGCGGGTGGCGGTTGATGCCGAATCTGGCGAAGTTCCGTCGCCAAGAAATCCTGGGCGAAACAACCGACAGAATTTGCCCAAACCGCCAAAGCTGTGATTGCTTGGCTTGATTGGATTACACAGGTCTTATGGGACCTGTAGGACTAAATCAGAGGAAGATTGTCCTCGGAAGGTCAACAGCCGTTGCCGGCAAAAAAGACTCGTGAGCCTTCGATTTCCAACTTGCCTGAAGCGAACATTCGGATTGCCTCGGGCAACGCTTCACATTCCGCGACGAACACGCGTGCTGCGAGAACTGCAGCGGTATCGTCATCCAGTACGGGGACAGTCCGCTGAAGGATGATCGGTCCGTGATCATATTCATCGTCCACAAAATGAACGGTGCATCCACTGACTTTGCAACCACGCTTTAACACGGCCTCGTGAACATGACTCCCGTGAAACCCCTGTCCGCTGAAGGACGGAATCAACGACGGGTGAATGTTCATAATTCGGCCGAGAAAATCTGCGGGGATCGTCAGCAGTGCCAGAAAACCGCCACAGATCACCAGATCAACCTTTGCCTGACGGCATTGAGAAAAAATCGTGGCACTGAATTCGTTAACGGTCGGAAATGATTTCCGCTGGATCACTTCGCATCGCAAACCCATTTCTGCGGCTCGGGCAATTCCACCGCAATCCGGCCGATTGGCGATGACCAGGCTGACTTCAGCATCAAGCGTCTTATTGCGAATCTTTGCAACGAGATTCGCCAGGGTCGTACCGCCGCCCGAAATCAGCACCGCCACACGAATGGGGCGGTTCAAAGCGGCAGCCAAAGGTCGGTAACGTGCCAAATCAAGCATCCTCGGGTTCAGGCGCGGAATGCCGTAACAGCGTATTCGGTGCCGGGTGTTCACGGGGAGGAAAATGCAGAAAATCGGGTTCAATCGCCAGCGGCGGACGTGGCGGCATCTCTTTTCGATTGGTCTGCCAAATCATGTAACAAGCCAACAGGAAACCCATTGTCGCAAGTGCGTACCATTCAATTCCCCAGGTCGTGTAAAACGACTTATCAGGATGTGGTTGCCATTCGACTTCGCCAGCCAGAATCATTGGTGCTTTGCGAGTCATATCATGGGCATCGTACCCATACATCTTGAAAAAGTAGCCAGTAAATTTGACTTCTTCCTGAATGTCGCCGCTCACAGGCAACCGGTCGTCTTTACTCGTGAAAACAACAACGGCCGGGTTTCCCTGCGAGTCACTCGTATAGACCCAGCCTTCATAGGCATGGTCCAGACCCAGCGAATTCTTACCGAGTTCGAATTTTGTCAGTTTGCGCATCACCCCATGAAGTGTGACCGGTCGCCCGCGATAGAAGTCCGAATGAGTGAACAAATCAACGAACTGGGGAAAATCCTCCGGTCGGCGACGGTGATAACTGGGATTCAATGTCCGACGTTCAGCCTGAATTTCTGCGGCGATTTGCTCCTGTCGTCGCAGTGGTACTTCAGACGCCAGCCTGAGAACCCGCAGATACGCCTCTCGTTCTTCGTACCGAATACCGGTCGTGTTGTCTTTAACCGTCTCCATCAAGCGAGGATGAACAGACTGGCCATGATCGAGACTTGGTGGGTCATTGAAGTCCAGCAGCAGTTCGCGCTGTCGCTGTTGCACCATTTCATCTTCTGTCAGCGGACGACGCGGCGGATTCGCCTGGGTATCGCTTCGCTCAGAAACGAAGATCGGATCACGATCTTGAGCGGTGCCGTAAGTCAACTGCCAGCAAAACACCAATCCCAAGACAACAGACAAGATCCCAATTCTTCTGTGCATGCTGACAACTCCCGATTCCGTGCGATTCGCGATTGACTCCGCCAACCGCGTGATGCGTATTCTCGTGCGAAGTCCTTGGAATGTCGAGAGTTGTCTCCTAACCGGGAAGAATTAGTGGAAATGTGGCCTCTTTCCGCGTAATCTGCAATCGGTTGTTGACCCCAATCTCAATTCAAAGGATTCGTTCGATGAGTCGACAAGGACTGGCATTGATTGCATTCGGATTGGGAATTGTCATAGCGCCATTGGGTTGGGTTCTCACAACCAACACCTCAACACCTGCCATGGCCCAGGAAATTGGCAACGAGGACTTAATCGACATCCAACCTGGGGAACGGGGACAGTCCAGGAAATCTGCCGACAGGCCAGGACAAGAACAGGATCAGGACCTTGCCTCGATTGAACCAGTTGATGATCTGCCCAATCCGGTGGCCATCTATCTTGATCTGGCGAAGCAAAAAGCAGAGTTACTGACGCCGGAGGAATTGGCTCATGAGACTCAAGTTCTTCGACAAGAGTTGTTGGAACTGCAGGCGACGTTGAAGTTGCGTAAGGCCGAACAACAGCTGCAGCAGTTAATCGACGAGCACCCAGATAGTGGTGCCGCCAAACGGGCACAAACGTTACTGGATGTGCTTCGTAATCCCCGTTCAAATTCGACTTTTCGGTCACCTGAACTAAGGCCCGAACCGGAAGATGACTTTGAGGACGTTCAAACACGAAAGCGAGTACACCGCGTCGACCCGAATGCCTTCAACCCCGACGGCGACAATGATCCATTTACTGCTCCGCCTGCTCGACAAAACGCTCAACCTGCACAACCGATTAAGAAACCCGCAGCAAGCTTCACCCCAGATCGAACGTGATTGTTAGACTTTGTTGACTGAAAGAGCAGAGGTCAAAAGTCAAGCAAAAGCGTCAACCAAAGGTGTCCACCCGCCATTTCATCATGGAAATTTGTTTTAAGTTTCATGCCATCACGCCGCATCGCGATCGTCTTTGAATTCAGCACATTGAACGGCGGTGAGCGTTCGATGATGGCGGTTTTGGACTGGATTAAAACCAACGACCCCTCTTTCGAATCTGTAGCTATCGGGCCTGGTATCGGTCGACTTGCTGATGCCCTTCGAGAACGCCAGATTCCGCTGCACGACTGGTCGCTGAATGACCCGTCGGGAGTGCGTCGCCCTGCGGAGGAAATCGAGAATTCGCTCAGACTGCTCATCAAATCCATCAAACCGGATCTGGTGCATGCAAATTCGCTCGCCATGGGACGATTGCTCGGCCGAGTTGCAGCCTACCTGGATATGCCAACAACAGGGCATTTGCGTGACATCATCAAACTTAGTGCTACAGCCATCGGGGACCTCAATCGCAATCGCAAACTGGTTGCGGTGTCTGAAGCAACTCGCAACTTTCATGTCGGCCAGGGGTTGGACGAGCGGCGAATCGTTGTTGTTCGCAACGGAATCAATCTCGATCAATTCCAGCCGCGATACCGCACCGGTTGGCTACACGCCGAACTGGGCCTGAATCGCGAAAGCGTACTCATCGCCTGTATCGGGCAGATTGGTCTGAGAAAAGGACAAGACATTCTTGCCGCCGCTGCCCCTGAGATTCTGAAGCAGGTCCCCACCGTTCATTTCCTGCTGATCGGCGAACGAACGTCACAGAAGGCGGAAAGCATCGAGTTCGAACAAACGATCCGCCGCCGTTTCGAAGAAGCGGGCCTTACAGATCACCTGCACCTCCTCGGAAGCCGCGAAGATGTCGCGGAAATCCTGAGCGAGATCGACCTGCTGGTCCACCCGGCCAACCAGGAACCCTTTGGCCGAGTTCTTCTCGAAGCGTCGGCTGCGGGAGTTCCGATCGTCGCCACTGACGTTGGCGGAACGCCAGAAATCGTGTTGGACGGCGTCACCGGGCACCTGGTTCCACCCAAAGATCCAATCGCCCTGACCGAGGCGGTGATCAAAAGTCTGACAGATAAAACGGAATCCCAACATTTTCGCGAGGCCGCACGAGAACGCGCCACTCACGAGTTCTCGATTAACGTCGCCGCTCAGAAGCTGTCCGCGTTCTGGAATGCTGTCCTGGACGAGACACAAGAAAAGGCTGACGTCTGACAGCACAAAAACGCTGCAACAGACCAGAAGAACGAAAGAAGTAAGATTTTCTGGAAAACTAATCTGCACTAATCTTCGCAGATCAGAAAAGACATTTTTCGGAGAATACAATTCTTTGCCTAACCGATTTCCACCTCACCTGCTTCCTCTTTGCCTTTTTCTTATCAGTGTAAATTAGCGAAGATTAGTGTTCCTCAACCCTTTCTCTTCGTTTTCGTTTTTAACAAAAATCAGCCTCCGATTTACGTTTTGCAATCGGCCGAATTCTTCAATTCTCAGGCCCGGTTTTGGCGTCGAATGGCGAAATCTGCCGATCTATAACTTCGGCAATTTAAACCATGCGGCATTGTCGCCGCGGCTTATCCAGTTCCGCGTATTTGCCGCCTGGTCGTTCAAGTCGTTCTGCGAATTCCGTCGATAGCGATAATGGATGACTCTGACGAGAATACCACGTATGAGTTTTTTGACAGCAAAAGTTGATCGTTGATTGACCAGGCTGTTTAGTACGAGGATGTGGGGCAGACTTTCGACTGTATTCGTCAGCGAGTTGACTCGGGGGCCGATAAACGCGGCCCCTCTAACTTGACCAAAAATGGATTTTGGAGTTCCGTCATGGACGGTCGACTCGGAACGTTGGCTTTAATCGCCGGGCTGCTGCTGGGGCAGACTTCTGCCTGGGGAGCGACGTTGCCCAAGCCGACGCATACGAGTAAGACCAAGTTCCGCATCCCCTTCAAATTCGATGCCGCCGCGCTTAAGAAGATGAGCGCTCGTGAAATTCAACTTCACGTTTCCCAAAATCAGGGTGAAACCTGGGAGCTTGCTCAGACTCTTCTACCCGATGGCGGGAAGTTCGAATACACGTGTTCGGGTGAGGGAGAATACTGGTTCTCTGTCAAAACACTGGACGGACAAGGTCAACTGCATCCGCCGCGCGGTTCCTATGAAACCGGGTTAATCGTGGTTGTCGATAACACGACCCCCATGCTCGACATGTCAGTTCAACAGACGGACGTGGGAAAAGTTCAACTTCGCTGGCGAGCCAGCGATACAAACCTCGATATTAACACGCTCAAACTGGAATACCTGGCCGCCGATTCCAAGGACTGGCAGTCGCTTGATGTTGCTCCACGCTCTCGAGGCGAAACCTCGTGGATGATCGGAAAGAGTGGCGTCGTATCTGTCCGAGGCAGTATTTCCGATCTGGCCGGCAACGTGGCGAACGCCCGGACGCAGGCCGATGTCGACGCCGCGAACTATCCACCGCTGAAGCAGCGTCAGATTCCACAGGGGAAAATCGCCACCAAGCCAGGTGATGAGGATGTCGGTCGAGCCACGATCAACAGCAGCGTCTCTACAATCGCGATTCCCGATCCCGTCGTGGGTGAGGAAGGGGTCAAGGACTCGCCGCATAAGCTTGTTTCACAACGGAGGCAAACCACCGAAGCCCCACCATTGCCTCATCGGAGTCACAGCCGACAACGGTTTGTCACCTCACGTCAGTTTCACGTTGGTTACAAGTTAGACGATGTCGGTCCATCGGGCGTTAGCGCAGTTGAACTTTTCATCACGGAAGATAACGGACGCAAGTGGTACAAGTACGGTGACGATCCTGACCAGAAGAGCCCCTTTGACGTCGAAGTTCCTCGCGACGGAGAATACGGGTTTGCGATTCGAGTTCGCAGCGGAGCCGGATTATCGAACGATCCCCCTGTCCCCGGCGATCCTCCCTCGATCGTCATCGCCGTTGACCAGACCGCTCCCGAAGTCGAATTGCTACCGATTCAACAGGGAAAAGGAGCCAACTTCAACCGGCTGACAATCCGCTGGAAAGTGAAGGAAGACCACCCGTCTGACAAACCGATATCGCTGTACTATGCATCAAGTCGAACAGGTCCGTGGGAACCAATCAGCGGTTGGAAAGAAGATCGCAACGGCGAATACGAATGGATCGTCGGGCAAGGGATGCCCTTCCAGTTTTACGTTCGCATCATGGTCCGCGATGCTGCAGGAAATATCGGCAAGGCGGAAACATCACAGCCGATCTCAGTCGACCTGTCACGCCCCAGCGCTCAGATCATGGATGTCGAAACCCCGACGATCAGCCCAAGATAGAACGTGGACGGGAGGGAGATGCTTCCCCCTCCCGGAATGAGTTCGTATTTGATCGGGACTTACGCCGAGAGTTCGGCGATCACAAGTGATCCCATCTCAGCGGTTCCCACGCTGGAACCACCACCCGCCAGGTCAGCCGTTCTGTGTCCCTTGGCCAGAACTCGATCGACAGCTTTTTCGATCACAACGGCTTCGGATTCCAGCTTCAACGAATGACGCAACAGCATCGCCGCCGCCAGGATCGTCGCTAAAGGGTTCGCAATCCCCTTCCCTGCAATATCCGGTGCGGACCCGTGAATCGGTTCGTAAAGACCTGGCCCGGATGAACCAATCGACGCCGACGGAAGCATTCCCATCGAACCGGGGAGCATCGAGCCTTCGTCGGTCAGGATATCACCGAATAAGTTCTCCGTCACCACGACGTCAAAGCTGCGTGGTTTGGAAATCAGATGCATCGCCATGGCATCGACCAGCACATTTTCAAACTGGACATCGGGGAATTCGGTCTTCATGACCCGTTCGAAAGTCTTTCGCCACAGTCGCGAAACTTCCAGAACGTTGGCTTTATCAACCGAGGTCACTTTCTTGCGTCGACCGCGGGCCGCTTCACCGGCCAACCGAACGATTCGCTCCACTTCATAAGTGCTGTAGACCATCGTGTTATGTGCCGATTCGCCACCGTCAATCGTTTCTTTGCCAGAAGGACCGAAATAGATCCCGCCAGTCAGTTCACGGAAAAACAGGATATCGGTACCGGAAACAATTTCCGTCTTGAGCGGCGATGCCGACACCAGATGCGGCGATACGAAGATTGGACGCAGGTTGGCAAACAGTCCCAGTTCTTTGCGGATCTTCAGCAGTCCCGCTTCCGGCCGAGTCTTGGCATTCGGATCGTCCCACTTCGGACCACCAACGGCACCCAGCAGCACTGCCTGTGATGCTTTGCAAGCCACAAGCGTATCATCGGGAAGTGGATTACCACACTGGTCAATCGCACAACCTCCGATGGAATGAGTGCTGAATCGGAATGTATGTCCGAATCGTTTGCCGATCTCCAGCAACACGCGCTCACCCTGAGCGACCACTTCCGGACCAATCCCATCACCAGGCAACAAAACGATATGAGCTTGCACCGCGCATCAACCCTATGAAAATTCCAATGTTTCCCAAAACCACCAAATCCGACCGACACACTCTACGGAACAAGCGGCATCGGTGAAAGCCTGCGGCGACGTTCAGGATTTTCGATCGCCAAAGAAGCCTCATTTCCGTTCAGGAAATTGTTATCATCATCTTCATGAGTACAATCAACATTCAAGAATTGCAGCAGAACACGGAGCAACTCTTCGTCCGAATCGAAGGCGGGGAATCGTTTCTGCTTTTACGTGATGGCCGACCGGTCGCTGAATTGTGATCAATTGAAACTGGTCGTCTCTCGCCCCGCCCTATCGGACTCTGCGTCGGAGACTTCGTGGTTCCTGACGATTTCGATTCGCCGTTGCCGGACGAGATTTTGAGGGAAAATGAGAATTCTTTTCGATACGCACGTGTTTCTCTGGTACATCATTTACCGCGTTGCCAGCGGTGATCAAGCATCAATGCAACCAGAACGGGCCAGCAGAAAAATACGAAGATCCACCACCAAGGATCACGCCACGTGATTCCGGGAATTTGAACTTCGCGCATGGAGCGTTCTTGTTGTTCGGTCAGGGGCGGTCGCCTCTGACGATGAACCAACCAGCCGCCAATACAGAGAACGCACAATGCCCCCCACAGACAAAACAGACCGATTGAGACAAATGCAGCGGCGAAATAGATCCAGTCCATTTTGATCGCGCTTCGCGAGCTTATTTTTTTAGCCGACTTTCGAGAATACGCTCAATGCGCCTGAAGCTTTTCAAGTGTTTTCGCAATTCGTCGTTGTCCAATTTAGACAAGATTTCGAAAGACGATTCGCCTTTGGCGTAAGGCTTGTCACAGCTTTTGGTCGCTTGAGTAAGTTGATTCTGAACGGTATGCCTGCCCAAGTTTTCAAGATTATTCAAAGAAGGCAAATGTTTTTCCTGGAGAGCTTTGCCGTAATGTGAAATAAGCGTATTGCGATCTGTGGCAATCCACGTCTCCATACAGGTTGTCATGAATAACACCTGATCGTCGTCGGCGCTAGCGGGTTTTGTCCAAGGTCCGACCGTGGTGACTGCTGCCAGATGTTGCCACGCTTTTTCGGGGTCCTGCATCGGCTCTTCGCTATCGATCCACATTGCGACGTATTCTGCGGAAGTCGTTTTCATTTTTGTACAAAATCTGTCGAAAACATTCTGTCGTCCGCCACACGCGACAAGATGAGGTTTCCTTCCCGTGAATCCCATCTTGTCCAGCAACTTGTGAAACGCCTCCTGGCACTTAGTATTTAAGTACTTTGAGTTCGGACCACTCGCACCACCTTCAATGTAAATCGAGGCGTTCACCAGCGTTTCCCTCCGATTTCGCCATCGATCCACAATTGTCCAAGTCGATATTTTTCCAGCCAGACATCGACTTCGCTTCGAGACAATCGATTCATTTCCGTTTGGCCTTCGTGCTTTTCACAGACAATGACGACATCGGGACAGTCGGTCATTGCATCAACCAATACGTCCGAGTGAGTGGTGACGATGACTTGCGTTCGCTCGGCTGCTGATTTCAGCAGGTCAGCAAGTGTTGGAAGGATATCAGGATGCAGTCCGAGTTCTGGTTCTTCGATGCAGACTAACGGAGGCGGTGTCGGATCACAAAGAATGGCCAGGAGACACAGGTAACGCAGAGTTCCGTCGGACAGCCGCGTCGCAGGAATCACGAAATCCCCTTCTGTGAAAAAAACTTGTACCGAGCCCCCTTCGATTGAAACCTCGAAGTCTGAAAACCCCTCATAAAAATCTTGGAGCCCTGAGATAATCGCCTTTTTTGCCGCAGGATGACGAGTTTTCAAGCGATTCAAAAAAAGTCCAAGATTGGAAAAGTCTTCCTCGAGCCTATCATTTCGGATGTCTGCCTTTTGCGGTTCGCGAAACACTGCGTTCCTTCCAAAGGTCCATTCCCGATAGATCCGGATCTTTTCATAGTTCTGCGCCAACCAGGCAAGCTCGGGATACATTTCTGAGTCACGAAGTTGGGCGAGAATTGAACGATCAGGTTCAATAGTTTCCTTTCCGAGTCCTCGTTTTCCCTCGGTCAGCCGGTTGACGACCGGCGACCCATGCTGATAGCGATAAAAGAAATAGACGTCGTCGTTGAAGTCGTTGCGCGGCTCACTTTCTTCTACGCGTTCATCTTGCAAAGAAAAACCTTGTGAAACAGAGTGAAATGACATGAAATGCCTGATGCCTCTTAGCCTGTCGGGTTTGTTGATGACCCATTCAACTGAAGCAGGACATTGGGCCGCACCTTTCCAGATCCATTCCGCAACGCCCCCACCTTTTCGGGTAACCTCCCGAAATTCCTTGGGCGCAGCTCGCATCAGGCTGATGGCTTCGATTAGATTAGATTTTCCGCTGCCGTTTGGGCCGATGATTAGATTCAGTGACTGGAGTTCGATTCCCGGATTGTCTGAGCCGAATGAAAGAAAATTTCTTGGGATCAACTGAGAAATCAGGAACGATTTTGAATTATCAGACACGACCAAATTCCCCAATACAAACCGTCCCCGAGCTGATTTATTAATGGCGTATTGCGCCCGTCATTAACCATAGCAGACTCTTCTATCGGTTTGGAGCTGGCTGCGATCCCTTTTGCTGATTTTTTAACTGCTTGCCGAGCATGGTTTCGCTAAAACCTTTCAGGTCGGTCCAGAAAGTTCCTTCGCCTGAATAGATCAGGTTCAGTTCAAGATCCTCCGGCAGCCCCTGAGCGAAGACCCACTGGTTGTACGCCTGCCCCGAACCGAATGCTTCGACTGCCAGTTGGAACTTTTCCGCTTTGGCTTCTTCGGACAGCGTCTTGGCCTTTGCTTTCGCGGTACCGATCAAAACCGTCGCGTTCTTGTCGATTTCGGCGGTCTTGGCAGCAATCGCAGCGACTAGCTTGGTCGTTTCCGCCACGGTCTCAGCGGCGGTCTTCTTTCCTTCGGCCAGCTTGGCAGCGACCAGCTTTTCAGTTTCGACCCGAATTTGTTCGGTTTGAAGTTTTACCTTTTCTTCCGCCTCGCGCAGATCCGCTTCGGTCATGGCGGTCACCTGCTGTTGCTCGCGAGTAATCTTCAATTCATCGGCGATGTAACCTTGTTGAATCGGTATCCGAACATCCTGCGGAATATAAATATTGCGTACAAGCCCATAAAGCACGCTCAGTCCTTTGCCGTCAAGCACCTGAGCGAAGTCATTAGAGACATCCGTCTGATAGGTCTGTCGAATCTTGCCATCCAGGAATTCCGCCGCCTTCAGCTTGCGTCCATGGTTCTGGCAGATACTTTCAATCTGCGGCATGACCACTTTGTCCTCGACCGCTTCTTCGTCACCGAATTTCCGGATCAGATCCGCCGCCTGATTGGGCATGACTCCCCAGATGGCGGTGAAATCGATTCGGATTTGAAATCCGTCATCTGACTTGAACTCAAAACCGCTCCCATCGTCCAGCACTGTTGGTTCGCCGCTTTGATCGAGTTTCATCTGGCCTTCCTCATTCGTGGCTAGCTTGGCGATGATGCTTTTTTCGCGATAACCGACATTGACGACGTCAACTTGTTGTTCTTCGCGGTTGATGGGATACAACCCCGGCGGCAGGACATTGTCTTGAATTCCTGTGACAGCATTCGTCAGCGGGTTGTCGGTCAGGTTTGTCACCACCCCGACGTAACCCGGTTTGATCAGCACCCAGCCGGACCGCTTCGCCTGTCCTTCCGCCTTTTTGACTTCCTCACCCTTAATCAGAGTCACTTCGTAGGCCTTGGGATTTATCCGATAACGCCCTGGCCCCAGCAGCTTCCGCATCGTTCCGCGATATTCCGTCTGACCGATGTCACCATCAACCAGGAACTGACCCGCTGCCTGCTTCTTGCCAACCCGGCTGATGACGATGGCAACACTACCTGGTTCAACCACGACATCAGGAACCTTTTCGCATTCCCAGAAGAGTGGAAAATAGAAATGCCGGCCGGGACCGACCATCTGAGCGAGAATCCCTTTTTGTTTAGGGTGGCCGTGGTCATCGACTTCGGCCAACTGGCCTTCGGGAGCCGCGTCCAGGTCAAGCCCCCAGATTGGCAAGGGGGGGCCTTTGTACGTCAACAAAAGGGAATAGCCTTTATCGACATACCAGTAACAATAAGTCCATTGAAAAAACTCGTATCCAATTGCCGTCAGGATCGCCGCGGCAAATGCCAATGAAACGAGCGATCGTGAACTGCCTGAAGGAACTGACATGGTGCCTCTTTTGTGTTGCTGAATCATTACTTCGACAAGTCTTTCACGGGTTCTTGCAATGATTCAAAAATCTTCATGATTGGGCTATCAGCCGTATTGACCATGATTGATCGATAGGCCGACGAAATTTTCTGATAGAGCACATACTGAGCGTACTGGGCTCCGTTCTTTCCAAACGCTTCGACCGATCGTTTCCAGCCGGAGGCTTCTGCCGCATTATCCAACTTGATCACTTCTGCGTCCCCTTCCCCCTTGGAAAGGATCGCCGCCGCTTCATCTTTAGCCGCGTCAAGCTTTAGCTTGGCAACAGCCAGTTCCTGATTTGCTTTCGTCACGGCAACTTCCTGCTCACGCATTGCCTCGGTCGTCAGCTTGACGATCGATTTTTCCACATTCACCAGAGCCGGCTTTTGTTTAACCAGTTCGGTCTGTTCCGCCAGCTTCATCTCTTCACCCTGCTGAGTGATCTGCTGTTTGAATTTCTGCTGATCCAGTTCAGCCGTCGTCCGCAGACTGATTGGGACGGCGATCTGGCTGGGGGGTTCAATGCGAATAATCAAGGCCTGCACGATCTCGACCCCCAGTTTGTTGCATGAGGATCTCATTGACGTTTCGAATTCCTTTTGGAACGACATCGCCGTTTCACCCTGAATGAAGTCGCGACCAAGCTTCTTGGCTCCTTCCATACGACAGATGGCGCGAGCGTTCGGAAGAATAATTTTACGCACGATCTCTTCGTCGATCAGATCGCCATTAGAATCCTCGTTGTAAGTGACGAAGACTTCCGCGGCCTTGTCAGGACTGATGTGAAATTCAATGCGGCCATCCAGTGAGACCCAGAATCCATCCTTGGAGGGAAACCCCATGTTCTTTTTCTCGGCCAGATTGAACCGTTGACTGCGACAGTCGACCTGGCTGATTCGGGTGACATACGGATTAATGAAATAGGTTCCTGGATCGAGCGTCCGTTCCTGAACCCCTCGTTCACCCTCTTTGACAAGTAACTCATTGGGGTCTGCCGGGAACGGACCGGCCAGATTCGTGACAACCCCCTTAAAACCGGCCGGGATTGTGACGGGCTCATGCTCCGACTCCACCTTGAAGACATAGGGATTGATTGCGTATCGCCCGGGCTTCAGCACGTCGGGGACGATCCCTTTTGTTTTCGCATCGTCGTCGGAAGTCATCTGAGCGAGAAATTCGCCGTATGGCAGATCGTCACCGGTCAGGCTGACCCGCACACCCAGCTTCCCAGTCTTGATCTCGATCAGAGGTTTAATTTCCCAGTCGTAGTCGTACGGGTTATAAAAGTAGCGACCGGTCGTAAGGACTTTCTTTTGCACCCCTTTGTGCTGTTCATCCGGCGCGACCTCGTCCGTGTTTTTCAGGTCAACACCCGTTTTACGGATGAGCACCGCAAACTGATCCGGCCCGACGTCAATCCGGCATGCGGCAAAAGTCGCCCACGCAGCAACCGGCAACAGAACGGCAGCAGCGATGAGGCTGAGAATTGTTCCCGGATACCTCTCTTGGCGATCAGGGAGATCCTGGAAGGCGGGAATCAGGTCCTGAGACATGATGAATGCATACCTTTGGATGAATCACCGCAAACGGTCGAGAAAATTCGTCCCGTTCGTCTGGTAACTCTCACATTAAATGAACATGAGCACCGTCGAACATCCTTGCTCGCAATTTGATGATACAGGACGTCCGGGCAGACAACAGTCGAAATCGGGTTAACTTGAGGCATTCCAAGCAGATACCGAACAATCTGCAGCAGCGGAGAGGACAACGAACACATTGGCCTTTTCACCGCATTCCGAACGCAGAACGGAATGATGTCGCAACCGGATCAAAATAAACTGCGAATTTCGTTCGCGGGCACATGAAAACGTCGATGATTGGCGAAGATTTTGCGAGATTAAAATGGCACCGTCGTAAAGTTTTCGAGGCCGAATCAACTCACTTACGGTCAGTTGATCGGCCCAGGTTGTTCACGACGGTTCCTCGCGATTCTTCTTTAAAGCAAGATCACTGATTTCGGCCAGCGCCGCGAGCTGTATTGTATCATGCTCAACAGGGTCATCGGCGTTACACATGCTGACCAGTACCCGCAAGATGTCCAGGAATTCAGCAGCCCCAGGGATTGCCCCCCCATCGATCCGGGCATTTTTCCGTTCGTCCAGCAACAGATTAACGACCGTCTGACAAACCGTGGTACTCACCTGTTCGTCCTTCCAGAAGACTCGGGCACGGTCTTCGATCAGAAACTTTTTTGCCGCTTCTGGCTCTTCGGGAAACTCCATTTTCAAGACAAGGCAACGTCTTAGGAATGGCGCGGGCAACTCGCGATCTTCATTCGTAGTGATGACGACCAACGGCGGCTTGGCTCCCTTCGCTAGCGTAATTGTTTTTCCCAGTTGAGGGATTTGAAATCCCTGGTTTCCAAGGCATTCGAGCAGCCCGTTAGGAAACGACGGTTCAGCCTTGTCGATTTCATCGATCAGAACCACGGGTCCACAGCTCGCTTCGGACGAAGGTTTCCAGTCAGGAAATGTGTTACGACCTTCCTTTTGTCGCGAGTGCCTCAAAAACCGTTCGGCTTGCTTGTGCGCATCCTGCCAATCGATCGCCTTCCACATCACACCAGGTCGAATGAAGTTCTCTTCCGCCATCGCCTTTTGCCAGTCGGAACCACGATCACTCTGGGAAATCACCGCACTGACGTGAGCTTGAGCCAACCTTGCTACGGCGTCGAAAGTATAGAACAACTCATCTCGTTCACTCCGTTTATCGACAACAAACGGAAGGAATGGAACACCGAGTGAATATGCAGCCGCCCGAGCCAACTGGCTTTTACCAATCCCCGGTTCACCGCGCAGCAATAAAGGCCGTCCTGAAGCGAGAGCCGCCTTGACCGCCCAGACACTTTTCGGGTCAAACCGATGCGACGTTTTGGGCCATGACTCTTGCGCAGGAATTTCTAATGTTTCGCTCAGATCAGGAGAAAACAGGTCTTCGGAAGGCATAACGCTTTCATGTTCTTTTTATAGATATCGGAAATCTCATCAAAGATCTCCTATGCGCGATTGAGCCAGGCCATGCAATTTTTGGATCGTACATCAGATTTTCCAAACGGCCCCGACGATTGGAAAAAATTCAGCATCAGATGCTGCAGTTTCAAATCCCTTCGATTGACTTGTTTGAAAACCTCGTATCTTGCATTGATATGTAGTAGGGATCGCGCCGCCCTGCAATGTATTTCAAGCGTCGTCGGACATTTTCGACGTGGGCGTCAATACCATCCGGATTGAGATTGAGCATGACCAAAGGACGATTGGAAGCCTTCAGCGATGGAGTGATCGCCATCATCATCACGATTATGGCATTGGAATTGAAAGTACCTAAAGGGGCCGAGTTGTCTGCCTTGTGGCCACTGATTCCCGTTTTTTTCAGTTATGTCCTCAGTTTTCTCTTTATTGGGATTTACTGGAACAATCATCATCATCTGATGCAGGCGGCAAAAGCTGTGAATGGTCAGGTTCTTTGGGCCAATCTCCATTTATTGTTCTGGCTGTCATTGATCCCGTTCACGACAGGCTGGATGGGACAAAACGACTTCGCCCCCTGGCCTGTTGCCCTTTATGGAATCGTACTCTTGCTTGCGGGATGTTCGTATACGCTGCTCGTCCGATCGCTGGTGATTCATCACGGGCAGGAATCGTTTGTCGCGACGGCAATTGGAAGCGATTTGAAAGGAAACTTATCTCTGCTGATTTACGCCATTGGGATTCCTTTTTCATTTGTGAGTTCTTGGATCGCCTGTTCGCTGTATATTGTGGTGGCAATGATCTGGTTGATTCCCGATCCCCGTATTGAGAAATCGTTCACACCCGAATTGAAATGAGGGATGATCAAACATGTCTGCAATTTATTTGACCGAAGACGATGTCGCCTGGTTGCTGGATATGGACTCGGCGATCGATTGCGTTGAAGAAGCCTTCCGCCAGTGGGCCTTCGGCAAGGCCGAGAACCAACCTCGACGAAGGGCCAACGCCAAAGGGGCGACGATCCATTTTCTGTCGGCCGGGGCTGAATACCTGGGATATGTCGGATACAAGTCTTATGTCACAACGCGCGCGGGTGCCCGGTTTCAGTTCGTACTGTCCGAAGCCGAGCATGGTCAACCCGTGGCCATGATCGAAGCGAATTTGCTGGGCCAGATGCGTACGGGGGCAGCTTCAGGCGTGGCAACAAAATATATGGCTCGGCCCGACGCTCGTGTGGTCGGATGTTTCGGGACGGGTTTTCAAGCCCGATCCCAATTGAAGGCGATCTGCAGCGTACGACGGATTGAGCGTGTTGAAGTTTACAGCCGCAACGATGACCGTCGCCGGGCGTTCGCCGATGAGATGGCAGAGTACTGTAACGTGCCGACAGTGGCAGTTCATTCCCCGGATGAAGCGGCTGCCGAAAAAGATATTGTGATTTGTGCGACGACAACCAAGTCGCCACTGTTTGACGGGCATGTGCTCGATGAGGGGACACATATCAACGCCGTCGGCAGTAATTATTTATCAAAGGCCGAAATCGATGTGACAACGATTCGCCGTGCGGACCATGTTGTTTGCGACAGCCTTGAGGCGTGTCAGCTTGAGGCGGGTGACTTCGTTCCTGCCATCGAAGACGGGAGCCTGGACTGGCCTCGAGTGCACGAGTTATCAGATGTCGTCGTAGGCCGTGAAACGGGGCGTGCTCTGAGAGAGGATATCACGCTATTCAAGTCGGTGGGATTAGGTCTGGAAGATCTGGCAGTGGCAGTACGGATTTTCGAGCGGGCAAGAGACGAGGGATTAGGCCGGCCGCTTCCGTTCTGATCAAACATTTTTGATTGGTCAGAATTGAGTGATTTCGACCCTGTTCTTGTTCGATTCGCCGCTGAGGAATGCTGATCTGCGGGAAACCGATATTGTTCGGGAAAACAGGAGACACACTGCAGAATCCCGGTTTCGGGAACACCAGAGGACCATAAGAGGGGTCGAGCGAGACTTTAGGGCCTTTTTTTAAGCGTATTTTGCCTGATTTAATGTCGATCGGCTTTCGGACCATAAAAAAGGCGCAAGGGAGTGAGCGGGGGGCTGCGAAGAATTTTTCAAGAAATTTTTCTAAATGGGCAGTTTTCGTGGCGCGCGGCGGTTCATTTTGTTAGCATTTCGACCCGCCAGAGCAACCGATGCTCGGACGTCTCGCAACGAAAGAAAGGATGCTATCAATGCGAACTTTGCCTCGATCTCAGCCGTCTAGACCGATGGCTGCCCTGCTGTCCCGTTTAGCGAGGAGCCAGAAGATGGTCCCGCAATTGAATTGTTGGGGGCGCTTTTTGGAGGGTGACTGTTGATCGCAGCGCCAAGTTCGTGTGAGATGGTTTTTGGTCAGCTCGTTCGATGGAACCGATGGCTGGCCGTTGAACATGAAGACTGCTGAGCGTTTGTCAATTGTTGACGGACCGGCGAATAATTCTCAGGAAGTAATTTTGTTTCACGAATGCCTACCCGCACAGGCTATAATCACAGGGACGTGAACGAATCACAGGAGGTTTGACCCATGCATCGCTTCAGCCCGGAATTTGCCAAGTTGCTAGACGCCTGCCGCGCCAAGGGGTACGCCACGTACCAGTTGGTTGATAAGTATCTCCCTGATGAGGGAGGCGATCCCAACATGGTTCCCGAGTTGATCATCGCTTTAGAAGATCTTGGTCTCGATATTGTTGACGAGCCCGATCCAAACGATCAGCCTAAATACGAAGCCATCCCCGAATCGATGATGGAACCCGAGACCCCATCGTCCTCGCGTGATCCGATCCGGATGTATCTCAGCCAGATGGGACATATTCCTCTGTTGTCGCGTGAAAAAGAGATTTTCCTCGCCAAGCAGATTGAAATTGCTCGCAAGTGGTTCCGACGTAAAATCGCCGAATCTGACTTTGCCATCGGGCTTGTTGTCGACACGATCGAAAAAGTCTGTCGCAACGAATTGCCGTTCGAACGAACGCTGCGAACCAGCGAAACGGAAAATCTGCGTAAAGAACAAATCCAGGGTCGTATTCCTGTCAATCTTCCCACGATCAAACGTCTGCTTGAAGAAAACAAGGTCGACTGGGAAGCTCAAAAGGCGGCGAAGACGAAACCAGAACTGGCAGCGATCAAGCTGAAGATGAAGAACCGGAGACGTAAGCTCGCCTGGTTGTGCGAAGAACTGAGCGTCCGAACCCAGCGAGTTCAGCCGATCATGCGTCGGATGGAACAGATTGGAAAACGGATTCAGGAACTGCAACTTCAGATCCAGAAACTTTCGGAACGTCGAACAGTTGCCGCTGCCAACGAGACCGAGATTCTGCGTCGCGAACTCAGCGACCTGACCGAACTTGTCCTGGAGACGCCTGCCGATTTCTGTGACAGAATGCGTCGAATCATGGCCAAGTTTGACGCGTGGACTCGCGGCAAGCAACAATTGTCCGGCGGTAACCTGCGTCTGGTCGTGTCGATTGCCAAGAAGTATCGAAACCGGGGACTCAGCTTTCTGGACCTGATCCAGGAAGGGAATGCCGGCTTGATGCGAGGCGTGGAAAAGTACGAATATCGACGTGGATACAAGTTTTCGACCTATGCCACGTGGTGGATTCGCCAGGCGATCACCCGTGCTGTTGCCGACCACGCTCGAACAATTCGTATTCCAGTCCATATGTTCCAATGCATTTCGCAATTGAAAGCAAAGAGCGAACAGATTCGACAGGAAACCGGTCGCGATCCGAGCATGGAAGAACTGGCGGAAGCCGTCGGCATGTCACTGGAAGAAACCGAGCGAATCATGAAGACCTGGAAGCATCCAGTCAGTCTTGATACGCCAGTGGGCGAAAGCGAAGACGGTTCGTTCGGAGATTTCCTGCAGGACGACAACGAGTCGAACCCTGCCGAATCCGCCATGCAGGAAATGTTGCGAGACAAGATCGAAGTCGTGCTTCGCAGCTTGACGTATCGCGAACGCGAAATCATCAAGTTGCGATACGGTCTGGGTGACGGATACAGCTATACGCTGGAAGAGACCGGCCGTATTTTCAAAGTGACACGCGAACGAATTCGACAAATCGAATCTAAGGCCTTGCGAAAGCTTCAACACGAAACTCGAGCAAATCACCTTCGCGGTTTTGTTGATTCCACCGATGACGAACCACTACCATCTCCTGAAGTCAGTGACGACTCGAGTGTGGAAGAGAGTGACGAAGTGTTCGCCGTAGCAGGTTGAGCAAATTCGCGATCTTGACCTTTGGCCGGGTTGCGGTCAAAAGCAATTAAAGCCCTTCGAAGTCATTTCGGTGACTTCGAAGGGCTTTTTTCTTTCTGTTGCTTCTGACGCATTTCGCGACTGTCGGCGATCATCGCTGAAAGCCCGAAACCCGCGATGGCAATCACCTCAACCGTCATGACTGTAGCACCGTGATTGTTAAACCAGACGTTGACGGGCGCATCAGGGTCACCAAGAAGCATCGCAACCATCGCCAGGATCGTGATCACAAAAGCAGTCGTGGCGGCGGCGGTCAGCATAAAGAGAGATTGGGACAATCGCATCATATACCCTGGGGTTTCGTGAGGCTGAGACAAATCCCGTCGGTCGAAAAAACGATCCGAGGAATCCTAAATCATAGTTAAACCGTTGAATTCGTACGAAAAGAAATAATCAACTGATTGCACGAGCCTCCAACTCAAGCAACCGTTGCTTAAGTCGAATTCCTGCTGGTGAAGTGTATCCGCCAAGTTTTCCGCCTGCGGCCAAGACACGATGACACGGGATCAGGATCGGGAATCGATTGCTCGACATGACCGTGCCAACGGCTCTGGCAGCACCCGGATGCCCTGCTTGAAGCGCAAGTTCTCCATACGAGACGGTTTGACCGTAACCAATGCTTCGTGTTGCCTCGACAACCTGCCGACGAAACGAAGTCATTTCTGGCAATCGAATTTCGATTGAGTCAAAGTTGACGACTTCTCCGTCTGCATAAGCTTCGAACAAAGAACGCAAAGCGGGATTCCAATCCCCTTCTTCAAGCATTGTCGTGCCAATGACTGCCTTGGCACGAATGGAATCTGGCGACGCATGACCAACGTAGATTGAAGTCAATTCGCCGCACTGGCCGGAAAGACCGATCCAGCCGATGGCGGTCGAAAAAGTGGCAAGAATCTGCCGGATCGGGAAATCATGACTTCCCTGGTTTGATGACCTTTTGCTGAAGGCGTTGACGGACCGAAAGACCCGCGAATGATTTTTTAACGTAACGGTCATTGCCAATCCCCTTTCAAAATGTCTGATTCTTTGTACTCTCAGGCAGTTCCCTGAGCAATGAACGGCACGGAATGTTCCGGACTGTCGTAAATAAGCGTTTTTTATTCGTGTGCGTCGAAGATGCTGGCCCAGGCCGCCTCGAACTGGACACTTCCCTGTGTGGTCACCGGATATTAACCTGTTTTTTCTAGAGATTCGCTGGAACACCTCGTTTCATCGCGGTGCACAGTCGTCGTCGCCGCAGTCCTCTTTGACCCCTGTTCCATAGACCTATACAATAGGACGCCCCGGCGTTTGGCTGTTTTACCCTCCGTTAACAGTACTCACCGCGAAGGTTAGAGCAGCGTGCCGGTCGAGACGAGTCGATTCTCGTCTTGTCCGCTTGCTGCCGTGATTGATTCATTGAGGAAAATAATTGATGTCTTCGTACTCCACGCTCGCCGACGATTTTTACGTCAACATGAATCTCAATACAGAGATGGCATTACCAGCGGGACGAGATACGACACTCAGCTTTTTCGAGCGTGTCCGGAAACAGTACTCGACGATGCGGAACTTTTATACGCGGGAAAACGGCGACCATGTTCTGGAGGAAGATAAAGATCAGGGACATCAACGGTGGCTGACGCTCGAACCTCGTCGAATCTGCAGCGGCTACATCAACCCGGACGACGTCGATGACGCATTTGAACAGCACAAGCTCGTTTTGGAACTGGTTCCGTACATGCTGTCAGTCAGTTCGCTTGACTGTGAAGCTCTTGATTACATGATGGGCTTTGATTTCAATTATCGCGGCAATCACGACGAACTTGTGGCGGAAGCTCTTGGCGTCAGTTCGGCACTGGATGGGTTGCTGGAAATCCCAGGTCGTCAGGTCTTGAATTTTGAACCGACAATGACAATTGCCCTGGAAGAAACCTGCCGTCGTCAGGCTCGATTGTTAATTGAAACCCGAACAAATGCGTACCAGGTCCGTCGGAGCGACTATCCGGAAGAGCATATCAGTGTGTTCTTCACGGTGCGCCAATATGGAAGCCTTGAATCTGATACCTCGTACGAAGAGACTCTTGCAGAACTGCGGACTCAGTGTGAATCCTTATTGGAAAAATATGTGATCGACCAGGTTCTTCGTCCGCTGCAACAGGCCATTTCAACGAAGTAGTTCTTCTCTCATCATTTGCAACGACGCTCGTCTCATCATTTATGACGACGCTCTTCAAACACAGGAATACCACGATGCCCGTTCAGCTGAGTGAATTTGCCAAGTCTCTTTCGGTCGAAACGGCCTTTAATGTGCTTGCAGTGGCGAAGGCATTAAAAGCAACTGGAAAGGATGTTGTCGAACTTGAAATCGGCGACAGCCCGTTCGACAGTACCGCTTCGGCGAAGCTGTCTGGCGTTGAGGCAATTCAGCAGAACAAGTCGCACTACTGCCCTTCACCGGGTCTGCCGGAGTTTCGCGAGGCGGCAGCACGCTTCGTGAAGCATGAGTTTAATATTCCCGCCGAGGCGGCCAATATTGTTGTCGCACCAGGAGCGAAGGTCTTCGAGCAGTACTTCTGTGAAGCTTTTCTCAATCCCGGCGATGGTGTTCTGGTCTTCAGCCCTTACTTTCCGACATATCTGCCGAATATCCTCAGACGAAATGCGCGACCTGTCCTGTCACCGCTGAAGCAATCGAACGGGTTTCGACCAGAGATGTCGGCTATTGAAAATTTCCTCAAGTCAGACCCTTCTCCGAAGGCAATCTTCTTCAATTCACCGCACAACCCTACGGGTGGCGTTATGACGCGTCAGGATTTGCGCGACGTGGCCGACTTGCTGCGTGGTACCAATATCGCGGTCTTCAGCGACGAACCCTACTGTCACATGGTTTGGAAGGGAACGCATGAATCGCTGCTGTCAGAACCGGGCATGCTTGAACGGTCCGTCGCGGCGTACACGTTCAGCAAAAGCTACAGCATGAGCGGATGGCGACTAGGGTTTTCAGTCGCCTCGGCGGAAGTCTCGGATGCCATCGGCAAGATGATCAATACGACCCTGTCATGTACTCCTCCAATTGTTCAACTGGCAGGCAAAGCAGCCCTGGAACGTGACACGACCGAACGTGATAGCGTGATGCAGAAGTTTCGGAAGAAGGTTGAATTGCTAACAAACGGGCTCAATCGCCTCGATGGATTCCGATCGCTTGACCCTGCCGCGACGTTCTACGTGTTTCCTAACGTCGCTCCAATTTGTAACCGCCTCGGAATCACCAGCCACGGATTGGCGCTGTACCTGCTGGAAGGTGCGGATGACAAATTCGGTGTTGCGTGCCTGGGGGGCGAGTGTTTCGGAGAAGCAGGTGGCGGCTTCCTGCGATTCAGTTGTGCCGAGCCTGACGAGCGACTTCAGCAGGCGCTTGATTTCCTGCCTGTTGCGATTTCACGCACCGATCGAATCGCGGCATACCTCGAAAAACATTCAAAATATCGGCTGACTCAGCCCTACATCGAGGGATGAATCCTTTCGGTGTGATTCTAAACAATAATTAACAATTTAAAGCGAGACATTTAAACGTCCGCTTGTTACGATGGATTACGCGGGCTTCGCATCCAAATCTCATTCCGTTGTCAGGTCCCTGACGATTTTGATGATCAGTCGGATACGGCGGAAGTTAACCGTACGTCCGTCTTCGCGTTAATTTGGCGATTCTGACCTCGAAATTCGTCGGTTCCTCGCGACACCCATTGAAGAGGAATTTGATATGAGCAATGTCACAGCCTTCTATCGGCGATTTTTGCGTGGCCTTTTGTCTCGACCAGAGTCGCGGCGAGTTCGCCGGATTCCACAATCGATCATAGCGCCTGCTCAAGTAGAGATGCTTGAGTCACGTCAAATGCTGACCGTGACATTCCATGGTGGTGCAGTCCTGCAAAACGTTGAGTCACAGGCTATTTACCTCGGCAGTGATTGGCAATCGACATCATCTCTGACGACCCAGACCGGACAATTCGACGCTTATCTCAACACGTTAGTCTCCGGCCAGTATATGGACATGCTGACCAACGCCGGGTATGGGGTTGGTCGGGGCACTTCGACGGCCGGTTCCATCGACAATATCTCGCTCAGCAAGACCAGTGGAATCACGGACGCGTCAATTCAAAGTGACATCCAGGCGATGATCAACTCACATCAACTGCAAACGCCGGACGCTAATCGGCTGTACGTGGTTTATGTCGAACCCGGAGTCGCTGTTTACGATGGCTCAAGCTCTAGCATTAACTCATTTTTGGGATATCACGGGGCCTTTGGTGGCAAGACTGCCACAGGCGCTGCCGCTGACATTCACTATGCCGTTCTGCCTTACCCCGGTGGCGTCAATCCGACCCCCAGTTCACAGGGTTTCTCGTCGGCCTTCGATGAATTAACGGCAGTCACATCGCACGAAGTCGCAGAAGCAGTGACTGACCCCAACGTCAACTACAAATCTTTGGGGTGGTATGACGATCAAAAGAATGGAGAAATCGGCGACTTGACTCGCCAGACCGTCGTCTGGAGTGGCTACCTTGTACAGGATGTCGTCAACCAGAATGATCAGGTAATCAGTCCCGGCAGCACTACGACCACAACATTGACGGCACCACAGAATGTCACCGTCTCTGGGGTCTCGTCGACTTCTGCACTCTTGTCGTGGAACACTTCTTCGGGAGCTCAGGGTTACCGCATTTATCAAGTCAATGGAACTCAATCGACGCTGATCGGAACGCTCAGTTCGACGACGACTTCCGTTCAAATCACGGGGTTGGCGGCAGGCTCGACAGACTCGTTCAAAGTTGAAGCTTACAATGCAACATCCGTAGCGGATTCGCAAGTTGTCACGGTCACACTGTCAACAACCACCAATAGCGGACCAACACTGACCGCGAAAATACTCTCAGCAACATCAGTCCAACTCAATTGGACTGCGGTATCTGGCGCGAACGCTTATAACATTTACACTGTCGACGGCAGTGGTAACCGAGTGCTGCTCGGGACCGTTAATGGACGAACGACAAGCGTTAAGGTGGTTGGCATGACCGCCGGCACAACCTATCAATTCCAGATTGAGTCCGTCAGCCGATCGGGACTTGCGGAGTCCAACGTGCTTTCCGTGAACGCGGCTGGCAAACAAGTCCATTCACTTGTTACTGCTGTTGGTAAAGCAACAGAATGGCAAGGCGCAACCGTGTTGACTGACGGACATCGAAAGTCGAGTCGCGGTTGACCCTTTTTGCATTTGCGACATTCAGGCAGTTAACTTGATATGACTCGACCACTCTTGCTTCTGAATGTCGTGGGACTGACACACGAGATGATTGGGGCCAACACGCCTCATTTGAAGCGTCTCGCGGACGAGGGGTTTGCCAGGCCGATGGGGACGGTTCTGCCAGCCGTCACCTGTTCGGCTCAATCAACGATACTTACGGGAACTCTTCCGCGCGAGCATGGAATCGTCGCGAACGGATGGTACTTTCGCGATCTGGCCGAGGTCTGGCTATGGCGTCAATCGAATCGGCTGGTCAAAGGCAAGCGAATCTACGACGAAGGAAAGAGGCGTGACGCCAGCTATACCACCGCAAAAATGTTCTGGTGGTACAACATGTATGCCAGCGTCGATTGGTCAATGACTCCACGGCCCAGCTACCCCGCCGACGGCCGCAAAGTCTTCGATTCGTATAGCCAACCCGCGAATTTGCGAGATGAACTTCAAGGAAAACTTGGGGTCTTTCCCTTAACCCGTTTTTGGGGGCCGGGGGCTGACATCACGAGTTCGCGCTGGATTGCGGACGCCTCAATTGAAGTCATGCGGCAACATCGACCGAGCCTGACTCTCGTTTACTTGCCACATCTTGATTACGGCTTACAGCGACTCGGCCCCAGCGATCCAAAAATAGCCGACGACATTCGTCTGGTTGACGCTGAAGCAGGCAAATGTATCGACGCCGCGCGTGAAATCGGCGCCGAGATTATCGTACTTTCAGAGTATGCGATTACGCCGGTTTCTCGCCCCGTCCACATTAACCGCGTTCTGCGTCATCACGGTTATCTGACCATCAGGCGAGAACCTCTCGGTTGGGAGACATTGGATTGTGGTGCCTCCCGTGCGTTCGCTGTCGCTGACCATCAGGTGGCACACGTCTATATCCAGAACGCTGACGATATTAAAGCCGTCAAGCTACTGCTTAAAACGACCGAAGGTGTTGACTTGATTCTTGACCGGGCGGAGCAACGGCAGTTTGGTCTTGACCATGAGCGATCGGGAGAACTGGTTGTCGTTGCGGCGAACGATTCGTGGTTCACTTATTACTTCTGGGAAGACGACCGAGTGGCTCCTGACTACGCTCGAACGATCGATATCCATCGAAAACCGGGCTACGACCCGATGGAGCTTTTCATCGACCCAAAGCTTTCCTTTCCCAAATTACATATTGCCCGCAGATTAGCTCAGAAATTCCTCGGGTTTCGCTATTACATGGACGTGATCGGCCTGGATGCATCGCTGGTGAAGGGAAGCCACGGCCGTCTGCCCACTCCCGGCAATGAATCGCGCGAATCACCGGTTTTCATCAGCTCAAAACGTCACGTCGATATGGATGACATTCCCATGACTGCGGTCAAGGACATTGCCCTGCGGCTGCAATTTGACTGAGCCGTTCGTACCCGCAAGGTGATTATATGTGTCACGGCGTTAACGACTTCGGTTAATCCGTGCTCGCCGGACACGTTACCGAATCACAAAGACTATGGCCTCACCGAAGACGGTAAAACCGTGGCACCCTGAGTTTGGACGCTTTACGGCCCGTAAATGCGCCACACTTTTCTCCCCCAGCATTCCGGGTTTTTCATCAGACCAGTTCGTAACCGGCAGAAACTGCAGAATTTGGGCAAAACAAATCCCAAATTTCGCCAGTTTCCTGAATTTTACGCTGGTGTCGGTCATGCGTCATCAAGTCGGTCTCGACAGATTCGCTCTCTACATTTATACCCTTCCCGATCCTGTCTGATTCTGTCTCTGTAAATTTCCCGTTCCACAATTCCAATCCGAATCTGTATGGCGTCTCGCGACGACCTCTCTTTTGAGGTTTTCATCGCGATCCCGTCATGCGGTATGGCTTTGCGCACCAGTTTCGCACCGGCGAAAGACGCGTGCGGAAAGGACGTTTCCTGATGTTACTTCGATCTCGATCAGCATCTGTTTGGAACTTTTGCCAAACAGCGATTCGCTTGTGGGTGACATTCATGATCGCCATCGGGGGTGTATCGCCCCGTGTAACGCGAGCCGATGACTGGATCAGTGTTGTTCGGGGACAATCCGACGACATCCCACCAGCGCCGGAAGCGATTGGCGAGGAAGTCGATATTTTTACCCAACGCGCCCGGGAAAAACGTCAAGAAGAACGCCGGGCAGCCAAAGCCCGACAAAAGGGAAAGGCGCCTCCAACAGTCAAGAACTTTTTTTCGATGACAACACCGAACGACCCTCGGGAAATTAGCGATGGGTTCGGTGCCATCGGACGAGCCAGCTTCCTGGCGGGCAAAACTTTTGGCCGAAGCGATTCAATCGTACCGCTGGAAGTCATGCCATATATGCTATCGGACGAACATTTTGTGTTTGCAGACGTCCGTGGTTTCGAGTCGACCCGTTCACGGTTTGGTGGAAATGCCGGTTTAGGATACAGACATCTTCGCGAAGACTGGAACGCCTGGGGGGGTGCCAGCGTCTGGTATGACGCAGATGATACGACATCGAAATTGTTCCAGCAGATTGGCCTGAGCTTTGAAGGCTTGATCGACCGTTATGAACTGCGATCAAACGTTTACCTGCCCATTACGAATTCACAAACATACTCGAACTCGATCAGCGGTGAGAAGATTGTCGGCAATCAGCTTCTTTACGGAACCGCCGTAAATCAGGGGACTGCACTTCGAGGCGTCGATTTTGAAGTTGGGTACAGTTTGCCGATTCGCGATCGACATTGGGTACGCGGGTTTGTCGGCGGCTATCACTTTGAAGGTGGTTCCAAAGGAAATGTTGACGGCTTCAAAATGCGAGTCGAAGGGGTTTACAATAATGGTGTGACAGCTCAGTTGCTTTACACGAACGACCCCCTGTACGGCAGCAACCTCATGGCCGGGATCTCGCTTCAGCTTCCCTACGGAAACAACAATCCAACGAGTGGCTGGAAGCAACCGACCCCTTCGCCATTCCGCTTTGTCGAGCGTAACTACAACGTGATTGTTAGCCGTGATACGGTTGACACGAACAACAAAGTCGCCATCAATCCGGCGACGGGTAAGCCATATCAGATTGAACAGGTCTATGAGGTTGGCCAGCCATATAATCCATTAAATCCGATTTCAATTGTGAATCCGATTGGAATTGCAAATCCGATCCAAAGTGTGACCAGCTATAACATTCAAGTTCAACAGACTGGTGACGGCACGACCGCCCATCCATTTAATTCGATTGGCGCTGCAATCGCATCGGGCGGAGACGTGATCTACGTTCGCAGCGGCTCGATCTTCAATGAGTCCATCACTTTGTCTGCTGGCCAACACTTGATCGGTGAAAGTAACACCGCTTCGGGAGCACTGCCTTTAGCAGGAGGCGGAACGGCATTCCTGCCTCATCTGTCGCAAGCGTCACAACAAGGCAACGCGACACTCACCCCCCGATTTGAAGCGACAAACGGTAACGCCATTACATTGGCTTCAAACAACGAAGTGTCAGGATTTACATTTAACCACGTGAGTGGCGATGGCATTATCGGAACGAATGTTTCTGGAGCTTATCTACACGACCTGACGTTCAATCAAGTTGGAGCGGATGCGATCCATCTGACCGGTTCATCTGGCAACGTCAACATGGACAATATCCAGGTCAATTCTGCCGGAGGCGACGGGATCGTTGTCGATGGTGGAAACGCGAATCTCTTATTCAACGGCTTGGGAGCCACGATAACATCCCAGGGTGACGGTTTTGTATTGTCGAATACAAATGGGGGATCGATTGAACTCGCCAACCTGACCGTGAAAGCAACCGGTGGCGCGGGCCTGAATATGACCAACGTCGGGACCGATGTCACCGTCGCCTCCTTGAATACCTCGCAAACGTTCGGTCCAGCCGTGGCGATTTCGGGAACCACCGGAGTAGCCTCAACAACGAATGGAACAACCACAACCACTTACAATACTTACAATTTCACGGGTTACACGACGATCAATTCGCCGAACGGGAAAGGATTCACCGTTAACGCCTCCGACGCTTTGATCAATATCAACAACCTCAATGTCACTTCGTCGTCTGCGTTTCCCGCGATTTCTCTCGTCAACGGGACCAGCGAGATATTTGTCAATAACATGACACTTAATACGACCAACGCCACAGGGCTTTATGCACGCGGTGACTCACTGTTGCAGATTGACAAGGGGACGATCAACACGGTGAACGCTCCGGCGGTCGACGTTCAAGGGACAACGATTAATGCGGCGCTGCAGAACGTCTCGGTGAATGGCGGTCCCTTCGGAATCAGCCTTGTCCAAAGTCAGGGCAATTTCACGGTCCAAGGAAATGGAAACCTCGCCAGCGGTGGTACGATTCAGAACACCGGCACCGGTTTGATCGTCAATTCCTTTGGGCAAACGAACATTTCGTGGGTTGACTTCAAGAACAACGCCGTTGGTGTTCAATCGACGAAGTCCGGTCAAATCGTCTTAAACGACGTACGCATCACGGGTTCGACAGGATACGCAGTTGACTCGTTAGATGATGCAACCATGATCCTGGCGAATTCTCAATTGACCGGCAACGGAGCGCCCGGCGGGGGTACAATTCGTGTCCAGGGAGATACACTTGGGACCTTTAACTCACGAATCTCGGGCAATACGATTTCGGATGCAAACGGAACGGCGATTCTGTTTCAAACACTTTCCACGGGGTCAGGATCTTCACTGGCCACGACAGTCAACTCCAATACGATCACCGGGTATCAGGGAGGGGCTGCGGTCGTCAACGTGAATTGGAGCGGTCCTGAGAGCATTACGATCTCAAACAATAATGTTTCTGCCCAAGGGGCTGGGATGACAGGATTCCTGATCCAGGATACTTCAGCCACCGGTTCGATGGCCGCTCAGGTCAGTGGAAACACAGCGACCTTTGCAAACAGCCAGGGGACCGGCGTATCATTTATCGCGGCGGGAACATCGATTCTGAACGTGACGACGAACACGTTTACTTTCAATGGCGCCGCTGGCATCGGCGAACGATTTGCTCTCACGGGGACGAGCACCGATTACATTGCTTCGAACATCATCACGGACGGGGCGGGCGGACTGACAGGGATGTTGTTTGATAACGTGGCCGCCAATTCCCGAATGCAAATTGACGGAAACACGATCAATCTGTTATCGAACGACCTGACAACACATCAAGGAATCATCTTTACCTCGGTAGCACCGACGATCCAGTTCACAGGGACCGTGAACAATTTGATTTACAACGCGCCAACATCACAGTCACTGTTTTCAGCTCCCGTCAATTCGTTTACGGGCGGCTTCTACATCAACGGTAACCTCGAATGACGACCAAAATCACTGTCCTCGGCAATGGAGCCATGGCAACGGCTTGTGCGATACTGCTCGCCGAACACAACGACCAGCATGTTTCCATGTGGGCTCGTAACCCGGCCCACGCCGAGCAGATCCAGCAGGCACGCGAAAACAAGCGATTATTACCTGGCGTTCCCTTGCCGGAACGAATTTTCATTACGGCCGATATTGAGCTCGCGCTACGCGACTGCGAATACATCGTGGCAGCGATCCCGACTCAATTCTTGCGAAACAGTTTGACCGAGATGCGGCCGTATTTGAACCGTAATCGTCCGATGATCAGCGTCATCAAAGGGATCGAGAACGAAACGTTCATGCGACCAAGTGAAATCATCACGGAAGTCCTGGGCAGCCGCGCGGTCGTCGCCGTCGGCGGGCCAAGTCACGCCGAAGAGATCTCGCGCCGCATGCCTGCAACCGTTGTTGCGGCGAGCGGAGACCTCGGTTTGGCCCGGCAAGTCCAGCGAATGTTCAACACGGATCGCTTCCGCGTTTATACGAACCTCGATCTGATTGGCGTCGAATTAGCCGCCGCGCTGAAGAACGTGATTGCGATTGCAGCCGGGATTTCTGACGGTCTTGGCTACGGCGATAACGCGAAGTCTTCGCTGATGACGCGGGGACTGGTGGAAATGACCCGCTTTGGCCAGCGATTTGGCGCCGAACCAGGCACGTTCACCGGACTGGCAGGAATGGGCGATCTCATTACGACCTGCGTCAGCCCTTATGGACGAAATCGCGGAGTCGGCGTCCGTCTTGGCAAAGGGGAAACGTTACTCCAGATCCTTTCGACCATGGATGCCGTCGCAGAAGGCGTTGCAACGGCGAAAAGCGTTTTTGATGTCAGCGAACAGGAAGGGATCGAAATGCCGATCACTTCTGAAGTTTACCGTGTCCTCTACGAAAACCGATCTGCCAGTGACGCGACACGATCATTGATGCTACGACCCCTGCGGGCTGAATGAACTTCAGGATAGCCAGCGCAAAGTATGTTATTGCACTGATTTTGTGGATACCCCGCTTGAGAAAATTGACATTCTCAGTGTCACCGGAGTCCCTTGGGCTCATGGAGTGTAAGTTCCTGTCAAACCGCCTGAGGCGGCTCTTGAGGAACTTGAAGTTGTCAGTGTCACCAAAGTTCGTTGGGTTGATGGTGCGGAAGCTCCCGGCAAACCGCTTAAGGGGGCAACTTTGCCCACAAGATTTGATCCATCGAAGCAATTCTTGCGTTCGCCTTGATATTGAAGGACTCCGGTTCATTAATAAGGCGAAACGATCAAAATGCTTTTCGTCATCTGCACAGTTTTCGGCGTGATGCTGTTGGTTTGTCAGACAATGCTTTCAGTTCTGGGAATTGGTGAAACCCCGGATTTATGGGACGAAGAAACCGATTCCAAAAGCGAACTGAATTCAGAAGCCAATCGCGATCGTGACTGCGTACCAATGAGCCTGGACGTCGGTCAGCTGCCGATTGATGGCCAAAGTGCAAAGCCTGTCATGGTTTCTGTTCGAGCTTTGGGGACAGCGATCACGTTTTTTGGACTGACAGGGAGCGCAGCAGAAGCGAGTCAGTTTTCGCGTCTTCCAACATTCAGTATCGCTTTTGTCGTTGCGTTAATCACTTTTACGGGGGTCTCCGTATTGTTCCGACTGGCCGCTTTTCAACCTTATCGGACAGAAACAAAAAATCGATCCGACAATTCGCAAGAACACGACTTCAATCAAATCAACGACGAAATCTCTAACGAAGAACCTCGTGACTGAAAGCGCACAAATCGATCTAGGTTCCCTTTTTGCTGACGAAATCCACTGCGGAATCCAGATGAGTCAGCAGTCGGTTCAACTCGGCAAGAGTCTCGTCATCAAGGCTCCAGGCATTAGGCTGACGACGAAGATCCGTTGTGAAAAGCCCCATGCGATGGAGGAGGTACTTTTCGACGGCCAGAAAACCATCCAGTCCCGCCTGAAGTTGCAGGGCGACCAGTGCGCAAATTGGAAAATGGAGTCGGTAGATGGCTTCTTCGTCCTTACGGACAAGTGCGTTCCACAGTGCAATGACACCCGGTAGAAATTCCATGCCAGGCATGGTTCCAACAATTCCGCGGCGGGCACAGTCCACCAGGCAAATGCCTCCCGAGCCGTCGAAAATCCTGGCGGCGCCACCAGTGGCGTTCCGAAGTGCCGAGACATTTGGGCCAATTGGTGAGGCCTCGGGTTTGAAGAGGATCTTTTCGCTCCCAAAACGTTTGATCAATTCCACACTTACTTCCAGTGGAATTGGTTGACCCACATACCCGGAAGCGTCCTGAACGATCACAGGGATTGAAATGCTTTCTGATAACGCGACAAAGTAGTCGCGGACGGCACGCGCGGGTGATCGAGTCGAAAGTGGTGGAATCGCCATCACTGCAGAAGCGCCCGACTTCTCAGCAATTTTCGCATACTCGATGGCTTGATTCGTCGACTCTGCTCCGACACCCGCGACGAAAGCGCCTCGGCCACCGTTGATCTCACCGAGAGCTTCGGTTAACGCAACTCGTTCGTGAAACGTCAGGCGTAGCAGTTCCGAGACCATTCCGGTACCAAATCCGTCGGCGCCAACAGAAAACGCCCAATCAATCTGTCGCCGCAGGCTTTCAAAATCGATCGAGTCATTATCAAGAAACGGCGTATGAGCGATCGGCAAAACACCGCTGATGATTGTCGTCATGGTCATTCTCTACTTGCAGCCATTAATGGAATTACAACCAGGTCCAGATTGGCAACATACGGTTTCAACGATAATTTTGACAGCAAAACGTCGTTTTGTCCTGGCCCCGCATCTTTCGACGTGGTTTACTCGAATCCTTGGCTATTGAACTCTATAATCAATCGAAATTCACTGTGGCGCTCCGTATGATCGTGTGGAAAGATTTCTTTTGCGAGCTGCGTCACCGATCGCAAGTTGAAATTCAGAAGACCGCTTTCGATTGATGCGTCACTTCACGGCGCGAGAAGAATTACGTTATCAGGAAAACTCTGCTGATATGGCCTCCGAGATCGCTCCGCCTGATGAAATCAATGACGGCCTGTCTGTCGGAATTGTGCAGACACAGTTCGCAACGCTGTTTGAAGCGCCAAATCTGCTTACGCTGGAAAGCGGTGTAAAACTTGGCCCCGTCAAAGTCGCGTATGAATCGTATGGCGAATTAACGCCGGAAAAGGATAACGCGATTTTCGTCTGCCATGCGTTGACAGGCGACGCGCACGTCGCGGGAAAGCACTCGGTCGATAGTCGCAAGTCCGGGTGGTGGGACGGCCTTGTTGGACCTGGGAAAGCTCTCGATACCACAAAGTACTTCGTGGTCTGCGCTAACGTTCTTGGTGGATGTCAGGGAACAACGGGTCCCAGTTGCATCAATCCCGAAACTGGCCAACCATACGGGCTGAAGTTTCCCTTTATTACGGTTGGTGACATCGTCGACGTGCATGTTGCCCTGGTCAAGCATCTGGGCATTTCGCGACTCCTGGGGTTAATCGGGGGGAGCCTTGGTGGAATGCAGGTATTGGACTGGATCTCTCGATATCCCGAAATGGCTCATGCGGCGATTTGCCTTGCAACGGCGGCCAAGCTCTCCGCACAGGGCATTGCCTTCAATGCGGTAGGTCGCCGTGCGATCACGACAGATCCTCAATTCCAGCACGGTGATTATTACGGGACTGATGCGTCAAAATATGGAGAAGCCGGCCCTCGCGCCGGCCTGGCTCTGGCACGGATGATCGCACACATTACGTATCTGTCCGAAGCATCAATCGAACGGAAGTTTGGTCGCGATCTGCAGCATAGCGACCATCTTGCTTACGATTTGCAAAGCGAGACGGAATTCAAGATTGAAAGCTATCTGCACTATCAAGGTAAGCGATTCATCGAACGATTTGATGCCAATAGTTATCTCTATCTTACGCGGGCGATGGATTACTTTGATCTGGCACAACGCCCTGGATCACTGCGAGAGGCACTCGGCCAGACTGATGCGCGATTTCTGATCACTTCGTATAATTCCGACTGGCTGTTCCCATCCAGTCAAAGTCGTGAGATCGTCAGTGCGCTGCTTGAGACCCATCGTCACGTGACATATTTAGAACTGGAAAGTGTCTTCGGTCACGACTCATTCCTGCTGGAGATCAAACAACTTGAAGAACTCGTAACGCCTCTTTTACGTGAGACCTACCGACGCATTCGAACTACGTAAGGTCATTTTGATCACGACGGATTAAATCAAGCCGAATCGCTTCAGCCTTCAGATTCTTGATCCCAAACGACGGAGTTTTCTCGTGCGACGTTATAGTGTTCTTGATCCCACCGCCGCATTAACCGACCGCCTGATTATGAATCAGATTGGCGAATCAAGCCGCGTGATCGACTTGGGTTGTGGTGACGGACGACTGTTATGTCGGCTTCGAGACGAAATTGGCTGTACGGTTCAAGGGATCGAGCTCGATCATCGCGAAGTGATTGAAGCCATTTCAAAAGGGATGCCAGTCATTCAATCAGACCTTGATCGCGGCCTGAAAGAAATTCCGGAGCAATCATTTGATTATGCCGTCCTCAGCCAGACATTACAGCAGGTTCGACATCCTCAAGAACTGCTAGGCGAGATGTTACGAGTCGCAAAACGAGCGGTCATTCTGGTCCCGAACTACGGACACTGGTGGATTCGCGTGCAAATTCTGCTTCACGGTCGAGCTCCGATCACGGGCTCGCTGCCGTACGATTGGTACAATACGCCGAATCTTCACTTTCTTTCCATGATCGACTTTCGCGAACTCTGTGAACAAATGAAATTCAAAATCGTCGTTGAAATACCAATTATTCGCGGAAAAGCCGCGGAAGGGGCGTGGGCAGCAAACGTCCGAGCGGATAATGCGTTGTATGTGCTCGAGCACGCATAACGTAACGGCTGAATCTCGATCTAAAAAAAACGGAAGACTCATTCAAAGGAAATTCAAATGAGAAGTTTGGTATTGGTCTGTGCGATGCTTTCTGCAGTATCAATTTCCGTGCTGGCGGCGGATTCAGACAAGAAAGTTGACCGTGAGGCTCAAGAAAAAGCGTTCGCTTCGAAATTGACGGAATCAACTCTTGCGGGCTTTTTCAGCCTGGACGGAAAAGAATCGGCCCCCAATAAGCCCGATCGATACCAGATCGTCTCTGCAAAAAAGCTCAATGGCGACGATTGGGTCATCACGTCGAAAATGAAAATCGGCGAAAATCAAGTCGACATTCCGATCGTCATCAAGGTCTATTGGGCTGATGATACTCCCGTTATGTCACTCACCGATTTAACGATTCCGGGAATGGGAACTTTCACGGCACGAGTGATGTTTTACGGTGATCGCTACGCGGGAACCTGGCAGCATGGTGAAAAGGGAGGTCACATGTGGGGCATCGTTGAAAAGTCGTCACCCAAAAACTCGCCTAAAAACTGAGACAACATTGTTGAAACCCCAATCACGAGATTGTTGCATTGCTGGAACGCTCGTGCTGGGCTTTCGGAGTCCGGGCAGTTATCTTCATGATCTCAGAATTCGGGTATGTGACGCGGTTTGCGGCAACACCATTATTTTTTCGTTTGACAGGTTTTAAGACAGGAATTTCTGGAAATGCGATCAGTGACTTATTGGACCCGATGTCTGATTTTTTTGTTCGTGTTCGCGATTGGTTGCAATTCCAAAACGTCGACATCCGTGTCAACCGAAGACGGTGGAGCGAACGTGCCTGCGGATAACGCCGGCAAGCCAAAAAAGAGCTTGATCCCCGTCAAGCGAGATGTCAAAACGATCGAAGGAAACTGGGTAATCGTCGTGACGAACCAACGGAACGATAGCTACCGATGGATGATAAAACTTTCACGCGGTGCCGACGGGAAATTCGTTGGTGAAATGTTGGACACAAGCCGCGATCAGGACCAGAACGATAAGACACAACTTGTTAAGACGGACGTTCAAGACGATTCCGTCAAGCTGTTCTTCAAAACACTTCACGCCACATTCGATTTCGAAGGGTCGTTTCAACAGGGGTTCATACGGGGCAACATTCGAACTAACCCGAATGAAGTCCTGCTCACGCGACTTTTGCCGACCGATGAAAAAACGCTCGAAAACTTTGCCCCTACTGGTCTTCCGCCGGCGACCGACATCTTCGAGTCGCTGATGAAAAGCAAGGATGTTAAAGCCGACGATTTTTTGAAAGCCGCTCGTGAAAATCGCAACAGTCCGATTGCACAAGACGTTTTTGCGAGTCTGATTCAACGCCACATCCCAGCGAAATTTGATGAAACAAAACTGAAAGAAGTCATTGAAAATTATCTTTCGGCAGCAAAACTCTGGGGCCAGCGTTGGGTCGCACGGGCAGAAATAGTTACGGCTCTCAGCTTGATCAATGGACGTCAGTTTACAACGATGGGCCTCCAGCATCTCGATGCTGCCGAACAAAACCTGGGTGAAGACCGCGCGCCGATGGCCGAGGCATTTACCGCCTATCGCGAAGCGGCAAATGTGATTCTTCGAACACAAGACATTACATCCTTATCGTCCTCGGACGATACTAAAGCAGCTGCATCCACCGAATTGACACAGCTGCTTAAGAAGCAACCGTATAATCCTGAGATTCTTTCCGCCCTGGCAACTCAGGCCGAACGAACTGGACAAACTGATCTGGCCATTAATTACCTTGCGGACGTCGTATCGATACCGATGCTAGAACCCACCCTGCTGGGGTTGCGTGCTGGTCAACCACCCGATACCCCCACCCCAACCGAATCACTCAAAAAGTTGTGGTCGCAAAAGAATGGAAGTGAGGACGGATATCCTGAATTTGTCGATGAATCCTATCGGAAGAAAATTGGGGACTATCTTAACGAGATCACAGAATCGATACCGGCACAGCCTGCAGCGAATCGAGGAAACAAGCGCGTGCTTGTTGAGTTATTTACTTGTATGCAGTCTCCTCAGTGTGTCAGCGCCGATTTGGCGGTTTCAGCTCTCGGTAAGACCTATGCGCCTGATGAAGTGATCATCGTACGACATCACCAGCATATTCCAGCTCCGGATGGAATGGTCAATCAGGATTCCGAAGAGCGGGGAGCCTATTACGAAGCTGGTTCGACACCAGTCATCGTTGTGAACGGAATGCCAGTCGATCCTCGCTATTATTCTGGACCGATTCAAATGGCCGCTCAGGCATATGCAATATTGCGGAAGAACATCATCGATACGCAGCTCATGGAAAAAACCGAAGTCGCCCTCGAATTGACCGCAGCGATCGCAGACGGTCAACTGAATATTTCGGCCGCTGCGACAGGCATCCCTGAAGACGTACTTCCATCCTGTCGATTGCGACTTGCGATCGTTGAAAACGAAGTTCACACGATGATCCCCTTCGGGTCGAATGGGATACGTAATCACGAGTTTCTCGTCCGTGATATGTTAGGTGTTGCCAAGGGAATTCCTCCTAAAAAAGGGGAGCTGAAGTATTCGGCTTCGATCCCGATGGCAGATCTGCAACAACATCTAGTCGACTACATTAAACGCTATGAAGCCGGACGACGGATCGAGTTTCTTACCGAGATGAAGCCTCCGATCAAAGGGGCTTTGTCTCTGGTTGCGTGGGTTCAAAACGATAAGGCCGATCCGCAGTCAAGATTTAAGCTCGTTTTGCAGAGTGCGTTGATTCCGATTGAGGGCGATTTAAAAGTCGGAGCCACAAATCCACAAGCCCGAACGACTGATGCCTTACCAGCACCAACATCAGAAAAGTCCTCAGGTAAAGAAAGTGACAGTCCTTCCGAGGCTCCGGAATCGACCCCTGCCCCACCAGCCAAGCCTGAGTGACTTCAAGTCATGTCCAAGAGTCAAGATGCCAGTCTTAGCCGCTGACTGTTCGAATACGGACACGCGCGAAATGAGTTTATTTTGAATCGTGATTTGTCGTTTCAGGAGTAAATAAATGTCCAAGATTATTTGTACCGCGCTCAGCACCGACGCCGGACCGCATACCGAAATGCTGACAAAAGCGGGGTTCGAAGTCGTCGATGCCCCTCGTAATGTAGATCTCTACCAACCAGCCAACTTGTTGCCGATTGTGCGCGACTGCGTTGCCGTCGTTGCAGGTTCAGAGCCATGGCCCGAATCTCTGATTGCCGCATGCCCCAAGTTGCGGGTGTTGGCACGAACCGGCGTCGGTTTCGATGCCATCGATGTTCCTGCCTGTGATCGGCATCGAGTCATCGTCGCCACGACCCCTGGCGTAAACCATCACGCCGTTGCGGAGCACACTTTCGCCTTGCTGCTTGGTGTTGCTCGCGGTTTCCCTTCGCGAGACCAGTATGTGCGGGCCTGCACCTGGATTCGAGCATCGACACCCCGAGTCATGGGCACAACGCTGGGCATCGTAGGTCTTGGCAGAATTGGTCGGGCGGTCGCCACCAGAGCGGTCGGGCTGGGAATGAAAGTCGTCGCGTACGAACCATTCCCTCAAAGGGAATTCTGTGAACAATGGGGTGTGGAGCTTGCTTCATTTGAAGATTTATTGTCCCGGTCCGACTACGTGACGCTTCACTTGCCGATGAGCGCAGAAACGAAGCACGTTATGAATGCAAAAACATTTGCAATCATGAAACCCGGTTCAGTTCTGATCAATACGGCTCGAGGATTACTCGTCGACGAAACGGCCCTGGTCCAGGCGTTGCAATCGGGACACCTGCGCGGCGCGGGACTTGACGTCTTCGAGGTCGAACCGCTTCCAGGTGACAGCCCTCTGTTGAAGATGAACAACGTTTTACTGAGCGGCCATCTTGCGGGACTCGACCATGAATCGCATCATGATACGCTGGAGATGAGTGCCAACACGATCATTACCCTGTCGCAGGGTGGATGGCCAACCGAGGCGATCCGCAATCTGCGCGGCGTAACTGATTGGAAATGGTCCGAAAAAGGATAGGCATTCAGGCTTAAACGCAGTTTTGAATCCTTGATTTCAGATGACAGGAAACCTTCCTTTGAGCTTGGACTGGCAATTCGTCGTCGTTGCGGCCTGCGTCACCTGGGCGATCGCCGTGCTGTTCATGCGCGGCTATCGCCTGGTCCGTGAGCCATCATCAACCTCGTGCGGGTCCGAAGGCTGTCATGGTTGTCCCTCGAATACAACGCAAAAGATGAGTGACCTGATTCAACTGGATGCCCCGATCCAGTCCAATGCGCGAGGGAAACACCAGTGAAATTGTTCGCCTGCAATTAACCGCCCCTCGAAGATTTAACCGGCATCACCGATCCACTGAAACCGTGGAATTGATTGACCGTTAACCGTGACGGTTTCGGCGAACATTTTCCTGGGTCGCACCCATAGCCCGAAGTCCCCGTACTCCTGTCGATAGACCACAAGCTCTTCCATGGTTTCGCTGTGTTGAGCGACACCAATGACGGTGTACTCTTGCCCTTTATAGTGTCGGTATCGACCTGATTGAATTGCCGACATTGTTTTTCCCTGTATTAATTTTTAAACGCACTCAATTCTTCGCCTCTTTTTCCTGCTTCCGCGAAAAACGGTTGATCAGGTTTTCGCGGCCAATGAAAAGCGGCTCTGGTGGCGGCTGCTTCTGTTGAAGTTGTTTGTACTGCTTCAATATCGCTTCTTGACGCTCATGATCGTATGGATGAGACCGAAAGAAAGTGGCCCACGGCAAATCCTCTGCAACTGAAGATTTACCTTTCTTCTTCTGAAAGAGCTTTGCTAACTCGCGTGGATCGTATCCTGCGGCGTATGACCAGGCGACACCGTCGCGGTCAGCATCCCGTTCGTCTTCCGGGCGAAATGGACGGGACCACATCCTGGTCATGTTTGAATGCGAATTCATGAAAGCATCCCATCTGTCCGGGGAGGAAAACGACTTCTCCATGACTTTCATTCGTTTCAGCGGGATCAATTGATGACCGCGATCAAGATGCGATAATTCGTGTCCGACAATTCCAGCGAGTGCCGCTTCGTTGCCAGCCGCATCGAGCAACCCCTCGAAGAAAATCAGTGTCCCACCAGGGAAAGACCGGGCGTCGATACGCGATGAATGGGCCACCATTACCTTAATCGATTTGTACCGATTTTTATGACGCATGTAGGGCTGTAACGTAGCCACAATGCTCTTGAGATAATCAACATCGCGGCCATCTGTCTGGACCTCAATCGCTTCCGTTTTCAGCGAGGCCAGTGCCGACTGAACCATTTGTTGACCCAGCTTCGTCTCGTCGTCGAGAGATACCGTGATTTTTTCCAATGCGATTCGATCGGCCTCGGAGTCTTCACCAAACATTCTTTCGAACATCTTCGATGGGTCAGTAAATGGCAGCTGATCCGTTTGCCCAACGGCAGGATTAGCAATCCCGCATGTTACGAAAGACAAAATCACGCTGAAAGGAAAGAGCCTGTATCGTGGACCATTCATGATGATGCCCAGGAATTGCCTTTTGCAAGAACGCGACGAACACGTCGCGCCATCAGATGAAGCGAGTTAAAGGAAAATCTCCTTTAGCCACATCATAGACAATCGGTTACGCGTGAAGCGAACCAAGACGGCTTCGCCAATACAACGAGAAGGGAATGAGTGAGTCACGAGCGTTCACAACGGTAGTCGATAAAGTGCCACGTTTTTCTCATCGAGGCCTTACCAGTTCGGTCGGAATTCTTCGCGAGCATAAAACTCGAGGAAGCCACATGACTGACAACGGTAGGCACCAAAGGGAATTCGATCCTTCTGGTACGGGGTTTTAATAAGGAATCCACCGAATAAATCCATCCACGACCGTTTCGGTGTCCCTTTGACCCACTGCCCCGCAAACGTCGCCGCGTGGGATTGGTCGAGAGTATATCCCCGCTCCATCGTGCTATGACATTTTGGACAATCTAATGTCGACTG
>CAIOKO010000175.1 GCA_903858935.1 uncultured Schlesneria sp. | reverse complement strand
CCCGAGCCAAAATCGATACAGGACTGACGGTCCTGCTTAATAACCTCGTTTTGATCCAGAAAGCTCAAGCGTCTCAGAATTCAAAACTCCTCACAAACCCTTAAAGTCACAAATGGAAAGCAGGACAATCTCTTTACTCGGTCGCCGCTCTGCGGCTTAAAGAGATTCGTCCCAAGGCACTGATTCCGTTGGAGCCTGTGTCTCGCTCTCAGACAACTCCTCGATCGGATTCGGCAAATTCGTAGGCGGCTCGATATCTGTATCGGCGTCGTGAACGTCATTAACCGGGGCGTCGCGTTGATCTTCTGTCACGAAATACGGTTTCGGCTCGTCTCCTCCCGTTGCGTCTGTTTGTTGGGGTGACGTTGGTGGGTCCCGCCAGTTCTGGATCTCGGATCCACGGCTGAACAGCCAGTCGAGCGACAATGTCGTCAACATAAAGTCTTTATTGGCGGAACTCGATCCAGCGTCCGTTGTCATGTAGTAACTGGCTCCCACGTTCAGACGAACTCGTGACGTGAACCAATAGGACATGCCGACTTCGGGGATGATCGCCGCCAGGCCCTTGGTGACGCCTGGAATTCGGTCGCCCTCTTGAACAAGGTTTCCTTGTTTATCGATATACGTCGATTGAGCGGTTGTGCTGGTGTCGGCAACTCCCGCCATTCCAGCGACGCCGACGTAAGGTGAAAAACGTGTTGGCGAATGTAAGCGGACTCCGATGATCCCGCCGGTCAGGTATGTCGGAAGTCCCTCCGCCAGCATTCCCTCGGCACCGACCCGGACGGTGGACCACGACGTCGGCAGCCAAGTCACACCCACTTCGCCAACGGCGGCGGCACGCTGCCGAGTTGCGATGCCAACGCCGGTATAGAGACCGGATCGCCCCTCTTGAAACCTGGCATCGATGATTTCTTCACCCTGCCGCAACAATTTATTTAACGGTCTTTTGCTGTAAGGGCCGCTGAATCGGTCGGCGTAGCGAGCATCATCCATGGCCCATTTAGACGAAAAGAATGGTCCGCTCGAAGCGCACCCCGAAATCAACGACAGCATGATCAAAACCAGCGTCGTGCAACGAGAACGACCTGTGAATCGGCCGATTTCCACGAGGAAAACTCATTTGAGGCGCCCATGAGTTCACTGCGGCTCGCTTTTTAGGAGAACAGGCATATATCAGCAAGATGAGTCTATTCCGTCGCTGTTCACCGGTTCCCAAGCTCCCGCTTGGGAACCAGCCTCTTGGAAGCTCTGCTTCCCGATCAGGCAGACGGCCGGTAATGTGTTTCCAAGCCATCGCTGAACGAATCACGAGATCCAGGTCGCTAGAGATATTGCGAAGCTGGAGCTTCGAAGAAGCTCATTCCCAAGCGGCAGCTTGGGAACGAGAAAAATGATCGACCAGTTACAAACGGAAGGTCGCTGACATGCCATCAATTGTGATGTTGATTTCGTCGTTGGGTATGGTTGATCTCGCACTGAAAACCATTCTTCTCATGTCGCTGGTCTGTGTTTCAGCGATACCGATAGTACGTCGTAGCTCGCTGAAGGACCGACTTTGCGGAATCCTCATTTGTCTCCGATATCGGTCCGTGTTGACGAGATGGGTGGTCTCCCTGGCTGTCGTTCTTGCAGCGGCAGCGATTGCCCCACTGACCACGCTGCGGGCCGCGCCTCCCAAGTCGACTGAGTCATCCGTGGGGAAAGGTGAGCCCGACGACAGTCCGCAAGCCACGAATGAGGCACTGATCGAAAAAACTGAGCAGCGAGATCCAACGCCCGAAGAGATTGAAGCCAGGAAGACTGGTATCCGAATCAGTGTGTTGAATGAAAAAGGTGACAAAGGAATTCCCAAGTTTCGTGTGATTGCAGGAGTGAGTTCCGGGTCCGTGACCAGGGAATTTGAAAAGCGGACCAACAAGGTTGTCGTTAACTGGCAGCCCCATACCTGCCGCGTCGGCAAAAACGGCGATTACGTGTGGCCTTTGGCAAATGCTTATGACGAGATGGCGCTTCGTGTTGAAGCCGATGGTTATCAACCTCAAGTCTTTGCAAACCTCAAGAAAGCTGCCGGTCCGCAACATGTCGTCTTCATGCTGAAGTTGGATCAGGGAATCGTCGGGCGCGTGTTCACGCCAAGTGGCAAGCCTGCCGAGGGAGCCACGGTGGCGATGGCAATTCCACATCAGCAAATCGTCTGGGAAGGACGGAAACTGCGTGGTGAGGATGAACTGATTCCTGAACATCCCGCCGACCGATGGCGACGGCCTCTGTTCGTCAAAACTGATCAAGACGGGGCCTTTCGACTGCCGACCGAGTGCGATCCGGCGGCAGTACTGATCGTCCATGTCTCGGGAGTCAAGGAAATTGCCTACGAGGCATGGCAGAAGTCACCTGCAGTCACACTTGATCGTTGGGGAGCGATCGAGGGGCAGGTCTTGTGGCAGAACCAGCCAGGAGCGGATGAAGAAATCAGTTGCTCGATTCACCGTGACGAGTATGGCTATCCCGGTATGATTTCCAGCTATTTACAGGCTCGGACTGACAAAATGGGACGGTTCACGATTCAGCGTGTTCTGCCAGGTCGTGTGCAGTTATCACGACCGTTCAAAGTCACCGGCTCACCTCAAATCAGCCAGGTGATCCTGGAGGGAATGTTCCAGCATGTCACGGTTTCGGCAGGAGATATGACCAGCGTCGTACTGGGTGGCCAGGGACGTCGCGTTTCCGGCCGATTCGTTGGGCTGGATTCCTGGGAGGGCGCCACTTTTCACTTCCATCCAACAGCACCGCACATCGGTTTCGGTGGTACAGCACCGCACATCGGTTTCGGTGGTGATGATGCCATGTGGAAAGCTTTCGGAGATTTCCAGAATAGCGAGATTGGCCCCGTCTTCTTTCGAGACAAGCAACCGATCAACAAAGACGGAACATATACAATCGAGAAGATGTTGCCAGGTCACTACCAACTGTTCGTCACCGCACCGGGTTTCAAAAACTATGTTGTCTCGACACGCGTAAAAATTGAGCCTGAAGTCCCCAATGTCATGCCTGATCCGCTTGATCTGGGCGAAATCGCTGCCGTTAATCTGGTTAAGGACGATCCTGTGCAAGAGTCACCAACGGACAATCGGTCGAATGATAAGCCCGTTGAGAAGCCTGATGTGAAAAAGGCTGAACCGCAATTCGACAATGCGGTGACTATTCGTGGCAAGGTGGTGGACGATGTCACGGGTGAGCCTCTCGAACGAGTCATCATTCAAGGGGGCAAGTTCGAACCGTCAGATCCGAAGAACGTTACATGGGGTTTCATCGAAGGACGCTCCAGCAGCCGCGACGGATTATTCTCGACGAGTATCCGTTGGGCCGAGGGTTGGACTGCGCGTGTCGTTGCGGATGGATACGTGCCCCAACCTGTAGTGACCTCTGCTCCACCCGCTGGCAAGGTGGAAGTAGACGTCACGATTCGTCTCAAACGTGGTCCCGTCGTTCGAGGCGTCGTCATCGATGAGGCAGGTAATCCGGTGAAGAAAGCCTCGGTTTTCGCCATTGGTCCAACGGGTTTAAATCTCGCCGGAGGTCATGCGATCTCAACCAACGGCGGCAATGATGTCGAAGTACAGCCAGTACGAACCGACGACTTGGGGCGTTTTGAGATTTCGGTCGGTGAAGCCAAATCACTGGGGGTTTCACATACCACAATTGACGCCTGGCCTGCAGCCATTCCTGCGAGTGGTGATCTTACGATCCGACTCCCCAAGTCGGCGCAAGTCGAAATGGAACTGGCGATCGACGGTGCCGGGAAAGAGAGCACCATCTTCTATCAGTTGTTGACGAGCGGTCGGCCCGAATTCGAGCGGTTGCAGTCGGAGCGTGAGATGAAGATGACGAACCCGGGCAAGCTGACGCTGCCGGCCTTGCCTCCAGGCCGATATCAACTTAGTCGCAATGTGATGAACAACCTCGGTCAAATGGGATTCGGCAAAATGCTGGAACGTCAGTTCTTCGAGCTGAAACCAGGAGAGATGAAATCCATCAAATTCGTACGTGAAACGGGGTCCCGAGTTCGCGGTAAGGTCACGTGGCCTGCTGAGGCCAAACTCATGGGAATGATCGTTTCCGTTCGTAGTCTGGTCGACCAGAAAAGTCCATTCGATGAACATGACTGGCCCCTTGTGTATGCCTCACACGTGGTCGAAAAAGATGGCTGTTTTCGGACCGAACGAATCTCACCCGGGAAATATTTGCTCGTGGCCAAAGCCTATACGGAACTGACACCCGAACAACGGATTCGTTCAGGGTTAGTCGGCCCATCGCATGGCACCCAACTCAAAATCGAGGTCACCGACGAAGGTGAATTGACGGTTGATGACCTCGTTTTAAAACCAATAGTGGCCAATGTCGACGACCTTGAATAATTCCTGCTGGATCAAAGAATAAGATAACCGAGCGGCACTCGACATGTTAGGGGTGACAAGGCCGTAGAATGTCTCGGTTATTGAGACTGAAGGGAACTCATATGAACGTCAAGGACTTTCGTGACATTGCCCTGAGTTTCAAAGGTGCCGAGGAAAGTTCGCACATGGGTCACCCTGACTTCCGTGTGGGTGGTCGCATCTTTGCCACACTCGCCAGCCAGGAACTCGGCTATGGAAATCTGATGCTGGCTCCCGAGATGCAGAATTCAATTGTCTCTGCGGCTCCCGATGTTTTCTTGCCTGTGCATGGCGGTTGGGGACGCATGGGAGCCACACACGTTCGTCTTTCTGCCGCCACCGAACTTCAGTTGACCGAGGCGCTTCATATGGCGTGGAAATTGAGAGTCGAGAAGAACGAGAAATCGAAATCGCGGACAAAAAGTTCGAAGAAAAAGAAATGAAATTCCCGTTTCGCTCGTTCCTAAACGCTTTCTCGGGAATGAGACAACGCCAGTGCTTCATGTTCGTATGAATCAGCACGTTGTGTAGCCGCTCTGCGTCTTAAAGCAATCGTTTCCTCGATGCGCTCGTTCTCAAGCTCTCGCTTGGGAACTAGAAACAAGATTTGCATTAGTCGAAAAGCCTGTTTTGGCGGTCATCCGTCTTGGTGTTATCTACCGTCGTGGACTTATGGGACCGATTTTCATCGGCCGGAATAATTCGATCCGCTGGAATATAAGGGATCATTCCTTGGTTGAAAGCGACTTCTTGCAGTTCTCTAGGGGCAAGACGCATGTCCATGATGATGCCGTTGTATTCCAGCATCCAGACCATCGGATTGTCGTCCAGGCGGCTTGGTAGCGACCAGTTCGGATCGAACGGGTAAAGCTTCAGCATCTTGCGAATCTCTGACGACTTCGCGGCGCCGCTACTTGGGCTGGTTCCAAGAATTTGGTCGATATCCGTTGCCCGCATGTAGGGGGTCTGACTTTGATCGTGAAGAAAATTGACGCCACCGACGGCCCTGACAATTCCACTGGCCCAGGCATTGGGTTTACCCTTCAGTAGCGGTGACGGTCGTTTTCTCGCTAATTTCTCCGCCATTTTGCGGCATAGCAAGGCATATTCTTCGTTCAGATGCTGTTTGCAGAATTGGTCGATCAATCCTGTGATAACTTCTAAAGCGCCCTCTTTTTCTTCCTTCGATGGCGGCTTGGGGGCTGGTTTGGGCTTTGTGGCTTTAACCGCGATCGGTTGATCTGACATCGGCAGCGACGTCACAATCCCGTGTTGTTCTTTCGCATCTTTATAGGCCTCGTTTAAAGAACGCTTCAGGCCGGGACCAAACGAGACGCGGTAGGGCGACATGATGCCGTCATAAACGATTTTATTCCGGAAGGGGAGCAAGACCGTCTCGACCATCACAGGAAGGTCCGGACCCATCAAATCATCAAACGGCTGTGACAGAGCCACGACGCCGTATGCGATGTTAGGATCGGTGGCCGTGACGAATACAGTGTAGTTCTTGAGTTCACGGAGCACATAAAACCGACCTGTTACCTGGTGCCGCCAGGAATGAACGATTTCAAGTTCTTCTTCAGCAATTTGATAAGGGTTTTCTTCAACAAATGATCGAATCAGATCGAGGTTGGCGTTGGATGCATTACGGATCTTGACTCGGTCTTCTATCGAAATCCGACCGATTTCGTCCTGTGTTGCAAACTCGCCAGGGATGACGCTCAGGCGATTATTCACGAACAAAAAGAGCGTACGCTGAAGCCGGTAGAACAGTTCCAGCTCATTGGGTTGGAGAATCATCGGTTGACACGTATCCGAAATGGCAACCGTCAAGGTTGCAGCGAAAACATGGGGTACTTGCTGAGATTCAGCGGCGCAGAAGGTCAAAGTAATGCCACTGCTTCGCCTATGCAACCAGCTTTCCCTCGTTACTCCCTCGTTTCCAAGCTCCAGCTTGGGAACGCCACTCTTGGAAGCTCTGCTTCCCGATCGGTCAAACGGCCAGTAATGCGATTCCACCGAACGACAAAGCAATCCTGAGTTGTACGGTCGCTGGACGAATCGCGAAGCGGAGCTTCGAAGAGATACGTTCCCAAGCTGGGGCTTTGTAACGAGGAATTGCAGGGCTTCGCCTATGCAACCAATTCAGGCATCGGTTTGGCATGGTCTTCGACCAGGTATTGCGGTCGTCCGTTCAGGTCGGCGATTGTGGCCTGGCTGGCGTCGATGCCCAGATGGTGGAACAGTGTGGCATAGACTTCGCCAAATGTGACGGGACGGGAGATGGCTTCTCCGGCAATGCGATCAGTCGCGCCGATCACCTGGCCATGCTTCATTGAACCACCTGCCATCAGTGCGCAATTGACTTGCGGCCAGTGGTCGCGGCCGACAATCGAACTAATCTTGGGCGTTCGGCCGAATTCGCCCCAGATGACGACGGCGCAATCTTCGGCCAGACCCCTGACATACAGGTCTTCGACGAGTGCACTAACACATTGATCGAAGACAGGAAAATCCTCGGCTTCGCGCAGGAAAATCGAGTTGTTGGCACGTCCCTCGGCGTTTGTGCCGCCGTGCCAGTCCCACTTGCTGTAGTTCAGTGTGACGACGCGGACACCCGCTTCAATCATGCGGCGGGCGAGCAACAGGCTTTGGGGGACTCGCGGAGCCCCATTGCCGTCCATCATGATCTTTGGATCGCCGGTCCCGTAACGGGCGACAGTGCGGGGATCTTCCTTGGAGAGGTCCAGGGCCTCGGCCAGCCTGGACGAGGTCAGCAATCCCATTGCCTGTTCGGTGAACGCGTCCAGGCCGGTCATCATTGACGTTTGGTCGGCCTCACGTCGGAAAAGGTCAAAGCTCTTGAGCAGTGATCTGCGGTCGGCTAGCCGGTCCAAAGTCACGCCGTTGAGGATCATGTCTGCTCGCGTATCACCCAGCGGGCGGAACGGT
>CAIOKO010000174.1 GCA_903858935.1 uncultured Schlesneria sp. | reverse complement strand
TCCGTTCCGGCTGCTGCGGAGTCTTCCTCGCTCTGCTTTACGTTGTTCATCATCGTCAGTTCCCTACCGCCCTATGCACAGATCAAGGTTTGTTGAATTGTCTCAGTTATTATTGGCACACAGGGTAGCTCGAAAAAGTATGAAAGCGATTAACAAATCACGAACGCCGCTCAACGTTAGTCAAGTTGGCCAACTTCACACCCACACAAACCATACAAAAAAGGGAACTCAGCCAACTCGACCAAGTTTTTTTGATGGTACTGTCGGCGATTTTTTGATTTCGGTGGGCTGCGGCGGCCGGACGTCGACCCGATTCAGGCTGACACCCGATTGATCCAGTTGGCCAAGTTCAAAAATTGCAACAACGCCTATTAAACAAGGAAGTTGGTCAACTTTGCTAACTTGGCCAACTTGTTTGTGAACTTCGGTGAGACGTCGGTTTTCAAATGGCTCGAATAAGTATGAAAGCGATTAACAAATCACGAACGCCGCTCAACGCTAGTCAAGTTGGCCAACTTCAAATTCCAAAAACACTACAAAACAGGGAATTTGGCCAACTCGACCAACATTGTTTGGATGCTTTGACTGGCTGCGAGGACTGGAAAGCCGATGCTTCTCTCTTCGGGCCAGCGGACTATTGCTTAAGTTGGCCAAGTTCAAAACATCAAGAAAGCCTGTAAAAACAGGAACTTGACCAACTTGGCCAACTTTTTGAGAACTTTGGTGAGTCGAAGGTTTCGAGATGGCTCACATGAGAATGTTAGCGATTAACAAATCACGAACACCGCTCAAGGTTAATCATGTTGGCCAACTTCAAACCCGCAAAGAGCCTATAAAAACAGGAACTTGGCCAACTCGGCCAACTTTTTTGAAATTTAGTGAGACCCGCCGCTTGCGGACGACGCGAACTAGAAAGAAGTTTTTCAACAAAAGGAAACGAAGGTCACGAAGTGAAGACAAATGCGAATGACAAAAAGTCGCAGTTGTCCGGAGATATTCGGGGGGGGGCTACGGTCCATTCCGAGCGTCTTGTTAACCCGATGCGCATTTGTCCTTGTGGTTCATTATCGACATTAATGATTCGGCCGTCGTTACCATCGAGACGGTTCGACATGAGTGCCAGCTTTGACAATTTTTCATGACAGGTGTGCCGAACAAAACGCTGGAAATCGTTCAAGTGGGTGGGCGGAATGCGAAGCGGAGCTTCGAACAGAGCGTTCCCAAGCTGGAGCTTGGGAACGAGGAAAAAACGGGGGGCTTGGGAACGAGGAAACGATCAAACAAAAAGGCCCGGATGTGTGATCACACATCCGGGCCGCGTTTATCAAATGGACTGATTCGGTCTTACAGACCCTTGTCGATGACCAGCTTGACCAGGTCGCCGACTCGGTTGCTGTAACCCCATTCGTTGTCGTACCAGCTGACGAGCTTGAAGAACTTGCTGTTCAGTTCGATACCGCTCCCTTTGTCGAAGATCGACGAGGACTTGCTGTGAATGAAGTCACTGCTGACGACTTCGTCTTCGGTGTATTCCAGGATTCCCTTGAGGTAGGTTTCGCTGGCCTTCTTCATCGCGGCGGCGATTTCGGCGTAGCTGGTGGTCTTGACCGTCTTGACCGTCAGGTCGACGACCGAAACCGTCGGGGTTGGAACGCGGAAAGCCATCCCGGTCAGTTTGCCCTTCACTTCAGGGCAGACCAGAGCGACCGCTTTCGCAGCACCGGTGGCGCTGGGGATGATGTTCTGAGCGGCAGCACGGCCACCCTTCCAGTCCTTCTTGCTGGGGCCGTCAACCGTCTTCTGGGTGGCGGTGTAAGCATGGATCGTGGTCATCAGACCTTCATCGATTCCAAAACCTTCTTTGAGCAGAACATGAACGACAGGCGCCAGACAGTTCGTCGTGCAGGATGCGTTCGAGATGATGTGGTGCGACTTGGGATCGTACTTGTCGCTGTTGACGCCCATCACGAGGGTGATGTCTTCACCCTTGGCAGGAGCCGAGATGATGACCTTCTTGGCACCAGCGGTAATGTGACCCTTGGCCTTGTCGGCTTCGGTAAACAGGCCGGTCGATTCGATGACGATATCGACACCGAACTGCTTCCAGGGAAGTTCGGCAGGGGACTTGGCGCTGACGACATGAATGTCATGACCATTGACGATCAGAACGTCGTCTTCAGCCTTGTCCGGGCTGGACTTCTTGGAACCGACTTCACCAGCAAAACGACCCTGGGTCGTGTCGTACTTCAGCAGGTAAGCGAGGTTATCGGCAGGAACGATATCGCCGACGGCGACGACCTGAATGTCCTTGCCAACCAAACCCTGTTCCACCATCGCTCGGAACACCAATCGCCCAATACGGCCGAACCCATTAATCGCGACCTTCACCGTCACAATACATCTCCTGAAATAAACGAAAATTGTCCGCCAACGAGGTGTCCGAACGGACAACGAGCAAAGTTTTCAAAGAGATTGCCCGCCAAAAAACCTTACGCCGACAAGGGGGGTAATTCTAGTTCGCGCGGCGAGAAGCGACAAGCAACCGCCGATTTTGCCATTTTTCATGTTTCGGCTGCCCGAAGAGGCTCATCCGCCAATCTTATGGCGGAACAGAGCCATACTTCGCGGCTGCAACGGGTAGGGCTGCGACGTGTCGTACTGGACAATCTCGGTATCTCCGTCATACGTGTCGAACAATCGTTCCAATACTTTAAATCGCTTGACCGCTTTCGGGATCGAAAATGGCACGATTTTGTCGCCGGCGTTCATCAGCACCAGCAGGTTATCGCCGATGATACAGGCTCCTTCGTCGTTAATCTGGCTGCAATGGCCCAGCAGCAGCATTCCAATGGCGTGCAGCGAGCAATCGTTCCATTCGGCTTCCGACATCCGTTTGCCCGAACTGTCCAGCCAGTAGATATCGTCGACATCGTCACCCTGAACCGAGCTCTGGAAGAATTTACGCCGGGACAGAGCGGGTTGTGCCCGACGAATTTCGATCAGTCGGTGAACAAAGTCGTGCAGCTTCTGTTCAGAGGGTTTCAGATCCCAGCTTAACCACGAGAGGAAATTGTCTTGCGAGTAGCAGTTGTTATTCCCCTGGGCGGAATGCCCTCGTTCATCCCCTGCCAGCAACATGGGGACCCCTTGCGAGACAAACAGCGTCGCCAGGAAGTTGCGCTGCTGACGTTCTCGCAACGTGACAATTTCGGGATCATCTGTGGGACCTTCGACGCCGCAGTTCCAGCTCAGATTATGGTCGTTACCGTCACGGTTACCTTCACCGTTGGCTTCGTTGTGTTTGCTGTTGTAGCTGACCAGATCGCGCATCGTGAACCCATCGTGGGCGGTGATAAAATTGATGCTGGCGGAGGGTTTGCGACCGTTGTTTTCGTACAGGTCACTGCTCCCGGCCAGACGCGTCGCCATTTCGCCGATCATGCCGCCGTCACCCTTCCAGAAGGAGCGGACGCTGTCGCGATATCGTCCGTTCCATTCAGTCCAGATGACGGGGAATTTACCCGACTGATAGCCCCCTTCGCCGACATCCCACGGTTCGGCGATCAGCTTGACCTGCGAGAGGATCGGGTCCTGATGGATCACGTTGAAAAAGCCACTCATGCTGTCGACATTGTGGAACTGTCGCCCCAGCGTACTGGCCAGATCGAAACGAAAACCGTCGACATGCATTTCCGTGACCCAGTACCTCAGGCTGTCCATCATCAGTTGAAGGACTCGCGGATGCCGCATATAGGGAGTATTTCCGCAACCGGTGAAGTCGGTGTAGTAGCGTCTGTTTTTGTCGTTCAGCAGGTAATAGCTGGTATTATCAATGCCCCGAAACGACAGTGTTGGCCCTCGTTCATTTCCTTCGGCGGTATGGTTATAGACGACGTCCAGAATGACTTCGATCCCTGCCGAATGCAGCGTGCGGACCATCGACTTGAATTCCTGCGCCATCAATTCCGGATCGTGTGTGGCGCAATAACGAGGTTCAGGAGCAAAAAAACCAAGGGAGTTATACCCCCAATAATTGACTCGCTGTTGATCGGTCAGGAATTCTTCATCGATATGAAAATGGATTGGCAGCAGTTCGACCGCCGTCACACCAAGTTTCTTCAGATAATCGACGGCTGGGGCGCTCGCCAGACCCGCGTAGGTTCCTCGCAGCTTTTCAGGAACTTCGGTCATCAGTTTCGTGAAGCCCTTCACGTGCAGTTCGTAAATGATGGTCCGTTCCCAGGGGATATTCGGCCGCTCGTCTTTTCCCCATGTGAAAGCGGTATCGACGATCAGTCCCAGGGGGGCATAAGGGGCCGAGTCGCGATCGTCGAAGGAAAGATCCTGATCACACTCGTCTTTACGGAAACCGAACAGTGCTTCATTCCATTTCAGCATCCGACCAACAGCGCGGGCATAAGGGTCAAACAAGATTTTGTTCGGGTTGAATCGAAAACCGTCTTGCGGCGCATACGGGCCGTAAACTCGAAATCCGTAAAGAGTGCCAGGTTTCAGGTCGGGAAAGTAGGCATGAAAGACGTTGTAGGTTCGTTCGGTCAGTTCGATCCGTTCCGATTCCTGATGATCATCGGGCGAATTGAACAAGCACAATTCGACCTTGGTCGCATTGTCCGAGAACAGAGCCACGTTAACGCCTGTGCCATCCCAAACGGCTCCCAGCGGATAAGGATGTCCTGGCCAGACTCGCATTGCAAACCCTTTGAATCGAAGAAGTCGCTTGTCGTAATGAACTCATTCTGTCGTGCGCCGCAGATTCCGCCAGCGAGGACGAATGAAGAAACACCGTATGCTTCCGCAGGGGTTGACCCTATTCAAGTGTGGAAACCGAAAGCAAACTACTTTCCCAGATTTGGATTTGAGGAGGATTCCCGGTCGGGCGGATGGGGGCGGGGGGTTGCATCCAGTGAAATGGATTGGCGAGTCTCCTGCCGAGCCACGAAGTACCTGCACCTGTCGACTCAGCGGCTCGGCGGCTCGGCGGGAGCCTTCCCCTCGCGATCAAAACTTCGTCGTTGACCTCGCGTTTGATTCCACGGCGTCACCGGGATACCGTGTCAGGTTATTCCTCCCAAATTCTTCGTCATAGCGCTGCTCCAATATGACAGATCAAACAGAACTTCCTGTCACATGTCTTCCGACATGGGGCATTGCCGAGCTTCCGGAACCAAAGCCTTTGGGGCTGCGCAACTGGGCCAGTTTTATCGGGCCCGGGATCGTGATGATGGGTATTCAGATCGGGGGAGGCGAATGGCTGCTCGGCCCGGAGGTGACCGCTCGATATGGGGGCGGGTTGATGTGGATCGCCACGGTCGCGATCGTGCTCCAGGTCTTTTACAACATTGAATGTGCTCGCTACGCCTTATACTGCGGCGAGCCCGTGATGACTGGTTTCCTGCGTAAACGACCCGGACCGATGTTCTGGGTTCCCGTGATCATGTTTCTCAGTTTGTCGGCTTTGATTCCTGCATTGTCGACGAATGCCGCAGCCGTGATGGCGGCCGTCTGGCTGGATCGGCCACCCGGTGTGGAAGACCGATGGCTGGTGACCGTGCTCGCCTATGCCTGCCTGCTGGGTGTTGCATTTCCCGTCTTGATCGGGGGTAAAGTTTACAACATGCTGCAGGCGGTGATGACGATCAAGGTCGCCGTTGTGCTTGGCTTTTGCTTAACGATTGGGATCCTGTTCGTCAGTCCGTTGCACTGGTGGAACGTGATGAGTGGCTTTGCCAAATTTGGCAATGTACCGATCAAGATTGATGGCCAGGATGGTCTGACGAATGTATTCGCTCATCTATGGCATGATGGATCATGGCCACTCATTGAACTTGGCAACATTGCTGTCCTGGGGGCATTCGCAGGTTATGCGGGTGGCGGTGGATTGGCGAATTCCACATATAGCAATTACGTTCGAGACAAAGGCTGGGGGATGGGTCGTCAGGTGGGGGCAATTGCCAGTGCCGTCGGTGGACGCGATATCACACTCAGTCATCTTGGCAAAGTCTTTTTGATCACTCCAGATAACCTGCGAAAATGGCGGGGTTGGTGGAAATATATTTTGACCGACCAGATTATCGTCTGGGCACCTGGCTGTTTTATGGGGATGGCGTTGCCGGCGCTCCTTTCCCTGGAATTTGCCTCCTATTCCAAACTCTATAATCAGTCAGACAAGCTGGAATGGGCACAGGCGATGATCACGGCGGACGGAATTCGTCACGCTCCTCAATTTGGACCAGCGTTGGGTGCATTGCTTTGGACAGTGACATTGATTGTCGGACTGACCGTCTTGCTGCCCAGCCAGATGTCGATCGTGGAAGATTTCAGTCGTCGCTGGACTGACATCATCTGGTCAGCCAGTCGACATGCCCGAGATCGGATGCGCGACGATCAGGTGAAGTACATTTACTACACATTGTTATTTTCATATGTCGTGTGGACGATGATCGCGGCTTACGTCTTCAGCACGTATGGGACTCCAAAGCTGATGACTCTGATTATCGCCAACTTGAACAATCTGGCGATCGGAGTGACAGCGTTTCAGTTGCTGTGGATCAACATTACGTTGCTGCCAAGTGAACTTCGCCCCAGGTGGTATCATCAGGCAGGGATGGTGGCCTGTGGAGTGTTTTATCTGGGTCTTTCGACATTGGTTTTCATGACAAAACAATGGCCAATCCTGAAAGAGCTATCGGGTTGGTCTTAGATTTTCGCGAATCATTTCATTAAAGGATAACGCGTGTCATCACTTTTTGATCTTACCGGGCGTGTTGCCCTGGTTTCCGGTTCCGCCAGTGGAATGGGGAAGGCCATGTCACTGGCACTCGCCGAACACGGTGCGGACCTCATGCTTCTCGACATTAATGAAGCCGGTGTTCAAAATACTGCTGAGTCCATCAAGGCGATGGGACGAAAAGCGATCGCCGTCACGTGTGATGTTTCACGACCTGACTCAATCCGTGCCACGTTTGAAACTCTGGACAACGAGTTTGGACGGATCGATTTCCTGGGGAACGTAGCGGGCGAGGGTTGCCTTGGCAAACCCGAAGAGATTTCGCTGGATGACGTCGAAAAGACTTGGAGAAACCTGGTTTACGGACGGTTTTGCATGTGCCAGGAAGCAGGTCGGCGGATGATCGCTCAGCGACGGGGAAGCATTGTTAACATCGGTTCGCTTGCCAGTATCACAGCACTGGGACGCAGTCACATTGCCTATAGCATGGCGATGGGGGCGGTGGCGCAGATGACTCGCGAACTGAGTACCGAATGGTCGGCACTGGGGGTTCGGGTAAATGCGATTCTGCCCGCTCAAGTCTTAAATCCAGGTTTGGAAAAACGGATCGAAGCAGACCCGGTTCTGCAGGACCGATTTCTACAGGGAATTCCCGCTGGCCGACTGGGTCATCCAAATGACATTCGGGGGTTGGCAGTGCTGCTGGCGTCGGATGCGTCGAGCTGGATCACAGGAGCCCTGATTCCGATGGATGGTGGAAACCTTGCTATGAATGGCGGCGGAACGCGGCGCTATGTTGATCCCGCTTAGCAAACGTGAGAGTTGTTTTACGGGTACACCACCGATTTCTTTCTTTTCAAAACAATAAGATTGAGCGAGCGCAAGCCCGCTCGATTTGCGGACAAACTGAAGCACAACGAGGAGTCGAATCCCTGATGACGAATCATGACATCGCAAAGACTTGTCTGGGCCTTTACCGGAAAATGCAGGTCATTCGACAGACGGAAGAAGAACTGGCTCGCTGCCATCAGCGAGGGCTGATTCATGGAGCCTGTCATACGTATGTCGGTGAAGAAGCGATCGCCAGCTCGGTCTGTTCTCATTTACGAACCGAAGACGTTGTATTCAGCACGCATCGTGGACATGGTCATGCGTTGGCCAAAGGCCTGCCTCCAAAGGAATTGATGGCCGAACTGTTCGGTCGCCAGACAGGCTGCTCGCGAGGTCGTGGGGGGAGTATGCATCTGTTCTCGCCGGAAGTCGGCATGATGGGAACCAGCGGCATTGTCGGACCGTGTATCCTTCAAGCCTGCGGCGGCGGCTATAGCTTCAAGTTGATGAAAACCGATAATGTCGCCGTCGCCTTTTTTGGTGACGGAGCGGTGAACAACGGAGCTTTCCACGAAGGCCTGAACATGGCCAGCATCTGGAAGTTACCGGTGCTGTTCGTCTGCGAAAACAATCAGTTCGCGACCGAAGTTCCCTTTGCCTACTCCGCCGGGAACCCAAGTGTGGGAAGCCGTGGCGTCGCCTACGGAATGCCGGGACTGACCGTCGATGGCAACGATGCGCTGGAGCTACACCGAGTAGCGGGCGAAGCGGTAGCAAGGGCTCGTGCTGGTGGTGGACCGACGCTGATCGAATGTGTCACCTATCGAACGCGAGCTCACGCAGAAGGGATGGGGGACTTTACCTATCGGACGCGCGAGGACGTTGAGGAATGGAAGAAACGATGTCCGATTCAACGATTGCGAACCACGGCAATTGAACAAGGCATAGTCACAGCAGCAGAGCTTGACTCGGTTGATGGCGAGATCAAGGGGCTGGTCGAAGAGGCTCGGAAATTTGCCGAGAGCAGTCCCTGGCCTGAGGCTGTATCAGCCACACAATTCGCTTATTCGGAAGATCCCGTTTCTTCAAAGGTTCCGATTCAGAATCTCAGGCCGGCGGCAGGCCGCGAGATCACGATGACCCAGGCAACTCACGAAGCACTGTCAGAAGAAATGGGGAAGAATCCAGGGATCTTTGTGATGGGGGAAGGGATTGGTCAACGAGGTGGAAACTTCAAGACGACAGCCGGATTATTCGACATCTATGGACCGACTCGCCTGTGTGACACCCCGATCTGCGAACGTGGATTTGTCGGACTGGCGTGCGGCGCGGGGATGACAGGAACTCGACCTGTGATCGACTTTATGTTCGCCGACTTCGTGCTTGATTCCGTCGGTGAAATCGTGAACCAGATCGCTAAGATTCAATACATGAGCAGTGGTCGACTGAAAATGCCAGTGCTGCTGCGAGGTTGTATCGGCATCGGGCACTCGGCGGCGACGCACCATTCCGGTAACTATTATGCGATGTACGCTCAGATACCAGGCTTGACCGTTGTCGTTCCGTCGTCCCCATATGATGCGAAGGGACTCTTCAAACGGGCGTTGAACAGCAACGACCCGGTAATCTTCCTCGAGCATCGAGAAATTCTGTCTGTGAAGGGACCGGTCCCCGAGACTGAGTATGAGATTGAGTTTGGCAAAGCAGCGATTGTCAGACCCGGTCAGGACGTGACCGTCGTCGCACTGGCTCGGATGGTTCATTTGACGTTGTCTGTTTGTGATGAACTTGAAAAAGAAGGGATTTCGGTTGAGCTTGTTGATCCTCGAACAGTGCTGCCGCTGGATATCGAAACCATTCTGCAGTCGGTCAAGAAAACGGGACGGTTGCTGGTTGTGGACGAAGGGTTCGCGCCGTGTGGCTTTGCGGTCGATGTTGCAGCTCAAGTCGCGGATCGTGGGTTTAACGATCTCGATGCACCCATCAAGCGAATCAACGGAGCATTTACTCCAACACCCTACAGCCCACCTCTTGAGCAGGCAGTGGTCCCTCAAGCGGAAACCATTTCCAAGGCGATCCGGGAACTGATGCGGGAATGACGAACCGATTTAAGGCAGATGGATGAATCAGACAGATGCGAGCTTCCGTCTGAAGGCACCAAACGTCTTTTTTCCTGTGCCATAAATTCATTGTTCTTCCAGTTATCCTTCTCTTTCAGGGCTTTCAACATGCCATTTTCGATCACAATTCCGCGACTCGGCTGGTCGATGGAAGAGGGTACGTTTGTTCGTTGGCTGAAAAAGGATGGGGACGTCGTTAGACCGGGAGATGCGGTTTTTGAACTCGAAGGGGAGAAAGCCGCGCAAGACATTGAGGCGGTCGACAGTGGCATTCTGAGAATTCCCCACGATGCTCCAAAACCGGGAACGGTCGTGGCTGTCGGTGCCGTCATTGGATTCCTGGTTGGCGATGGAGAAGCGGTACCCAATTCAATCAATGCAAACACATCGACGTCCGCTTCGATACCAAAGTCCGATGCCCCATCGGCGTCCGCGATTGTTCAATCGCTCCCATCGCGACTCGCTGAAGGTCATGAGGCACCCGCAGCGGCTCCTTCGGTAAGACGTTTGGCACGAGAAAGGGGGGTGAGTCTGTCGGCGCTGGAAGGTTCAGGCCCGTCTGGACGAATTATGGCTGAGGACGTGCGTACCACTGCGAAAGGAAAAACGATGCCGCCGCAGGCACATTCTGCGCAAGTCGCCAGCCCGCGTGCTCGTCGAGTCGCCAAAGAGTTGGGTATCGATTGGCGTCGGCTTCATGGGACGGGGCGAGGTGGTCGAGTTCGCGAACGCGACGTGAGGGCTGCAAAGCCACAATTAAATCAGCTATCCGGCTTGACGGTGGTCCCAGTCTCGTCGCGTCGTCGCACGATTGCGAATCGAATGATCTCCAGTCGGGAACAGACTGCATCGGTGACGTTAATGACGCAAATTGACGCCACAAATCTGGTCGGTCTAAGGACTCAATTCAAACAGGCCGCGAATGGCTCCAATATCCCGTCGTACTCAGACATTATCATGAAACTGGTGTCACTGGCTTTGAGACAGCACCCGCTTCTGGCAGCGAGATCGGAAGGCGATCAATGGATGATTCCTTCGATGTCTGATGGACTTCATATTGGTTTGGCAGTGGATACGGAAGGAGGACTTGTGGTCCCCGTTGTCCGCGATGTTGGATCGACCGGATTGTTCGAGCTGGCGAATCAGACGGTTAAATTGATTGAGAAATCTCGTGCGGGAACGCTTGTTGTTTCGGAAATGCAGGGAGGCGTCTTTACGATTTCGAACCTGGGATCTTTCGGGATCGATGCTTTTACGCCGATTATTAACTTGCCTGAGACCGCAGTACTTGGGTTAGGTCGGATTCGCCGCGAGCCTGTCGTGGTTGATGACAAGATTGTTGCTCGCGATCAGCTGACATTAAGCCTGACGTTCGATCACAGGATCGTCGATGGTGCTCCGGCCGCAAGATTTCTGCAAACGGTGAGTCAGGCGATCGAAAATCCTTCGGCGTGGCTACTTCGCAGCGACGGATGAAATCAGAATGAACAGGTAAAGCGTCATCTTGAGAACACGGAACTGTGAGCACAACAATGGCTGGTGAACTCGACTACCTTCCCAAATTGCCCCGCGATAAATCGATCGGGATCGGTTGTATCGGAGCGGGTTTCATCATGTCGGACTGTCATCTTGTCGCTTACCGCAATGCCGGGTTCAACCCGATTGCCATTGCGGCAAGAAGGCGCGAGCAGGCCGAATCGGTGGCCGCTCGACATCAGATTCCTCATGTGTATTCCGATGCGGTTGAAATGCTGGCCAACCCGGCAGTTGAGGTTGTTGACGTTGCAGTTCCTCCTGACCTGCAGTTGTCGATGATCCGTGAAATTGTGAAGCATTCGAGTCATATTCGAGGGATTCTGGCTCAGAAGCCACTCGGGGCAAACTATGCACAGGCGGTCGAAATTGTCCGGCTTTGTCGAGACGCCGGTGTCATGTTAGCCGTCAATCAGAATATGCGTTACGACCAGTCGGTAAGGGCCTGCAAGTCCTTATTGAATCGCGGCGACCTCGGCGAACCTGTTCTGGCGACTATCGATATGAGAGCGATACCGCACTGGATGCCCTGGCAGGCCCGGCAAGGATGGGTCACGCTCAGGATCATGAGCATTCATCACCTCGACACGTTTCGGTATTGGTTTGGCGATCCCGTCCGAGTCTTTGCGAGTGTGCGGCCCGATCCACGGACGAAGTTCCCTCACGAGGACGGAATTTGTTTATATATTCTTGAGTATGCAAACGGATTTCGAGCGCTGGGTTGCGATGATGTCTGGGCCGGTCCCTCGAAAGAAGGGGCGGCTGCCGATATTGGAATCAAGTGGCGTATCGAAGGAATGACGGGACTGGCTCGCGGAACAATTGGTTGGCCCAGCTACCCGGAACGGACGCCAAGTACTCTCGAATACACAACGACTCAATCGCCAGATTGGCATCGTCCGTCCTGGGATGAAGTCTGGTTTCCGGACGCTTTTGTTGGCCCCATGGCTCAACTTTTGTGTGCTCTGGAGGACCAGGCAATGCCTGAAATCGGTGGTGACGACAACCTGAAAACAATGGCTCTTGTTGAAGCGTGTTATTTATCGGCGCGGGAACATCGTGCTGTCGAGCTGGACGAGATACTCATGTGTTCTTAAAGCGGCACAATCAAGTTGTCCGGTCGATTTTTTTCGGACAGTCGATATACTTCGGCCAGCGAACTTTTGCACGTGAACCCAGAGCATCAGACATGTGTCGATGCTGTGATAAATCGAATCGATTTTTGAGAATTGAAAAACTGTCATGGAAAATGAGCTCAAAGACCAGTGCCAGAAGTTGATTGACCGCATCATCCTTTTGCGGGGGTCTCTTTGACTGCGATACCAAGAATCACAGGATCGCGCAGATCAATGATGCGATGGGGCAGCCCGGCTTCTGGGATAATCAGGAGAAGGCACAAGCTCAAGTGACCGAGCTCAAGACGTTGAACGGGGTTCTTAAGCCCATCAATGACTTGTTTTCAGGATCTGAAGATCTTGCCGTTCTGGTCGAATTTGCCGAGGCAGAAGACTCGCCCGAAACCATTGCAGAAATCGAGGAGACGGTCGCACGACTTCAAAAACAGTTTGAAGAAGTCGAGTTACAGGCGATGTTGTCGGCCCCTGAAGACGCGAATTCGGCGTATCTTTCCGTCCAGGCGGGCGAAGGCGGAACTGACGCACAAGATTTTGCCGAGATGCTTGTCCGCATGTATCAGCGTTGGGCAGAGAACAAAGGGTTTGCCACGGAATTGCTCGATTCGTCTCCAGCGGAAGAAGCAGGGATTCACTCGGCGACCCTTATTATCCGCGGTCCCTATGTGTTCGGCCTGTTAAAAGGCGAAACGGGCAATCACCGATTGATTCGGATGAGTCCATTCGACTCGGCTCATCGCCGGCAGACGTCGTTTGCGGCCGTCGATGTGACGCCCGAGCTTGATGACAGTATTTCAATCGAGATTGAATGGGATGATCCGAAAATCATCCGAGAAGATATCTGTCGGGCCAGTGGAGCGGGCGGTCAGAAAGTTAATAAGACCGATTCAGCGATTCGATTGACCCACTTGCCGACGAATGCCGTCGTGCAATGCCAAAACGAACGAAGCCAGCATCAGAACCGTGCTCTTGCGCGTAAGATGATGATTGCCAAACTTTACCAGATGGAAACGGATAAGCGCGATGCCGAGACTGCCGCCCGCCGCGGCGAGAAGTCGCGAATCGGATTCGGTGGTGAAACGATCCGCAGCTACGTCCTGCACCCTGAATCGTATTGCAAAGATAACCGATCCGAATACAAAACTTCGCATCCGTTGGCGACGCTAGATGGCGAACTAGATCCCTGGATTGAAGCTTATCTCCGGTGGTGCCTGCAGATGACTCAAAGAAAGTAAGCGATCGATTGCCCTTGGGTGAGTGGTTTCAGCTTTCGTGAAAATAGCGATATAACGTGCGAAAGGAGTCGCACGCCATTTCAACGAATAGCTCTTTGGATCAGATTGTGTGTAATCCGTTGTACGCGCTCATCAGGACCGTGCGGACGGCTCCAGTGTGACCACGGCAGCATGTGACCCGGTGGACTCGAAAGATCCTGGCACCAGAAAATCGTCGAAGCGTTGAAAACAAAGTTGTTTTTTGGACCTGGATAGATTGTCGCGGTCCAGTGCTGAGGCTGCGTTCCCCCGACAAGAGCTGTCCCTTCTCCGAGAATTTCCAGGCCAGGAATATCGGCTGGAGGCTCCCCGTGATACTCCCATCCGACCAGACCAGGAATGCGGTCTCCCGCCTTCATTCCAGTCCCTTCGAAAATCCAGTGATCGGGCTTTGTACAAATCCAGTCACCTCCGCCATTCACTGGTTCAACATTGCGAGCACCGATGAGATAGCCTTCATCGGGCCCGCGATGAGGGAACGGCCCGTTCAGCTTCTCTCGCAACTCAGCGTAGGTGTGCTTGCCGCCGTAGGGCCCGCCGCGAAACATGATCCGGTTCGGGCGTCGATCAAAACTGTCACGGTACGGTGTCACCCAGCAGACCGAATTGCCAGAGAAAAAGAGCAGGTTGACTCCCGAATCTCTTAGCTTTACCACGCTTTCGTATTGCTTGATATTCCAATATTCGTCGTGGCCCACGCTGAGAAACGCTTTACACTTCAGCCCTCGATCTGGCGTCAACATATCGCTGTTCGAGCAATAAGTGACGTCGTACCCCTGCTGCTCAAGCCAATACGACATGGGGAACTCGAAGCAGAGCCATTCACCTGATCCGATCGACTGAGGGTTTTCATAGATCTGAGGATATTTGGCGTAAGGTCGATCAAAGCTGACGTCAGCCCAGGGCCCCTGGTTCCCCTTCGGATGCGTATAGACCGAGTAATTCTGGGGCCATTGGTTATATGCTTGCCACGTGTTATCTGAGCATTGGACAAGGATATCGGCCGGTCGATCGTCACGAACGATGAAGACGACGTAGCTTTGCCAATACCCTGAGGCGGGATCGTCTTCAATCAGGCTCAATCGGCCAAGATAAACACCACTCGTCCAATCGGCAGGAATCTTGAGCGTTGTTGTTGCTTCCCAGCGGCACTCATGCAGATTCTTTTCGCCTGGTGTCGGTGTCGGCTGCTTCTTCCCCGGAAATGGTCCAAGCGTGGTCATCAATCGAGCACCACGGCCGGCGTAGTATCCAGTGCGAAAGACCTCGATCTTGAATGGTCGCACGGGATCGGTCGAGACAAAGATGTCGATCGACTCGTTTGCTGCAACACTTTGTTTCGAGCAATAGCCTTCGATCCACGGCGTTCGGAAGCCAAGGTTTTTATCGAGCCGGACACGAGTTAACTGCCAGTCGAGCGAACCGGGCTGAGCGTTTTCGATTGGTATCACACCCGATTTTCGCGTTTGTACATCGGCACCGTCGGCACCGTCAGCATTCAACGATGCAGTCGCGAGTCCTGCAACAGATCCAACCGCCACCGTCTTGATCCAGTCTCGTCGATCCATTACATCGCTCCGATTCGCTATTGAGGTCTCTGTCGGAAGTTTGGTAATCACAAACAGTTAACAAATCTTGCAACGTGGTGATGCGTTCAAAGGAAAAATTAATCGTTCTTATATTGTCGAAAGTTCCTCATGAAGCATCCTATGGTTTGCGAATGAACTATGTGTTTTGCGGAGCACTTCCCGGTGTGATTCTTGCCAGCACCCTATGACTTCCCAACAGCGTTCCTTCACAAAGAACTTCGAGGGCATAGGAGCGTTCTTCAAGTGCGACGAGTGGCAGACGCGGCAAAGGCAATGATACTTCAATGGTCTTTAGTGGGTCATCACATTCGATTGGAACTTCCGCCTGAAACAATACGCGGTTGTCATGCAGATCAACATAACGAACTTCAAACGTCTTGCGCCCCGTCAATTCCGTCACACTGAAGTACGCGAAAGGAGAGCCGGCCTGCATCAAGCTCTGGATTGGTTGAGATTTCGTCGTCGGGGGGCCGCCTTCAATCCGTCCACCACCCGATCCACCTCCCTCGCCGCCACCAACCAAGTTTCCACCGCTACGATTTCCGGACTCGCCGTTTCCGCCGCCGCCAGCAGGCTGTGATTGATTTTGTTGGACATTGGGTGTGAAAAAGATCGTCGAAAACACACCGCAAATAATATGCTTACCTGTCGACTGGTCGCGATAAACGTGATCTGCCAATAACAATGATTGAAGGATCGGTACAGCCACAAACTCACTCCGTTTCTATCGAATCCAGAAACCGTTTAAGCAATCATCAACGGTTGCAAACCATTCCGGAAGACGATGGTCTTGTATTCAATAAACTGCAAGCTCCATTCTCATCGATTTGACTTCGTTCGAATAGTCATCGGTATCGAACCGAGTTTCCGTATTCGGATACCACTTGGCAGGTGTGACAAAAACAACCAGTCTGCGTGTTTTTACGATCGCAACCCAAACATCAAACGCGAAAGTGTTGCGATCGGTAAGTCGGGCTGTATGACATCGTCGTGATGCCCCAGCCTTTTCAGGATGTTTGACGCAGCGAGGTAACCGCTTCGGACAGCTCCTTCCATTGTTGCCGGCCATCCTGTTCGAGTCCAATCGCCAGCCAATTGCAGGTTCGCCACAGGCGATTGTTGAGCAGGTCGTAATGCGTCGACGCCTGGCACTGGCGAAAAGACGGCTCGATGTTCCGTCACCTGTCGAGAATGCAAAAGTTTGGCTTCTGCGACGATCGGCCAGACTTGAGTAAGTTCTTTCAAAACTTGTTGCTGAATCTCGTCTTTTTTGAGTTCCTCCAGATCGTGACTGGCGCTGATGACTATCTGGTAATAGTACGCATCTACAAGGGGAATCTCAGTCAAATTGGTTTCTGATCCTTGTCGGATTTGAACAGCCTTATTTGCAGTTCGGTTGAAGACCCACTGACACAGTCGGTCGACTAAAACAGCATGAGGTAAGTCGGTAATCGGACGATCAAACCACAGGTGGATGCTGGAAATCGGCGCTGCTTCAAGCTGCTTAATCCCCTGCAAGTCTGCATGCGTTGTCAAGGACTCTGGCAAGACGGACAGAACGCGGAAGAACGGGAGCGCCACCACAAATTCGTCACCAGCAACGACTTCGTTTGACCCAAGCCGAATACAGGTCACGCGATTGTTCTCAAGCTCAACCTCTTCTGCAGATTTCAGCAATCGAATAGTCGTTCCTCGTGACGTGAGCCAATCGGTTAAGCGACCTCCGTAGAGCACTTCGAGAGGAACGTCGGGGACATCAACGAACCAGCCATCGCGATGTGCAAGAAAAGCGTCCACAAATACTTTGCGTGCGTGACTGACTGAAATCCGCTCAAGTGACTCGCTTAAAGCACTGACCAGCACCACAAACCAGAACCGATCGATGACCCTTTGAGACTGCCCGTGGCGAACCAGCCATTTCGCGAACGATTCTGATTCATCCCGTTCGCTGACGGGACGAGCCAGTGACCTTAATGCGGTTGCAAGCGAGTACTTGTCCTTCCATGAAAGATAAGACAAGTGGGCGAATGCGCCCGTCAAATGCAGTGGCGCAGGAAGCGAACCGGCGGCGAATCGATCGGCCCTGCCAGACGGACCAATGAAATAAAGAGCTGGCTCACGCCGAAAAAACTCGGCGATTCCCGTTGTCTGACAGAAATGACGAAAGTTTGTACAACAGCCGAGCGTCACATGCTGGCAGTTGTCGATATCGGTATCGGTTGTCGAATCATGGAACGAACTCGCCCGGCCACCAAGCCTGGGACGCGACTCGATGATCGTGCAGGGAAAACCTCTTGCCGTCAGTGCGACGGCTGCCGCCAGCCCGGCCAGCCCTCCACCGACAATGACGATCCGAGTCAAATTCAAAGCTCCGATGAATGGCTGGGCGAAATAGGACGCAATACAAATTCAGCCGAGGGTCAACTCGATCAGGCGTCATCTCACCACCTCCCCTGCGGAGGTGGTCATCTGGCCTTTGAACCAGCACGAGCCGATATTCAAGCAATACGATACGATGCAAATTCCTAAGGCAAAGCCCCACAACTCCACCTCCGCAGGGAAGGCGGAATTGTTTTCTTCCAATCGAGTTTCCAGCTTCAGTTCACGGAGCATTCAGGCATTGCCTGACGCCTTAGGGCAAGAGGTCTCGAACGGTATCCCGCTCTTGCTTGAGTTCAGCGACAGTCTTATCGATCTGTGATCGGCTGAATTCATCGACCTGGAATCCAGGAAGTACCCGCCAATTTCGGCCATCGCTGCTCAAAGGTAAGCCTGTAACGAGTCCTGATTCGATACCATAGCTGCCGTCAGAATAAACGGCCGCACTAAAGCAGTCTCCTGCAGGTGTTGGCGTAATGATACTTTTGACTGTATCCAAAGCGGCGTTTGCGGCACTTGCGGCGCTGGAAGCACCGCGAGCTTTAATGACGGCGGCGCCACGCTGTTGAACGGTACTGACAAAGTCATTCTTTAACCATGCGTGATCCGAAATGACGCTGGTCACGGGCTTTTCATCGATTTTGGCATTCACAAAATCGGGATATTGTGTCGACGAATGGTTACCCCAGATCGCCAGGTTTGAAACCGAAGCGACTGGTCTACCTGACTTCTGGGCGAGTTGAGCAGCAGCGCGGTTCTGATCAAGTCGAGTCATTGCAAACCAGCGATCACGAGGAACATCTGGTGCGTGGGACATCGCAATCAGACAGTTGGTATTACAAGGGTTTCCCACGACAACGACTCGGACATCCTTAGCGGCAGCCGCCTGAATCGCTTTACCTGTATTCGTAAAGATGGGTCCGTTGATTCGAATCAGATCGGATCGTTCCATTCCTTGCTTACGAGGTATACTTCCGACCAGAATCACGAAATTTACGTCCCGAAACGCTTCTTCAAGATGGTCGCTGTCACACTTGACCACGCCAGCCAATGTTGGGAAGGCACAGTCATCCAGTTCCATATGAATCCCGTCCAAAGCCGCCATTACCGGCGGGACTTCAATCAAATGTAGAATTACTGGACGATGTGCACCGAAAATTTGACCTGATGCGAGCCGAAATAATGACGCATATCCAATCTGTCCGGCGGCGCCGGTCACAGCAACTCGAATCGGGGCGGGCGTAGTCATCAAAAAAACTCTCCTAAAACAATTATTCTATTACCAGAAAACGTACACGATGAATTCGTCACTCATCGATCGGCTAGGCCATCGAGAAAACTGCTCGGCTTACGTATTGGGAGCGTATCGACTCCCTCTCGCGTCAGCAACTGACTGAATCGCGCGGTTACTGAATTGAATTGAACGCGATTCCGTCACCGCTTGTGCTTGAATTTGATCTCCGCAAATTCGCGGATGCGATTTGTGATTGCAGGCTCTACGGGAAGGCGTTCCATCGAACTGGCTCCGTAGAATCCGACGATCCCTTCTGTGTGGTCAAGGATGTATTGTGCGTCGTCGGGATCAGCGATGGGGCCGCCGTGGCACAGGACAAGAATGTCGGGCTTGATTCGCCTGGCTGCGTCGTGCATGGCCTGGCAGCGTGTGGCTGATTCTTGCAGCGAGACCGCTGTTGATGCCCCGATCATCCCCTTTGTCGTCAGGCCCATGTGTGGAATCAGAATATCCGCACCCGCCTTTGCCATTGCCGTCGCTTCATCGGGATTGAAACAATATGGGGTCGTCAGCAGGCCCATTTCTCCTGCCATTCGAATCATGTCGACTTCCAGTCCGTAGCCCATGCCGGTCTCTTCCAGCCCGATGCGAAACGTTCCGTCAAACAGACCGACCGTGGGAAAATTTTGAACGCCGGAAAACCCTGCTGACTGGACTTCCTTCAGAAAATAAGGCATCAGGCGAAATGGGTCTGTGCCACAAACCCCCGCAAGGACCGGCGTGTTCTTGACGACCGGCAGGACTTCGCGAGACATCTCCATCACGATCGCATTTGCGTCACCGTACGGCATCATCCCGGCCAGCGAACCTCGGCCACCCATGCGGAAACGACCTGAATTATAGATCACGATCAGATCGATCCCACCCGCTTCTTCTAATTTCGCCGAGAGGCCAGTTCCCGCACCGCCTCCTAGAATTGGCTGGCCTGATGCAACTTTGGCTCGCAGGCGTACCAGAATTTCGTCACGTCGAAAGAGACTCATTTACGGCCTTCTATAAATTTCGAGATGTTATCGATCGATGGGGCATCCGCTGGCTCGAAGCACGGTCTCTTGTACGGCGAGATCATGCGTCGCCGACCAGTCGAACATCTTTTCGGCTCGGATTACTTTCGCAAAATCAGCGGCATCACCAACATATCTCTCGTATGGTGCGATCGCGACTTCTTGATAGCCCTTGAGATATTTGCCTCGTTCAGTGGAGAGCGTTAATCGAATCACTTTTGGAGAATCAAGAGGTTGTATATGGACTGTTCCCTCCGTTCCACAAACCACGATATGTCGCCGCAAGCCTCCATCCACTTCCTGCGCGGAAGACTTCACCGTCGCAATCGCCTTGGGATAACCGAGCACGGCCAGCATGTTGTCTCGCAGGGTATCACGTGACGACCCGACATGCTGATAGAACGGATTGACGCTTTCTGGTGCCCCAAGCAAATCGATGACCACATCGACCAGATGGCATCCCAATTCGAACATCATTCCGCCGGTATATTCACCGTGCTTCAGTCGGTTCTCGGGATCAACAATTTTGCTCATCACGCAATGCATCTCAAAGGGTTCACCGAGAAACCCCTTTCGAACAAGGTCCTTGAGCAATAAGATGGCCGGGTTATAGCGATACATGTAACCCATCTGCACACAAAGGTGCCGACGCGCGGCCGTGTCGAGAATTCTTCTGAATTGTAGCAGGGATTCGCCAGCAGGTTTGTCGAGATGCACGTGCTTCCCGGCATCAATGCAAGTTTCTGCGTGCGACAACAGAAAACGGGGTTCCGTTTCAATTGCAACGGCCTGAAGTTCCGGGACGTTCAATAATTGCTCGACTGTCATCCACGGTAAACCGCGGAACTCGGGCTGTGACTCGGCGCGTTGCCTCAGCTTCAGATCCGGCTCAACAATACCCACGACGTCATAATCAGGCGACTTGCGGTAGGTGCTCATCTTCCCGGCAGCATGCCCATGCGCAGTCCCGATCTGGCCAATTTTGATCTTTGCCATTGGTCTCTCACAAGCGAACGAATCACGTCAATAAGCGAAGTGATCCGTTCATGGGAGAAGGTTTAAACGCAGAATGTGGGCATTCATTAACGACGACGAGTAAGCTCACTTCGATAATATTCGACGGTTTTCGTCAGCCCGGTCCGTAGATCGATCGTTGGTGACCACCCCAAAATCGTTTTGGCTTTCGTAATATCCGGGCACCGTTGCTTCGGGTCATCCTTCGGCAATGGGACGTAGGTAATCGTCGATTTTGATTCCGGTATCTGCTTGAGAACTTCCTGTGCAAGTTCCAGCATTGTGTATTCGCCTGGATTTCCAACGTTGACTGGACCAATCTCATGATCCTGGTCCATCATTAACATCATTCCGCGGATCAGATCCTCGCAGTAACAGAACGATCGAGTCTGAGTTCCGTCGCCGTAGATTGTAAGCGGTTCATCACGTAAGGCCTGGTTGATAAAATTGGAAATCACCCGACCATCATTAGGGTCCATTCGCGGGCCGTATGTGTTAAAAATCCGAATGATTCGGACCTCGAGGTTGTGCTGGTGGTGATAGTTAACGCACAACGACTCGGCGACCCGTTTTCCTTCGTCATAACAGCTGCGAGGCCCGATTGGATTGACGTGGCCCCAATAGTCCTCACGCTGAGGGTGAACAATCGGGTCGCCGTAGACCTCGGATGTCGAGCAATGCAGCACCCGCGCTTTACAGCGTTTCGCCAACCCCAGCACGTTGACCACACCGACTGTCGATGTCTTAATCGTCTTGATGGGATTGTACTGGTAGGCCACAGGTGAAGCCGGGCATGCCAGGTTGTAAATCTGATCGACCTCTAGCACGAATGGTTGGACGATATCGTGTCGCAGCAATTCAAACCGTGGATTACCAACCAAATGGAGGATATTCTCTTTTCGTCCGGTAAAGAAATTGTCGAGACAAATGACGTTATCGCCTCTCTCGAGCAACCGCTCGCAAAGATGGCTGCCAAGAAAACCAGCTCCGCCGGTAACAAGAATCGAACGCATTACTAAAGCCTATCCATTTACGTATGTTGATTTTTTGTAACAGTTTTCAGTGAGCCTGAGGTTTCGACTGAGATTCCAATCCAATTCCCGAATAATGAAATCCCCGCTCCTGCATCTTTTCGGGGTCAAAAAGGTTCCTGCCGTCGAAAATCACGGGCGAACGAAGCTTCTCAAGGACCGTGTTAAAATCAGGATTCCGAAACTCGTTCCATTCCGTGACAATCGCCAGAACATCAGCTCCTTCCAGGGCGTCATAGGGAGTCGGAGAAAAAACGATTTTATCTCCGTAAATCTTGCGAACGTTGTCCATCGCCACCGGGTCATGGGCACGGACCTTAGCCCCGGCGGCCAGCAAACGATTGATGAGAACAAGTGCCGGTGCTTCGCGGATGTCGTCTGTTCTCGGCTTGAATGCAAGCCCCCAGATTGCGACCGTTTTCCCTGCGAAATTGCCCTGGAAATGACTGGTGAGTTTCTGGAAGATCACTTCTTTTTGTGCTTCGTTCACATCATCAACTGATTGAAGAATCCGAGGAGCGATTCCGTTGATGTCGGCAACATTAATCAGTGCTCGCACATCCTTCGGAAAGCACGACCCTCCATAACCAACACCGGGGAACAAGAAGGCAAATCCGATCCGCTGGTCATGGCCGATCCCTTTTCGGACGTGATTGATATCGGCCCCGACCTTTTCACAGATGTTCGCCATTTCGTTGATGAAACTGATTTTTGTCGCGAGCAGACAGTTCGCGACATACTTCGTCATTTCCGAACTTTCCAGGTTCATCACAAGAAACGGATGTTCGGTCCTGAGGAATGGCTTATAAAGTTCGTGCAATACCGTTCCGACCTCGGGGCGAGAGACGCCAACAACGACCCGATCAGGCTTCGTGAAATCGTCGATCGCGCAGCCTTCCTTGAGGAATTCCGGGTTTGACGCGACATCGACTTCACGCCCGGTCAGTTTTCGTAAACGTCGAGCGACTTCGGCGTTTGTACCAACAGGCACCGTACTCTTGACGACAACCACGGCATCTTTTGCCAGATATGGAGCAATCGATTCCAATGCACTAAAAAAAATACTCAAGTCGGCAGAACCATCGTCACGCTGCGGGGTCCCGACGGCAAGAAAGACACATTTCGCTGTGGGAACGGCTTCCGCCGCAGAAGTCGTAAACTTGAGACGACCTGCGGCGGAGTTCCTGACGACCAGTTCAACCAGCCCTGGTTCATAGATGGGGATCTCGCCATTTTTGAGGCGACGAATTTTTTCGGCGTCCAAATCCACGCACGTGACATCATTGCCACTATCGGCAAAGCACGTGCCGGTGACCAGGCCGACGTATCCCGTCCCAATCATCACTAGTTTCATCTCGGTATTCCTGAAAATTTCTATGAAAACGATTCTAATTTGAACGCTTTAAAGACGCTTCTTTATTCAATTCGGGGCGTTCGGAAGCCGAACGCACATCAATGTTAGGCCGCTAGTCTCAGTTTTCCACACCGAATGACACACACTAGCCGGTATGATAGTCGTCGCACCTTTACTGAACTGGCGGCAATAGCCGGTATCGAGATTCGATAATTCGGCATTCCCTTCGAGTAACATCCAGATGGTGAATTCGCCCGGATAGGGATTCTGAAATGATTTTCCGATAGTGAACCGTTCCATGATAAATCCATGGCCTTCGACAAGACGCTCTGCTCGCACCTCGCCGGAATTAACCCTGAATTCGATCGGCGTCACGGGATTGACTGGCCCCTGATTCCAGTCGATTGCTTCCAGGGAGAGATCGATTTGCAACGTGCGCGGCTTTCCATCCAAGCCCAATCGATTCCAGTCGAATAAACGGAATGTCGCATCACTGGACTGTTGAACTTCGGCGATAATCAGGCCACCACCAGCGGCGTGAATTGTACCGGCGGGGATCGAAATGCAATCGCCTGCCTTCGGAGTGAACGAATGCAGGCATTCGGTCAGCGTTCCGGAGTTAAGATGCGATACAAAATCTTCTCGTGTCACCCCTTGTTTGATACCCGCAAACACCTGAGCAGTCGGTTCGGCAGAGACGACAACCCAAGCTTCAGACTTACCATACGGTTCATTTAACACGCGTTGAGCCATTTTGTCGTCCGGGTGAACCTGAACTGACAATAGTGTCAGGCATTCAAGCCATTTCACCAACAACGGAAACACGTCAGGCCCCACCCCGCCAGTCAGGTCCTGTCGACAATTCGCCCAAAGATCGTTGAGATCGCGTCCTGCAAGTGGACCGTCGACAACTCGACTGACAAACGACGAAAGAGGACTGAGGTCCCAGGACTCACCGTAAGGACAGTCATCAGGAAGATGACGCCCCAGATGCTGCTTCAGACCACGACCACCCCAGACTTGTGGACGCAGGTATGCGTCAAAGACCAGTGGGTCGGTCACCTCAGATTTCTTTTGAATCGGCTGACCTTTCCAGGAATCGCCTGGTGGCGGCACGTTATGACGATCAAGGTGTGTTGGTTGAACAAACACGGTTTTTGCAATTTCAGCCGCCCGATCCTTTAAATCATCGCAACACAACGCCAGATGTGGGCTGATTTCAATATTCAGCCCTTCAGGTACCGAAATGCCATGCTGCTTCAGCCAGTTGACGGCGCGATGCACCATTTGGCGCCGCACATAATCTGCGGAAAAATCACCAGTTTTGTTCTTTAACGGAGCAAATTCTTCGTCGCGATCCGTTTCAACAATCAGAGCGATTTCGGCAAGTGGCAGGGTATCGAAGATAAACCGTTCGAACTTGACTCCGTTCTCTGATTCCGGCTGGATGCGATTTCCACCGATATCAACGTACGGAATTTTTTTGATCGCACGATGCCAGGGGAGAACATTATCGGAAGTCGCAACACGTTCCAAAAATGTTCGGTTGAATATGTGGATTGCCGTGCTTCCTGCCCAATACCGCAACCCGCCGTCCGTATCCCGAACATGGGCCAGCTCATTTGGCAGATCACTGTATTCGATGATCCTTGTTCGTCCGTCGACATTGACGGCAACGCCGACCTTTTCTTCGGGAACTGTTTTGGCGACGACTTTGGTCGACACCTCAGATCGATGCTGAAGATGCAGGCCGATGAATTCGGGATCGCAAACCTTGGCTAATGGATTATCGACCTGATGCGAGAATAAATATTCGACACCGAGCCGCTTCATTTCGTCGAACAGCCCAGCCTTCCAAAGGGCTGAAAACAACCCGCCGTGGCCGTCGGGACTCATGCTTAACAAGCCTTTTTCCGCCAGCAGTAATTGGCCGGTCTTTAGATCTAGCGACGGCGCGTAACCCTGGTGAAAAAGGAAGACGTTCTTCGGATCGAGCCCAAAATAGGCATTCTCTTGGTAAAACGCCTCGATTTCCTGATGGGTACCGTCACTCGTCATCACGAAATACGGAATCGAATGACCGAATCGCTTTGATGCGGCAACGACTTGTGAGGCCAGAATCTCGAGCAATGATTTTCCCGTGACGGGGCCGATAGGAAATAAACCTTTTGATCGCTCGAAACCGAGTCGTGTCCCCTGTCCACCGGCCAGCAGGACCACACCCAGCTTTCCGGCTGAAATTGTCTGTTCACCGAGTTGACGAGCCTCTTCCCACGCCTGACGATCCGCAGCGTTCCTGGGAATACGAACAACGTGCGAAGGGGGAACGGCCCGGCGAGCCTCGTCACTCAAACTGCTTCCCTTTGTCAGCGTCTCCTTCTTGAAGGTACTGACCAGATTCCAGTCCAGACTTGCAAGCTGGCTCGAAAATTTCTCTTGCTCTCTTTCCGACAGTTCGTTCCAGAACTGTAAAAGATGCTGCTGCCCAGCCTCGTCAATCATATGCGATAAATTTGCGTCAAGCATCATCAGTCCTAAACGGATTTCAATCCGAAACGGCTTACTGTTTCTCGCAAACCTTCGTCGAACGACATTTCAGGTTTCCAACCAAGTAAATGACTTGCTCGAATTGGCGAAATCAAATTCGACCTTAAGTCCCCCAGTCGAGGGACTCCGTGGCGCCAATGGGGAATTTGAAGTGAACTCCCTTGATTCCGCAACTCAAGCTGAACCAGCCCAGCAAGCTTTTCTGCGACTTCATTCACATCGATGCCGATTCCCGTTCCGATATTGATCGCGTCGAAACTCTGATTCAAGGGGATTTCCAGAGCCTTCACATTCGCTGAAGCGACATCAGGGCCATAAACGTAATCTCGAACATACCGGCCGTCTCCATTAATTGTAACGACCTCGCCCGCAAGCATTGCCTTGCAGAAAATCGCGACGACTCCCGCCTCACCGTGTGGGTTTTGTCGTGGCCCATAGACATTCGAGTATCGAAGAGCGACGCCCTGAAGGCCTCGCTCTCTTGTGTAGTATTCGAGATACTGTTCGCCAACCCATTTACTGATTCCATAGGGCGAGATCGGTCGTTTTGGAAAATCTTCGGTCGCAGGAGTTGAGACATCTCCATACAACACGCCGCCAGACGATGCGAAAACGACTCGCTGCGCCCCCACACGAGCCGATTGTTCCAGGACATTCAGCAAACCAAGAATATTGACTTCAGCGTCAAAAATCGGTTCACGCATGGAGCGACTAACCGATACCTGAGCCGCCTGATGACAAACGCCGTGAGGCTTCACCTCATCAAAAACATGCGACAATTTTGCACTGTCGCGAATATCGACTTCGAAAACGGGGACGTCTGAAGGAAGATTTTGGCGTGATCCCAAACAAAAGTTGTCGATGACAAACGGAGAATGCCCGCGAGCCAGCAGTGCATCCACGATGTGGCTTCCAATAAACCCCGCGCCGCCCGTGACAATGACTTTGATTTTGGCCCCTCGACTGTGGCTAATGAAAACTGAATTTGCGAATCTCTTGACGATTGATCGCAATCAGCCGCACCTGTAAATCCATACCCGATCATAACCCCGGTCTTGTCGATCGTCGAGATTGCCGACATCGCACATTCTGAGCAAACTCGGGAATTGCCAGAAAAAAACGCAGATCGATTTCGCACATCAATGAAATCGCGCTTTCAGGATGCTCGGCTGTCCCAGAACGTGCGGCCAGTTTCATCGCATTAAATCAAAAAACCGGATGAACTTGATCGTCTTCGAGTTTGATCACGGCGCCTTGTTGTAAGAAATTCACAGCCACGAAAAGAAACTCCGTTCCCTGTTTTTTCGTCACGATCCCTTCCACGCCGACAAGCGGACCCGACTTGATTCGAACCTTACATCCAGGTTGCAAGTTCGCTTCGATGGAAAGTGGTCTTCCTGTTTGAGCCAATCGCTGAATTTGACGTAAATCATTGGCCAGTTGCAGGCCGTCACTGACTTCAATCGTTTTCGAAATCAAGTTTGTCTTCAGTGCGCGATAGCGGTCGTACCCGTTCGAGTACATGAAAAGATAATTTGTGAAAAGTGGCAGGTAGGATGTTCGCAGACGGCCCGAAGGCGACCGAAATCTATGGGGCAAAACCGGGCAATAGAACGCAATTTCCATCGAGACAAGAGCGCGCATTAACGCTTTCTCCTGTCGAGTTCTGGTATACACGGCGCACCACTGAGACTCGCCATTGTCCAACAAATCGTCGCGGCAAAGGAGGTCTTCCGGGAATACATCAACTTCAGCTGCAAGTATCGGCATGGATAGTCTGGCTCGATGGGTTTAGTGAAATGCGCTCTCGTTGCAAATTGTCTCATCTTCAGCAAGACGATCGATATTTCACCTTCTCGACACGACCCCCGACGGGCAAAACGCCGTGAGTGATGGTTCTATGGCTCTCAGGGCTTCGTCGTCAGGAACCACGACATTTCGGAGCACTCGGAGAAGCAGTGGCTAGGACTCAATATTCATCGATTAAGTCGCCATTCCCCGACGCAACACCGTCAACCAGTGGCACGTTTTTTGGTGGAACTCTTATTTTCTCGGAATAATGCCTTTAAGGGGTCGTCTGAAAGGGCCACTCGCGCGACATGTTCTTTTCATACGATAAAATTATTCCGCGTGTGTGAACTTTTCGCAGATCATTTTGTGAGTTTTTTGTGAACTTCAGATCGCAATTTAAGCCAAATCCAAGTCGACGCAAATTGCTTCATTCAGTTTCCGAGAGCGCCGACCATGCTGGCCCTCGCCGGGACGACCATTGAAAAAGCTGGCGACGATCAGTCCTGATTCAGGGTCACACCAACCCTGAGACGATTGAGCTCCACCATGCCCGAATGTCCTCGGTGAGCAATATTTTCCATACCCGTACGGAACCGTTTCGATACCATAACGGTTTGAATCGATGATGACTCCGAGTCCAAAATCGACAACGTGGGCCAGCGTCAAATCATACTCGCCTACACGATGTCGAGCGGTCATCGCGGCGACGGTCTGGGGAGACAGAATTCGGCCGCGCGGAGTGTCCCCTTCATTCAACAGCATTTCGTAGAACCGACCGAGCTCACGGATGGGGCCCCGTGTATTCGAGCCTGGCGAGGGCATGTGACAGCGAGGCAATTCGTGCCAGTCGAGCAACTGCAATCCCCCCCGTTCGCGAACGTACATCCACCCCAGCCGTGCGGCATAATTTGCGTGTTCACCGGGAGTGAATGCAGACCGCGTCTCGATAAGTCCCATTGGCTCGTATAACTCGAAGCACATCGCTTCGGCATAAGTCCGGCCTGTCAGCCTCGCGAGAATTTCTCCCAGGATGAACCAGCTTGTTGTGGTGTGATACCCCGCTGTCCGCCCGACGACCCAATCAGTCTCGACCTGTGCCGCACAGATTCGACCGATCGTTTCATCCCATGTCACATCGGGCCAGCCGGTCTCGATGTTCCGAATACCGCCCGTATGGGTCAGCAAATGCCTGATCGTAATCCGTTCTTTTCCTCCGTTACCGAATTCCGGAATGAACGTTGAAACGGCATCGTCCAGGCGCAACAGACCTCGTTCCCACTGCTGCAGTATTGCCACAGCGGTGAGAGGTTTCCCCGATGATAACCAAAGATTAATTGTCTCCGATGTCATTGGATGGGCCGGAGATGCTTGTCCAATCCCAAAGTCGGCGACGACTTTTCCCTGAAGAGAAATATAGATCTGGCAACCGGTATGCAGTTGTCGTTCAAGCCCTTCCCGGATTACGGAAAACGTCTGCGGAAGTCTCTGCTCAAGCTCCATTTCACTGATCGAAAAATGTGTCATTCGCCCAAAATCCTTTTTGACCGCTCACTGATCGAAAGCTCTTTCGATTCCAGCAGTAAATTGCGCTGAGCGGAATTGAGAAGCTTGCCAGAAATTCTCGCTTCGGCAATGGCATCAAGCAATCGTTCGCTCCGTTCATTCGTTCGCAGCAACGCATTAATCGCCAAACCGCGATTTTCGTCGTTAAAGTGTCCCAGGTTACTAATCAGCAGTTGAGGAACCTCTTTCGATTCGACGTCACTCAGCCCGCTGATCGCACCCATTTGCAATTCGTCATGAATTCCTTTGGCCAGATATTTTGTCAGTTGCTCCCTGCGAAGTGTCCAGTCGTCGAGCGCAATGATTCGCAATGCGTCGTATCGTGTCCCTGTCGGTACCCGTTCGTCATCAGCCATCTTCACGGCAAGTAACAACGAGTTCTTCCAGCGTTTTGTCAGTTCCGCATCGCCATGCAAAATCTCGTCGATACGGGACTTTGGCCACCCCCCCTTCAGTCCAATGCCGTTGATGATCCCACCCCCAATCACAACGGATTGCCAGTCGCGCAGCGGTTGCCCAACGTGAGGTAGCGACTTCTGCAACAGCGCCTTGATCTGATCAGCCTCGTCGCGCTTTCCGCAGGCGACAGCCACTCGCCAGATCCAGGGGATGCGACGATATTCTTCCTTCGGATCATTCGGCATGCCGCTCGTCATTTTCTCTACAAGAATCGCCGCCTCGGTTGGATGCTGCGCAATAGTTGCAGTTCGCTGATCTTCAGAAAGTTTGTCATCCAGAATTCGAGCAGCCACTTCTGCGATACTTGAATCGGGACCAGGGACTTTCAACTGCGTTAAAGCGAAGGCCTCACCAGCCGGAACCATTTGCAGGGACCGCAAATCGACGAGCGCGCCCCGAATCGTTTCGCCGTCTGGTCGGACGACAACCCGATGAGTTCCGCCATTCAGCGAGATCGTTCCGATCTTTAAAGCACGGTATCGATCCCAGCCACCCGTTGAAGCGATTCGTCCGGTCAATGACCGCTCGCCAATTTCGATCCGATATACATTTCCCTCTGACGCAGCATCACACGCGCCATCCAGGTAAACATCAAAATCGGCGGATTGTGGCAGTTCGAACGTCCACGCCACATGGTCCTGTATTCCGTGCCAGTAACCGATGTTGCCGAATTGTTGTTCGAAGGTAATGTGATCGCCGTAAATCGCCGCAGACGAGGCGGGTAATGTAAGACGTCCGTTGAGTGGCCTTACAACCGCAGGACTATTTCCGTTAATGTTCTTTGAGGTCGCAGGTAACGATTTTAAGAACGCAATCAGGTCCGCAACCGCCTGGTGCGAAAGATCCTTTTCCATCCCTTCGGGCATCAACGATTTTCCTGTCGCTCGAAGTTCGTCAATTTCGGCTCGAAGAAGCGAGAATTGCTTACCTTCGGCTGCGGTCAGCGTAACGCTGTTCGATGATTCGCTGGATAAGATCCCGGTTCGAATCTGTCCCTCTTTCGTGGACGCAACGTAAGAAAGATACCGAGAATCAACATTGCGATTCGGGTCCAGTATCTCTTGCAACAAGAATGACGGCGTCTTGTTCACAACCATCGTCAGGTTCGGCCCCACGGAATAGCCGACATCTCCTAATCTGTGGCATTGCGAACAACTCTTCGTAAACAAAGCCTTCCCTCGATCGGTCTCACCCGTTAAATCGAGAGCCGCATTGTACTGTTGAATCACCTCGTGGCGGTCAGAGTTGAACGTCGCGGAAAGCAACTCCGTCGCCCGTTCTCGGATCTCTTTGTTGGGATGACCGACAAGTTCCTGACGCTGAGCTGCGGTGATTGATGATGGAGGAATTGCACCTTTCGCAATTTCTGCAAACAAGAGCGGATACCACGCAGCACGACTCATGATCGCATTCACGACTTGTGGCTGAACGGCCGGCGACAATTCGCGATAACGAGCTGCGAGAATACCAGGTACGTCGTCACCGGAAACCCGTTCAAAGCCCTCAACCGCTGCTCGCTGGACTTTCGGTGGATGGACCGGTGACAGTAACTGGCCAAGCACTTTGACGTCGTCTGGCCGGCGGGATACATCCCGCCCCAGCAGTTTGATCGCCGCGAGCCGTAAATCTTCACCCAACGATTCCCCAACAGCGATCTCTCGCGCCTGACCCTGCGTCCGCTGGATCACGTCGGCAATCGCGCTGTCCATCGGTTGCAGCCCCTGCTTCCTGGCGAGTGAACCAACAAGATTCGAAATCGCATTCAACTGCCACGGCTTTGGTAATTGTCCTTCGGGAGCCGCTACTGCGACCAAAGCCAGCTTGATGGCCTGATCATCGGAAAAGCCTACTGCCGTAGCTAGAAATGGAGCCATGAGCGCTGGCGGTGGCTGTTGCCCCGCCAGCTCTTCGAACATCGTCCTGGTAAACGCTTGGAGATTTTTGCTGTTCACACTGCTGAAGATCGAAGCGACGAGATAAGGGTCACTGGCATCCTTGATTGCCATTTTTGCGAGGGTCAAACCGATCCTTGCATCATCCCATTCGCCGAGTGAACAAGCGGCCTGCAGTCGGACATGCGGATCTTCGTCCGTCGCCAAAAAAATGATCGTGTCAAGAAGCAGAATTCTGGCTGAAGATCGCTCAGCCAGCCTGATCCCGAATGATCGGATGCGAGGATCTCGGTCGGCCAATGCCTGACGGATGTCGTCCGTATCCAACTGACTGGTCGCGGCGAGTTTTCGAAAGCCGATTACTCGCTCGGCTTCGGTGGATGCCTTGCGCCATGCATCGTGCGTCGATTTGGGAATGGAACTGGCCCCAGAATTGGCCAACGATTCCAACCGTTGCACCTCAAGGTCCTCATAGACCGAGTATTTCTGAGCACTCGGCTGCTCCGGGCCTTCACCACGGCTCATCACCACCATGCGCGTCAACGGGGGTCGGTTGTCTGCGGCATTTTTCACTCGGTAAATCCGACCGAGTCTGCTTCCCGCATGTATGTCGAGGGGAGCCAACTCCGCTTCCGGTATCCAACGTGGGTTTTCGATAAGGAATCTGTACATGTCGACAACCCACAGGTTGCCATCCGGCCCCGTTAACGCTTGAACTGGACGAAACCAGCCGTCGGTCGATCGCAGAAACTCGGTATCGGCTTCGTTTGCAGGACGCTCTGCAATGAACGAGCTCCCTTGTGGCTTCAGCGTCATGCGGTGAACCAGCAAATTGACGGGTTCACAAACGAAAAGATTGTCCTGATAGCCGAGGCCAAGTGCAGCGTCCCGGTAGACTCCGATTCCGCATGCTGCGGTGACGTTGCCGGGAGGTCCGCTAAGTGCAAATCGCTGTGCGTCAGACTTAGCCGGATAGAGTCGAGCGGCATCGGCCGTTCGAGCGAGATTCACCCGGCTTGCAGGAGATGCAACATGTGGGTTTCGCTTCAAGTAATTCTCTGCGAGCGGATAGTGATAGGCGAGGTTTGTGTTATCACAGCCGAACCAGTTTCCGTAGCTGTCGCGAACACGACCTTGTTGAGTTCTTCCGGTTGCTGCTTCGATCTCACCGGTGTCAGGCTTGATGCGAAAGTCGCGATGACCAAGTTCGAATTTTGTCCCCTGTAAGTTGGTGATCGTCCCGCCGAACAGCCCACAGGAACCGTAAACCCAGCCATCCATGCCATCACAAAGGCTGTTCAGTCGCGCCTGACTATTCGTTGTACCGAAACCAGTAAACAGCTTTTTCACGACATCCGCTTTGTCATCTCCGTCCGTATCCTCAGCAAATAGAATATCCGGTGCCGCACAGACAAGGACACCGTTTTTCCAGACCGTCACGCCGGTCGGCATACTGATCTTGTCGAGAAAAATTGTCGATCGATCAAATTGCCCATCGCCATCGGAATCTCGCACCAGCCGTATCCGTCCCCCTGGTATGGGTGTATCAGGATCGAGTTGTTCAATCGGAACAGATTCACCGCGTGGCAACCCATCGGGATAATCATGCATCTCGGCGACCCACAGGCTGCCGTCCCGACCAAAATCGACGGCGACAGGGTCAGCAATTAACGGTTCGGCACAAACCAGATCGACTTTCAGATTGGGTGTCGTCTGCAGTAAGGCGAGAGACTGCTGCGGCGATTTTGGCAACGTTCCAGACGTCTTTTTTGAATCGAAAGGAGCCGCGAATTTTGCATCGAGCGACTCGTGCACCGTACCAATAATCTGGTCCTCCAGTCCTGTCTTGAAAACACCGGGGCGATCGTAGTAATACATAGCACTTAAAGCCTCATAGCCACCCTCCTTGAGAACTCGTTCCGAAGGGATATAGCAGGGTGAATCATTGGCGTAGGCGTTGATCCAAAGTCGACCTCCATCCAGTTCGCGTTTCAATCGGCGTGAATAATCAACGACCACCTCGCCTGGCAGAAAGACCATCGCCAGCGAATCGCCGAATGACCACGTGGTGATCGGATAGTTCAAGGTCTTCTGCAGCGACTCGCCACGAGCCAGTCGTTCGAGCTGGACTCGTGCGTGATATCCCGCCGCGTCGTTCTTTTTTGCCTTTTCTTCCCATGCTGCTTGCGAAGGGTGTTCAGCGAAATCGAGCGTGATCGGCTTCAGGCTGCTCGATATATCACCCTGAACCGGGGCGAGGAATCCGCCAAGCATTCGTTTCACTTCAGCAGCGATTTCAGCTCCCTGTTGCAGCGCAATATCCGACTTGTCTCCCGTGACACCTGACGAAGGATTCTGATCAGCACCACAGCCGATCGCGACCATCGCAATGGCTTTAGGGAAATCCCGTTGAATCAGGTCCTGGGCATACCCAGCCCAGTCCCCGCTGATTTTGTTGTTCGACAGCGTCACACAATGGCAGGCATAATTCACGTAGATTGCACGGATTGCCCCGTCAATTTGTTTGACAACCAGTAGTGGAAGATCATGATCGACCGGGCCTCCCTTTGTCCGTCGGTTGATCGCAAACTTGACCGAACCGATACCCCAGCTCAAGCGAGCCGGTGCCCGATCGTTTAATGCGGCGAGTGCCACGGAGGTCAGTTTGTCAGTCAGTTCGGCAGTATAGCGGTCAATTCGCTGCCAGTGTTCATCGGGAATCGGTCCGCTGAACAGGGTTGGTGCCACTCCGCGAAGCATGGGAGCGGTATGAGTATGTGACGAGTTGATCGCGAGTCGCGAACGTTCCAGGCCCGCCTGATTTACCAACCGCTTAGCGACTTCATCAAACATCGCTGCCGGGATTCCCAGATTATCGACCGTAATCAGGACGACGGACGGGCTGACCTTATCCAGCGAAATCGCCAGGGCCTTCGCCCAGATCGGTTGAGTCACCCCTTCAGACTCGGTCCGCCGAAACCCGAAGCCCGAAAGTCTGACAGGGTAATCCGGAGTGACGTCGATTTGTGCGACACCCACGGAATAGACGGTATGCCCCTCAGCAGCCAGAACCCGGGACACGACACCAGGCCAGTAAGTGGCCATCGCCGATATCAAGAGCGCGAGGAGCACTCGAATCATTCCAAGTCTCCGCCGACAACACGCAACAAGTTGAAGGATTTTCAGCATAATGTATGTCCGATTCGAATTTCGGGAAGGCGAAACTGCGATGATCCGCGATGCAGGTACACGCATTAATTCAACGGAACGCGAGGAACATCCTGATTGCCAGAGGCGTGGATCCACCCGAACCGCTTCGTCCCAAACATCTTACCCGGCCGCTCGATCAATTGAAAAAGACTCGTAAGCCGTTCCAAGGCAAGTTCGCCCATCCGCAATCCAATCAACCGGCAAGTCCAGACGAGCCCCGGGATTTTTCTCCCCCGAACGCTGGCAGGAAAATTAGTTGGCACACATGTCGGAAAGTTTGTCACACATTTTACGTAAACCAGGCTATGTCGATCGATATAAACACAGTGGACGGCCGATGGAACTTCCCTATTGAAACAGCCGATTTCGGTTCCGTGATCGTTCGTACCGCCGCCGGCACAAACTCCCGTATCGCACCTCACTCATAAGTCCCATAGGTCGTATAAGTCCTATTCTACTCATCGCAAACAATCCCTGTTGATCGCCTTCCAAGCCAACGTTGGGTAGGGACAAGTCTTCGAAGCACCGCCAGAACCAACACAACAAGCGACAGTTAGTCCACAAAAACACATAACGCTTTATATCGCCACGGAAAGATGATGCAATCCGCGATGTCTGCCCGCGCCGGACGGACTTGTAATGGCCAGCCGGTCTTGCACATTGATTACTTGCGAATGATGTTTCAATATCGGCGTTAAGAGTAAGTTTCGAAATTCATGGATTATTCGCAAAAATGTTCGGACTGCTGTTCGTCAGTCACATGAATCCTTGGATTTGCTGACTGCTTTTATCGAAAAGTTTATTGAGGGCCGGCGAATGTAATTTGACCACCGTTGGGACCGGCACCGGGTCCGACTTCGATTCGCCAGTCGGCGGCGGCGATCAGTTCGGTATTATGTTCGATGACCAGCATCGAGTGACCTGCCGTCACCAGTTTCCTCAGGACGCCGACGAGTTGTTGAACGTCAGCCATGTGCAGACCCGCTGTCGGTTCGTCCAGAACGAATAACGTTGAACGGTCTGCTTCCGTGGATTTGGCGAGTTCCGTTCCCAATTTCACGCGTTGTGCTTCTCCACCTGATAGCGTTGCTGCCGATTGACCCAGTTTCAGATAGCCCAGCCCCAGATCGCAGAAGACTTTCAGGGGCTGTGCAAGCCGAGGGAAGTTTTCAAAAAAGACCGCCGCATCAGTCAAACTCATGTTCAACACATCTGCGACGGACTGGCCTCGATATCTAACGGAAAGAGTAGTGGTCGAGAATCGCCGACCGTCACAGTCCGGGCAGCGGATCTGCCAGTCAGCAAATCGCTGTTCTTCAACGGGAAGTTGCCCTCGTCCACGGCAACGAGCACATCGCGCTTCGGGAACGTGCAGGCTGAATTGACGTGGCGCGAACCCGCGCAGCCGTGATTCTTTCGTCTTGGCGAACACTTTCCGGATCTCGTCCCATAGGCCTGAATACGTGGCCGGAGTCGAAATCGCCGAACGACTGAGGGGCGTTTGATCGACTCGAATCACTCGCGACAGGTGTTCGGCTCCCGTCAATTCTTGGAATGGTCCGCCGCACGCGATCTTCTCGCCAAGGGCACGCCGGATCGCTGGAACCAGTGTCTGAATGACAAGCGAGGATTTTCCCGAACCGCTGACACCTGTCACGCAAACAATCCGGTTCAACGGAATCTCAATCGTGACATTTTTCAGGCGATGCAGGGTCGCACCGGTTAGGCGAATCAAGGATGCAGCAGGAAGATTGATTGCTATTGAGGGGAATTCTGTGCCTGCCGTTTGTCCCACACGATTTTGGCCCTGCTTTATCAAAAACGGTCCTGTGACCGAAGCGGGGTTACTCACAAGTTCGTCAGGAGATCCTGCGGCGATCAATCGCCCGCCGAGTGTTCCGGCTCCAGGCCCCAGGTCAATCACATGATCTGCAGCTCGGATGACATCCAGATCATGCTCGACCAGCAGGATTGTGTTCCCTTCGTCACGCAATCGCATCAGTGATTTCAGCAGTCTTGCCGTGTCACTGGCATGCAATCCAGCAGTTGGTTCGTCCAGGATGTAGCAGACGCCACTCAGCGGGCTTCCCAAGCATGCGGCCAGCCTCGTCCTCTGAAGCTCGCCCGCAGAAAGAGTGTCGCCACTGCGATCGAGGGTCAGATAATCAAGCCCAATTTCGGTGAGCGATCTCAAGCGGTTGGTAATTTCTGGCAAAAGGTGTTGGAAGGCCGACCGACGCTGTTCATCAAAATCAGCCTTATTTGAGGGGGACGAGTTCAGCTCGCCCCAGCTTAAAACGCATTGTGTCGCTTCGCTGGGAGACATGGCACAGAATCGTGTGATGCTCGTTCCATCGATTTGAACCGCTCGTGCAATCGGACCGAGGCGAGTCCCTTCGCATGACGGACAGACTTTAGATGATTCGTCCGATTCGGTAACAACGCCCAGCCCCTGACACGTTTCACAAGCACCCACAGCGCTGTTAAAGCTGAATGATCGAGGTTCGAGTGTGGGAAAGCTGGTTCCACACTTCGCACAGGCAAGCTGGCTGTTGTAAAGACGGTCTTGCCACCCGCTGGGGGTCTCGTGACTAAGGACGCATTGTCCATGGCCAAGTTGCAGGGCGAGATCAACCGATTCTTCCAGTCGCGGACGAACTCCAGGTTTCATGATCAGTCGGTCAACGACAACGTCGATATCGTGCGGCTTGGACTTGACCAGTTCGGGAGGAGCGGCTGCGTCAATCAGTTCACCGTCGACGCGGGCTCGTACAAAACCATCCTTAACGATCTGGACAAAGACACTGGCATGCTCACCGGCACGACCTCGAACGATCGGCGCCAGCACGATCACTTTCTGACCGTCATGACTTTGCAATGCCTGATTGACAATATCAGAGCGAGATTGAGCTGTGACCGGCTCATGACATGCCGGGCAATAAAGTCGGCCAATCCGCGCGAAGAGCAGTCGCAAGTAATCATAAATATCCGAGATGGTGGCAACCGTCGAGCGTTTTCGTGCGCCAGAAGTCTGCTGTTCAACACACAGGACCGGTGGTAAACCATCAATCAAATCGACGTCGGGTCGTTCAACCTCCTGCAGCAATTCGCGCGACCGGGCTGAAACGGACGACAGAAAGCGCCACTGCCCGTGAGCGAAGATCGTTTTGAAGGCGAGGGAACTTTTTCCACTGCCACTTACGCCGGTTATGACCGTCAATTGACCGACAGGGATTTCGACATCAATCGATTGAAGATTGTGTGTGCGTGCCCCGACAATCCGTATGGCGGGACGCGGATCAGATACGATGTCGCAGATCAATTTCGGCATGCCGACTTTCGATTTTCTGGCGAACTTTCAAATCGGTCTCGGTCGATTGGTAGTACGCTGATTCCTTGTTATTCTGTGCATTCGTCGATTGTCTTTCAAAAGGAGCATATAAGACCGATGACTACCGAACCAGCCGATGTCTTGTCATCCCGAAAACAGCAGATTCGCGAGCAGGCGCACGCCAACCGCAACGCACAAGAAAACAAAGACGAAATCAGCCGTGAAATTGTGGCACGTTGCATGACGCTGCCGGAATATCATCAGGCCAAGACCGTCTTGTTTTACATCGACGTTCGGAGCGAAGTCCGCACGAGAAACGACCTGGTCAATGCCCTGTCAAGCGGCAAAAAAGTTGTCGTTCCGTACTGTGTGGATGGCGAGCTTGAGCTGTTCCATCTTGAGAATTACGACGAACTGGCCATCGGCATGTACAAGATTCTGGAGCCGAAGGACGAACTTCGAACAGTCGCCGCGAAAAAAGTGGACGTCAAAGAGATCGATTTGATCATCGTACCGGGAGTTGCCTTTGACCGACGTGGTGGTCGAACCGGGCACGGCAAAGGATATTACGACAAGTTGCTGGAACATGCCCGGCCCGATACACCTCTCGTGGCACTGGCGTTTGAATGCCAGTTGTTTGACGAAATTCCGATGCAGGATCACGACGTCTTTATGGACAAGGTCGTGACGGAAAAGGCCAGCTACGATGGTCTTGGTCGAAAGTAAATCGCGATCACTCTCATTCCCGGGTTTCTCAAGTGACTACAACGCATCGTGCCTTTGTCGAAGATACTTACGCCGAGGGTTTTCGCAGTATCTATGCGGAAGTTCTGATTACCGCCCGAGATCGAGTCTGGCTAGACCACGCCTGTAACGCAGCCACGGGACATGCCTCGAGCAGCATCTTTTGTGAATGCGAAGCAGGGATCGATCGCTATGTCGGACCGGGTGGAGACGAAACCTTTGCGACCCCCGACGGTCGTCCGGGTGCGATCGTCCAATTTCATGTTCCGCGTTTCAAAAAAGATCGCGAGAAACTTTTGGAAAAGGTGCTGCTGCATCGTCTCAGCCAGAATGTGCTGACGTGCCCTACGGCCGCTTGTTTTAACCTGCTGGACACAGACCCCTATTTCAAATTGGGTCGTAAAATCGCGCTGTTCGGCGACGGCCATCAATTTCGAGATCAGCGTTACGGCCGCAAGGTGTGGGTCTTACCGATCATGGGTGGGGAATTCGTCATCGATCGGCGGTTTGGATTCGCCGACGGAGTGATGGGGGGTAACCTGTGGTTTTTTGCGGAATCGGTCGATGCCTCGTTGGCTGCCGCTGAGCGAGGGGTGGCGGCGCTTGCGAACGTCCCAGGTACGATCGCCCCTTTCCCCGGCGGCGTTGCGGCAAGCGGTTCGAAGGCGGGGAGTGCCTACTCGTTCCTCTTCGCCAGCACGAACCATCCCTTCTGCCCGACATTGCGGGAAAAGTTAGGTGATCAGTCACAGGTCCCCGAAGGGATCCATTCGATTATGGAAATCATTATCAATGGACGTGACCTGGCGAAAGTTTCCGCTGGAACGCAGGCGGTCATCGCCGCCACTGTCGACACGCCAGGTCTGATCAAGATCTCGGCAGGTAACTATGGCGGTCGATTGGGGAAAAGCTTTATCTATCTTCGACCAGAACTGCACTAAATCAGATTATTTGGCTCCGATTATTCAGAAAGCCCGCGTTCCAGCAGGGAAGCACATCATCGCTCACAGCAGCGATGGCAACAATACGGCGACATTTGCAACGACGAGATGACGGGAACTTCCGACGGCTGTCACCGTAAGCATGATTTGACTGCGGCGCAAATCGGGGGCCTTTCAAAAAATCATTCGACGACGTCCACGGCACGGACTCGGCGTACGAGTGCGACAAACGCCACGATGGTGATGGCCGCGATTAACGCGAGCGCCCACCAGGCGAGGTCTCGGTCGAAATCTTTGCGAAACTTTCCGAAAAATAATTGCCCGATTAATCGCATGTCACGCCAAGGATCAAGCAGCCTCCAGTATTCGTTGTCGCTTGCTTTCCAGAGATATTCGCCCAGACGGCCCGGCATAATTAACAGGCTCGACCAGGTAATCGCGATCGGCGCAGCGCGCTGAAGATACGCCGACAAGCTCACCAGCCAGACGCTGTTGACAAGACACAACACGCCACCATAGGCCAGCACGGCGACTGGTATTCGCCAGTTTTCTTTCCAATAGGACCAACCGGATGTGAACGCCCCGTATTCAACAAAGAGAGACAGAGCGGGAAGCACGGTCAGAAACAGGATCAGACTGCTGACTGCCAGCAGTTTTCCGGCGATGTAATGCCGCTTGCCAATTCGGCGCGACAAATAGAACGGCAATGTCCGCTGACGGAAATCGGAACCGACAAGCAGGCTTCCTGAAAATGCCAACAGGATCATCACGACGACGCTCTGGCGTTCCATGAAAACCATATAGCCATTGTCGCGCTGTTCATCCATTTGCGCACTGAAGCCAAATTCGCGCAAAATGTTCTGCTTGACGGGCTGCGGCAACTCGAGCTGAGTGACCGCATAGATGACGGACCAGAACATGATGAACTGCGCCAATCCCATTCCCAACAGCACCCAGTAGGTTTTACGCCGCAGAACCTGGATCAAAGCCACGCGCGCAATGGAAATCACACCCCGTATCGGCGCACGCAGCTTTCCTTGCCAGCCGTGATAATTCGCAATGTCGATTCCTACGCCGTCAATTCTTGTGTCCCCGTAGTTTGTTTCGCCGTGAGCCGCATGAATAATCGTTCGAGATCTTCGTCATCTTCACGCAGCCGAGTGACCACTGTCCCACATTGTGCCGCCAGTTCGAAAAGTTGCCGCGCCTGCCATGTTTCCGGCAGTGCGACGAGCGCCATCGCTTCTGACACTTCTCCTTGATGCAGAACCGTTCCACCGGAACGGCAAAACCTGGATAGAAAGTCTGAATTCGCGTCGCGCCAATGAACCTCGTAACGATTCTCGGCCGCACGCGTCATCTCTTCAATTGGTCCTGATTTAGCGATCGTCCCCTGATGAAGTACCACTACTTGTTTGCACAACCGTTCAACATCTTTCAGAAGATGGGTGCACAAGATCAGGCTTTTGCCCGTCTCTGCAATCAAATCTTCCAGCAGGCGCAACATCGACATTCGCCCGGCGGGATCGAGTCCATTTGTTGGTTCGTCCAGCAATAAAAGCTCCGGGTCATGAACCAATGCCGCAGCCAGTTTCAGCCGTTGAAGGTTACCAGCAGAATACTCGTCCAATCGACGATACCGTAATTCTCCGAGACCAACGTAGTTCAAGACTTCGTGAGCACGACGTCGCGCATCGCGGAACGGCATTCCGTATAAATCACCCGACAAAGCGACGTATTCAACCCCTTTGAGCAGGGGGACTGTCGCGGCCGCTTCAGGCATATACCCAATTCGCCCGCGCAATTGCAGGCCGGTCTGCCGAATATCACACCCCAGAATTGTGCCAGAACCTGATGAGGGGGGTAAAAGCCCCAGCAGGATTTTCAGCAGCGTAGATTTGCCGGCTCCGTTATTTCCGACCAGCCCGATCGTGCCAGTGTCGAGTCGTAGCGTCACCTCGCGGAGCGCCTGCACCGAGCCGAAATGCCGCGATAGTTTTTGAAGATCCAACAGCACGAGTGACAACTCTTTCCGCGACATTTGGTTCAAGGGTGTGAGCATATGGTAATTGGCTCGGTCCTCAGTTGCTACGACTCGTCATTTCGAGACAAAGGCAATTCTCAATCTTTGCCAAAGCCAATCGCCGTGCCGAAGGGATCGAATTGAGTCCGCTTCGGTGGAAACTCGCAAGCGGTCGCTGTTACCATCCTGCGACCGAGGCGTTCGTTCTGCCCTACTCCTAAATCGACGAAGTGATTGACTTGGCACCATCTTCCAGTAATGAATTTGATTTGACCTTTTCAGGGGTTACCAAATTCTACGGAGCAGTCATCGGACTGAACGACCTGACGTGTCGGATTGGACCAGGGATCACGGGACTGCTCGGTTCGAATGGAGCTGGCAAATCGACACTACTAAAGCTGGCCAGCGGCCAATTGAGACCGACTCAGGGAGAGGTTCGGATTGGAAAGCTGAAAACGACGTCAACGTCGGCCAAACGCCTGTTGGGCTACTGCCCCGATGTTCCCAACCTTTACGAGGAAATGACCGGCGAAGAATTTGTTCGGACGATGTGTGCCCTGCATGGCTTTCCCGATCACGAAGTCCGTGACCGGACCCAGGCGGTTCTTCAAGAAGTCGGAATGACCGACCGCGCAAAACGAAAGATTGCCGGTTGCAGTCACGGCATGCGACAACGTTTCAAGCTTGCTCAGGCACTCGTGCACGACCCGCAGGTCCTATTACTCGACGAACCCCTGACAGGCATCGACCCTGGTGGCCGTCAGGAAATCAACGAGTTACTGTTTCGTCTTGCCGAGAAAGGGAAGAGCATTCTCGTTTCAAGCCACATTTTGCACGACATTGAAACGCTTGCCGATCAGATACTTGTGCTAGGACGTTCCCGATTAATCGCGTCTGGCAGTCTTGCAGAAATTCGCCGGCTGCTCGACGATCAACCACTTTTGATTGAAATCATCGCCGATGATCCACGTTCACTCGCAGCGGAACTAATGGCATTCGGTCAGGTTCTTGGTTGTGATATTCAAGAAAATCGCCTGCGAGTGCGCACGAAAAATGCCCCTGACTTTTACGCTCGCATTCAGGATCTGGTTGTGATGGGTGGCCAGAGAGTCCGCCAGATTCAGAGCCTTGATGAAGGGGCTGAGGCGGTCTTTGAATATCTTCAACAGGGGAAGCATTCGTCGTGAACTCACTTCGTGCATTCAAAACCCTGCTGCGGTTCTCTTTCTTACGGCTGTTCTGGTCCGTCAATACCTTAATGGTACTTCTGCCTGTCGTGGGATGTTTCCTTTTCATCCTGCGGCGCGGTTTTGGAAAGATGACACCTCCGGAGAAAGCATTTGATGCATTCAGTACGTTCCTGGTGTTCGTCTTTTCATCGTTTCTGATCCCTATTTGTGCCCTCGGATTTGGGACGACAGCCCTCGGGTCTGAGCGAGAAGATCAGACACTGGTCTTCCTCCTTACACGACCAATTCCCCGCTGGCAAATACTTCTTGCCAAGATTCTTGCTTCGTTACCCCTAAGTTGCGGAATCGTACTGACAAGTTTTGCGGTTTACTGCGTGCTTGTCGGATCGGTCGGGTTAAAAGCATTTTTGATTTACTGGCCCGCGATGCTGGGGATGGCAGTCGCCTATGTGTCACTGTTTCATCTGTTCGCCGTGATTTTTCGGCATCCAACGATGCTCGCTTTGGTCTACGCCTTATTTATCGAACTGTTCGTGGGCAATTTGCCAGGCAGTATCAAACGCCTGGCCATCAATTATTACGGTCGATCATTGATCTACGGACTGGGTGCCGCCGAGGGACTGAAGACGCCGCGCGGTTTCGAGGGAATTCCGGCGGCACAAGCGTATTGGATACTGGCAGGGATTTCAGGCGGCTGTCTACTCGCCGCGTTTTTGCTATTCCAATGGAAGGAATACCGAGACTCGCCGTGATTTAATTGGTCATTAAGGTGGTTCCAGATCGCAGTAAAGAGCCACAAAATGACGTTAAATTGCTAAGATTTCATGAACCTTATGAATCCAGGATCTTGCCTCACTCGGTTGGCCTTTGAAAGAGATGCTCCTACAATTCAAAATGTTCGAATTGTCGACCCGCAGGCATGATGAGTTTTAAAAATACGCATCAACAATCTGACGCCCGCCCGGCAGTGGTCACATTCAGAAAAGTGGTGATGAAGTCGTTTGGTAATTGAGATTCAGGAAAAACGAGGGATTTCAGAGATGAAATACGTAGCTTGGTTATTGGTCGTGTTCTCTTCGGTCGAGGCATTGAACGCTCAGCAAAAGGGGCGCCCGACTGTCGTGTTGGGAACGCCCGCTCTGACGAATGGCATTCCCGGTAAAGGTGATCTGACAACTGAAGAGATCAAGGCATGGCTGGACAAAAAGCCAAACCATCGACCACTTGAGGTTGTGCTTCCCGTTGGCCTGGCTCTGGGTGCCAACAATATTTCGATTCCTGCGGACAATCCGATCACCAGAGCCAAAATCGAACTCGGCCGTCAACTGTTCTTCGATACCCGTCTTTCGTCCGATAACACGATCAGTTGCGCCAGCTGCCATCATCCTGAAGATGGATATGGACGGAACACAACATTCGGCGTCGGCGTCGGCGGTCAAAAGGGTGGACGGAACTCACCGATCGCATTCAACCGCATTCTCAGCTCCGTTCAGTTCTGGGACGGACGAGCCGCGACACTCGAAGATCAAGCGAAGGGACCGATCGCCAATCCAATCGAAATGGCGAACACCCATGACGCGGCCGTAAAAACACTGAAGGGGATTGAAGGATACCGTCTCCAATTCGAATCGATTTTCCCTGGCAAAGGAATCACGATTGATACAGTTGCCCAGGCGATCGCGACATTCGAACGAGCTCTCGTCACAGGAGCTTCGCCAGCTGACTACTACGAACCATATGCGAACTTTGTGAAAAACTTTCGTGATGAGCTGAAGGATCTCGATGCATTCAAAAAAGACGATCTTGAATCATACAACCAATATTGGAGTCTGAAGCGGGCGAGCGACGCTCATCCGATTACCGCTTCAGCGATTCGAGGCCGAGAATTGTTCTTCGGGAAGGCCAACTGCACGGCATGCCATGCCGGAGCCAACTTCACTGATGAAAAGTATCACAACATCGGGATCGGCATGGATAAGCCGAAGCCTGACCTGGGCCGATATGATCAGACGAAGATCGAAAAGGACAAGGGGGCCTTTAAGACGCCAACCGTTCGCAACATTTCTCAAACCGGCCCGTACATGCATGACGGAAGTTTGAAGACGTTGGAAGAAGTCGTGGAATGGTATGACAAAGGTGGTCACCCGAATCCGTACCTCAGCGACAAGATGAAGAAGCTGAACCTGACCGCTCAAGAGAAGGAAGATCTTGTCTCGTACATGAAGGCGTTGCAGGGAGATCTTACAAAGGTCCGAACCGATCGGTTGCCGAAGTAATTTGGTCGTTCGTCGACGCGAATCTTTATTTGTGTGCCACTGGCGTGCGTCTTCGCACGCCAGTGTTTTTTTGATCGGAACCAGATTGCCGCTGTCGAACCAAAACTGGTCCGATGAAACGATCAGAAGATTGCATGTTTGCGTTGTTGGTAAGAAAGATATTTTGTAAGAGAAATCCGCGAAAAGGGTGGCACGGTTTTACCGTCTTCGGTAAGGCCGTGCTCTTCGGAGACGTTATTGAACCTTGAAGACACGGCCGTCGAAGACTCCAGCGAGGGCTTTGCCTCAGACCAAAGTGGCCATCATCGCTCCGCGTGATGAGCATTGTTCGAGAACCTACCAAATTCCAATCCGCATGGTCTCAAATCAGAAATTCAAACGGAATATCTGTCCCGATGCGTCGGCAACGATTGAATCGTTTCCGACGCATGCTCATC
>CAIOKO010000173.1 GCA_903858935.1 uncultured Schlesneria sp. | reverse complement strand
TGGACATCCAAACCAACGAATCGTAATGTACTCATGGACCAGTCCTCCCGTTGTGGCTCTGTGGAAAAAGGATCGAAACGCTCGATCCATTAAACACAACCCACGTATCCGTGGGCGACTGGTCCTTCCATTATGTCTACGCAAACAGAAGATGGCTCCGGTGGAACCTCGCGCTCCGGATGACGTAACCAGGATCGCGGTGGGACTTCGAAGACTTGTCCGCACCCTACACCTATGTTGAGAACTCGGCGAGGCTCCCTGGTAGCGAATCCAATTCAACGAGAATACCAGAGGCATAACCGGCTCAGGTCGTTCGATTCCGCCAGCCAACGGACTCGGTTTCTGGCTGCGTATTGTGCGAGGGCTGGTGAATAGCCGTGATGATGGTCGGCAATTGCCAGTCCTTTGGAAACGTCGTCGACAGTCAAATGGTTTCGTCCTTCACCGACTGCCAGCCAACGTGCCAGCCACAGTGTGACCGGTAACATCAGTGCCAGACTATGAAAACCTTCCGCGAATGGGACGTCATAATATGCGGAACCGAAGAAGTGCAATCCCTGAATTTTGACTCGAAAATATCGAGTCAGGATCTCTTCCGACTGTGCGTCCAATGAACCAAACGGTGTCTCCAGAGAGGCGAAAGGGACCGGTTTGAAACCTGATTGAAGCGGTGGGACATCTCCAGCCCCCTTCGTGAACTTGAGGATCGCTCGAAACAGACGCCAACGTCCCCAGGGGCCTGTTGAGAGATCCGCCACCGTGTCCTTCCTCGCGTATTGAGCGACCAGCGTTCGAAAGTACAGCCGACCTAATCGGCTCGGCTCGTCGATTTTCTCCGGGATGCGAGGAATCTCAACGCGAGCTGCTTCCATGAGCAAACCAATTAACTCGCGAATCCGGGGGCCTCGCAATTTTTCGAACGACGACTGACCGACTAACGTTGTCCAGATGATCGCACGATGAAGTTTAATAATGAACGGTGAAGTCGGGTCCGCAAAAGTGTGATCGAGTGCTTCCACGAACGGCAGCAAATCCGGCCAGTCGACGCGATCCGTGCGGGTCAGCAACGGCGGCGGAGATTTCTCGGCACCACGCGGGATGACTTCCTCTGCCATTCGGCGTAATTCACTCGTCCGCTGGGTCACTGACATACCCTTATTAGCCACGACCGACGGACAACTGAACCTCAGGCTGACAGCGAATGATTTTCCTGACGGATGAAAGGCAAACGGATAAACCCGGCAGGGAAGCGGCTTGGCCGCTTCGCCAAATTTCGCGTGGATCCGGCAAAGTCCTTTTTCGTCCAGGAAGACGCATCCACCATCCGCGGTGTGACTTAGTCGATACCGCTTACGCCAGGGGGGGCCTGAGTGCCATTGCATGACCGGCTGATGAACGCCGTCCTGAGCTGTCCAATTTTGTTTGAGAATTCGCTGGCGTTCTTCTTCTGTCACTTCGATCAAGTGCTGTCGACAGCAACCACCACAATTGTGACAGCTCCAGTTTTGAAGTACGGGCAATTCCAGACGCGGGCCAGCCATGAATCTCTTTCACTAAACAGGGCCTTATATGCTAAACCGCCATGAAACATTTCCCAAGCCGACCGGCACAGCCGGTTCACGCGCGTCGGATGATGGGTTCAGAATAGAGAAATCGTTCGCGCGTTTATTGATATTTACGAAGGCGAGGTGAGCCGGGCGGCGTCAGCGCTCGGACGTTTTCATGGAATCTGAATCCGAATTGGTGAACGAAGAGTCCGAGGGCTGACGCCTCTCGGCTCGCCTTGGTAACGCGCGATTGATAGTCCTATTTTAAGCCCGTTGTCCGACGCGCATGAACCGGCTGAGCCGGATTGCGAAGCGTTGACGAATCCGGTATGACATTTAAGCCGATACTGATTTGTAATAGTTCCACGGTGAGAGTCCGATGTCAGCTCATGTTCCCAAATTCGCTCATCCCCAGATCGGCCGTCGCGCTGCGATTCAGGCGGGTGGGATCGGCTTGTTGGGCTTGGGGATGAACCACTTGCAGGCCCTGCAAGCCGCAGACGTCACGACTTATCGCGGGAATAAGACGGCAAAATCGGTCATCTACATCTTTCTCTCTGGTGGTCTTGGTCAACACGACAGCTTCGATATGAAGCCGGAAGCCCCGGAAAATATTCGGGGCGAGTTTCAGCCGATCGCCACGAAAACCCCCGGGCTTGAGATTTGCGAACACCTGCCAAAGCTTGCGCAGCGCAGTCATTTGTGGTCGATCTGCCGTTCGTTAACTCATCCGACGAATGACCACTCGGCCGGCCATATGATCATGCTGACGGGGAAGACAATGCTTCCACCCGGTTTTGATCCGAATGGTCCGAAACGAACCGACTGGCCTTCGATTGCATCCGTTGCCCGGGCGGTCACCAGGCCTCGTAATAATCTTCCTCCGGCGGCCATTCTTCCTGAACGGCTGATTCATACCACACGGCGAGTGATACCAGGTCAATTCGCCGGGCAGTTGGGACCACACCGGGACCCGTGGGTGATCGATGCCGCGGGATACGATTCCGCCTGTTACGGCGCCTACCCGGAATTTGCTTTCGATCATCAGGATCGAGCAAAGGTCTATAACGCCGATCGCAAATTTCAGATTCCTGACTTGACCCTGCCTGCGGAATTGTCGTTCGATCGTTTCGGCAAACGGATGGATCTTTTGACGTCAATCGAGCGCCAGCGACAGGATCTTGATCGTGCGGCGGGGACAGAATCTTTTGACCGATCGCGTCAGGGTGCGATCTCGCTCTTGACCGACCCCAAGGTGAAGCAAATCCTGGATGTCAAAAATGAACGACCCGAGACGCTCGATCGCTACGGTCGCAACTCATTCGGCTGGTCGCTGCTGATGGCGCGTAATCTCGTTGAAGCAGGCGTGAATCTGGTGCAGGTCAACCTGGGGAACAACGAGACATGGGATACTCATGGCGAAGCGTTTCCCCATCTGAAAGATAAACTCTTCCCGCCGACGGACAGATGTCTTTCAGCATTGCTCGACGATCTTCACGATCGAGGGATGCTCGATGATACGCTGATCGTCATGGCTGGCGAGTTTGGTCGAACACCCAAAATCTCTCATCTGCCTCAGCACTATAAATTGCCTGGTCGTGATCATTGGGGTGCAGTGCAAACCGTTTTCTTTGCCGGAGGGGGGACACAAGGAGGCCGTGTCGTTGGGGCATCAGATAAGATTGGAGCCTATCCTGCCGCTGATCCGCAAAAGCCTGAGAACATGGCCGCCACGATCTATTCGGCGCTTGGTCTTCCTGACACGGCAGCCTGGTACGACGACCTGAATCGACCGACGCATATCTTCGACGCAAATCCGATTGCAGGCCTGTTTTGATGCTGTTTCAAGCTTCTGAATTAGGATCCTGCGCCACTGCTTCGGACTTTATCGCATGCTGAAAGTTGACTTTTTGAGTCAACTTTCAGCATTTCTTCCAAAGTAGCCATCATCGCTCAGCGTGATGAGCATGCGTCGGATACGATTCAAGCGTTGCCTCAGCATCGGGACAAATGTTTGGTTTGAGTTGCTATTTTGAAAACAGGCGAATTGGAAATTGGCAGGTTCTCGAACAATGCTCATCACGCGGAGCGATGATGGCTACTTTGGTAAAAGGCGACGCCTCGACGGAGTCTTCGGAGAAGCACTGGCTTCGCGTTCTGCCGGTGAAAGAGTACTGCATGACTGAAGACGGTCATGCAGTGGCACCCTAATTCAGAAGATTGACAAAGCACTAATTCTTGAACGGAACAATCTGAAGTTGCCCGTCGGGGCTGATGTGGCAGCGGATCGCACCGCGAGTTGCCGTGGTCAGGATTTGAGTTTCAGGGCCATAACGTGCGGCAAGGCGTTCGGCAGCGCTCGCTTCGGGAGTGCTGACAACCAGATACTCGGGGGTTGCCCAGCGAGCCAGATCGAGCGGGTTCGCTTTCAGGCTGCCGTGATGTGGTGAAAGTAAAACATCCGTATCGACCGGTGGAGTCCTTAACAGTCGCTCAAGTCCTTCAAGTTCAAGATCGCCTGTCAGCAGGATTCGTCGACCCGCATATTCGATGCAAAGCACAATGCTGTTGGGATTGTCTTTCGGTGAGTGAAACTCGTTCGGTGGATGGAGGATTTTGAGGGAGACGCTCGGATCGAGGACCAGCGATTCTCCTTCGCTAATCAAACGCACTTTCGCTCCAGCGCTGGCTGAACGTTCGATCGCATCAGCGACCGGCAGTTGTTTCCAATCGAGAAAACTGCGATGCACAAACAAATTCCCCGGTAACACAATGCGACTTAACTCGGGCAAGGCGTTGCAGTGATCGCCATCGGCGTGTGAGATCACCACGGCATCCAGTCGTGACCGGCCCGTTGTCCATAGTGCCTGTGAGATTGTCCGCGCGACCGATCCTCCACCAACCATTCCTCCGGCATCGTACAGAGCCGTCCGACCGTTCGGACACTCGATCAGAACGCTTAACCCATGACCGACAGAAATGAACGTACAGGTGACTCCACGCTGGGGCTCGCGATAAAGATCCCAGGCAAGCCCCAGCACCATCCATGTTAATCCGGCTCTGACAGAAACAGCGGCGCCCCGGCGATGGTTGCGAATCAACAGAGTCGGCAGCAGGGTCAAACCATAAAACCCGATCGTCCACCAGACGGGTGGTGAGGGAACATAAACGTGCCCAAGGTCGAGACTCGCACCTGCATGGACCGTCCACAGAAATCCTCGCAACATCATGTCGAACGGAATCCCCAGCCAGCCAAATAGACTTGACCAGACCAGACCCAGCAACAGGAACGAGTAGCCAATCCAGAACATCAGCGTGACAGGTACAGCCAGCAGGACTGTCAGTAACGATCCGATTGGCGAAACAAGATGAAACTCACTGGCCACCAGTGGTGAGGTCATGACCCAGACCGCCAGCCCCACGATATTCGCTTCGATGATGGCTCGTACCATTCGACGAATTGATCGTCGCAGAAACGAGTCCTCCAAAGGTCCGATGTCCTCTTTGACCAGTGTTTCCTGTTGCAGCAGCTTCAGCCAGTTCGTGGTGTGCAGGATCGCGAAAACCGCGAGAAACGAAAGCTGAGCTCCGGTGTTGAACAAGTCGGTCGGATTCCAGGCCAACACTGACAGGCCTGCGAGCGCCAGTGAGTTGCCCATCGACCCGGTACGACCCAGAAGTGTTCCGAGCGCGACAATAACAGCGACAACCGTTGCGCGAACAATCGGAGGATTCGCGTCTGTGACAACGGCATAAAGGGGTAGAGCGATTAGTACGATCCAGGTCGAAGTCTCAGCCGATCGACCCAGCCATCGGCTGAGTGACCAGAGCCAGCTCCACAATAGTCCGACATTCATTCCCGAAATGGCAAGGACGTGCAGCATGCCACTTTCGCGGAAGGCTCGACGTGTCTCGTCATCGATTTGTACTCGGCTTCCCAGCAGCATGGCCTGAGCCACGGGTGCCGTGTCGCTCCGTAGCCAGTTCGAGATCAATTGCTCTGCCCGTGATCGCAGTTTACCCCGAAGGACCAGCAGCCAATCCCATGTGGTTCGTTCTCGCCCGATGATCGCAACGCAGTCTGGATGGTCAGATCGGACCACGGCGAAAATCCCTTGAGCCCTCAAGAACGTCCGCTGATTGAAGTCACCGGGATTTGCCGGTTCACTGGGAAGAGCCAACGTTCCCGTGACTTCGACAAGATCACCTAAAGCGACTTCAGCAACCGCGCCATCGACAGAGACGCGCGTGGTTCCTGAAACTGCCAGCGACTTTGCGGCGTCGGTTACCAGTGATCGACTTTCGAGGATCAGGATCGTGTGCTCGGGACTTTGCCAGCTTGCACGGCTCGCTTCAGGATGATGGACGATCCAGGGTGACTGGACGACTTTTCCCACAACGCGAACCAGTGCTGGTGTGCTGGTCGCCGAATTGGCGATGTTGTTCTCAGCTCGACAATTCCAGCGGCAGTGATGCCAGGCTCCCATCAGTCCAAACCAGCCGAGTAACAAGCAGAGAGCAGACGGCCAGCGTTGTTGGGTTACAAATGCAATCAGCCAGACACTCGACGAGACAGCGGTCAGCAACAACCATGCGTCGAGCGAGACGGGATACATCCGGTCGGCCAGGATTCCCAGCGAAGCGATAGCGACGATGACGATGGCCGGGCAACGGCGGCGACGATCCGTCACCGGCGAGTTTGCAGCCAGCTCAAAGACATGCGACATCACCTTGCCTCACGCAAACAACTCGAAAGCGTCAACCTTGCGTTTTACGCGTTGATCAGTATGACAGATTACAGAATTTCGAGACCGAACGCCCCACAACAGATTGATCGTTCCATGCCCAATCAAATCCAGGTCATTGCCCCCTACTGGCTCGAAAGTGCGGGAACATGGGTCTTTGATGACGTTGCCACGGATCTTGTCAGGGAGCCGTTCGTCAACGGGGTTCCCGCGATGATTGATGATCTTGTGGCAGAAATCCCCAATGCCCAAAACGGATTTAGAATGCTCTTCTCGGCATCACCGTTTCCGGGTTACCAGAAACGACTTGAATGGGTTCGGGAGGAAATGGGTGGCAACTGGTACCAAACCGATTCACCCGCGATGCAAGGCTGGCTATGCCCGGCGCTCTTTCAGTATTTCGACAAAGCCCCCGCCGAGTTATACGTCAAAGCGGAAAAGATGAACCTTAGTCGGACAGTCGACTAATCACCGGTCACCCACAATCGTGCTTCCCCGTGATTGTCGACTTCGACGTGGATCACGTTGGGGTGGCAACAGATCGGGCAATCTTCCACATATTCCTGTTCCGAACCGACAGACAGATCGATTGGAACAACGATTTCCTCGCCACAGGATGCGCAAGTGTAGCTGGCTTCTTCATTCATTTTGGTGACACCTCATCAGTGAGCGAACTGGGGGGAGATCACGCACTTTCTGCGATTGTCAGTCTCTTTTCAACGGAAGATGTATTGGAATAGTGATTCGAAACGACCTTCAAATAACTGCTTTCTTCTTCCAGTGGACTGAGTGAAAGCATCAATTCCCGCATGGCCCAACCGAGTCCGATCAGGAACAGAATATTGCCGAAAGCCCCCACGACGATTGCTGCCGGACCGACTTCTTCATGTAAGGCTGCCGCTCCGGCAAGCAGGGAACAGACCAGAAACGCGGCGATCGCGGCTAACAAGCACATCAAACCCTTTTGAACCATCCTGGCTTTTAAGGTCACAACGTCGATCTGGGTATCGAGCATTTCCAGCAGCATCGCGTGCTCAGTGCGGCCTTGTTCGTGGCGTTGTTTGAGCAATTCGATCTTTTGCGAATGAAACGCTCGGATTCGGGCCAGAATTGTCCCTAAGCGGTTATAGAGAGCCAACGTGACTAACCCACAGGCCGAGATCAGCACGACGGGAGTGACCGATGCTGAGAGCACGTGAGAAGTGTCCACAATTCGCACCTGAATTTAAGGTTGAAATCTGTTGGTGTCGGGAATCGACAGATGGGGTGCGTGTGATAGCGACGACCTTGAATTCGGTCAACAGGGAACTATTGCATGAGATCGGCTGTGAACTCGAACATCGCTCTAATCTCAAATTGCAGACGCCCCGGATCCAGACGATTTTCACGTTGCTAACGGCCATGCGGTCGGGCTCGCTCCGTCCCTCGCTGATGGTCGATATGTCCTTCACCACACACAGAGAGGACATATCCGCTCGGTTTATACAGCATCCACAATTCCTGTTTGGAGTCGGGCTCAAATCTGCGACAGCGTAAGATGCACCCGAGGTCGAAGGTGAAGCGAGTGGCGCACGTATCGGGGTCCATGGTAACCGATACGAGTTTTTGTCCTTCAAACTGTGAGATTGCTCGCTCAATGCGTCGGTAAGAAGACGACCCGGTCGCCAGTTGATGTTCCCCGGAAATGAGACTCCAGTAGCAGCGGTAAATCCAGAGAAACCATTCACCTCGCACGGTCACTCGCCGACGTGCAGCCATTTGCTGGACTATTTCGGATGTGGAATCGGTTGTGAACGGTTCTCGAATATCGAGTGATGGTATTCCGAAATTCATCGACAAGTTCAACTGCCGATCATACCGAAGCCCCCAGCAAGGTTTGCCATAGAGTTGCTGAAAGGACTTGTCGAAAACTGTTTGGTTCATGCTTCGTACCTACTCGCCAATCACTTTGACCAACACACGCTTCGACCTGCGGCCGTCGAACTCGCCGTAAAAGATCTGCTCCCACGGACCGAAGTCCAGTTTTCCTTTTGTGACAGCAACGACGACTTCACGGCCCATGATCTGACGTTTCATGTGGGCGTCGGCATTGTCCTCACCGGTTCGATTATGAGCATATCGCTGCGGCGACGCATCAAACGGAGCAAGACCTTCCAGCCACTTCTTGTAGTCTTCGTGCAGTCCTGACTCGTCGTCATTGATAAAGATCGAAGCGGTGATGTGCATCGCGTTGCAAAGTAACAACCCCTCAGTAATGCCGCTCTTCCTGACAATCTCTTCGATTGTGGGAGTGATATTCAAAAAGCCCATCCGGGTGGGAAGATTGAAGGCCAAGTATTCGGTATGCGACTTCATAACGGTTCCAGTCGGGGGAGTTGTCTTGAACAGGACATTCCACGTAAGATATCTCAGAAACATTCTGCCGAATACTTTGTCGGCGGCTAACTCCTCCAGCGAGAGCACTTTTCGAGTGCGAAGTCCGCTGACCTTCTGAAAACTCAGTCGCGCAATCGACTTCGGTCGAGTGGCAGGATGACCGACTGTCTGATAGAAAACGCTCTTAAATATCGACAATTCCAGACACGACGAATTGGCAATCGTGCTTGTTTTTCGGCGACTGTCTGGTTCGCATGATCCTTCTTGAAAGTCATTCTTCATGTCCACCAGCTATGACGTGTTTGGCGTCGGCAATTCGCTCGTTGATATCCAGGCTGTTATCGATGATTCAACACTCGAAAGTCTTGAGTTCCACAAAGGGATCATGACCCTGGTTGATGAGCCGACACAAGCACGGGTGCTCGACAAGATTCGCGGTGCCAAGATCAATCGCTGTGCGGGTGGTTCGGCGGCCAATACGATTGCCGGACTGGTCGATTTTGGAGGCAAAGGGGCTTATGCCGCCAAGACCGGGCAGGACGAATTGGGCGAATTCTATCTGAAATTCATGCGGGATCTGGGTGTGAAGATCGAAGTCCCACAAGCCCCTGGCCAAACCGGCACCTGCGTAGTTTTGATCACGGACGATGCACAGCGCACGATGCTGACTCATCTCGGTCTTTCCGCCACGTTAGGCCCAGACGATATCTCAGAAGCCGAAATCAAGAAGGCGAAGTACGTCTATATCGAAGGGTATTTGTTCGCTGGCGATTCGACCAAGGCCGCCGCGTTAAAGGCCATTGAGCTTGCGAAGAAAAACGGCGTCAAAGTCGCCTTCACGGTTTCAGACCCGTTCCTGATCGGAATGCATCGTGATCTGTTCTGGGACTTGATCAAGGGACCCGTTGACCTGCTGTTCTGCAACCTCGAAGAAGCCCGCAGCCTGACCGGAAAAACCGATCCGGTCGATTGTGCACATGACATCCATCAGTATGCCGCTGATGTGGCATTAACTCTCGGAGCCGATGGTTCGCTACTCATGCATCAAAGCCAGGCAATCCCCATTGAAGGGGTTACGACCAAAGCGATCGATACGACCGGGGCTGGCGACATGTACGCAGCAGGAATCCTGTACGGCATCACGAATGGTCTGACCTGGAAGCAGTCAGGCCACCTGGCGTCACATGCGGCCGCGCGGGTTGTCGCTCAAATGGGTGCCCGGTTGCAGAAGCCATTTACCAAAGACGAAGTGGCAAATTTGATCAAAGGGGTTTAGATCCCGGCGTACGCGGGTCTCTGCGACAGTCGCCGAATTGACCTCTGACGCTACGCTGGCAATACTCATCAATGGCTTTTGATTTTTGTTGTTTGGCATTGTGAGGCGTTGCTGATGCCCGTCGCTCGATGTTTTTGTATGTTGCTGCTGCTGTTCACCGCCTTCACGGTGACGGCGGACGATGCGCCCGTGGACTATGCAACTCAGGTCAAACCGATATTGGCCAGGCATTGTGCCTCGTGTCATGGAGTCAAGAAACAGCAGGTCGGTCTGCGTGTTGACTCAGCCCGAGGCATGCTCGCTGGCGGGGATTCGGGGCCGGCGATCGTCCCTGGTGAGGCTGCAAAAAGCCTGTTGTTACAAGCGATGACGGGGACTGAAGGGGCATCACAGATGCCTCCTGACGGTAATAAATTGAGCGATGCCGAAATCGCCGTCATACGTCAGTGGATTAATGATGGCGCGAAATATCCTGCGGATGAATTGACCGAAGCGGCTGAAGTACTTGTCAGCGACCATTGGGCATTCCAACCGATCCGATCGATCGTGCCGCCCAAACACTCTGATGATTTTCAACGACGAAGCGGGATTGATGATTTCATTCTCGATCGTCTTTCACGTGAGCGAGTCACGCCCTCGCCTGAGGCAGACAAAACGACACTCGTGAGACGAGTCCATCTCGATCTTCTGGGTGTTCTTCCATCAATCGAAACCGTTCGCGAGTATCTCTCGGATCGATCGCCCGATGCTTACGAGCGACTTGTCGACCGGCTGCTTGCTTCGCCCCATTACGGTGAACGTTGGGGTCGTGACTGGCTCGATTCAGCCAGATATGCAGACTCAAACGGATTCACTCGCGACCAGCCGCGTACGATCTGGAAGTACCGCGACTGGGTAGTCAACGCGTTCAACGAGAATCTGTCATTCGACCGGTTCACCATTGAGCAGATCGCCGGTGATCTGCTTCCCAAGCCAACTCTCGAACAACTCGTTGCGACGGGGTTTCACCGCAATACGCTTATCAACGAAGAAGGGGGAACCGACCCCGAACAATTCCGAGTCGAAGCGGTGGTTGATCGCGTCAACACAACCGGTTCTGTGTTTCTCGGGCTGACAATTGGATGTGCTCAATGCCACGATCACAAATACGATCCGATTTCGCAGCGTGACTACTATCAGCTTTACGCGTTCTTTAATTCAACGGAGTTTTCCGCTGGTGACCCTGCCGCGCCGCGGATCGATGTTCCTTCATCTGACCAAATAAAGAATGGAGAACCCGAACGCCTTGCGCAGATTAGAACCGAAGTCCGCCGGCTGGAACAGGAGTTGAAGGAACAGGCGCCAAACATCGCCGCCGATCTGGCCATCTGGGAAAAAGGATTGACCGAGGAAGACAAGAAAAAGCTACCATTCAATGTGAAGAATGCAGTTGATCTTCCTCCCATGGATCGGTCTGAAGTTCATAAGCGAGATCTCGACGGATATTTTCGGGGATTAAGCATTGCTCGAGAGAAATACCCACAACTGAACGCGATTGCTCGTTTACGTAGTTCAGAACCCAAGTTTCCGACCACAATGATTACGCGCGAAACTAAATCGCCTCGTGAAGCTTACATTCAGATTCGCGGCGACTTTCTGCGAAAGGGAGCCAAAGTCCAACCCGCAATCCCACGCGCGCTTGATCAAAGGGCAAAACAGGAAACGGCAGAGAATCAACAAAACGAATTTACAAATCGATTGGGGCTGGCCGAATGGTTGGTCTCGACTGATAACCCTTTGACAGCTCGAGTCATCGTCAATCGTTATTGGCAGCGATTTTTCGGACGGGGCCTTGTTGAGACCGAAAATGATTTTGGGACTCAGGGTGATCGCCCGACGCACCCTGAATTGCTCGATTGGCTGGCGAATGAATTACGAGGACCGGCTGAAGCAGAAAAGCCCTATCCAGCAACCTCGCGTCCGTTGTGGGATCTCAAACGCCTTCATCGGCTATTCGTCACTTCGGCGACATACCGCCAGTCGTCGCACGCTCGGCCCGAACTGCTGGAAGTTGATCCCCTTAACAAACTGCTCGCTCGCCAGTCGAGATTACGGGTCGATGCAGAAGTGATCCGCGATGCCTCGTTGGCGGCAAGTGGATTATTAACAGAAGAACTTGGTGGTTCGCCGGTTTATCCACCTCAGCCTGAAGGTGTCTTCGATTTCACTCAGGATAAGAAGCCATGGAAGACCTCGGTCGGCCGCGACCGATATCGCAAAGGAATCTACACGCACATCTGGCGATCCAGCTTGTATCCTGCAATGGCAGTCTTCGATTTCCCTGAACCCAACGTTGCTTGCACTCGTCGCAATCGTTCAAACACCCCATTGCAGTCTCTCACGCTCGCCAACGACGAAACGTTCTTCGAATTCGCACGTGGATTTGCCACGAGACTACTTGAGGCCCCAGTTGCCGACGACAGCCAGCGTTTGTCTCTGGCGGTTGAAACCGCATTAGGGCGTGAGCCAACGTCGACGGAACTGGCACGGCTTCGCGGATATCTCCAGCAACAACGCGACCAATTCGGAAAAGATCCGACTGCCGCAACTGCATTCGCGCCAAAACACTTGCCGTCAAATGTCTCGGTCTCTGACGCAGCAGCCTGGACAGCAGTGTCGCGAGTCCTCATGAACCTGGATGAGTTCATCACACGTGAGTAATTCGTATCAGGTGAAGATGACTGTGATGTCTCTTTAACACAACGGGTCACCCTTCACGGACGAGCCGTTTTGCTTTCATTTCAAACCGGGGTAGCGAGCCTGTTGGTACGACTGTCACTTCCGCCTGAAATTGAAGTTTCTGCTTGATCGTCGCCGCCACGTTTTGAGCTAACGACTCGGTGTCGATCCCCGGTTGAGGTTCCAGTTCCAGTCGAATGTGCTGCATCTCACGGAGGCGAGTAACGACAATACGAAACTCCGTCACATCAGGGAATTCACGGACAATTGCTTCGATACTCGATGGAAAGACATTGTTGCCGCGAATGATCAGCATATCGTCTGTACGGCCCAGAATCCCACCTTTCAGACGCAGCCAATTGCGGCCGGAAACATGCGGAGACGGATCAGCTTCGACCAGATCACCCGTACGATACCGTACGAGGGGCGAACCGGTCCGGCCCAGATTGGTGATCACTAATTCGCCTCGACCATCTACTGATGGTCTGCCAGTGTCTGGATCGATGATTTCGGGTATGCATGCCGATTCGTTAACGGTCAGACAATCGGGGTCGTCTTCGCATTCGGTTGCCAGAGGGCCAATTTCGGTCATTCCCCAATGATCGAAGACACGTGCTCCCCACACGTCGCTGATCCGTGCACGCACTGAGGGTATCGAACCTCCTGGTTCACCAGCAACGAGTACGGCACGAACGCGACTGCTGGAAACATCGATTCCCTGTGCAGCCGCGACTTCAGCCAATCGTAATGCGTAAGTCGGAGTACAACCAAGCCATGTGACATCGTTCTCGAGGATCAGCTTTAACCTTGCCTCACTGCTCATGCCACCTGCTGCGAGGCAAAGGTTGCCTTGTCGAGCCGCTCCTTCGAAACCTGCCCAAAAGCCAAGAAACGGACCGAATGAAAAAGGAAAGCACAGCCGATCAGTTCGCCGCAAGCCCAGCAATCGATAAATCGTTGACCAGCAGTCCAGCATCCAGTTCCAGCTTGCTGGAGTATCCAGCCACCGCAGAGGCCGACCGGTTGTTGTTCCGCTGGTTTGATGTAACCGTGAGTAATCAACAACGGGAAAAGTCAGATTCGTTCCATATGGTGAATGGGCCAACTGATCTTCGACTAGCTCTGCTTTGGTCGTGAACGGCAGCAGCTTAAGGTCATCGGGCGTGTGAATCGAGTTGGGGTCTACTCCGGCATCCGCCAGTTTTCGTGCCCAGAACGGGTTCGCAGGAACAGTCACTTTCAGCAGTTCAGACAGTCGGGCTCCCTGCCAGTCGGCAAGTTCCGTTCGACTCCACATTTCCGGTACTGAGCCGTGACTCAAGGGAATTCCTCTTTAGAAAAGCGTCTTCGGATCGCTCGTACCGGCGGTTGGTGTGGCGTCGAACGGAGCGGTCGTCGGTTCGCCATTCGCTTTGAAATTGACCAGGATCTCAATTTTCTGTTCAGCCTGCTCCAGAAACGAATGGCAGTTGCGAAGCAACCCGATCCCGCGTTCGAACTGAGCCAGAGATGCTTCCAGTCCGAGCGAGTTATCTTCAAGATCATTCACAATCTGCTGCAGTTCAGACATCGCCTGTTCAAAAGTCAAAGCCTGCTCTACGTTGACAGCGTCATTCGAAGCGGTCGAGCCTTTTTCACTGCGTGCGTTTTTTTCTGAGGTCGTCTGCTTGGCCATGCATCAATTTCCGGAAAGGTGTCGCGGCAATCGTCACGGTAAAGACCCCACTCGTCGAGTGCAAGCCAGCAAGGTAAGGCGAAAGACGTCCGTATGCCTAATACTCCGTTGAGTGCGACGATTCCGATATTGGATTACAATGCCAATACCGATTGCGGTGGCTTTGATCGGAAGAACTGGTCTACTTGAATTGTTTTGGTTTGCCATTTGGGAGTCTCGTTAATGGATTTGCTCACGACGCTGTCTGGTTCGTTGATGGAAGGTTTTTTTCCAGCTGGATGGGATCTGGCGAAAATTGATGCCTGCATCGATCCCGATCCAACGACGATAACCACCCGCCAAAAGTCCTGGCATAAGAACTTTCAGCCTGTCCCGTGTGCCAGTCTGTCCGACTTTGACATGATGCTCGGTCACGAGATTGCTCTAACAATCAAACAGGCTCGCGATGCCAATCAGCAAGCAGCGATGATCCTGCCGGTGGGACCGATGGGCATGTATCGTTGGGCGATCTATTTCCTGACGGAGTGGAATGTGTCGTGCGACCATGTGCATGGATTCAATATGGATGAATGGTCGGACAGTGTCGGAAACACGTTGCCTCCAACGAACACAGGTTCGTTTCAATACGCAATGGAGCAAGCCTTCTATGGACCGCTTGGCAAACTGACCGTTCCTAAAAAACAGCGTTTCTTCGCCACGAAGAAGCTCTTGCCGACATATGCTGAAAGGATTGGCGAGCTTCGGTCTCAAGGAGCCAAGCTGACAACGATCTTCGGGATCGGTCGCGTCTGCCACATCGCATTCTGGGAACCGCACTTCGCCGCAGAATTCGCGTCGGTCGGGGATTGGAAAAAGCAGACCCACCGGCTGGGTGCCAAGCTGCATCCGTTGACGATTGAACAGAACGCGCTGACCAGCTTCAAGAGCCGGACAACGCATGTTCCCGCCTTCGCCAACACGGTCGGCCCTGGTCTATTTTTGGGCTGCGATAAAATCATTGGAGGAGCAGATGGAACGTTCGGTCGTGGAATGCAATGGCAGGGTCTGTCGCTGTGGATGACACTTCGACATGAACCAACGCCCTGGATTCCTTCAACATTCATGCCCGGCCAGCCTGGCCGATTGTTCTTCCTGAAAGAACTCTCCGGACCACTGCTGGCAGAATGTAATTGAGTCGCCTGGCAACCAACGCTGTGAAGAATTTTTCCTTGGACTTCATCTTGAGGTGCCACTGCTTTGGAATCCTCATAGAAGCAGTAACTTGACACCTATGTTCGTTGACTATTTGTGAGACGATTCGTATTGCATTAACGTGAAGTCGAATTCGGCGGCGAACAGCCCTCGATTGCCAGAGGTCGCTCAGGCCTAACGTGACTTATGAAATGGACGACGCGAACCATGCCCATACCCGGCGTTGCGATTTACCATCAGCTGCAGGAAGCACTCGATCAAAGCCGGTCGTTTGCAGCAACTCAAAAGCGGGACGTTGATCTGCTCGATGTTCAACTGAATGAACTCGTCGCACAGAAGGGAGCGGCGCTGCTGGACCTTGCACGGTACTACCTGCCCGAATTCAGCCGAGCCGCCGTCGAATCGACGTTTGCAGAGGTCCGATCGGCTCTATTGGAAGTTCTGGGGCGAAAAGAACGTACTCAGGCTGAACTGACTGCGCGGGCTCGTCGATTCGTTGAAACTGTCCAAACGCTCGAAGACAAACTGGACTTTATCACTCAGCAACTCAACCAGCAGGTAGAACGCCGCGAACAGCTGGAGATCCAAGTCGCTGATAAATTGAAAGAAGACGTTGATTTTCAGCGACTGTCGCGCGAGGCGGCTCAAATGGAGGCGAGGCTGCAACAGAACGAAGCGCGCGTCCACGAACTGCAATCTTCTGCGAACGAAAAACTTCCTCCTTACGAGCAAAGTCAGTTGTTTCAATACCTGTACCGAAACGGCTATGGCACGTCCGAGTACAAAGGTACCGGAATAACCAAGTCGCTCGACAAGTGGGTCGCTAAGCTGATCGACTTTCCGAAAGCACGAAATGGATACGAGTTTTTAAGAACGACTCCCAAATTGATGGCCGAGGAAGTCGCTCGCCGCCAGGCAGAATTTAAGTCACTTATGGAACAGATTGAAGCGATCGAATATCGCCACACGGATGCGGTCGGTCTGACGGCAGTACTGGAAGAAGGACGAAAACTGGGGGCCAAGCGGGACGAGATCGTCGCGACACTCGAAAAGACTCGAACTGAACAACAAGCGGTTGATTTGGAATTACAGCAACTTGATCAGACTCAGGGAAAGTTTTACGAAGAGGCGATCAGGAAGTTCGAACAGTTTCTCACTCAGACTGAGACGGGCGTTCTTCAGACGCGGGCACAGCGGACACCAGACCCGCGAGACGACGAGATCGTCGCGCGAATCGCCGACCTGACAGCCCAAATCGAACGACTGAAGCCCCAAATCGCTCGAGCAGTGCTTGAACGGAAGAAAGCAGACGAACTGGCTGGGGGCATGGACCTTGTCGTGAATCGTTTCCGTCAGAATAACTTCGATTCCGAACGCAGCTCATTTGCTGATGCTCTCCGCACGGATGCCGAGTTACAACGGTACCTTCAGGGACTGACCAAGCCCGAAGAACTTTGGCAGGTCTTTCGCAGGCAGCAGCAGTTCGAACCAACCTGGGCCGAAACGGTCTCGGTCCAAGGTGCCCAGATCGTGATGGAAGCACTGAATAACCCTCAGGTCTCGCGAGTGCTAGTCAATGCAACCGCACAAGTTGTTGAAGGCGCATTGAATTCAATGGCTCAAAGCGGAATCGAACGCCGAGCTCCCGAACGCGAAGCCCGCCAAACTCAAACAGGTCGCCCCCGAAGTGGCGGACATTTTACCACGGGTGAAGGGTTTTAATTGCCTCGGGCCTGATTGTACTTGACGAGCTGAGCAGCAACGACATGCGGGCGTCGAAGTGGCAATAATCGCTTTCGATTTACAACATTACCATCAATAGTCGACCCGCATCAGGTAAAGTCCCTGTGGCGGAGCTGTTTCGCCGGCATGCGTCCGGTCGCCAGATTCGAGAATCCGACGCAGATCATCTGGTGTCCAGCGTCCGCGTCCGACATGGATCAGCGTGCCAACAATGGCACGAACCATATTGTAAAGGAAACCGTCGGCTTCAACGTCAAAACAAAGAAACGAAGGATCGTGTTTCGAACTTTTCCGGTCCGAAGCTAGCGTTGTCGCCGAAAGAATGCTGGTGCCAGGGCGTTCAAGATCTGACGACTCCCAGACATTCCATCCACTCTTACGTGTGACCGAGGCATGATAGATCGTACGGACACTGGATGAGCGATTGGGCCACTGGGTTTCAAAACAGCGAAAGTCATGCGTCCCTACAAGACATTGAACCGCCTTGTGCATCGCCAATTCATCCAGCGGCGAACGCTGCCAGAGTGCGGCGTTGCGGAGAAAGGGAACTCGAATCCGACTGTTATGAATCACATAGCGATACCACTTTCGCTTTGCATCATATCGGGCGTTAAACCCCTTGGGGACCTCCTGAACATCTCGTACAACAATATCTTCCGGCAGATATCGTGGTAATCCATGCAGAAAACCATGGCAAGGAGCCGTCAAACTTGTGGTAAAACTTGTTACTTGACCGACCGCATGCACACCGGCATCAGTTCGCCCCGACGCCACAACCCGAATCGCTTCGCCGGTGAATTCGGCCAGGGCTTGTTCGACAACAGCCTGGAGAGCGACGCCGTTCGGTTGAATCTGCCATCCGCAGTAATTCGTTCCGTCGTAAGCAAGCGTCATTCGTAAGGTACGAACACGGTCAGGAGTCGTGTTGTCCGAATATGACTGCTCAGAAACTTGCGAATTCGAAGTCAAAGCGGTCTCAAGACTTTCTGGAAATAATTAATCAGGCAACGAATCATTCAGGCAAACGCCACTCGTTTCTCCGACGCCCGCCGGAAACCGAGCAATGTCTTATAACTGGCACGAGGCTAACGCAAGCACTTGACGACCTCGGCAATTCGAATCGCAGCTTCGTCGATTTCTTCACGTGTGTTGAGACAACTCAAAGTCAGTCGAACTGCCGATCGATACAGTTCTGGAGACAGTCCCATCGCGACAAGAATCGGCGTCGGTTCGATAGAACCGCTGGCACACGCACTCCCAAGCGAAGCCGCAACCCCTTCGAGGTCGAGTGCCACGAGCAACGCTTCACCATCAACGCCTGGAAACGAGATATTCAACGTATTTGGAAGCCGTGGTGCCAGTTGCCCGTTTATTACTGCCGGTGTGGCGAGTGACAAAAGCCGTGCTTCCAGGTGATCCCGCAAACTTGTCACATACGTGGTTCGCTCGACCTGTGTTCGGTTCCAGAGATCCAAAGCCTTCGCCATGCCGGCCACGAGAGGAACAGGCTCGGTCCCCGCTCGCCGTCCCGTCTCCTGAAGCCCTCCCACCGAGAACCCCGGCGAAACCGTGACCCCTTCTCGAACCAGCAATCCACCGATTCCGCGTGGCCCATGAAATTTGTGAGCCGCAAAACTCAGCGTTGTTGCGCCGAGCTTCCGAAAATTGACCGGAAGCTTTCCAACCGCTTGAACGCCGTCCAGATGCACGGCAAATCGAAATTCCTTTCCTCGATCAATCAACGGATCAACGTTCTGGATGACGCCAGTTTCATTATGAGCCAGAATGACAGCGGCCAATCGGACATTAGTCCAATCGAGTTCAGCCAAGCTCTCTACACTCAACTGCAGCAGTCCAGATCCGTCAACGGGAACTGTCTCCAGCCGCCATCCTTGTCGCTCTCGCACGCGGCATGCTTCCAGGTTTGAGGGATGTTCTCCCGGCGAAATCACAATTGAACCAGCTTGGTGCGGTGTCAGACCGAAGACAGCCAGGTTATTGGCCTCGGTCCCTCCGCTGGTGAAGACTAATTCGGAGGGCATAGCACCGAGAATGGCAGCAATCTGTTCGCGGCTGTCTTCAAGGACGCGCCGAGCCTTACGCCCCAATCCATGCCGACTGCTCGGATTGCCGTACGATTCACGCAGATGCCGCGAAACCGTCTCAATCACTTCCGGCAACGGTTGTGTGGTTGCGTTGTTATCGAGATAGATTTCAGGCAAGGTCATCAACCGCTCGCAAGTTTCCATTAGCATCGAACGACATTTCTTCAGGCTCACTCAGACGCTCAAGATCGTTGCGCCCCGATAATTCATCAAGATATTTTTCGCTGACCAGGACATCTGCCAGGTGCAGCGTGTCCTTGATCTGGATGACTTTTGCATGAGGTGGTTCAACTAACCCGCACGTATGCAAGGCCTGTGAGATTGCTTCGCCGTCCGTTTCATACGCGATGGGAATCATCGCTGCCGTGGGATGCAGACCGGTAATGCAATTGATGGCCGTGATCTTGCGATCAATCGCATCGGCAGTGCGCTGATTGGTAAACTCGCTGATCCCAATCCCCGTCGCGTTACCATGAGTCTCGTCCGTCAGTCCCCTCACGAAAATCCGTTTGCAACGAACCGTATCTCGGTCGGTGCCAGCGTGGTCATTGTACTTTCGCCCGACCACATTTGTATCGAGCCCTGTTCCACTGATGTTCTTTCCGATTTGATCAATAATAAGCAGGTCGGCGACCGGGAACGGCAACCGGGGCAACCATTGGGTCGCCAGCTTGAGAAGCTCCTTTTCGCGTTCAAGAAACCGTGCGGGGGAGACCGCTTCGATCAAGGCGGTTTCATCATAGGCATTCTCAACAATCGCCAGACCGCCGACGACGCGACACTTGGCAATCACGGAAGCCGCAACCGCAGTAATGATTTCCATAAAACTGTAATCAGCAATGGCTCGATGATAAATCTTGGCCCCTTCGTGCTTGCCGAGGCCGATCAGCATCATTTTGTGCAGTCCCGATTCAACATCGCCGACAAAGCCCGTATGTGGCTTAACTCGACCGACAATTAAAACGTGGTCTGCAAGCGAAGCATGCTTGTCGAAGTGGACAGGAATTCCTTGTGGCGTCCTGTCAACGATCACAGTCTCCATCGACGCACGAAGTTCACAACCCATTTTTTCAGGGGTGATACCGTAATGCTCAAGCAACTGTGTTTGTCCTGCTGCCGTTCCGCCACCATGGCTACCCATCGCAGGAACGATGAACGGCTTGGCACCCAAGCCCTTGATATGGTCGACCACTGCACGCGTGATCTGGCCAATATGAGCAATCCCTCGGCTGCCTGCAGTGATCGCGACCGATTGATCGGGGCGAATCTGCTCGTTCAACTTCAGTGAATCGAGCTGACGTGAAACTTCGCCGGAAATATCTGTAACGCGACGGGCATCAAACGTTTGACGGAGCCGAAACATTCGAGGGAAAAGCAACATGAGAGGCCTGGTCCAGTATGTCTATCGGTTTCGAAACAAAGGTAGAGTCAAACGATTTCGAAATCAAAAGTAAACTGGCTTTTGCTTTCGATCGTCGGACCACCGGATTGGAAACGACGCCCAGTGTCGAATCACTATTATAAGATCGTTTTCAATGAAACTCACGTCGTTTCGGATTGGAATTCCCTTCGAGCGGAATGCATTTCCTCGTGGTTTTTCGTATTTTCAACCTCAAACCGATTTCCTGTCACTTTCTGAACGATCGGTTTTGCGGATACAACAGTTGGTCCAGGATCTGAAAATCAAATCCTGGTTTGACTGATGGGTGGAAAAGGATTCGGAAGACGATGTTTCAAAAAGTCGGCGATGCAGAGTTTGTGCAGGGTGAGCATGAGATCTTAAAGCTCTGGGATAAACAAAAGGTTTTCGCCAAGCTGCGAAAGAAAATCTCTGGTAAAACCCCTTGGAGTTTTCTGGACGGCCCCATTACGGCCAATAATCCGATGGGGGTCCATCATGCCTGGGGTCGCACATACAAAGATACCTTTCAGCGATACTGGGCCATGAACGGACGCGATCTGCGTCATCAGAACGGCTTTGATTGCCAGGGGCTGTGGGTCGAAGTCGAAGTCGAAAAGCAACTGGGACTTGGCGCGAAAAGCCAAATTGAGTCCTACGGTATCGATAAATTTGTGCACACCTGTAAGCAGCGGGTTCTCAAATACGCTGCCATTCAGACAGAACAGTCCATCCGACTTGGCTATTGGATGGAATGGGACGATCCCGATCAGTTGCGTCGACTTGCGGACTCGATTGGCACCGATGAGATCATCGAATTCACTCCGCCGAAGCAGCCCGGAACGGTGATCCGCGACACCGCAGAGTCAATCGTCGCGAAACTCGGCAACCCCGATTGGGGCGGAAGTTACTTTACGTTCTCGACCGAAAACAACGAAACCATCTGGACGTTTTTGAAAAAATGTTTCCAGCGGGGCAAGGTCTATCGAGGCCACGATGTCATGCCCTGGTCGGGTCGAGGTGGAAGCGCTTACAGTCAGATGGAAGTCGCTGACGGACGAAAGCTGACCGTCCATCGGAGTTGTTTTGTTCGATTCCCTATCGTACACGAACATCAAGGCACAAAAACCACTCACCCGGATAAAGAGTTTTTACTCGTCTGGACCACAACTCCCTGGACGTTGACGAGCAATGTCGCAGCCGCGGTAAATCCGGATTTGGATTACGTCAAATTGCGGGCAAAACGCGACGGCGCAGTCTATTACTTCGCCAAGGACAATCTCGATTTCCAGCGTCTTGCAAAAGAGTTCAAAGAAGGATTCGGCCGACCTGAATGGATGTGGCCTGCAGGAGTTCCAAAGCTGAAGACCATCGGACAGTTCTTTAAAGAAATAGGTGGCTACGAAATCGAAGGGACCATCAAGGGAGCCGAAATGATCGGTTGGCGGTATACCGGTCCTTTTGACGACCTGCCCGCTCAAAATGCGTCTGGCGGAGTTCCACTCGATCCACGGCTCGAAGGGAAGACTGGCGTTTTCTGTCATAGAGTTATCGATGGCGGACGCGATTTCAAAGGAAGCCCGAACGTCGTCGCTGGTGAGGGGACCGGGATTGTCCACATCGCGCCGGGCTGCGGTGATATAGACCATCAATTGGGCATCGCAGCGGGAATCGTGGGAATCGCGCCTCTGGGTGAAGATGGGCGTTTTATCGAAGGATTTGGAGAATTCACGGGCCGCGAAGCGACTGATCCGGAAACGATCGACCTCGTCCTGACCAGGCTCAAAGAGCGGCATTTACTCGTCGCTGACGAAAAGTACCCGCACATCTATCCGTTCTGCTGGCGAACAGGTGACGAACTGGTCTTTCGACTCGTTGACGAATGGTTCATCAATATGGACTGGCGCGAAGAAATCATGGAAGTCACGGATCGGATCCGCTGGCTTCCCGACAGCATCCAGGGGGGCGAGCGCGAGCGAGAATGGCTGACGAATATGCGGGACTGGATGATCTCGAAGAAGCGCTTCTGGGGCCTTGCCCTTCCGATCTGGATCAACCCTGATGATCCAACAGACTTCGACGTAATCGGCTCAGTCGCCGAATTGAAAGAACGAGCGGTCGAAGGCTGGGCAGAATTTGAAGGACATACACCGCATAAGCCGTGGATCGATCTGGTGAAGATTCGCAGTGAGAAAACCGGCGCGGTTTTGTCACGGATTCCCGATGTCGGAAATCCCTGGCTCGACGCAGGAATCGTCTCGTTCAGCACATTAGGCTATAATACTCATCCCGATTATTGGCGAAAGTGGTATCCCGCCGATCTGGTCACGGAGTGTTTTCCGGGTCAGTTCCGTAACTGGTTCTATTCATTGCTCTCGATGGGAACAATGATGAACTGTGACCGTACCGAAAATCCGGATGAAAAGAAGCCGTTTAAGACACTGCTGGGGCATCGCCTAGTGATGAACGAAGCTGGCAAACCAATGCATAAGTCCGATGGGACGGCGATCTGGTTTGAAGAAGCGGCAGAACAAATCGGCGTCGATACGATGCGTTGGATGTATCTGGCTCAGAACCCCGCCTCAGACCTGCGGTTCGGTACGCGCCACAAAGACCAGCCTGTCACCCTTGAAACGGTTAACGGCCCGACGAATATGACGATCGATGGCGTCTATACCAGCCTCGTCACCAGCACACCGGCCGACGAGACGCGCCGCATGGTTTTGATTCCACTTTGGAATAGCTATGCCTTCTTCGTCAACTATGCTCGACTCGACGAATTTGACCCGCAAGCTCCTCATATTCCAGTTGCCGAACGGCCCGAGATCGATCGCTGGCTGCTTTCGAATCTGCAAGCACTTATCGGTGGTATGCGCGCGGCTCTCGAAAATTATGATACACCGGAAGCCACCCGTCTCGCCGCGACCTTTATTGACGACCTTTCCTCCTGGTACATCCGGCGAAATCGACGCCGGTTCTGGCGATCAAAAGACGCAAGAGACCGCGACAAGCTGGCGGCTTATCAGTCACTGTACGAGGTTCTGGTTACGCTCAGCAAACTGCTGGCACCGATGATCCCGTTTTTAGCGGAACGGCTGTATCAGAATCTCGTTGTCGCGGTGAAAACTGGTGTCGATGACAAGACACCCGAATCCGTTCACCTTTGCGATTATCCGACACCTGACCTGACAATCCTCGATCGCGACTTGAACGAAAGCATGGCTGCGGCACAAACCGTTGTTGCGCTGGGCCACAAGTTACGAGACGATGCCGACCGCCGAGTCCGGCAACCGCTTCCAGAGCTGCGCGTCTCGACCAGTAACTTAGAACAACGTCGCGCGATCGAACGTCTAAGCGATCTCATCCGTGAAGAATTGAATGTCAAACAAGTGACGGTCTGCGACAGCCTGGCAGATATCGTCAAGTATGTTTACAAAGCGAACCTTAAGACATTGGGTCCCAAGTATGGCAAATTGCTGAATCTGCTTCGCGAGAAACTACCGTCTGTCGACGCCGATCTCATGGCACTGATTCGTTTGGGTCAGTCGGTGACAGTGACGCTCGATGGCCACGAAATCAAGCTTGATCCAGATGATGTCCAGGTCGGGACTGAACAAGCAACCGGCTGGGTCTGTGCCGATGATCGAGGCATTCAACTGGCATTATCAACCGAGCTGACCCCTGCCCTGCTTCGCGAAGGTATGGCTCGCGACTTCATTCGTCAGGTTCAACAGCTCCGGAAGGATGCAAACCTTGAAATCGAAAGCCGCATTCGTGTCTACTACGTCAGCGATAATCCGCAGATTGCGGAAATGCTGAGTGAATGGGGCGACCTGATTCGAAGCGAAACTCTGGCAGAAAGCCTGAATCAATCTCCGTTGAACGAAAACGAAGTCGAATCAGTTACCGTTGGAGATGCAAAAGTGTCGATCTGGATCGAATCAGTCTAACCGTCAAACAGTGACCGTCAGGTTGATTTATTCCAGACGTCTTCCAACGCCTTTCGGATGCTTCGCAGGGTGACCGGGTGCTCATAGAGGACTCGCGAGACGTCCGAATCGGCAACGGTTTCCTTGAGATCTGACTGCCCTTTGGAAAGCACAAGGACCACTGCCGTCCCCGAAGGTCGGCATGTGGTCACTGCTTTGTCAAAAAGTACCTTCGCGTCGTTTCCCAGGGTTTCGCTCATCAGAACTAGACCTTTTGGCGGTTCTGATCGAAGTCTCGTCAAAGCGCGATCAAAATCCCGCAACAACAAAACGCGATAGCCGTGCTTGGAAAAGTACTCGCGCAGCGAATCCTGTTGACGGACACGATCTTCAACACAAATCACGGTCGGAGAGAATTGTTTCGGTATGGGGACGACCACCGAGTCATCGCTTGATGTCGCAGGAGCGAGACTCAACAGCACCGCTCGCAAATCTGTTGCGACAGCCGCGGGCGTCTGATACCGCTCAGACGGGCTGATACGGAGCAACTTATCGACGATTTTGGTGACGGCGGGTGGAAGCGAAGGATCGACATCTCGAATCGGCTGGATGTCGCGATATCTGCTGAACTGCCGTCGTTCGTCCTTACTTTTGGTGGGGGGATACGGGTGCTTTCCCGTAAGAAGTTCGTAATAAATTGTACCGAGAAAGAACAGGTCACTTCGTGGATCGTTATCTGGTGCTCCGGTCCCCATTTCCAGGGTCGAATATTCGACAGCTCGATCAACTTCTTCGTCGATTGAGCGTGAGGAAGCGTCCTGTCCTGCTAACCCAAAGTCCACCAGCTTCGCAACGCCTTGTGCGCTCAACAACACATTGGTGAGCTTCAAGTCCCGGTGTGTCACCCCGGTAGTCAACGCATAATCCAATCCCTGGGCAATGTCTAATACGTATCGAGTCGCTTCGAACGCCGAAAATTTTCCTCGAGCCTTGAGCAACTCGCGAAGATTTCCACCTTCGACGAACTCCATCGTCAGATAGTGCTGATTCCCCTCAGAGCCAACCTCGTAAATTGGCACAATGTTTTTGTGCTTTAGACGCTTTCCCAGTTCTCCTTCACGTTTGAACAGAATCACTTTACGCGGATCTTCTGCCCATCGTGATCGAAGAACTTTAATTCCAACCATGCGCCCGTCATTGACAGAGCACCCACGAAAAACGCGCGCAAAGCTACCCGAGGCATTGCGATAAAGGAGTTTGAATTTCCCCAGCAGCAACCCATCCAGATCACGCTTATTCAGCTTGGCAACCTGGTATGGCGTTAGAACGTGTGCCGCTTCGAGTTCGCTGATCAAGCCATCGATACTCTGACCACGAGACTGCAAGCGAACCATGCACTGCTGAAGCTGCGATGCTTCGACCAGTTTCGACTGTAGCAGATAATTCTGAAAGTTCTGAAGGCTCGAAAAGTGCATTACTGATTCAGTCCACAACCTTCACGGTCATGCCGGAAGAGGGAAATTTATAATCGGTTCAGGCAAACGGATTGTTGGAACAACATCCAATTTACGAATTTCACATTAAAACGCGACTTCCTTGATGTCGAACAGACTCTCAAGTCGAGTCAGACGGAGCACTTCGCGAACATCCACTGATGGATTGTAAAGTTCGACTCGCTGAACTCGACTTCGCAAAGAGGTCAAGACGCCGAGCATTCCACTGGGGACCAATGTCACTCCAGTCAGATCAAAAGCGAGTATCTTACATTTGTGCTCTTCGATCAGTTTAAACAACTGATCACGATAGGCTGCGATACAGACTTCATCAGGCACATCCTGGCCGCCAAATCCGACAACGGTCAATTCGCCGGTCTGATAGATCTTAAGGACATTGGGATCCTTCAAGTCACTCATTTTCAGCGCCGAATCGCCGATTGCGGATTCATGGTCGTCGTGAATGCTGTCGCTCATCGTGAGGATCCTCGATCCGATTAAATGGCAATATTCAAAAAGTTTTGCGAAACATCGCTGACTATACCGACAGCCATCGTCGTTCGCCAGATGATACTGATCAAAAATCTGCCCGAAAACCAAACAGATTGCAGGTTACTTGCCATTATCCTGAGGGTAAACCAGCAAACGATCATGTGCCAGAAGGATCAGATCGGCCAAACCGTCACCTGTCACGTCTGTAATGAGCGCTTCACGGGGCTCTGCGTCTTTCGTGTCGTCGTCGTTTCGAAATGACTTCTGTTCGTAAATCTTGAAATAAAGAGCGTGTTTCAAACCGGTCTCGGGCCGATACTGGATAATTTCAATAAAATGGCTGCGCGTATCGGTCATCGCCAGATCGACGTGGCCATCGCCATTCAAGTCGCCAGCGATAACATCCGTTGGATAAACCTTATCGAGCTGACTCTCAAACGCCGCAAGCTCCTTCAATGCAGGCGACGTTCCACCCGCGAATAAGATCGCGAACTTGTCTGCCCCGAACAGGATCAGATCGTCACGGTGATCGCCATTTAAATCGGCGACTTTCAACGATTTGAGCTGAAATTCACCAATATCGATTTCTTTCCACGGCTGATAGCTTCCGTCAATTTTTCTCAGCACTCGTAACTTGCGAAGACCTGCATCCACCAGAGTGATTTCAGGATCTCCTTCGCCATTCAAATCAACGACTGTTCCGGCCACAATCCGTGAATTGGATTCGGTCACGTTGAACTGATCGGCGACTTCCCACCGCTTCTGAGGACTAAGAATCATATGCCGGGCAAAATTCTCTTGCGTAACGAGTAGTCCTTTCTTGCCTCCGAGCGAACAAAGGCTGACCGCACCTGATCCGACCGCACCCACCCCCAGGTTCCCCGCTGTCACGATCTCGACGGGGATTCCTTCGGCATTCATTCCAAACAACTGGGGTGGTTTCGAACCTTGAAAGATCAGGAACTCGGGTCGTTCATCTCCGAAAACATCGGCGAGTAAAAGCCGTTCGGGAGTCCCCTTCAGTTCCAAAGTGACGGCGAGCTTGTCGCCGAATTTCACTGGCTGCCAATCATCCTTTCCAACACGCTTCATCGCCTGCAGCGAATATTCCGATGTCCGATCCTTTTTCGTCTTGGCAATAAACAGGACTTCCAATTTTCCATCACCGTCCAGGTCGACCAGTTCAATCACCGAAGCGTCCGCTTCCGTCGGGATCGACTGTGGAAACGTCAACCGTCCATCCTGAATCCGACTGACGCCAAGTGTCTTTTCCGATGCACTGTGAACGACAAGATCGGATTTGCCATCCCCGTCCAGATCGGCGGCATGAATCTGGTCCGAGCCAGTCAGGCTTGGAAACGGAGTCCCCATATCCAACCCCTGACCCTTGTTTTGTTTGAAAAACAAAACCCGAGAGGCATCAGGATCGGACACCACTACGTCGCTTAAGCCGTCCCCGTCAAAATCGCCAACGGCCAGATCGCGATCTTTTCCAGAGCCTTGCTTGCCAAAACCGTATTGAATCAACCTTTCTGGCAGTTCATGTTCCGCTAACTTCTTCTGTTCCACGTTAAGAAGTTTCAACCGCCCGGTTCGCGAGTCGATCGTTAAAATCTCGTGACCCGACTTTCCATCAACATCCCGTAAAGATACGGCACGGGGTCGCTCCAGATCAAACACGTACTCAGGCCCCAATTGACCGTTGCTCTGCTGAAGCCGTGCCCCCAAAACTCGATTCAATCCTTCACCTGCGAGATAACACAGATCCAGTCGACCATCCCCATCAAGATCGGCAATCTGAGCTAACCCCAATTTGTCCGAAGTATTCATCAGGCGTCGGGGTGTCCCGAGAACCCCTTTTTCTGTTTGATACAACAGAATCGTTTCAAACTTGCCCAGGATAACCAGATCGTCGAGACCGTTCCCGTCAAGATCCCCCGCCGTGAGAAACCATTGAGTCGGAGCGACGTCAGGGATGCGTTGTTGTTTCTTCTCGGTCCACTCACCGGCGACGGGCTGATAGCGAATAACAAGTTGATCGGGAGTGCCAAAATAAACGATGTCCGTACGACCATCGCCATTGAAGTCTCCGAGCGCGAGCGCGGCAATATCGTGATCCACCGGTATTTTTTTATGATCAAATCGCCAGTCATTATCGATCGCATTGACGTCTGTTCGGCCCGCTGGTACCTCCTTGATTGCGCCACGGTCTTTCCGCTGAAACAAAACGTCGAGTCGACTGTGGCTGTTGTCAACAAGGATCAGATCCATCAAGCCATCGTGGTTCAAGTCGCCGTTCAGCATGTTTGCTGATCGTTCCGCTAACTTGAATACCTCGACTGGCCTGAACCCGTAATACTTAGCCAATGTCGATTCTTCTTCTTGCGCAAAACCAAATTCTGCCGTCAAGCTGATCATGGCAACCAGAAGTATCAATCGTTGCGAATGTGCTCGCATAAATTCCGTTCCTTCCTTCAATAACTCAAGAAATGAATTGGGAAGATAGAGTAATCGGGAAAGAGGAGGGACGATAGAGAAACGAGCAAAACACATGCGATTGGCGGACCAGAATTCTGGTCGAAACGCGGGTTGCCACGGTTTTGGAGTCTTCGACACGGCCGTGTCTTCATGGTTCTACAACGTATCCGAAGAGCACTGCTTTACCAATGACGGTAAAGCCGCGGCACCCATTTTCATCGCTTTCTGCTCAATACAATCGACGGCTATTCAATCGATCCCGTCGCAGTCACCGCTTCTGTCAAATCGATGAAACCATCATGGTTCCGGTCAAGCCGCTGAAACGTGGTGGTTTCGCCAAGAAACTCGCGCCGCGACACCTCACCGTCGCGGTTCTTGTCCATTTTGCGAAACCACAGCGGACCCGAGGTACGTTCCGCAGGCGTTCCGGCTTGAGTCATACCGGCGTCGATCAGAAAATTTCCGCCAAGAACTGGCAGGTTCCCACGGGCAATCGTCAACCGATATTGAAGTGGCACTTCCGACTCGGACAGCAATCCATCGCCGTCCTTATCCCATAACGACAGCTTGTCTGCCGCGGCCTGCAGTTCACGAAACGACAGACGACGGTCTCGATCGGTATCAAGGATTTCAAACAAAGTTCGCCCCTGTTCGTTAATCGACAGCAAGGTTCGGCTGCGCGCGGCGTCAAATCGTACCTGAAAATAGGCGATGATTTCGTCGAGAAACACCTTGCCATTTTTATCTGCATCAAGGGTTTCGAATGTGGCACCGTAAAGAAAGGCACGTTCAGCTTCTGATTTTTCCAGATACCCATTTGCATCCGCATCAGCCGCCATGAATTGCGGTTTCAAAAATGTCTCAGCCGTTCCGACATCGTACGAAGCACCACGAACAACACTCAGTTGTGTTGTTCCGAGATTGATGTTGGCGGAACCATCTGGCGTCGTTTTCAATTTTTCCTGAATCTCTTCTCGCTCAGACTTTGCAGACAACGGGTCCGTTAAATCGACATTCACTGAGATTGTGACCGTCGGATCGGGAGACGTCAGAAACTGGCGAAGCTCGTCAAAATCGAGTTGACCATCGCCATCGCCATCGAATCGCGAGAATTCAGCAACAGAAAGACCCAATTCCTGTCGGCTCAGTTTTTGATTGCGAATCTTCGCACCTTCGACACCCGATTTGACCGGATCAATGCTGTCATACTTGTCGATCAATCGGCGGATCTGTTTAGTCAGCGATTCTTCGGAACCTGGTCCGAGAAAGGGACTGGTCGACGGGGTTCGAGCCCCGTTCTGTTGTTGCTGTTGCAGAATGGCGAACTGGTTGTTGATCGGATTTAACTCGGCCAGACTGATTGTTTCGTCGTCATCAAGATCTAGTTTGTGAAGCGTTTGTAAGGCTCCCGTTAATTCTTCCGCTGAGAGTTTGCCGTCACCATTAGTGTCAAGTCGCGCAAATAGCGGAACCTCAGCAGTATTTGCGGCCGCCTGCCGGGCTTGTCTGTTTCCCAACTGGGCTTGATTCTGATTCGGCTGGAACTGTATCAGGAACGGCTGTAATCCAATTCTTTTGAAGTAAGCCAAGAATTCTTGTCGGGAGATCTTGCCATCTGCGGGACTGATATCCGGAGACAAATCCGCCGGAACGGCGTCCGACTGTGGAATCAGTTGTGCCTGCTGAGCATCCCGTGCAGTGAGGTATTTTCCTTTGGCCTCGTCCACGGTCACAACACCATCCTGATTTTTATCGAGCAACTTTATTAAACCGTCAACGTAACTTTCGTAAGATCCGCGCGGGCTTTTCCCGGCAATCTGGATGTCGAGCTTCAGCACAACAACGCCATTTTCACCCGTAAATACCACGTATTGTGCGTCGCCAGGCAATTCCTGGGCCATCACTGGTGCGACGAGTAACAGTGCAAGCAAACCGATTTGTTTCATCGAGATTTCCTTGATTTCAACCAACGATCTCGGTGATCGGCTTAGCCGTTGGATCGGCCAGTCGAATCGGTCGGCCGACGTTGGAAACATTCTGTTTCATCGCATCAAGCCCCAATCCTTTGCACATCGTGGCAAACAAATCCTGTACAGAAACAGGTCGATCATCAACTTTCATCCCATCTTCGCTGGTCTTGCCAACAACTTGCCCACCCTTGATTCCGCCCCCGCAAAGTACGCTGGACCAGGCGTTGGGGAAATGGTCGCGGCCTATCTGCGGATTGATTTTCGGCGTGCGACCGAACTCGCCCATCCAGACGATCATCGTCGAATCGAGCAACCCACGATCCTTGAGATCGGTCATCAAAGTAGCCCAGGCCGGGTCGAGCACCCCCAATAGGCTTTTCACGGAAGTGAAATTCTGCGCGTGAGTGTCCCAGGCGAAGGTCTGATTATTGCCGACGCCGTTGAGGGAGACTTCCACAAACGGAACACCCCGTTCCACAAGTCGACGCGCCAGAAGACAGGCCTGGCCAAACTGATTCCGCCCATAAGCGTCACGAAGCTTCACATCTTCGTCGTCAAGATTGAATGCCTTCACCGCCTCTGACCGCATCATCCGTACGGCGGCGGCATATGCCGACCGATGGCTTTCCGAGTTCAAGCCAGGCCTTTGACTGGAAAAGTCCGACTCCAGATCCCCCAGCAATGAAAGCCGAGCATCAGCCCTCTCGACGTTAATCCCCTGCGGCAACGAAAGGTTTTTTACGGCCAGTGACTGGTCGTAATTCATTCCAGGCGTGTTGCTGACAACTCGATTGGCGTCGCCGACCACCAGCGGAGCAAACTTTGGCCCCAAAAAGCCCGGCCCATACGCGGCGGGACTGAACTGTGTATACGGAGCCACCGCAACAAAATTAGGGAGATCGGAATTCTCCTGCCCAAGCTCTTTGCTGAATAAAGAACCGAGCGTCGGATAATCGATCGGGCCTTGAGGAAGATTGCCGGTCCGGAGCAGGTACGTGGCGCGAGTATGATCCCCTTCTTTGGTGCTCATCGAACGGATTGGGGCACAGTGCTGCATCAGTTTGGCCACTTGCGGCAGATGCTCGCAAATCTGAATTCCCGGAACCGAAGTATCGATCGGTTTGAATTGCCCCCCGTTTTCATGTCCCGGCTTCATATCAAACGTATCGGTCTGAGGAGGACCTCCGGTCATCCACAGCAGGATTACAGACCGACGTCGATCGGGTGACTTGCTGACCTCGTTTGCCAAGGATGGTAACCAGCGCGACATCGAAGACCCAAAAGCCCCACATGCCGATAGCTTGATCAGATCGCGACGAGAAAGCCTGCTGCGATCGGTCATGATGAATCTCCTATTTTGAATCCAAAAATCCAAGCGGCATAACCACTCGAGCTATTCACTTTTAGTGATTAAACAAGAACTCTGAACTATTCAGCAGTGCCCAGAAGACGTCGGCCAGGGCCTGCTTCTGATTCTTCGACGAACCACCCGAATCAACATACTTTGTGAGCCGTTCCAGCTCTTCGGGACGAGGTTTTCGAGTCAATGCAGCCAGATAAAGCGCGTTGATCCGATCCGGCGTCTTCATCCAGGGAAACTCAACGACCGCTGTGAGTGTCGAACTCTGGTCCAGATTGGTTGCAGTCGAGGTAAACTGGCCGTTCATCAATGCGAGTGCTTGAAGAATCGATGTCTGTCGCTCGGTCGGAGAATTATCAGGAGCAAACAGTTCTAGAAACTCGCCCCGTGCTCCGTTCTGATTGAACTGAAACGGTTGCTGTTGCTGAAACGATTCAAGATGTCCCACGGCGACGGCGATCGAATCGAACAGTTGCTCGCCCGTCAGCCCCTGTACCGCCATTCTTGCAAACTGTTGCGGCTCGTTCTGCGACTCGTGAGTCTTCCGACTCGTCCGCTGATATGTCTGCGACGCCGTGATCCCTCGAATCAGATACTTCAAGTCGAAATCATGAGCCACAAAGTCTGCCGCCAGTTCATCCAATAGCTCTGGGTGGCTCGGTTTGTTTGTCCCACCAAAATCGTCAATCGGATCTACAATTCCCACCCCGAAGAAATGTCCCCATAAGCGATTGACCACAGCTTTGGCAAAATACGGATTTTGTTTCGCTGTCATCCAGTCTGCTAATGTATTACGTGAACTGATTCGTGTCCGCCATTGCGGTTGAGTCCCATCCAGATATGTTGCCTGGACCACCGTTTCATGATCAGGAATCGTTAATTCCCTGCGGTCAAATACTTCTCTGACCTCCCCGATGGCGTCTTCATTGGGAGTCTTCCTTTCGATCCCCGCGAAGAACGCGGCATAACCCCAGAATTGCTCCTGCTTCCAAGAGTCGTAGGGATGGTTATGACACTGGGCACATTCAATGCGAATCCCCAGAAACATTCGCGAAGTGGCAGCAGCGAGGTTTTCCGGCTTGATCTGCTTGGTCGTGAAAAACGCAATCGGCGAAACCGTGCCAGTATTCTGCAGTGCCGCATTCATACTACGATCACCCGTAAGAGATATCGTCAGCAGCTCACGGACCATGGCATCGTAGTGAGTGTTATTCCCGAGGTGTTGCCTGAGCCACGCCTGAAACCCGGGTCGCTGAGCCTGCCCCTGCAGGTCGGTCGCCGATTCAGGCATCATCACGCGAGTCCAGAAATTACTGAAATTCGTGATGTAATGGGGACTTTCCAGTAATTGGTCGACCAGCCGACGCCGTTGATCGAGTGATTCATCGCGCAGGAATTGCCGTGCATCGGCCACGGGCGGAATGGAACCCGCAACATGCAGCGACACACGACGCAGAAACTCAGCATCGCCAGCCCTGGGTGCCGGAGTCACCCTGTCAGACTTCCAGCGAGCCTCGATCCGCCGATCGATCAAATCGGCAAGATTCTGTACTTCGTCGCCCATGACATCGCCGCCGAAAATCAGCGTCAGGCTGATCAAGCACACCCATGACAACGATCTAGTTGTTGGAAAAAGAACGTCGAATCGAGAACCTTTTGTACCGAAGACATGTGATCGAGCCGTTTGTGCCATGATTCAGTTCCCAAACCAACCCAGGACGATTCGGGTAATCCGTTTAAACCCCCTAACCATTAACAGACGGAACGTCTGATTTGTCAAGTCCGTTCCCTTGGTTGCGAGCGATTCGCAGGATATTGCCACCCGATTTTGCTTGAAAACAAAGCGCGGGTTTCGCCCGCAACCCAATGGGAGGGCGAGGCTCCCGCCGAGCCGCTACGTCATTGTGCGTACCTGCTTCGCGGCTCCGCAGGAGCCTCGTCCTCCTGATGATTTCTAGGTTAACTAGAACACCAGGCCAATCTCTCCGCAACAATCCGAAGAGTTCTTCAGTCGAGACTTGCCGAATCCTCCTCCTTTTTGGTTAGAATTACGGAAGTCCTTTCAAGTCGTTCGCAGGTTCGTTTTGCTTCTGTCTGGAGTTTTTTATGAGTGGTAGCGAAGAATCACATGGATCCAAGCCTGCAGCAGGGATTCGACTCGGTACAAAAAAGGAAGATTTGCCTGTCAACAAGTACTTCCGAGCACTGATCGATCTTGGGGGTTCCGACTTGCACATGCAAGTCGGCAAGCCGGCGATTCTGCGAGTTAAAGGCTCACTGAACCCGCTCGACATGCCGCCGATCGACGAAGACAAAATGCGCGATCTCTGCTGGCCCCTCATGGACGAGCGTAATCAACAAATCTTCAAAGATACCGGGGGGGCGGACTTTGCTCACGTTGTGGAACACAAAGGCGAACCTTGGCGGTTCCGCGTGAACCTGTTCATCCAGATGAGCAAAATGGGAATGGTGACTCGTAAGGTCGAACGAAGCATTCCAAACTTTGAGGGACTGTTCCTGCCACCCATTCTCGAAAACCTGTGCGTCTACGATCAGGGAATGGTGCTGCTCGCCGGTGTGACCGGTTCGGGTAAGTCGACCACGATCGCCTCGATGCTCGACTGGGTCAACCGTAATCATAAGAAGCACATTCTTACGATTGAAGACCCTGTCGAATTCGTTTACAAGGCCGATAAGTGCCTGATCAACCAACGAGAACTGGGCCAGGACGTCAGTGACTTCCATACCGCCATGAAGCATGCGGTGCGTGAAGACCCCGATATCATGCTGGTGGGTGAAATGCGAGACCGTGAAACGTTCGAAACCGCCATGCACGCGGCGGAAACCGGGCACCTGGTGTTCGGGACGATTCACGCGTCGTCCGCGCCGTCAACGATTGGTCGTATTCTCGACTTGTTCCCGCAAACGATGCACCGGGCGCTTCGTTCGTCGATGGGGTTCAACATGAAGGCCATCGTCGCTCAGAAATTGTTGCCGACGATTCTGGATAAGCCTAAGCGAGTCCCCATCACCGAGATCATGATTTTCAACGGGACGATTCGAAAACTGATTCTCGAAGAGCAGGACGAAAAGCTGCCTGCAGCCATCCGAATCGGTAAAGCCGAAGGGATGCAGCAGTTCAACGACAGCCTGTTCCACTTCGTTACGAAAGAATTCGTCAGTCGTGCCGAAGCTTTCGAAATCAGTCCCAACGTCGAAGAACTGAAAATGATGCTCAAGGGGATCAACGTCAAATCGTCGGGGATTTTGTAGCGAAGCAACTTCAAATAATTCTTCTAGGTCCCATAGGTCTTATAAGTCCTATCTGTCCCATCCGGTTTTCACCAATCCTGTTGAAGCCGGATGGGCTGTTGCAACCCGGGGTGGCATGGCTTTACCGTCTTCGGTTAAGCCATGTTCTTCGATCGCCTTACCGATTCATGAAGCCACGGCTTAACCGAAGACGGTAAAACCGTGCCACCCATTATCAGGGTTTTTCTGTTTCAAAAGCACCACTTCCCCAACGACGCAAACAACCCTTTTTCAGGTTCTTTCATCAGGCCACGAACACGCCTGCCCCACCGTCAAAACGAATGATCCCAGGTATCGCCCGTCCCTTTTATGCGAAGCGGTGAAAACTGGTGTTGAACCCGACCAAGCAGGTCTTCGGGTTTGTCAAAGTATTCTGACAGCAGCTTATCCAGTGCCGGGTCTGCGTCCCCGCCCGGTCGCGGTTGAAAGTGCGATAAGACCAGGATTCGGTACGACCCCGCTTCGATCGGCAAACGATACCCACCGCGATCATCAACCGTGGCAGCCGCACCGCCGAGCGCTTTAATCGCCGCGTTCACAACAAGCTGGTCGGCAGCAGCATCAGCCGGCCGGAACCCGACGACAGAAAGTTTAACCTCACCCGTTCGCTGCTGAGGAAAAACAATCACTCGTGCGCCGCGGTCAGGCTGGCTTTCACCTTCTTTCGATTTAAACGTGATCCGCCCCGTTAGTTCATTGTCAGCCGATTCTCTTTTCGCCGCTTCGGGTGACACAGCTTCGACACGAGCGTGACGTTCGAAGATTCGGACAAAGCGCTCGGTCAGCATTCCCGCGACAAATGGGACAAGCAGCATCAAAGACGTTTTTAATGCCGAGGCTTGTGACGGACGACTGGTATACGTCGGCGCGGGTTCAAATTTCTTCGCATCCGAAAAATCGACTGGCGCTGATCCATCCGATAACGCCGCCAATTCGGCCAGTAATCCACGTTCGCCAGCGATCCCGTTTTCGGACAGTGCGGTCAGCGACGCATTCGTCGGTGGCACGACAACAATCGGAGTCGGCGGAAGCGGAACCTCTATCGGAATCGGTTCGGGAAGCGGCTGCGGAATCTGGTTGTCTGTTTCGATATCGTCGGAATCCGATAGAGACTTCACAGGCACAGCCACTTGAACAGGTGCATCGACAAGTTTTGCCAGTTCGTCGAGTGCCCGCGAAAGATGAGTATCTTCCAGATCGAGTTCCGGCGCCGCCATCGGCTGAACGGTTCCATCGAGTAACGGCACGCGAATCGACCGACCACACGTCGGACAATCAACGATACCACCGGCCTGAGCACGCGAGATGCCCAGAAACTGTCGGCAATAATTACATCGAAATTTAATCGGCACGATCAACGACCGTCGTGGTTTTTCTGAACGCGACTAGGATTGACGGATTCCGCCAGGATGTGTCAAGAGTTGCCATCGAAACTGTTTTCGGATACTCGACCGCGAATCGCAACGTTACACCGTTCATAGAAATCGTTCAATCGGTTGCCCGGCACAAAACTTCATTGGTCGGCCAATCGGTGTAATGACTTCCTTGGCATAGTCGACACCCAGGCGATACAGGATGGTCGCATACAGGTCTGCGACTTCAATCGGATCTTTCGGTTGCTTCGCCTCGCCTTCAGGATCAGTTTCGCCAATGACAAGACCACTCGAAAGCCCTCCGCCACCCAGCAAACACGAAAACCCGTTGGGCCAATGATCGCGTCCACCCAGGGGATTAATGTTCGGCGTCCGACCGAATTCACCTGTCACAAGCACAATCGTTGACTGCAACAGGTCTCGATCCACCAAATCTTTGATGAGTGTGGCCAGTGCTGGATCGAGCGTCTTGGCTCGAGATGCTTGTCCTTCGTGGTTCTTAGCATGAGTGTCGAACCCTTGCAACGAAACTTCGAGTGAGCGAACGCCGACTTCAATCAGACGCCTTGCGACAAGACAACCGCGTCCAAAAGGATTATCACCGTAAGCCGCTCGAAGTTCTTTGGGTTCCTGTTCGATCGAGAATGCTTTTAATTGCTCCGACGTCATCATCCGTAATGCCGCGTCGATTGTATGTTGATGTAAAGTCTGTTCGACTTTCGCCTTCCGTCCCTGCATGAACGACTGCGACACAACACTCAAGCTTTTTAGTCGCCGATCCTGTCGGTCTTGATCGACCAACGCCTTAATGTTTTGCCCAGTTTCGCCGGGATTGAAAATTCGATAGGCATCGAATCGATCACCCAGAAATCCGCCACGCGGTGGGAAATTGGCGTCACCCAGCGACACAAATTGAGGAATCTCGACGGCGCCATTCGGCAGCTCGTGAATCGCGATCGAACCGATACTCGGGTGGACAAGAGTCGGTTCCGGGCGATAGCCCGTGTGTAACATGTAAGAGGCTCGCTCGTGATCACCTTCCTTGGAAACCATCGATCGGATGACACACAGATGATGAAGTTGTTCGGCTGATTGCGGGTAAAGATCGGCAATTTCAAGGCCGGGTATCGTAGTTTTGATCGACGAAACATCGCCACCAATCCGCGTTCCGGGATGAGGGTCCCAACTCTCCAGTTGACTCTGGCCACCACCCAGCCAGATCGTCAAAAACGATTTCGCACGTTCAGAACCGCGCTGTTCAGCAGCCCTCAAATCCAGCCCCGGTACGGCAAACGACAACCCCAGCGTTGAAGCGGCCAACCGCAGAAAGTCTCGACGAGATGAGTCTATCGTATTCACGTTTTCATCCTCTTCTTATCTACTCTTGAGGAACTTGACGTCGGAAGTGTCGCCAAAGTTCCTCGGGTTCATGGAGCGGTAGCTCCTGGCGAACCGCTTGTAGCGGCTCTCAACTTTCTCCGATCAACTCTCTAGCCCGAAGGGCTCAGTGTTCCCAACAGAACTCGGGCGCGTTGAAAAGAGTCCAGAACAGATCTTCGACGACCTGACTCCGTTCGTCCTTCTTCGTCCCCTCAAGTTGCTTAAGTATCACGGATCGTTCTTCCCTTGTCGGATGTCGTGTCAGGCAGACCAGAAAACAGGTATCCAGGCATGCGTCATCGTCAGGTGCCATCCCGGCAATTCGGCCAGCAGCACTGAAGATCGTGCTCTTCGTCCATTCTGCAGCAAAGTTACTGTTCATCCGTAAAAGAGCCTGAGGAATCGTACCTGCCCGCTCCGTCAATTCGTCGTCACCGAGATCTCCGTATTCTTTGACGAAATCCAGTTCGCGGAAAAACCTAACCGCTCGGATCGTCCAATGCGAATTCTGATCGACAGTCTTGATTGACGAGGCCTGCAACATCGACCCGATGACTTGCTCTGGACGTAACCGAGTCAATGGGAACGCCGCCCAGGTTTCTTCGACGCTGCCAGCTTTGTCTCCCTCGTCGAATGCAGAATGTTGCGACGATACCCGAAAGACACGCGTCGCGGCAATGTTCCGGATGAGTCGCTTCAAGTCACAGCCGTGAGATCGAAAGTCGGCACCAATTAAATCGAGCAGGTCGTTTGTGTCGCTTCCAGCCTCGTTTGGATTTGGAAGGTCATCGACCGGTTGAATCCACGGCCGGCCAAACATCAGCCCCCAGATGCGATTGACGATCGCGCGGTCGAATCGACGGTTATCAGGATGAGTCACCCAGGCCGCAAGCCGTCCTCGCGTCTTGCCTGTTCCCGGCATCCATTCCGGATGAAAAGGAACGGCAGGCTCGATCTCTCGATCCTGAAGCGTCAGCCGGTCCTGAATCAAATACGGTGGCTTGTCTTTCTTATCGTTGTTGTCTTCAACACCGACCCCCGAAATATTCAGTTGGCCATAACAGGCCGCCAGACCTTCGAACTGGGCTTGTTTCCAGTCGGCAAAGGGGTGGTTGTGACATTGGGCACAATCGATTCGTTGACCGAGAAAGGCTCGCGCTGTCCGTCCTGCCAGTTTGTTGTGATCAATGACACCTTCTGTGACCACCGCAGCGACAAAATTGACTTGAGGCTTGTCTGTCCACAATCCCCGATCGGCGATCATGCTGCGAACAATCTCATCGTACGGACGGTTTTCATGAAACTGGTTGCCCAACCACGCCCAGAATCTGTCCCGACGAAAGACGACAAACTGTCCCTCGTCCGCACCCACAAAAAACCGGGAGAATCGGCGAGCGAAATAATCGGCGAATCGTCGGTCTGACAACATTTGGTCCGTCCACCGGTCAATCCGGTCTGGCGAGCCATCCGATTCAAACAGACGAATCTCTTCCAGCGACGGCACGGTCCCCAGCAATACGAGCGAAAGTCGGCGATAGAGTGTCAAATCATCCGTCGGAACAGCCGGCTCCAGTCCCGCTTCGTGCCATCGGTCCGAAAACAATCGGTCAATCCGATGAACGATGGATTCCCTGTCGGCAGAATCAACCACACTCTCTGTGGCCTTCTCAGGCCGAATCGACCTGATGGGGCTTCGAGCGGCTGATGCCACCAGGACAAATACGCCCGCAACCACCAGTAACGGTGCTATCGCAGTCACAAGCGTGCGGCAATTGTTCATGACGTTTGGTCCAATAAGCGAAATTCCATTCGAAATAATTCCAGTCAAAACATGAGACCGGTTGAACCATGCTATCACTTTGCCATCGCACAAAGCATACCCGATTCAATACCCGATAATCGATACGCAGGTTTCAGTTCGGTTGTTGCAACCGATTGCATTCGTTCAGGGTAATGTCTGATACTTGGAAAGGATTCAAGCAGGCGTATACATGAGCACGATCGAAATGTTGCCGCAGACGACTCAACCGTCCGAGGATTTTTCTTCAGGAATCATCGTATCAGGGTCAGATGATGCATTCGTATTGACCGACGACAATTTTCTCGCAGAGGACACATTCGCGGCATTTTATCGATTGCGGCCGTTCCCTCATCCGACTTGGAGACCGCATCTGGCGGCGTATTGGATCTTGGAACTTGGATTTGGACTACTTAGCCTGTTTGCGTTGCTGGCATTTCTGGCAGCGGTTCCGATTGTGAATTTTATTGCTCTCGGATATCTGCTTGAGGCCGAGGGCCGCGTCGCACGGACGGGTAAGCTGCGATATGCGTTGCCACTGTTGCCACTGGCTCCGCGATTGGGCGGAATTGCCACTGGAATTTGGGTCTGGTGGTGGATCGTGCGACTTGTCGCGGATGCTGCCAGCGATGCACTACTGATTTCGCCCGGTACCGGTATCGCAGCCGCCTGGCAGATTGTTTTGATTCTGTTTTCGTCAGCCGTGGCGATCCATTTAGTGCTGGCGCTGGCCCGAGGGGGGCGACTCAGTCTCTTCTTCTGGCCGACACCTCTTAACGCAATGTGGCTTTGGAAACAATTTCAACAAGGTAATTACCTGAATACAGCCGGTAGCGCTGTCCAGGAATTCATGGTCGCCTTACGCATCAGGCATCATTTCTGGCTGGGGTTTCGCGGATTTGTTCTCGCTTTCGCCTGGCTGTTCGTTCCCACGGCACTCTTTTCGGCTCTTCGAGATACCTCTAAACCAGGTCAGGTGATTGTCACGTTGATCGGTGGTTTTCTTCTGATTCTCGTTCTCAGTTGGGTTCCGTTCCTACAAGCTCGCTTCGCTGCAGAAAATCGTTGGCGAGCCATGTTTGAATTGCGATTCATCCGCGAACTATACGGCAAGGCACCGATTGTGATGTTTGTATCGGTCGTGATTCTTTACGCACAGTCCTTGCCGCTTTACCTTTTTAAAGTGGCAGCACTCCCTCAGGACGTTTACGGGCTGATTACACCGATTTTTATCGCGTCAATCTATCCCGCAAAAATCCTGATCGGCTGGGCCTATTCCAAAGCGGTTCGAGCCGAGAAACGTGCCTGGAGGATCTTACGCTGGCCCCTGTCGCTGATGCTGTTTCCATTGCTGGCATTTTATGTGTTTGTATTGTTCTTCACTCCCGCGATCGGAGCGAAAGGACGCGCCGTCCTGTTTCAGCACCATGGCATTCTGCTTCCCTGGCCGTTTTAGTTAGCAGGCGAACGAAGAGGGGGCCAACGCTCCCAAAGTGCGCATTCGCTGCTAGAATCCCTTGGCGAAACGGTCGATTTACAGGAAATGGGACTTTGATGAAAATCCTCGTGGCAAACCCTCGCGGCTTTTGTGCCGGCGTAAACATGGCAATTGAGTGTCTGGACGAAACGATTCGGATGTTCGGTCCAAAGATTTTCGTCTACCACGAAATTGTGCACAATAAGTACGTCGTCGAACGTTTCACCCAACAAGGTGTCACCTTCGTCGATTCGATCTCAGAAGTTCCTGAAGGATCAATTCTGCTCTTCTCGGCTCACGGAGTTTCGCCAGAAATTCGCGAACAATCTCGAATTCGGAAACTGCAGACCATTGATGCCACGTGTCCACTCGTCACGAAAGTGCATCTCGAAGCGATCAAGTACGCTCGCGATGGCTATCATATCATCCTGATTGGCCATGAAGGACATGACGAAGTGATCGGAACAATGGGCGAGGCCCCGTCCAGCATCACCCTTGTCGAAGACCCTAAGGACGTCGATGCTTTGACGTTCTCCAACGACGCCAAGATTGCGTATTTAACTCAAACAACACTCAGCGTTGAAGAGGCTGGACGGGTGATTGACGCTCTCAAAGCGAAGATTCCTCATATTGAAAGCCCGCCAAAGGAAGATATCTGTTACGCCACGACCAATCGCCAGGATGCCGTAAAACAACTTGCTCAACGATCCGATATCGTCATCGTGCTCGGCAGCCAGAACAGTTCCAACAGCCGCAGGCTACAGGAAATCGGTTCGTTGTTTGGCAAACCGTCTCACCTGATTGACGGTGCTCAAGAACTGCACCGTGAATGGTTCGCCGATAAATCAACGGTGTTAATCACTGCGGGTGCAAGTGCCCCCGAAGTTGTTGTACAAGATTGTATTGAATGGCTGAACAAGGAATTTGGCGCGACCATTGAAGAGATCACGATTCGCGAAGAGCACGTCTCGTTTCCGTTGCCACGGGAACTGCGAGTTCTTCAATCCGCTAAAGCTTGATAACATTGTTAGTGCAAGCGGTTCGCGATGACGTTTCATTACCTTGATGAAACGTCTACTAAAAACTGATGCGTTGCGGTTATTTAACACTCTCAGACAAATCCAAACTCCGATCGGGACGGATCTCTGTCAGCTCAGGCCACCGGCCGGGCTGTCATAGAGCTGCCATTTGGTGGCGAAGGCAATTCGCAATTCGCCGAATCTGAGATTTATTACCCCGCTTTTTTCGGCAAGAATGGAGTTCGCGGATAAGGACCAACACCACCATGAGGATGTCCGTCCCAACGATGAGTCGCGATCTCTTGCAGAACTTCGTTTGCAACAATCATCGCTTCCAAAGCCTGAACACCGTCAACGTGTGGTGCTGCACCGGTTCTCACACACTGCACGAATTCTCGTAATTCCTGTGATAACGCGTCAGGCCCCGCCATTTCGACCGACTCATTGGCAACGTTCACAAATTGACCGAAGACCTCTTTTTTCAAAGCTTCCAGATCGGCACCAGGCTGGGCGGCACGTTCCAGAGGTGGCGTCCCTTGGGTTAACGCCTGGCCCGGAGAGAATCGCTTCACTTCCCGCTGGTGCATATCGACAGTCACGCAACCGGTTGCTGACCAGGCGGTCATCGAACGTGAGACTGTCGGACAGATTCGGCTTGCCGTCAGGTCGGCAATACACCCATTTTCGAAGCGAAGACGAGCCTGAGCCGCGTCTTCATTCTGACCCATCACACCGATCCCGAAAGCCTCGCAACTACGCAGGGGACTGCGCACCAGCGACAGAACAAGATCAATGTCATGAATCATTAAATCGAGAACGACGCCGATATCGGTTGAACGAAAGGTATAAGTGCTGGTTCGCTCACAACGAACATACTTTGGAGCAACAATGACTTTTTGAGCCGCCTGGAACGCGGGGTTAAATCGTTCGATGTGACCCACCTGCAATAACGATTTGGTTCGACGGGCCAACTCGACAAGCTCTTTCGCCTGTGTGACATTTCCAGCCAGCGGCTTTTCTACAAGAACGGGAATCCCTTTCTCAAGAAACGCACCGGCGACGGTGCGATGAGCAACCGTAGGTACAACGACCGAGACCGCATCAACAATTTTGTTGCCGATTAAATCATGGTAATTCGCCACCCAGCGAGTCTGGTGTCTGGCTGCAACCTCTTGACCCCGTTCGGCCTGGCTGTCAGCCACCGCCACCAGTTCGACGCCGTCAATTTCACTGAGAATGCGAGCATGATGTCGACCAAGGGCTCCAACGCCAATCACAGCAACTCGCAACCGATCCATTCTTGATGCCTATTCGTTGTAATTGGTACTGATACTGAAAAGAGAAAAATGATTGCCGTAGCATGGGCTTTAGCCCGTGCGCCCTAACTTCATATGCGTGCTGAAGCCCACACTACGAAAACTCCAACCTTTTTCGGCTTCACGCAGCCTTTTGCCCTTCACTCGCGGCAGGTTGTGACCGCAATGCTTCGCGTGCCCGGCCATTCTTTCCCTTGGCCGATTGCTCGCAAAAGTTCAATAGCGTCATCAGCTCAATTGGGAACACTCCTTCCGTTTGCTCGGCAAGTCGTTCACGAACCTCTTCCAGCTTGATGTGTTCTCGGAACATCAGCTTAAAAGCCTGACGAACGAGAGTGATTGCATTTTCAGAGATTCCACGGCGACGCATTCCGACGACGTTCACGGTAATGATCTCGGGATTATCGCTTCCCGCCGCCAGCATGTAAGGGGGGATATCCTGTGGAGCCCGGCAGCCACCGCTGATGAAACAACCGGTGCCCAACGTGGCAAAGTGGTGTACGACAGAGTTGCCCGAGACGATCGCATAATCCTGAACGTGAACATGCCCGCCCAACAAGCTTCCGTTACACAGTATCACGTTATTAAAGACGTGACAGTTGTGTGCGACGTGGGCATTTGCCATCAGGAAATTGCGATGACCAATCCGGGTGACGCCGTCTTCTTTATCCGCACCCCGATTGACCGTTACGCCTTCACGAAACAGATTATCATCGCCAATTTCGACTCGCGTTGCCGAACCGCTGTATCCGATATCCTGGGGCTCGCCCCCGATGACCGATCCAGGGAAAAAACGGTTCCGCTCGCCAATCGTCGTGTGTCCGACAATCGCTACGTGACTGTCCAGTTTACAACCGTTTCCAATCGTGACGTGTGGACCCACAACACAAAATGGCCCGATCTCGACATCGTCGCCAATCTGTGCTCGAGCATCAACTTGCGACAAGGGTGAGATCGTTCGTGTCATGGTGTCGTCCTTGAGAACGTCAATTGTTGAATTGGACTTTGAATGTTTCAGCAATGGATTTGCAGTTCACTAATTCGATGTCACCGAAATGACGGATTTCGCATTCAAGCCGCCTTGCAAACGGGTGACTTGATCAGTTGGTTCAATCGGACTTTTTCACAAATGGCATGATTCAGATTGTGGCCCGATCGATAGGCTCGGAAATGACCTTGAACGTCACAGCCCAGCAATGCAAAATCGCCGATGCAGTCGAGTATTTTGTGGCGGGCACATTCATCGGTCGCACGTAACTCGTTGCCGATAACACCCTGTGGACTGAAAATCAAAAGATCTTTCTCGGTCACTCGCGTGCCATATCCCTGAGATTTCAGTGCCTGAACTTCACTATCGAGAATGAATGTTCTGGCGAAGGCTATGTCCCTGATGAATCGTTCGGACGAAAATTCAAACGTCATCAATTGTGGCTTGATCGGTGACCGCGGCCCATAATCGAGCTCATATGTTACGACCAGAGTGCGATGGAAAACCGGTGCAGCCGTGATCTGTGAACCGTCTGCAACAGGCTCAGTTCGATCATCAGAATGAAGCACGAGGACTTCGCGGCTTGTGGTCTGTTCAGTGATTCCCGCTTCAAGCAAGACCTGCACGAACGGCAGGCATGATCCGTCGGCCCCAGGTGGTTCCGGAGCATTGAGGCAGACCAGGCAGTTGTCGATCTGCAAACCGGCCAGCGCCGCCATGACGTGTTCGATGAGTTCTACGGTCGCACCGCAAGATGAAATGGCGGTTCGTCTTTGCCGGGGAATTACAAAATCCAACTGAGCGGGGATCGGCGGTGTTCCCTTCAAATCGACCCGTTGAAAACGAATTCCATAGTTTTCATCCGCTGGCAGAAACGAGACGATCACGTCGGCTCCGGTCAGGAACCCGAAGCCCCGATATTCCGCAGGACGTGTCAGCGTACGTTGGCATCTTTGAATCATGTGTTTCACCCTGCGCTGCCTGTCGCCACGACCGGATCGCTGAGTTCGGAAGGGCGAGACCGCCGCCATGCCGATTTCAAAATCGCAGGACGTTGTGAGAGCGGCCACGGGCTTGTGGATAACGAAATGGCTGAAGAGAGAACGGAAACCGACCCTGGAGTTCAATCCAGGGTCGGAGGTGTTTCAAGTCCACCGAACGGGACTAGTTCTTCGGAGTCCCACGTGGGCCTTTTGCCTCTTGAGGAACGTCTTTCTTTTCTGGGCTGAACTTCTTGTTCAGGCTTTCGAGAACTGGCGTGGTGATGTCTTCGTTCGGGCGGTAGTAGACCACCTGACGATTCATCCCCTGCAGCAACTGCTGTGGGTTCTCAGTGTCGAGATCTTCGCGATTGAAGCGAATGATCAAGGTATAATTGAAGTGGGTCGCGTACTTTTCGACCATCTTCGAAACTTCGTTGTAAACCTGCAGATAGATTTGTGATTCCTTCTTGAGGAATTCACGTGACATCTGGCGGCGGAAGTTTTCGAACTCAGCAGCCTGCTTGACAGCCTGCTGCTCGTACTTCGAATACTCGGGAGCCCCTTCAACCAGACCTTTCATCTTCTGTTGAAGTTCAACGATCCCCTTCTGCATTTCTTTGGCTTTTTCTTCACTGTCCGAGATTTCGACCTTCAGGTCTTCTCGTAGTGATTCGAACTTTTTGTAGTTCTTGAAAACATAGGCCATGTCGATCAGACCGACCTTGTGAGGGATGTTGGTCGCGGCCGCGGCCGGTTCCTTATTTTGACTCCAAGCGTCCCCCGTCAGAGCGAGAACACCAGCCAATAGGGCGATTACAGATGCCGAAACGATAACTTTCTTCACGGCTGAGGCACTCCTTTGCGTGGCCGAACGGACGGAAATCATTTGATTTGTTGTCGCATCCGCCAGATCAACCACTTCCATTGGTTTCATTCTGGCAGACGGTAAGACAGCGGCATTTTGCACAGCCCGGAATTCTCGTCAATACGAAGAAACCTTCAGAATTAACTTCTCTAGGTAAATTTCAGGAAATCGCTGTCTATCGGCAGAATTCGCCACATGTCAGAATATCCGGTAAAAACAATGTATTTTTGAAAGATTTCCTATGCCAGTACTTGTCGGTGTCGATCTGGGTACGACCAAGATCACCAGCATTGCCGTCGATGCTTCATCGGGTGAAATCGTTGCAATCGGTTCGGCTACCAATGATGCCAACATCACCTCCGACGCCGATCGGGCACGCAGTCGATCCGAATGGCAAGCGGAAAAGATTTTTGCAGCGGCATGCCGATGCCTCGCTCAGATGTCACAACAGCTGGGATCGAAAGTCAGCGACGTCGCGGGCATCGGTGTCACAGGACAGCAGCACGGGATGGTCCTGGTTGATGCTGAACTTCGACCCGTTTCGCCGCTCATTAACTGGCAGGATCGACGAGCATTGGATCGCATGCCAGACAGTGATTTGACCTGGCTTGAAGCGGCTCGGGCTGCGATTGGCCACGAAGCCTGGCATCGAACCGGGTGCTGGCTGCATCCTGGATTCATGGCCGTGACACTGTTTGAACTGGCAGAGCGACACGCATTGCCAGCAAGCTCACGTGCCCTGTTTATCATGGACTATTTCACGGCGGCGCTCACCGGACAGCCTCCGATCACAGAGCCCTCCTGTGCCGGTAGTAGTGGCGTGTTCGATGTTCGCCTGCGGGACTGGAACGACGACGCGATTAAGGCTCTTGGGTTATCGCCTTCGCTGTTTCCCGAGGTCCGCGAAGCGAATGAACTCGTCGGGAGATTGACCGAAGAACATGCGAGATCAACGGGTTTACCTGCTGGAACGCCAGTCTTCGCAGCGATTGGCGATCATCAGGCCAGCTTTCTGGGAAGTGTTGCCGATCGAAGGAATAGCGTTCTCGTCAACGTCGGGACCGGTGCCCAGGTCGCGATGTTTACCGATGGGGTCGAATTTGTCGCCCCGATTGAACTGAGACCCTTTCCCTGCGGAGGCAACCTGCTTTCGAATGTCGGCCTCGCTGGTGGCTGATCGTATCAGGTTCTCGAACAGTTTTTTGCTGACGTCGGTCGTCGCGTCTTTCAGTCTGTTCCCACCGTCAAGCTTTACGAAGTCATGAATGAATTGGCTCGTGAAGTCCCATCTGGTGCCGACGGCCTGTTTTGTGAGCCTCGATTTTCCGGAACACGACTCGACCCCGCTGTACGTGGTTCGATCACGGGTCTCTCGCCACACAATTTCAACGCCGGGCATCTGGCACGAGCGGTCCTGGAAGGAATGAGCCGATCTCTTTTCGACGGAATCCAGGCCATCATCAACGTCACCGCAAACCGACCAACAAAACTGATTGCCGCTGGCAATGGACTACGCGAAAATCCACTTCTCGCGGAGATCGTCTCACAGGCATTCAGTCTAAGAATGCAATTCACAAAGCACCGTGAAGAAGCAGCCTTTGGTGCAGTATTAGTGGCCAGTGTGGGAGCAAAAGTCTTTGCAAATCTTGAGGACGCCGCCAAGACATTGATCCACACGACAACGGATGCGTGAGACGAGAAACCTGAAGCGGCCCATACCGGAAGAGTGAAGCTCGCGCTGATCCGCGAAGCAGTTTCGGGCGTCAGTTTAAAGTCGCCGCTGGAACGATCTTTTAGCCAAACTCTTCAAGCTGCAGAGCGGCGACCGAGCATAGCCTTGGGCAGTTTCTGCCCAAGGTCGCAGAGTGTCGCAAAACGCCAAAAAACCCCATCGGGCACCGCGAGGTTTTTTTTCGAAAAGAACAGCGGGTCGAAATAAATCTTGTGTTAACAAATGGTCCCCATCGTTAACGGATTCGGGCGAGGTTCTTCGTCACCTTGGGACGCCCGACAGTAGCCCACCCTTTCAAGGGTGGGTGAATGGGCGGTCGATAGGTCGAGTCCCGATAGGGACGACAGATTATCAACAAAATCGACAAATATTTGTAAAATGCAAATCCTTGAAAGAAGGTCTATCGCCCCTTAGGCGAACGCAGGATTTTTTGCGGCGAGAATCGCGGTAAATCAAGCGATCTGGCGAAAACCCACCTCCCCCGCGGTGGGGTGGGTGCTTTGTAAAATCCTTCACGGCGTTGCCCATCGAGGCGATCGGAACAGGGTCAGATCTGGTCCCGCCGAGAAAAACATTCCCGCCGCGTTTTCATCTTGAATTTGTCAGATCAGCTATAATTCGCAGAAAGTCCCAGCTCACCAGATGGTGAGGCACCATCCTGACTGCTAAGCTGGGCCCAAGCATCGTCTCTCGCGGCAAAATCAACACTTATGTGTGATAAGTCATGTGTCTGACAAAACGGGAACTCCCTGCGAGATCCCTGTGCTATCTGCTTTGCGCTCTCTTACTCTTCATAGAAGAATTTAAAAATGGTTACGGTCGGAATGAATTATCACGTGTTGCCTGGCAAACAAACGGACTTCAAAGAAAAGTTCAGCGCGGTCATCGGCGCTTTAAACGCCGCTCCGGGTCATACCAGCTCGACCCTTTGGAACGACGTCAGCGACGATGCCTCATTCTTGATTACGAGCGAATGGTCTGATGAAACGGCGTTTCAGGAATTCATCCGCAGCGACGCGTTCCGAGCGGTGACAACCTGGGGTAAGGAACAAATCCTCTCGGGACGACCACAGCACAAGATTTACAAGCATTAATCCGCATCGAGTTACCTAGCACTGTTGTTCTTTTGGATGTATGCCACGGCTTGCGGGTAACATTTTTTGGAAAGCCTGGTCGGACATTTGTTATTGTCCCTTCGGGGCACAAAATCCAGAAAGTCGTTACCGGCTTTGTCTGTCGCTGGAATTCGTTTTCGCTCCCGCGTGCTATTTTCCCTCACGATCATCCGGTGCAAGCTCTGCCTTCAACAGCGGATGATCCGACGCTGTGTTCTCGACAAGATTCACAGAAATGGTCCTCAGCCCACGCGTAAAAATCCAATCGATGTTTTGAGAGGGTAAATGACCTTCCAGTGATTCCTGCAGCGGGCTGCGAACATCCTGTCTGGCGACCAAATCCTCCAACAGTGGGTCGGTCGCAATCGTATTCAGATCTCCCATCAGAAGACACGGCTTCTGAAGGCTTAGAAACAATTCAATGACTGTTTCAAGTTGCTGGCGGCGATCGTTTTCTCGATCAATATGGACCGCGACAATCCGTACCGCCGCGCCCTTTAGTTCGACCGTCGAAAGAATCGCGTTCCGGTAGGCCTTGCCGCGAGTGTTCACCAGTGGGAAACGAAGGCTCGAGCGAACCGGGACACGAAAAAGTAATCCATTGCCAAAGTGATCCGACCACCAACGTCGTTCGGTGGGGGCAAACAGCCAGCCCGCGTCACCTGTCCTTGCCAGTGCGGAAGCCTGGTTCGGAACAGTGACGTCCGACGTCGCTTTAACTTCATACAAACCGGCGAAGTCACTGTCGGCAAGAAGTTCAGCCGTTCGCGCCAGGCTTCGTACGCCATCTGACCCCTTACCGCCATGAATATTAAAGCTGGCCAGCTTCAGGTAATCGGGGGATTCGTGTTTAGCTGAAGATTGCGGACTTTGAACCATCGGTCGCGTGGCGTCCGTGGCACGACGATCGGCACCATCCCAGATAATCAATCCGATCAACGCCGCAGCCAACCCCAGTGCGACCCCCTTCCATCTTGTGGCGGAAACATTCGATGCCAGTGTCATGTTACGGCTCTTATTCAAAATCAAGATTCTTTCGCCAATTGGCTGACATCGGGTTATCTCTCTGCTCGTCAGATTTCCTGAGTGTCGATTTCGATCGCAACGACCCAATCCGTGCAGACAATCCCAGATCGATCAATTCAACACAATTCCACACGGCCAGAAAACGTGTTCATTTGCTATTTATGAAAGTCGACACAGTTTCACTACCGATATCCCCAAGATACGCAGCCAAGCGTATTCAGGGCAAAAAGCCGAAGGACTATCCCTTTTTAGATCACAAACACAGGTTCAATGGCGTTACATTTCTCACACGGTAGCGACAACGTCACGTGTCGAAACCTGCATTAGAAGATAAGTTCGCAAAGAAGTTCAATCGAATGATGCTTGTTCAATCGATCCCGTTACACAGCGCGGTTGTCAAACCCGTTTTTTAGAAACGGCTTAGGACTAAAAAAACGATTTTTAAGAATATGCCCAACTACCCAACTGCTCCGTCGCCGTCGGCAACCAGGCACTGGCCTTGCGAGGATTTCCATGCCGCATGTGCACTGATCGCCCGAAGCCGGGTCAGCAGTGCCACACTCCATTTTCAAAAGCCGTATTTTCTTTATGACAACTTCTTGAAGCCCATGTCGCGTCATGGCGCCTGGATCGATCCGGCGTGCAGTCCAGATCGGTAGTAGCGTCCGCTTCCAGCCGCCGAATCCAGCCGACGTGTCGCTGGATGCCATCGTCGCACATCCGAATGGCTGAGCGTATTAAGGACGCCGTGGAACACCTTCGATCTTTCATGACTTCGAACCCACAACGAGACGGCCACCTGCTGCTACTGGATTCCGGGAGGATTCAGCTTGGTACACCACCGCATCTATCACGTCACATCCGCTACCAGGTGGAAGGCAATCGCGGCAAGAAGACGATGGCGACTTTTCAGACTGGCTTCAATTGACCAGAAACCTTCCTACTGGCCGCTTTTTTTTCAACAGCAGTTTGGTCGTCATTTTCGAACCTGCTCCTCCCCAACAAAGGGCAGCGTGTCGACAAAGTACGTGTTCCAACGATTAAATCCTGATTCAGGCGCCTGTCGAATACCCTAAATCCTTGATACTGTCTCGTTTCTTGAGACCGCGACAGCCGCACCATTTCTGCCAAGTCCACGCCAATCCTTCCCAGTGTCGCAAAGATCAGCACTGCAAATATTCGCTTTACGAATATTGGAATACAAAATGCGTACATGTGTTCCCGGAAAACATGTAGGGAAATAGTCGTTTGTAACTCCAGTAGAAACACATCATGCGGAAAATGAACACAAAACAAATTAAAAGAGGCAAGCGAACCGTTTCACAATCAGGATGTCGCGCCCGATATCGGTCTGCGTTAAAAGCCTGAAATCCGTCAACAGCGCATCCAGCAGATGTGTTCAGGATGACAAAACCCATTCAAAGTTTGCTGTACAGAGCCTTTTGATACCTCAAGTCGTCTCATAGCCAATACTTGCGGTCACGAAGAATCTGCTGATCTTGGACTTGGTTCAAATCCGTTGGATTTTATCAACTTGGCACCAATTCATTTGATTTGCTGAACCAAAGTGACCGGCAACCGCGTCGAGCGGAGAGGAGCGCTGCATGCAAAGTCCTGACCAGGATCTGGACGCCTTGTTGAAACTCGCCGCTAGTGGTTCCGTTCATGCTTTACGGAATCTGCTCGATGTGATTCACTCACCGTTATGGAGATACGTTCACGGCCATTTCGACCGTCGAGTTTCTGCCCGTATTGATGTTGACGATATCGTTCAGGATATTTTGCTGTACGTGACTAATCATCTTTCCGAACTCGCCCGGCCTTGCCCAATCCCGTTCAAAGCAAGACTCAAGCAAGTTGCGAAAGAGCATCTTGGCATTATCCGCCGCGCACACGTCAAGGCGGCCAGACGAAGCGTTTGTCGAGAATCAAATTCAGCTTATGGTCATGGAAATGGGATGGTCATTTCAACATTATTTCGATCAGACAATAGTCAAATCTCACCCCTGACAAACTGCGAGCGGGAAGAAGAAGCACATCGAATACATAAGCTTCTGGATCAGCTTCCCGAGCGAGACAAACTCCTGATTAAACGGAAATACTTTGAGGGCCAAAGTACCGAATTGATCGCACGCGAACTCGAAACCAGTGAGCCTGCCGTCCGCATGCACTTGATGCGAACGATTGGCCGTATCCGACTCCTGCTTCGAGAGCCTGGCTAAACTCATTTTCCAGAAAATGTAACAAAACTTTCAGAATTCGCGTTGCGCATTTCGTTTTTCGATCAAGTCATACTGGATCATAAGATCTACATTTCCAATTCCAAAAAGTTTTTCGTGACAACCCTTCGCTGCACGTTGGTTAGTGTGGCTTCGTTGGCTGGATAGCGACGGGCCAATTATCGCACTGATACAGCATCGGCGAACATTGCCCGCGAATCATGCTCTCACGCTATTGTCGAATTCTTAAATCAAAATACGTCCCTGCTGCGCGGCTAGGTAGCAGCT
>CAIOKO010000172.1 GCA_903858935.1 uncultured Schlesneria sp. | reverse complement strand
GAAGGGGGCAATACGGTCCTTCGTACAGATTTCGTCGAGCGACCCAGACTCAAGATCATACTGCCACAAATGTGTCGGAGTCTGAGTATAAAATTCTTCAAACGGTCGGCCAGGCCCGTCGCGGCGTGGCTCCATACTCAAGACCACCACACGGCGTCCATCAGGAAAACAAGAGCCTGGCTGCCACGTCGCCTGCCCAGGTTTGTCAAAGCTCAGGTATTTCGGTTCACTTCCATCGATCGTCGCTAATGCTGTTTTCCCTTGCGATGTGAAAAAGAATCGCGTTGATCCTGCTGAGGTTGAAACCTCGTCCGCGCCGAAAACATTGAGATTATGAATGCCCCAGGCAACGACGAGCGATAGACCAATCAGCTCACGCCGGCTCAGCACCTTCAAACATCGTCGACAGTCGTGATTTAGTTTTGACATGAATGGGTCATCTAAAAGTCTGGTGAACGGGTCGGTTTATCGAAGGCTCGACGATTTATCAAACGTGTGAAATCTCGATGAAGGTTCGAAACGCACCGTCCTTTATACGACAAAACGGGCGTCACGATCATCTCATTTGGGAAAGGGCTTAAATTGTGTCGTGGAGTGCCGCAGATCCCATCCAAACTCATCTAAAATCGCTTGACTCTCGTCAAACCCAAAGTAGCATGCTCGACACAATGGGTGATACTTTGGCGAATTTTGGCGGGCGCCTCCCTGCGGAATTCTTTTTGAAATGAAATACGAGTTCCGGCATGGATCAATTCCTCGCTTCCTGGATGGACAAAACGATTCAGCGGGCTCAGAAACAGAACGAGTCTGGCATCATCCCGCCGAAAGCTCCCGGCGACAAACTGAAGCTCCTTTTTGCCGGCTATAATGGGACGCGCAATACGGGATCTGATGTCCGTGTGGAAGAAATGCTGCGACAGGTCCGACACATTTTTGGCGCCAATCGTCTGGATCTCACCGTCTTCAGCTTCATCAAGTCCTATTCGAAAGGCTATTTCGGCGACGCGCGGCAGGTGACACCAAGCCCCTTGTTTCCGAGATTCCTCAACCAGGAAGTTCCTCGTCATGACGGTGTCATTGCTTGCGAGGGTTCGACGTTTAAAAGTGCGTTCACCGATTTGCTGACAATCATGATGGTCGGGGCCATGGGGCTGGCGACCGCTCATCGCCGATTGTCGGTCGCCTACGGCGCAGAAGCGGGGAAGATGAATCCCTGGCCAAAACGACTGGCAACCGAATACTGTAAAGAATCGCTTGTGATCACCCGCAACGAGGAATCGCGACGTGTTCTGGCGGAGCTGGAAATTCCCAGCGAGTTTGGGACCGACACGGCATGGACATTCAGTCCGCTGGGGCGGGAATATGCTCAAAACGAATTACGCAAATTGGGCTGGAACGGCGAGCGATTATTAATTGTCTGCCCGATCAATCCCTTCTGGTGGCCGGTGACAGCCTCATTGTCCAAAACGGCCTTGCGCCTGCTGGGCTTTTACCGAAAAAGTCATTACGGACGGATTTTCTTCTTCCAGGACAGTGAAGAAGTCAATCGGAAGTACGAGCAATATCTGTCAGCCGTTGCGGGTGCTGTTCGCCGCTTTCGTGAAAAGACCGGCGTGTTTGTCGCCGTCGCAGCGAGCGAAGAACTCGACAATGCCGCGGTCAAAAACCTGTCCAAAAAACTCGGGGGCGTTCCCACATTCAGTTCGACGCATCACAACATGTATCAGTTGGTCAGCATCTTCCGTGCAGCCGACATGATGCTTTCCTCCCGGTACCATGCGATTGTGACATCCATGGCCACAGGTGTCCCATCAGCGGGGATCACCTTCGACGAGCGAATCGCCAACCTCATGAAAGAACGTGGACACGAGCACCTGCTGATGCGCGTCGACGATCCTGATCTCGAAGAGAGAGCCGAAGCCGCACTCTTCGAGCTGAATAAAAATCCCGAACTGATATCGGAGGGCGCAACTCAAACGGTTGCCAGGAATCTGCAAGTCATGTCAACGATGGGACACAAACTGCTCGACTATGTCGTCCAGCGTCACCCACAATTTGAACCAAAACAACAATTCCGTTCATGGGAAGATTACTTACCGCCGATGGGCCCTGAACTCCACAGGCTGTTAGAACAACACGTCTAAGTCACGCACCGGCGTTCGTTTCATGATCCGTGGTGTCTTCCCGACCCCGCTCATTTCTGACCGAAGATCCCCTCTTAGTTTGTCCCCGGAAATTCACTTCAACAAAATCGAAAAACACGCAGTTTTAAGAAGAGGCTAGCCGCGTTGTAAGATATCGAGAGGGACCCAGTCCGCTGTGACAAGATAGGCAACTATGCCAATAAATTCCCCTTCGCTTTTTAAAATCTGATGAGCACCTTCCAAACGTTAAGAAAGTATTTCTGCTTCCCCATTGACTAACGACAAATTTTCTTGTATTTTTATGTAGTTGTCTGTCTGGCGGAAATGAAAACTCGGGTTTCGTTCGCTGCTCCGATATCTTCTCTTCGAGGCGAGGTTAATCGACGCAATTGGTCAATGAGCTGGTCTGTACGAAATTCGCGAGGTAAGAATCAGAGGGTTAACATCCTCGTTTCGCCTGGATATCTGGAACGAAAAGCCTGACGACGACAATTGATCTTTGACATCTTGGAATGAATTTTAATCCGGAACAAAAGCGGGACAGGCACCTCGAAGCTCGGAGCCAGTCCCGGTTTTGTTGGCGGCGGGCTCGCATCGGAGGTGTGATGGGATTCGAACTTGATCGAACTGCGACAAACTCAAACAAACTGTGACACCCCAAAAAAACGGGAAATTAGTCGCAAAAACACTATAAATTTTAGGGAATAGTCGAAGTCGAACAAACTCGAACAAACTGTGACACCAAATTCCGGGTACATGATGAACACAGAACGGAACACGAAGATTTTGAACATAAGCAAACGAAGGTAACGAAGTGAGGAGAATGATCAAGTTGACAAAGTTGACCAACTTCAACTCTTCAAAAACCCTACAAAAAAGGGAACTTGGTCAACTTCGCCAACTTGGTCAACATTTTTTGAGGAGTGCGATGAGTGGTTCGCCTGATGTTTTGGAACGCCTCGAAGACTTCAAAAGCTTTGTCTTCCGACATCGGCAGATAGAAACCTCTGCTACGGTTCGGCGATTGTCGCGCATCCAGCGTTGCACGAATATTCAAATTCCTCAGTATCGGAGGATAAGAGGATGTTGTTGGCGTGGGAGTGAGACCTTCGGCCGCGATTGTTCGTGGTCAGGAGGCGATCGCACAACAAAGCCGTTCACTCCGTTCGCCCCTTTTTTGACGCGGAGTCTATCAAATGATAATCCGATTGCCGGGATCCAAGAGAGTGAAAGGAATAGCAGGCCCCTTGCTTGCGCGCCAGGCTAAAGAATCAAACGGCGTTAAAGCCTTGTGATCCGATAGCCGGGATGATCGGGTGTGAAAAGTTCGTCCAGTAAACGGACTCCTAAGCCTGGACGGGTCGGTGGTGCGATGTGTCCCTTGATGACTGTCGGGGGTTCATCGATCAGCATGGGATAGATTGTTTTGATGTGCGCGCGGACTGACTCTTGATAAGTGATGTTGGCGCAGGACATTGTCACATTCAGTCCGGCAAACAGGGTGAGCGGGCCTGTGCAATCATGCATGAGAACCGGGATGTTAAACGCTTGAGCCAGTTCTGCGGCGCGGCGGGTTTCGCTGATTCCTCCGACCCATGTCGGATCGATCATTGCGTAATCGGCCGCGTGTCTTTGCAGTACCTGGCGATATTCTTCGCGACTGACCAGCATCTCGCTGACGGCGATTGGGACACCTGCCCGATCACGAAAATCAGCAATCGTGTCGACACAGTCAGGGCGAATCACGTCTTCCAGCCAGAGGGGCTTCAGTTCTCGCATCGCCTCAGCAATGCGGAGAGCTGCGGGAAGCGTGAAGAAGCCGTGACCGTCGAGCATCACTTCCATCTTCAGGCCGACTCGTTCACGAATCGCCCGGAATGGCTGCAATCCTTCTTCGAGATCGGTCCAACTGACTCGATGACCACCGCTTTGCTTGTAAATGCGGTCGAGTGACCACAGCTTCATCGCAGAATATCCTTCGGCCAACAGTTCTTCGGCCAGATCCCCGGGATTGTGCACACTATTGTAGTTATCTTCCAAAGGACCGGGTCGGCCCAAGTCACCGTGGCCGGGCCAACCTGACGATGGTGGGTCCTGATTACCGTCTGCATAGGGGCGTCGTCCGTAACTGGGACCGCCGCAACTGTTGTAAACCGGAATAGAATCCCTGACCGCTCCACCGAGCAGTTTCCAGATGGGCTGTTGAGTCAACTGTCCAAGGATATCCCAAAGGGCCAGGTCGATCGCACTGATCGCTCGCAGTTCGCAACCACGAACACCAAATGCGGTTCCTCTTTCGTATAGAAACCGCCAGTGACTTTCGATCGCCGTGGCATCGGCACCGAGCAGCCGTCGGGACATCCAGTCGTGTAACGTGGCGGCGACCGCTTGCGGAATGTAATAGGTTTCGCCATGTCCGATCACCGTTTCACCACCTGCAGTTCCCGCATCGGTATGCAGACGCAGCAGCAGTAGCCCCCCCATGATATCGTGAGGAATCAGTGTCTCAATCGCCGTAATTCGCGGCCCGTTTCGGAACGCATGCTCTTGAGTGGGACTCGACGCTCGGAACAGATGGTCTTGGTTCTTTCGCATTTTTTAATTATTACCCAAGGGGATTCATTAGATTTTGAAGGAAAGCTGACCTGACCTGCCCTGACTCGCCTCTACGGGAATTCAGATCCCCTGTTTGCGCCTCGGGCTGCCGATTCGGATCTTTCGCACGCGCGTCTGGCTAAGGTTGCGGGGGGGCTTGCAAAATTGTTGAACTCACGACTTTGGTTTTGGAACTTCGACCTGAATTTCGTCACCCATGATTCGGACGGCATACGATTCGGTTCGCACTTTTGATTTGGGGTTGTCCATCCAGATCCCATCTTTGATACAGAACTTCCAGGCGTGCCAGGGACAGATCACATCGCACCCTTCAAGATAACCCGAAGCGAGCGAGGCACCCATGTGTGGACACGAATCATTAATGGCGAAATATTGTCCATCACGCCGGAAGACGGCGACCAATGTTCCATTCAGGGGAAATGCGCGTCCCTCCCCTTCGGGGATTGAGTCGGTCTTGCATACGGCCTGAAATTCAATGCTGTCGTCAGTCATCGTCCACTTTCACTGAACTATTGTCGTGCTCGGGTCAAAACGGTCGTAGGCGATAATTAACAGCGGCACAAGTGCTCCGCACTCGATCACCAGTACAAATCCAGCACAAGCGACCGCCACGATGGGTGATTGAAGTGCCAGCGCACCAGGTAAGGCTGCAATGGCGACAACGAATGCTGCGGCACCCAGCATCAGCATTTTGAGGGTCATAAAGATCATCTGCTTTCCCGAGTTCTGAAAGTCACCAGGTGCCCCCTTGGCCAACCGTGTGGGATAGATATAGAAGACCAGCTTATCGATGCCGAAAAGCAATAAATTCAGAGGGAATACAAGTAAGGCCCCGCAAAGCAACCACGGGGCCACGTTTGTAAAGCAACAGGCCAGAACAGCAATAAACAACGACTGAATGACCGAGAGCAGGATTGGAAAACCGATCATGTCACCGATGACGACAGAGATCGGTCGGATGGGGAGCGATTTCAGATACCCAACCCTTTCGATTTCGTTTTGTAAGGACAAGCAGATGAGGAAACTCATGTAGGCCATCGCGCCCATGCCGACGAAGGGGGCCACAATCGTGCGACCATGATCTGATCCCGAGCGTGCAATCATGAAAACCAATCCAGCGGCGAAGGCGACGGCACCCGCAAGCACCCACAAAATTCTGGATGAGGAGCGAAAGGTCGTTGTCATCCGTTGCCACAACACCGGACCGATCCCGCCCCAATAGGGAAGTTGCGCAATTTTTCGTTGTGCAATGGAGGAATCTCTTTTTGATTCAAACGCGTGCCACGCGCCTTTGGACTGGACCCGCTTGAGTCGCTCCGTCATTTTCTCACTGATCGCCAGAGCCGATTCTAATGACAGCGCATCCAGCCGAAATGCCAGCAGCAGCAAGGCCAGATCGACCGCGAACAGGATGGCAGCGTAAGGGATAAAAGTCTGCCAATCAGGGGCGGTGAGTGCGCGAACAAAAACGAAGAAAGGAGCAAGCATCAGTTTGCCGGCAGTCGATTCTTTGAAAACTTTCAGATAGGCATCAAAATCATTGCCATTGACCGACTGAACGGTTTGAGCAACCGCCACGAAAACCAGGATGCTGAAGACCAGCCCGAGTAATCGCCGGATCACGGCGCTAAGTTTTTCTTCGAGAATCTGTCTTAAGAACGACACGTTCATGGTGAGCAGTTGTAAAAACGACAGTGTCATGATGACTGCCAGCCAGCGTGGGATTGCCAGGGCGAACCGGGGGCTTGCGAAGACGCCAAAGAACAGCGAGACCGCTACGATGCCGAGCAGGCTTTTGAAAAGTAAATAGGCCAGCAATTGCTTGCGAGTAATCGGTGCCGGAAACAGAAATGCTGCTTCGCTCGCGGTAAAGTAGACGGTCGCTTCACCAGTGGAAAACACCAGCGTATAGAACGTGAAAGCAAACAGGCCCAGGGGCAGGAAGTCGTTTTGCATTTTGATCAAGGCATCGGACACCTGCGGGGACGAAGACCCGACTCGGCTGGCGATGTAAATGGACCCCAGACCATAGAGGGACATTACTACGATAAATCCGACGAAAAAAAGTCCTCGCCACGTTCTCAGGCTTCGGCCCAACTGGCGAAAACCGCCTCGCCATTGGAATCGTATCAGCTTCCACAATGCGGGATGAAACATGATTTAAACCTGGCAGAAAGGAGCCGTCGTTATTCTCTTGTGGCATCTGACACGATCTCGGAACCGGGTTCGGTAAACTGGAAAAAGATGTCTTCCAGCGAGGTGTCTGTTCCGGCGGTTTCCATTCGATTTTTGGCTTCGGCGATGGTTCCTTGAAACAGGCATTCACCTTTATGCAGGATCAAAAGATGGCTGCAAAGATCATCGATCAGGTAAAGCAGATGCGAACTGACCATGACGGCCGCACCTGCCGCCGCCCGTTCACGAATCGAGGATTTTAACGTTCGAATCCCGCGTGGATCGAGTCCGGTCAGTGGTTCATCGAAGATGATAGCAACAGGATTGTGCAGGTAAGCGCAGCAGATAGCGACCTTTTGACGCATCCCTCGCGACAGTTCCTGAGCGATCGTGTTTCGCTTTTCGGTCAATTCAAATTTTTCCAAAAGCCGTTCGGCTTCGTCAGAGAAATTTGTCATCCGATAAACCGAAGCGGTGAACTCAAGGTGTTCCCAAACGGTCAGGACATCGAAGAGTTGGGGTTCATCAGGTATAAACGCCAATCGGCTTTTGGCCGCGATCGGATCATTGACGATGTCGAAACCTTCAACTGACAGTCGCCCATTGGACGGAGGGATAATTCCGGCCAGCGCCCTCATTGTCGTAGTTTTTCCGGCACCGTTGGGTCCGACCACACCCAACACGGAACCTGCAGCCACTTCAAAAGTTAATCCGCGAACTGCCACCGTGTTACGGTATGACTTTTCATAACCTTCGACGCGAATCATGGGTGGATCATCACTCGTTGGGAATCGGAAAGTTTCAATCGAGGCCTTCTCGACAGGCGGCACCTGACCGATTTTGATTGTAGGCAGTCAACTACGGATTTACATTCCACAGACAAAAACGCTTTTTTCGTTAACGGAAGTATTTTGCGCCGCAGCTTGTCCGCCTGCGGAAAAGCCGTGTTCTTTCACAGCAGCAAACACACGAACACACGGCTTCTCCGCAGTCTCCGAAACGGTGGCGCGGAATTTTCGGACGCAGGACAACGTAATTCACGCCGATCGTATTACCCAAACGGGCGAGCACTTCATTTTCCTCGTTCTGTGTGTTACAAGAATGTGCTCAAAAATGAACTTTGGATACGGAAAATCATGAGTCTGCTGGCATCTGCAAAACTTGCTCTCGCTGATGGTACGGTCTACGCGGGGACAGCATTTGGTGCGACTGGCGAGGTTTACGGAGAGGTCTGCTTTAATACGAGCATGACCGGGTATCAGGAAATTCTGACTGATCCTTCGTACTGCGGCCAGATTGTCGCCATGACCTATCCGCTGATCGGAAATTACGGCGTCAACAGCGAAGACACCGAAAGCCGGGGTCTGTTCCTTCGCGGCTTTATCGTTCGCGAATTGTGTCGACAGCCAAGCAACTTCCGCTCAAACGACACACTTGACGCGTATCTGCGTAAAAACAACGTCATCGGAATCGAGGGGATTGACACTCGATCGCTCGTTCGCCGCTTGAGGATTCGGGGGGCGATGACAGGGGTCCTTTCAACGACCGATCTCGACGATGCTTCTCTGGTGAGAAAAGCCCAGCAAAGCCCGACACTGGTTGGTCAGGATCTAGTGCAGGAAGTCATGCCAAAAGCCTCGTTCGATTGGACCGAAGGGTTATCTGAACTTGGCAGCAGCGGAACAGTCCTGTCGGCGAAGTCGGGGCGAGAACGTCACGTGGTCGCGATCGATTACGGAATGAAATGGAATATCCTCAGACATCTGAAATCGTTGGGCTGTCGAGTTACGGTTGTTCCCGGTACGTCCACCGCCGACCAGATCATGGCGTTAAAGCCCGACGGCGTGTTTCTTTCAAATGGGCCGGGGGACCCTCGTCCTTTGACCTATGCCATTGACACGATCCGAAATCTGCTGGGCAAAGTTCCGGTGTTTGGAATTTGTCTCGGCCATCAACTGCTGGGACTGGCGTGCGGGGCCGAGATTTACAAATTGAAATTCGGTCATCGCGGTGGAAACCAGCCGGTTCTGAATAAAGAAAGTGGCCGCGTCGAAATCACATCTCAGAATCACGGTTTTGCAATTTCGGGTGAGTCCCTGCCAAAGGCTCTGGAAGTGACACATGTGAATCTGAATGATCAAACGATCGAAGGGCTACGTCACAAGGATTTCCCCGCGTTCTGTGTTCAGTATCACCCGGAAGCGTCTTCCGGGCCGCACGATAGCAGTTATCTGTTTCAAGCGTTTTATCAACTGATGAGTTAGAGAAGGAATTGTCGATGGCGGTCGAACGAAGTTTTGTTTTGCTGAAACCAGATGCCGTGGCTCGTCGCCTGGTTGGAGAAATTCTCGGCCGGTTCGAGTCAAAGGGCTTGAAAATCGTTGGAATGAAGATGCTGAAGGTGACTGCAGAGCTCTCCAAGCAGCACTATGCCGAACACGTTCACAAGCCATTTTATCCAATGCTTGAAGAGTTCATTACGTCCGGCCCGGTCGTGGCGCTGGCGGTCGAGGGCCCTCAGGCGATTTCTGTCATTCGAGCGATGCTCGGCTCGACAAACGGACGCGAAGCACCTTTAGGCACCATCCGTGGCGACCTTGGCCTAAGCCGTCAGATGAACCTTGTACATGGCAGTGACGGCCCGGAAGCCGCCGCACGCGAACTGGCAATTTATTTCAAGCCAGAAGAATTGATCGGCTATTCCACGTCGCTGGACCCTTGGACGTGTGCGGGCGACGAAAAGTAACCGCCAGTGAACTGCACGGTTGATCCAGTAAATTGCGCGGTTGATAAAGTAGGGTGGGTCAAGTTCCGAGGATCCACTCTACATTTTTTATCTTCACCCAAATCAACCTCTAGCAAGTTTCTCGGCCCGCTGGTTAAGTTCCACCGGGATCTTTTCGATCAGCATGTCGACCACACTGTCGGCGTTGATTCCTTCGCTTTGAGCGGCGAAAGTTGTCACGAGACGATGACGTAACACGGGATGAGCGATCGCCTTGATATCCTCGGTCGTCACATGAAATCGACCTTGCAACAGGGCTCTGGCTTTGGCACCGAGAATCAAATTCTGCCCGGCACGCGGACCTGCACCCCATGACAGATATTCTTTGACGAACCTTGGGGCATCGGGTTCCTTCGGCCGCGTTGCACGGACCAGGTCTCGGGCGTAAACGAAAACATGTTCGGCCACAGGGACCTTCCGAACGACTTCTTGCAAGGCCAGGATCTGTCGTCCGGTTAACGTGACGGAAAGCTGCGGTTCTTCGCCCCCGGTGGTTTGTTTCAGGATTCGCAGTTCTTCTGCGGCATTCGGGTATTTGACGATGATGTTGAACATGAATCGGTCGAGTTGGGCTTCAGGCAGTGGGTACGTTCCTTCCTGTTCAATCGGGTTCTGGGTTGCCAGTACGAAAAAAGGAACAGGCAATCGGTACGTATTAGAACCGACGGTGACGTGCCTTTCCTGCATGGCTTCAAGGAGTGCAGCCTGAGTTTTCGGCGGTGTTCGATTGATTTCATCGGCAAGTAGAACGTTGGTGAAGATCGGTCCCTGCATGAACTGGAACAGCCGACGACCTGATTCAGGGTCTTCCTGCAAGACGTCGGTGCCCGTGATGTCTGACGGCATCAGGTCGGGTGTGAACTGAATTCGTCGAAACGACAGTTGCAGGACTTTGGCGACCGTACTGACAAGCAACGTCTTGGCTAAGCCGGGCACACCCATTAACAAACAATGGGAACGACAAAACATGGCGATCAGTAATTGATCGACAACATCGTTCTGGCCAATGATGACCTTGCCGATTTCGACCCTCAGCCGAGAGTAAGCACTCGCCAAGCCACGAATGGCAGCCATTTCGCGTTCGCGTGCGGTGGCATCTGCAGCGGTTGCGGGGTCGTCATTCGCTGCGGCATTCATCTCATCGGTCTTTCTGTGGATCGAGTTTTTGACGAAAGAGGGTTACTATAATGACGTGACGTCTGAAAATTCGGTCGACAAGTTATGATCCAGCCGAGCATAGTTTACGTTAAGAATTGTCTGTCAAAGTCGCTGAAATTCCAATCGTAGCCGGATATTCGATCAATTTAGTGAGCAGGATACTGGAATTCGCGCCGTTTAAGACTGATATTTCTTTTCGAATAAAAATCGCAAATTCGCGCCAAACAAGGAATTGCACAATGTCAAACAACGATCCCTGGATTGACTCGAAAGCCGAAGCCCCAAGGCCAGCAGCGAAAAAACCGATGAATGGCTGTCTTCTTGCCAGCTTGATCGTCGGAGGCCTCGGCATGGTTTGCATGATGGTCTGCTGCGGTGCCTTTGCATGGTTTGGTTACTCGATGAGGCCAACGATAACCAATGTTCCAGCGGAGGTTCGGGCCGCCAGTCAGCAGATCTTGAATATCAATATTTCAGACGATTTCATTCCTGAAAATGCCGTGACGATGGACAACATGGTCTTTACGAATCGGACGGCGACATTCCGGCATAAAGAAGGAAAAGGCCAGCTGTTGATGGGAGCGATTAAGCTGAAAATGGGTGATCCCAATCAGGCGAAACTTCAGTCTGGACAGATGCGCGGCCCACTTGAAATACAAGTGAGAAACAATCTGGACATCAAAAAAACCGAATCCAAAGATATTATGATTAACGGCCAGAAGGCGTCAGTCGCGATCGGCGAAGCAACAGATCGCACAACCGGAAAAGCCGTTCATACAGCCGATTTGGATATCAGTTTGCCTTCCGGAGAGACCTTCATCCTGTTGCGTTTGGAAGATGACGTTTGGGACGAAGCTGCCGTATTGAAAATGCTGGAAGAGTCAAAGGTGCCGGGTGGGGAATAAACGACGTTCCGTTTGTCGTCACGCAACATCGCGAGACCGGCCACCTTCTGCGGGCCGGGTTTGGGTTCCCGACGTTCGTCGTCGGGAGCGTCGGCATTCCCGTTCCAGATCATCAATAGCCAACCCCATATGGTAAACCTCTTCCGCAAGGTGGTCGATCCGCCAGGAAACTTCGTGAACAGTTTGTTCCATGCCGGCGGAGATGAGCGTCACCACGCCGAGGAATAACAACATTTGACCAACAGCAGCGGTCAGCCAACCTTTGGGCATATATTCAGCTGGGCCGCCAAAATAACTCCACATCACCAGAACGGTACCGCAAGTCAGCAACCCGACGCCTGCATATGCACACAGTTGTCCTGCTGCCGTAGACCAGCTTGTGCGACGAGCCAATTGCTTTTGAAGAGCATCTCGAACAACGTGATCGTGATCCAGACTCGGTTGAGTATTGTCTTGCGGGTGATGTGCGGCATCGTGGCGAGAGGAAAACTCACCCTCGGTCCCGCTCGCCAGCTGTGGACGAATTTTCTGTTTTTGCCGGACAGACCGCTTCTTTCCCGTTGATTTCGTTGACTCAGAATCCAACGGGACCATTGGTGATGACGCGGGATTGTCGTTGCTGGCAGCCATGAACTGTGCTGACGGTGGCGGGATTGTCGGTCGAGGCGGGTCCAAACGATGCTCGGGCCTCGTACCGATCTCTTCCTGCGTGACCGCTGGGGATGTCCGTGCGACGGAGGGAGATGGTGGAGCAGCGTCGAGAATATTTTGGGCAGACCAGCGAGCCAATAGTTCTCGAGCGTCGCGCTCCGTTTCGATTGCACGCGGAGCGTTAACGACTCGAGGGGGCTCAAACGCGGCAACTCCAAGTTCCGATTGACAACGGGCGCATAGCATCCGTCGGTTGTCCGTGGACAACTCGGCCGCGACATCAGCCCGGCACGAAGAGCACCACATCGGTCAATTCCGCAAGGTTAATTCGATGACGAAAGGAAAACGAGAAGGGGCAGTGAAAGTGCCTCTTGTCGCGCGGAGGCTATCGAGACTCCGTTTTTCCTGCAAGATCGGTTCGTTCGATTGATCGCTACAGATGAGCAAACGACTCGAATTCAACCGCTCACGGATCACACACCGACGCCTGAGAAAGATGCTTCCGGGCCGTCGTTTCTCGCTCTTCAGGCCATTCTCAATTTCGAGATTAACGGCGAGTTGGGACGTTCATTTAGGGGAAATGCCAACGAAAAATGATGTTTTCTCTCAGCATGACGTTCATCGATGAAAAGTTCGCCGATGCCTGTCCAAGAAATCCATCAACGGCACTAAGGTTGCACTGTCGCTGGTGTTCGCTGGAAGGCGACGTGTCAGGTCGTAGGAACATCCATGAGCATCATCACGTGTCGGTCCCATTTTTCTCGAGAAACTCAGCGTATCTTTGTAGGACAACCTGCGGAAGTTTTACTGAACTACGTTGGCGGTTCGACCGGTTCGTGGCGAGTAAACAGTGTGACGACTCATTCCGGGGCACCTTTAAAAACAGCAACACATGTTGAGATCGTGCAGGGCAAGACCTGCCGTCTCCCGGCAGGGTCGTCTTGGGTTTTGCGTGGTGTCGTAAGAAACACACGGTTTGTAACTCGCGAAGAACGTCCAGCCTTGGAACCGCGATATTTCAAGCAAGGTCCAGTCGAATCCACGTTTGCGGCGCTTATCCCGATTCGAAAGTCCGCCGCCTGGTGGAATCTTGAACACGACGAACGGCAAGAGATTATCGAAGATCGATCAAGGCAACTCGGCCGAGGAATGCGATTTCTACCCGCAATTGCACGTCGATTCTTGTACGGAAGGGACTTGGGCGAACCATTCGACATGGTAACGTGGTTCGAGTACTCAAGCCGTGATCAATCGATTTTCGATGATTTGGCCGGGGCACTCCGTTCGTCGATGGAATGGCAATACATCGAGCGCGAAGTTGACATAAGGTTAGTAAAAGAGCCGTATGTTTAGTTGGGTTTCTCTTCACTCAATTGCCAGCCCCTTTGCGAGTTTCTGCGTCGTATGCCTATGATGACGGCGGTTTTCTGCCTCAAGGCCATACGTCCTGGAAGTTCACCTCATGAGTTCGTCATCGACATCAGAAGGACCGGTACCTCAAGAGGAACCGGAACACACGTATCGACTCTCTCAGGAATCACCGATTGCGCCTGAGGGGATTCAACCTCCGCCTCCCGTTAAAAAATATGTCTCGAAAAAACCACCGAAGCCCAAAACATCCAACTTTGTGGCTCTGATCGGCTTTAACCTGCTGGTTTTCGTGACCAGTGTCTGCGTCATGACGCTCGAGTTAACTGCTTCAAGACTGATTGGGAAGCATGTTGGTTCTTCGCTTTATACATGGACTTCAGTCATTGGCGTCGTGCTTGCAGGAATCACTTTAGGGAACTGGTTAGGCGGGTGGTTGGCTGATCGATTTGACCGAGGGCGTTCGCTTGCATGGATGTATCTTCTTGCCAGCTTGTCGTGCGGCAGCGTGTTGTGGCTGGACCAGTTGGTCGGTGCGATCCCCAGACCCGAGTCTCTCAGTTGGCCAGCCTGGGTGCTGACTCTGGTCGCCCTGATCTTTCTGCTTCCCGCATTGGCATTAGGAGCAACGTCACCGCTGGTAGCGAGCATGGCGCTTGATCGAAGTTCCAAAACCGGCTCAACCGTCGGTAATGTCTATGCTTGGGGGGCACTGGGATCGATCGTCGGAACATTTCTGACCGGCTTTTATTTGATCGATGTCTGGGGAACACGTTCGATCATTGGCCTGACTGCTGTGACGCTGGCACTTCTGGCCGTCATCGTCGTCGGAACACGGCAAGTTTTCCGGACAGCGGTCGTACTGGGTTGGTTGCAACTGCTGGGTTGGATGATGCTGGTCGCAACCTCGCAAACAAACGTCCTAGCGGCTGCAGGGCACGCGATGGGTAAGTGCCTTTCATTAGCGCAATCAAAAGAAGTTGCCGCGCTGACTCAAGAAAAGTGGATGACATACGGCGGCCAGGTCGGAGACAAATTTCATGAGATTGGCCTGATGCTGAAATTGCGCGATGATCCGCTGCATAAGTACCATGACGAAAGCAACTATTCAGACATCCTTGTCAATGACACATTGCTTAGCGGCAAATCACTTAAAATGCTGCGGCTCGACAAATTGATTCATAGTTATTACGACCCTGACGATCCAACGTCACTGTATTACGAATATGAAAAAGTCTATGCCGCAGTAACGAAGAAAGCGTCTACAGCATCAACACTTGTACCGTTGGTTTTACCATTGAACGGGCTATCCGACGTAACGGTAACGAATCAGGATTTACCCGACGGAGTCGTCCTCGATGAAACTAATCAGTCGTTAAAGATCGAGCGCCCGTCGAACGAAGTTTTCACCCGACTGCTCGCGTTGGCTCCAGAAGTGTCCTACTGGAAAGCCGTTGAACAATTGCAAGTGGAAACGAGCAAGCCGTTCTGGGGGGGGTTCTCATCAGTCAGCCTGACAACCTTACCAGAAGGGGTCGTGATCCCCGATGATTTTGGATCGACCCTTCGACATGACGAGACGCTACAAGTTTTGATTGCTTATCAGCCACTGTCCAAAGAGGACCGAGACCGGCTAATTGGAAAAACTCGTTCGGCGGGTTGGTATCAGTCAATTACAAGACTTTCGCGAGAATCGCGACGATCGACAGCCTGCTTTTTTGGGGGTGGCGGATTCATCTTTCCCAGATGGTTTCTTCAGGAGTTTCCTGGCAGCACGCGGATTGATGTCGCTGAGCTGGACCCCGCCGTTCATCGCGCGGTTCAGAAAGAAATGGGCCTGACGCCTGAGTTAGAAACACGAATTCATACGACAATCGGCGACGCACGAAATTTCGTCGACGACCGATTACGAGCAAATGGACAACGCCGCAGTCGTGGCGAGACTCAGATCACTTATGACTTTATCTACGCAGATGCCTTCAATGACTTCAGTATCCCCTGGCACCTGACAACTCGGGAGTTTCTGCAGAAAACGCACGACCTGTTGAGCGATCAAGGGGTGTTTCAGGCCAATATTATCGACATCTACCCCCGAACCGAGTATCCCGGTACTTTCGTGGGCGTAGCCGAAGCGGAATATTCCGGTCGACTTCCCAACGGCGTCCTGTTGGACGACGTTCGGCGAGATAAGCTGGTACCCGCAGCCAAGCCGTTCGCACCTCTGGAAGTCATGGAACTGGTAACCAATCGATATCGGTTGCGAGTTCCACGAACACTGACGTCTACTGAGGAACAAAAGTTACTGAACGTGACCTGGCCACCTGTAAAGAAGCAAACCGAATTTGAGGTTTCCAAAGGGTTTCAGCCCGAGATAAACCTGAGCAACGAAAAAGAAGGCTGGGCCAAGTCAATCTCCGAACTTGCGAAACAGTCGCAAAAGAGAATGCCCTACGTAGGTGAAATTCCTGAACAACTTGAAGCCGCCGGCGGAAAACTTGAAGGCTGGGTCCCGGCGGCTACGCCATTTGAGTTTGTGGAGGTGTATCGCATCGGTGGAGATCAGCACATTCTTGGCTTTCGCGGAATCGTTTCCGATGACGCGGTACAAAGATTGATTCAGCTCGATCCGCAAAACAAAGCCTGGTCCGAAGCCGTGACGACTGCGGCGAGGCGGTCGCGAGTCAGCGGTGGAGGTCGCTTCATGGGCCGTTACGTTGCGACGGCGGCAAAGGTTTTTCCTAACATCTACCTTTTTAGTACGTCATACCAGCAACCAAGTTCGAACCGGGACACCTTCGTCATGGTTTGTTCGCGCCAGCCCATCGATCTAAAATCCCTGGACGACACAGGGGACTGGACCGGCGGCCCGTTCGCAGCATTGCAAACGGAACCGGGTCGAGCGGAACCGACGTTGAGCGGCCAGATGAGCGCCGTGCTCGCACTTGCCGAAGGTCAGATCCTGACTGATGATTTCGCCCCGGTAGACAACCTGCTGGTTCCCGTCTTCATGTCGCAAGAGTGATCGACTTTACTCGCAAGATCTCACTCACAGCTAAGTTATGAAATAAGCCGGGATTGACCGATTTGCGGCTCGTGACTAAAAGCGGCAATGACAGTTTCAGAATCTGGATTGTGGCAAGGAGTGCCAAATATGCAACGCGTCGTATATCTGATGTTTCTGGGGTGGATCATCGGTTGTGGTGGGGTGACGACTGCCCCATCCACTGTTCAGGATGCACCGGTTCCAGAGATCACGGTACCTGCCGAGGTGGCCCCATTTTTTGAACGGGGCGAGCTCGCACAGGCTGTTGAGGCGTTGGCCGCCATGATCAGCAAGCAGCCTCGAGACGTTACACTCTATTCGTTGCGAGCGACTGCCCACCACCGTATGGGAAACAATGATCAGGCCCTCGCAGATCTGGATCATGCCATTTCATTAGACGCCCGGGATGCCAGGCTCTTCAACAACCGCGGCTTTGTCCGCTTAGGGATGGAGCAATTTCAAGCGGCCATCACAGACTTCGACAAGGCGACAGAACTCGCTCCAAAATTCACGAACGTCTACAACAATCGCGGGCTGCTCTTCATCGCTCAGCAGCGTTACGATGACGCGATCGCCCAATTCAATCGCGCAATTGAAATCGACCCTCAATACATCGATGCTTATAACAACCGAGGGTTCGCAGAGTTGGAAGCAGCGCAGATCGAACAAGCCCTCGACGATTTCAACGTTGCCATTCAGCTCAATCCAAAGTACGTCAACGCTTACAACAATCGTGGCCTGCTTCGCGCACAAGCCGGTGATTTCGAGAACGCCGTGATTGACTTCACGCAGGCGATGATGCTCGATCCGCTCAACCCCAAGTACTACCAACATCGAGCCGAGGTCTACCTGCAACAGGGTGCCGCCGACAAAGCGGTCGCTGATGAGAGAAAGATCGTCTGGTTGATCCAATTACATGAATTCGGGTCCCGTATCGCAGGATCACAGCGCCCCTTCCACGATCTGACACAGCGCGCACGCCATTATCTGGATGTGAATGATTTTGAAAACGCCTTAAAGGATTTGGATCGAGCCATTGCATTAGCCCCTCAGTCGGCTGAAGCCCTTTCGGCGCGTGCCAATCTTCATCTGCGGAAAAAGTCGATGCAGAATGCGAAAGCGGATGCTGTCGCTTCATTGGCGATCGAGCCGAATCAAGAAGCATTCTCTGTCTTAGGGGACGTATTCTTGAGCCAGCGAGATTATGACAAAGCAATCGAAAACTTTGCCAATGCAAGGCGCGTCGACCCGAGTGTCGCGGAAGCCTATTATGCAAAATCAAAAGCGTTAGCTGCACAAGGTGAGCACGAGAAAGCAAAAGACACATTGCAGCAGGCTTTAGTCCTGGACCCGGATGTCGAAAGCAGGTTGCGTTGACCGACCAGGAGTCAGAAGCGAGAGTATTGAAATGTGAGATCGCGGATCGTTGCGTTCATCCACCTGTTTCCAGCGATACTCAAAGTCTGTAACGGTTTCATCGCAGGTCATGAGTTCATGTCAACATTCCAGTTGAAAACGAAAATCCAGGGACCGATTGCTGTGATCGGGGATACTCACGGCCAAACTGAAAAGCTATCGATTGTTTTGGATCGGCTTCGCCAAACTCCCGTATTCGATCGGCGATGGGTTGTGTTTATTGGCGATTTCGTTGATCGCGGGCCTGACTCGAAAGCGGGAATCGAGATGGTTCTCGATTTCATTAAGAGTCACCCAAAAACGACTGCCGTAATGGGAAACCACGAGTTCGCAATGTGCTCGGCTCTTGGCTGGCTCCCCGTCACCGAAACCTCAAGCTGGGGTGAACGCTGGATCGAACACTATAACTCTGAAAAGACATTTTCATCTTACGGTGCCAAAGTTGGTGACCTGAAGGATCTTTCCGAAAAAATCCCCACCACTCATCGCGAATTTCTGACAGACCTGCCGTGGTGTGTCGAACACCCGCAGTTGCTGTTCGTTCACGCCGGCCTCGATCCTAACATGCCTTTCAAAGTCCAACTGCGAATTCTTCAGCAAACAGATTACCTGCTGAATCGACCGCAATGGCTTTGCGAAAAATCATTCGTCGAGAAGGATCCTCCAGCGGACTGCCCTTTTACCGTCGTTTCAGGACACGTCAAGGTCGATAAAGCAGTGATTCGTCCCCGACGAATTCTTGTGGATACAACGGGTGGCGATAGTGGTGAGCTGAGTTGTGTCCTGATGCCCGAAAAGCGAGTCATCACGTCTGCAAAAAATGAAGCGCCCATCAACTTGGAAGAGCTTGCATCGACAACCGAAAGCGGTTCGTCGAAATGGTGGAAGCTTTGGGGTTGAAAGTTGTCGAACCGAGGAAAGAATCTAATGAATGTTCTGCGCAGTCCCGAGCTGTTGCATCGAGATTCCAGCCGACTGTTGCTTGTCGATGTTCAAGAAAAGCTAGTTTCTGCTTTGGACGAAGCGACCCAAAAGAGATTTCTTGAGACCTGTCGATTTCTCGGCGAAGGTGCTAGGATCATGGGAATCCCTGTCATTGCCACCGAACAATATCCGCAAGGCTTGGGACCAACAGTTTCGTCGCTGATCGAATTCACCGGTTCTCGTCCATCAAAAAAGCGGTTCAGTGCCGTCGAATGCACGGGCTTGCCAACCGCTGCTGATGACACTCGCTTTCAAGTTGTCGTCGCTGGAATGGAAACACATGTCTGCGTGCTGCAAACAGCGCTTGATTTGCTTGCATCAGGCTATCAAACGTACGTCGTTGCCGACGCCGTCGCAGGACGAAGATCGATTGATCATGACGTCGCTCTTCAACGAATGGCGAATTCCGGAGCGGTGATCACCACGGCCGAATCGGTGGTGTTCGAATGGTGCGAATCCGCAGAATCACCTGAGTTCAAACAGCTCAGTGCGCTCGTCAAATCGCGGCCGCTTTAAGTCGGTTGCGGTCTTATTCACGAAGATCCTTCACGGCGTTGACCTGGCGGGATACGATTGTTGGACGATCATCCGTCAAACAAAACCGTACTTGTCAGACAAGACTTTTCGTTATGGACTCTCTGCAACGATTCATCGACGCCGAGACTTTGAATAGGCTCAAAGGTCTCGAACTCAAGGCGCGGTTGATTGTCGAGGGTTACGTTTCCGGAATGCATAAAAGCCCGTATCACGGGTTTTCGGTAGAATTCGCAGAACATCGCGAATACGTTCCTGGCGACGATCTTCGCTACGTCGACTGGAAGGTATTTGGAAAATCGGACCGCATTTATCTGAAACAGTACGACGAAGAGACAAACTTCGTCTGCCACCTGTTGGTTGATACAAGCGAATCGATGGCCTACAAATCTGATAAGGCCAAGTTCTCAAAGCTGGAATATGCTCAGTACGTCGCGTCAGCCTTCGCCTACCTGATTATTCATCAGCAGGACGCAGTCGGCCTGGCGACATTTGATACCTCGGTCAATCAGTTTCTGCGGCCAGGCAGCACCGCCGCACAACTGCGGCAACTTTGTCACACATTAGAGCAAAGTCCCCGCCATGGAGAATCAGCGATCGGTCCGATATTTCACGATCTGGCTGAACGAATCAAGCGCCGTGGGTTGGTAGTGATCCTCAGCGATTTCTTCGACGATCCCGAAACACTGATGATGGGCCTCAAGCATTTTCGGCATCGCCGACACGATGTCGTCCTGCTGCAAGTGATCGATCCCGCGGAGCAGGATTTTTCCTTCGTTGACCCGACATTATTCAAGGGTCTGGAAAATCTCGGCGAGCAACTGACCGAACCCCGAGCGTTGAAAAAAGCTTACCAGCGAGAATTCGAAGCGTTCTTGAAAACAATCCAGTCCGGCGCCCGCGACCTGCACATGGATTACGTACTGATGCGCACCGACTTACCACTGGAAGTTGCGCTTCATGAGTTCCTTTCCCGACGAATGTACAAAAACTAGCCTGAGATAGTATCCCAGCAACCCGTGTCGTCCCTATCCAGCGGTTTTTCGCTGGGCTGAATGCGGGTGATTCGACAGACCTTTGTGCGATTCCATGCCGCGAATGAGAAGCTTGCGGTGCTTTTGTTCAAAGTCAATCTCAAGCTCGTGCAACTTTTCCATGACGGTGTGGTCGACGAGTCGCGTTTCTGACAGGTCCAGGATGACGGACCGGTTTGGGTTGATTGCCAGAAGCTTTCTGCGAAGTCCGATCCATGTGCTGAAGACAGCCGAGCTTTTAACGCGAACCAGCGTCGTTGTGCTGTCGGGTTCGGTGATCTCAATGTTCGGAGTAAACAGCGAACGGATCGGTGCTCCGTTCCAGATGTGGAACGCCGCTTTGACCGCGATGCCAAAAAAGACACCGATCAGCAGGTCGGTCGCAAGGACTCCCAGGATCGTCGCGACAAAAATGGCAAGTTGCTCGCGTCCGACCTTGTACATGTGAATGAACTCGTTGGGAGATGCCAGTCGATATCCCGTAAAGACCAGCATGGCCGCGAGCGACGCGTTCGGAATCATTTTGATCAGGCCGGGGAGCATGGAAACGAACAGCAGCAGAAACAGGCCGTGAAACAGGTTGGCAAATCGACTGCGTGCTCCGTTATCGATGTTGGCCTTGCTGCGGACGATCTCAGAAATCATAGGTAGTCCGCCAACACACGAGGCAAGTGTATTGGCGAGACCGATGCCAAGCAGGTCTCGGTTGTAGTCGGTCTTCCGGCGATACGGGTCGAGCAAATCAACAGCCTTCGCACTGAGTAGCGACTCCAATGTGCCGATCAGAGAGAACATCACGATGTACTGGAACGTATGATAAAGATGATCCTGACTGAACGCGCCGGGAAAGTTGGGGAATGCGAACCCCTGACGAATGTCATTGGGAACATTAACGAATGCCGTTGGCTCTAGTTTGGAGGCGAAGACCATCCCAAGCAGGATTCCCATGCCGACGACGATTAATTGAGCAGGAACTTTTTTTAGCCATGCCAGATTTTTGGGGAGCACCGCCCAAAGAACCATGATTCCCAAACACGTCAGTCCAATGGTGGCAATTTCGGGCTTCAAATGCTGAATGGCTTCTGGAATCGCTTCGATCACCTTCAGCGGTTCTTTTTCCTTTGTCGGGTTACCGATCATCGCATGAAATTGCTTGGAGGCAATCATGATTCCGATCGAAGCGAGCATTCCATGAACGGCTGCCGTTGGGAAGAATTCGCTGAGAATTCCAGATCGAACGATTGCCAATCCAATCTGGACCAACCCGGCGACGACGCCAACCGCCAATGCCATCTGGTAGGCGTGGTAATCGGCAACCTTGTCTTCGCCAGCCGTAAAACCAAATCCATCAACGCAACCGAGCACAATCACAATCAGGCCTGCCGCCGGGCCTTTGATCGTGAGTTCCGAGTTACTGAACCAGGGGACGAATAGACCACCAATAATAGCCGTAAAAATCCCCGCGATCGGTGGATACCCGCTAGCCTTTGCAATACCAAGACAAAGCGGCATCGCGATCAGGAAGACCAGAAACCCGGATTTGATATCGGCCGAAAAGTTTTCACGGAATCCAGATAGGCCGGGCTTGGGAATGGAATTGCTGGCGTGCGACATGGTTGCTGTTCTTTCCGTTCGGACGAGGCCATCGATAAGAATCGAGTCCTGTTGAACTCACACCAAGGTGCAAAACAATTGTCGCGTGTTCCTCAGACGGCGTAAGCCCACAATTGGCTGAAAAACTCTTAAGAATCGATGAGTGAATTAGTTCAGAGTACCCATTCATTGACAGGATGGGAATGACATTCAATCCGCGCGCGGCCACAAAATTGGGGAAACGTTTTAAATTCGGGAGGGAGGTTGTCGGTTTTATCGTGCGGGGTTTAGCCAGCATAAAACGCTTTGGTACACTGGCTAAAGCCTATGCTACGGATTGAGTGGATCTTCTCTGTCCGTAGCCTTCACTGACACGGGGGTCGGTGGAAGGCTTAAAAATTGAGTGCCTCCGCCACATTTTTAATTCAACGATGTTTTCTCGAAAAAACGCTTCACGGCGTAGACTAAATTCCCAACAGATTTCGAACGGCTTCAAAGGGCCAACCCGACCAGATTCCCCAGGCGATAATCGCCAAGTGGACGAACACGGTAAACCAGAACACCAGGCGAAAGCTGACTTTCAGAGTTTTATGTCGAAACATGCGCTGTGCGAGGTGGGCCCCCGGCCAGCCGCCGAGAATACTTAAAATGTGAAGTGTTCGTTCAGAAATTCGTGGCTGTTTTTTCACAGCCCGTTGTTTGTCGATTCCATACATCACGAAAGCGATTGCGCTGCATGCAACAGTCAAGAGAAGATAAATCGCAAAAAAGGCAGAGACTTTTGCGCTTTCGCGGGCAAGTGCAAGAATCAGAAGCGCCGTAGTTCCCATGAGCCAGAAAAAAGCTGCGGTCGTAAACCAGCGCTGGATCCATGCAAATGGGTTCAGTCGATTTGTCCACGATCGTGCCACGGGAATTTTCCTTTCGCAGTCTCAACTTTCTAAACAGTCTCACAACGAAAAATCGGCGTGATACTTGAGAATGGGTTGAGCCAACAATGTCATCAAACGTTTTCCGAGGAGAAAAGGATCACTAATCAGCGAAACCGCATCCCACTGACACACTCTAAACTTTAGCCAAAACACGAAAGTTCGACTCAATTCTTCAACACAATGTCGAAATTCACGGGGCACATTTGAATCTTACCGTAACCGCACCTTGATTATCGGCAAGTTCACACCAATCGTCCCGACAACGAACGAACAAATTCCCATCCGATTGCGCTACATACTCGCCACTTGCCCCAAGATCAAACGGCTCTGAAAGCCGATAGTCGGTAAACAGCACACCTTCAAGTCGGCCACAGCCATTTTCGTCACCGCTAGGCTCAACTTTCGGGCCACCTTTACGGAGTTCCCATTCACCGGTCGCGGAGAAAGTAATCTTGTCTCCTTCTTTGACCATGACTCGCGTCGCTTGCCAGCCTCGGTTTGCAGCAACCTTTACCTGAGCGGTTGCGTTTCCCTTGAGTCGCTGAAATTTTGACTTCCAATCCCACGCACACAAGTCGCTGCGATACCCCTGATTCATATGTTTGAGAAAGAACAAGTATTCAAACGAAATCTCTTTTGACATCGGACCATAAACATCTTCAAAACTTGTTCGATGATCATTCATTAATGCCATCCCCAGCGGTTTGAACCGGGGAGCATAGTTTGGATTGGTCGATAGTAAATGACAAAGCGCCCAGCGCCACGCATAATTTCGCCAACTATCGCCTGTCTTCTGTCCAGATGCTGTGATCTCAAGTAAATCTTTTGGTTGCGAATTCTTAAGATATCTCATGACTTCATCGTGAATGTGAATGCTGTCATCTTTCTCCCGCCAGTATTGACCGAGCTCAGCCATCCCTTCGGCGTACCAGGTCGGACCCGTTCGTCCAAAGTTCTGATGACAATAGGCATGAACCGCTTCATGCTGTGGGACACCACGATCAGAAACGGCCCATACGATCGATTTTGCCGCCGCGATCTGCTTTTCACCGAGACCATTATGATGCGTCAGAGTAGCACTGAGCGTGATACCGCCGCCATCCATAATGTTGTTGATTGCTTCGTTGGGAATCGAACTCGCGGGCCATCGCTTTTTATCGTGAATGACATTCATCTCGATGATTTGCGAATTCGGCTTTCCGTAATACCTTGAAACGCGAGCGAGCATCTTTTCGAGACGACCGAGTAGTTCATTCGCAGCGTCTGCGGAAAGGTCTGTCCGCAACGCAAAGTTATTTGACGCGTATTCTTTAATACCATCGTGTAGTTCATCGCCCGACGGACTTGTTTTCGCGTTCGGCTTACCTGCTGTGATGATCTTAGAAGGTTGAGAAAGTAATTCAGCGGTATCGACCATTGAAAAGCTATAGACGCCTAAACAGAGCACAATCGCTCGATGTAAGCCGCTCATCGATTGTTTCCTTTGATTGCGAAAGTCTTATCATGCGATTGTACCAATGGCATGATGATTTTGCCCGCGAATGATTCATTGCTTGATTAGTGCGCAAGCACCGAAGCTGAATCAAATCTGAATTCCTCATTAAGTCTCGACGATTCAATCTTCGCTTCATGTACGGGTACTACAATTGCAAGATAATTCGAATGTTGACGACAACGGGTCGTGCTGGCCTGTTCGGAACTTTCTGATGAAACAAGGGTTTAACTGATTAGTGGTTACCTTGGTCGAGGAATTGTGCCATGAAAACACCAGAAGTTCGAAAGGATTTAAAATGAATTTTTTGCTCGCCTACTTTGATCCGACTGCCGGAAGTCTGTTACTGCAAGCGTTGGTTGGCGGATTTGGCGGAATCGTGGTTGTTGGGCGTTATCTATGGATGCAATTACGCGGACACGAACAAGTTCAAGCGATTCTATCACAGTCGCGGGAAATTCCGATTTCAACCCAGTTGCAGTCGCGGTGAATTTTGATTCCGGTTCGTTTCGCGATCGTTCGGCTCGCGTCTTCGCATCAGGCGAACAGATTTATCGGGCGTTGTCGACCGAGGCCTACACAAACTGGCAACAGGTCTCGAACCAACCGTTCTTTCGTCAGAGAAGTCTGAACGGGCAGATTGTCGGGACTGAAGAGCTATCCCCAATTGAGCGTCAAAAGTTCTCGCTTCCGGGTAGTGTTGCGGCAGTATTAAAGCATGAGCGGATACCGTTCATTTCGTATCCCTACGAATGGTCGTTCACAATGCTGAAGCATGCGGCCTTGGTCCATCTGGAGATTCTGGCAGATGCCGTGTCTTCCGGGCTGATCCTGAAAGACGCCTCGCCCTATAACGTGCAGTTTCGTGGATCTCATGCCGTATTCATCGATCTCGGTTCGTTCGCTCCGATGGTACCAGGCGAGCCTTGGCTGGCCTACCGACAGTTCTGCGAATTGATGCTTTTTCCATTGCTGCTTCAGGCATATCGCGGAGTCGACTTTCAAACGATCTTGAGATCGCAACTGGAAGGGATTTCCGCCCATCAATTTATCCAATGGATGCGGTGGATAGACCTATTTCGGCCGGGGGTCTTCACAAATGGCTGGCTGCAAGCCGCTTTGGAAAAAAAGACCCAGGCGACACCAACTAGTACTGTCCGCGATCTTCAGTCGAGTGGTTTTAATTCTCAATTGATCGAGCGGATGTTGAAGAATCTCAAGCGGATCGTTGAGAGACTAAAGTGGGTGCCTCGAATAACTCAATGGACTTCGTACAACGACGCTCTCTCGCACGTGGCCGATGACGGGCCGGCCAAATCCGAGTTCGTTCATCAGGTCTGCCAGTCGAAGCACCGTCGGCTGGTTTGGGATCTTGGCTGTAATGATGGACGGTACTCGAAAATCGCGAGCCGACAGGCATCAACCGTTGTTGCGATGGACCAGGATCACGCTTGTGTTGACCGGCTGTTTAATACTTCGCTTGAATCGCAATCGAATATCCTGCCACTCTGCATCGACTTAGCAAATATGTCGCCGGCACAAGGTTGGCGAGGCCACGAACGAAAGCGTCTCGAAGACCGAGGTCGACCGGATCTCGTCATTTGCCTTGGAATCATTCACCACATGGTACTGGCCGCGAACATTCCGCTGCCTGATGTGGTCGATTGGCTGGCAAGTTTAGGCGGTGAACTGATCCTGGAATTCCCGTCAAAGCAGGATGCCATGGTCCGGGCACTTTTGAGGAATAAACACGACCAGTACGAAGATTATTCGCTCGAACATCTGGAGTTCGAACTGCAAAAGCATTTTCGTATCCTTCAGCGGCAGTCACTTCCATCGGGGGAACGAACGCTATTACACGGCGTTCCTTATCATTCTGTATAATTGGAATTCTATTCAATGCCGCAGAACTCGGCAAAATCACGGCCCACCACGAATGCGGGCGAAAAGGAACGGACGTTACATCTCTTTACGCTTTGCGCTTATGGCGTAACACAACCGCTGTTGGAAGCACTGTCGCATCAGACTGTTTACCTTCACGATCAGCAGTTTGGCAGGATCGAAATCGGCGTGCTTCTCTTTGTTCTGATGATTGTTGTTCCGCTTGGCGCTGTCGGCGCTGACAAGGTTTTCCGACTATTGTCGACCGCGCTTCGCGGTCGGGGTCGAAACACGGTGATGATTGCCTTGATGAGCGTCGTGATATTATCTTTACTTCGGCCGTACCTGCCGGATAATCGGTTTACATGGATCGGTTTAGCGGGCGTTATCGCACCTGCGGCGGCGTTGGGTTGCTCATGGCTGCTCGCGTCGGTTTATGAACGGCAGCAGTGGCTTAGGCTCTGGCTGACACTGACTTCAATTGGCGTTATTCTTTCTCCAGCCCTCTTTCTGATGAATTACGAACGAACTCGCTTGAAAGCGACTATGGCCGATGTCGCAGTCTCAGCGAAAAACCCGGTTCCGATTGTCTTGATCATCTTTGACGAATTCAGCGGCAACACGCTTTTGAACGACCAGTTAGAGATCGATTCCCGGCAATTTCCCCAGTTCGCAAGACTTGCTGGCATGTCGACATGGTATCGCAATGCAACGACGGTCAGCCCTCGAACGGAATTCGCGGTTCCAGCAATCTTGTCCGGCCGATTCCCTGCCGTCGAGTCGCCAGCGATGGCAGCTGAATATCCGGGAAATCTGCTTCAACTGATTGAAGCGACTAGATCTTTCGAGATGGTGGTGTTTGAACCGGTCACGCGACTCTGTCCCCTTTCGGTCTTACATACGCCAATACCAAAGCATTCCCATGAGAAAAAATGCTGGGACCTCTTGACTGCTCTTACGACGGTTTATCCCCGTTTGATCCTTTCAAGTGATGCACCTGTCTGGTTTCCGGAAATACCCCGACAGTGGTTTGGCGTTCCGTCCAACGAGGTACTTGCAGCTAAAATTGATGAAAGCAAAACGGGATTAATCCGTTATCCTGGGTCGGAAAGGCGTGATCAGCAGCTGAAACATTTTTTAAGTTTTTTAAGTCCGTCGGAGACTCCTCGATTTTGTTTTTTTCATACGGTTTTACCGCACTATCCATGGAGCTTTCTTGCCTCAGGCTCACAATATCAATCAGAATTCGGAGCTCTACCATCCCCCTTAGGTGCACGCGGTGAACTGGGTGAGGATTGGGATAACGATTGCCCAACGGTGATTCGAAATGAGTTTCGATATCGTCAGCAAGTCGGTTACGTTGACCGCTTCATTGGTCAGGTCCTGGATCGATTAAAAGAATCTGACCTATTTGATCGTTGCCTGTTGATCGTGACCGCCGATCACGGCGTTTCCTTTCATCCTGGACACTCAAGACGCCTTCCCGACGCAGACAATCTTTCTGATATCTTGAGCGTCCCTCTATTCGTGAAGCTGCCCGGACAATTGAACGGAACAACGGATGACCGGAATATCGAGTCGGTTGATCTGCTGCCGACCGTCGCTGAGGTGATCGGTGTTCGGCTTGTAGAACCAATTGATGGGACATCGGTGTCGGACGAAGTTCGTCGTCGCCGAAAGACGCTCTATTATCGGGGGGCAATGACCGTATGTGAACCCGACGTGCCCGGGCGGTTGGATTCGATACAGCGTCAGCAGAATATTTTCGGAGCTCAAGATCTCGATTTGATGCCCGCACGGGCCGCAAGTCATTCTGATTGGCATGGTCGTTCAATCAATGATTTCGTCATCGATGAGCGAACGATACCGGTCGAGTTTACCGATGCTCGGAATCGAGTAACTGATTTGAAATCTCGATCCGATTTAGTAATTGTGCCTCGTTATATCAGCGGAATTCTCGATGCTGATGATCTTTCCACCACACCCGTCGAAATCGTTCTCGCCATTGACGGAATCATCCGTGACACGAGTAAGACTTCTCTGATCATGTATCAAGGACATGGATTCGAGTTTTTGATGACGGAATCAATGGCACCGGATTCCGTAGCAAAAGTCGAATTGTTTGTCGTGGATTCAAAACAATCAAACGCCAGACTTCGCCGGTTGCAGGCGCAGAATCGACTTTCGCAGGAATAAAAACAGTAAGTCTCACCTTACTATTGAATTGCCGGCGATGTTCGCAACGTGGGAATTTGATGAAATACTGAAGCCGATCGGTGTGTAACGATGGGCTCGGCTTAATCATCCTTATTGGCATCGAGCACGGACAAGAATGCCTTTTGCGGAATTTCGACCTGGCCGAACTGCTTCATCCGTTTCTTGCCTTCTTTTTGCTTTTCCAACAATTTGCGTTTGCGGCTGATGTCACCACCATAGCACTTGGCAGTCACGTCTTTTCGTACCGCCTGAATCGTTTCTCGGGCAATAATTCGCGCACTGAGTGCTGCCTGAATCGGGATTTCAAACTGATGTCGCGAGATCTCTTCTTTCAGTTTCTTACAAAGTGCTCGACCCCGGCGTTCGGCTGAAGCCCGGTGGACGATACAGGCTAGTGCATCGACTTTTTCACCTTTGACCAGTATGTCCATTTTTACGAGATCTGCAGAACGATAGCCGACCACTTCGTAATTCATCGTGCCATAACCGGCGGTAATACTTTTCAACTTGTCGTACATATCGAAGACGATTTCAGCGAGCGGCAATTCATAAATGACTTGTGCACGCTTAGGCCCCAGAAACTCGGTTGTCTTGTAGACTCCTCGCCGGTCAGCACAGAGCTGCATGATCGGCCCGATCCGGTCTGATGGAAGAATGAAAACAACCTTGGCGATCGGTTCACCGAATTCCTCGATCTGGCCACCATCCGGGACTTGTTGAGGATTATCGACGAACAGAGTCTCGCCATTTCGTAACTTCAATTGGTAAGTCACGTTGGGTGCCGTCTGGATCAGGTCGACGTTGGCTTCTTCTTCCAGTCGCTGCTGAATGATTTCCATGTGCAGCATTCCGAGGAACCCGCAGCGGAAGCCGAAACCGAGGGCTTCGGATGTGTCAGGAGCAAACGAAAAGCTCGCATCATTGAGACTCATCTTCTGCAGTTCTTCACGTAGCCTCTCGAAGTCAGTCGCATCGATCGGATACATGCCGCAAAAGACCATTTGCTGAGGGACTTCGTAACCGGGTAGAGGGGTCGGTGTGCGATTGTGGAAGTCGGTGACCGTATCACCTACATGCACATTACCCAGCACTTTGATGCCCGTCACGATGTAGCCAACTTGTCCAGGGCCAAGTTCTTCACAAGCCACCATATCGGGGCGGAACTGGCCGAGCTCCAGGACTTCATGCGAAGTCCCGGCTTTCATGAAATAGACTTTTTGCCCTTTGCGGATTGAGCCTTCTTTGATTCGGACATAGGTGACCACGCCGCGATAGTGATCGTATTTGCTGTCGAAGACCAAGGCACGAAGAGGATCGGTCGGGCTCCCTTTCGGCGCGGGAATCCGATCGATTATCGCTTTGAATACGCTTTCGATACCAATACCTGCTTTACCACTGACCCGCAGGCATCCTTCCGTGTCGAGTCCCACCACAGACTCGATTTCATCAAGAACTTCGTCGACACGAGTCACGGGAAGGTCGATTTTGTTCAGAACCGGAATAATTTCCAGATTGGATTCGATCGCGGCATAGGCATTCGCCACCGTTTGAGCCTGCACACCCTGAAAGGCGTCAACCAGTAATAGAGCCCCCTCACAGGCAGCCAGGCTCCGCGAAACTTCGTAGTGGAAGTCGACGTGTCCTGGCGTATCGATCAGGTTTAACTCGTACTTCTGGCCATCCAGCGTATAGTTGATCGCGACGGCTCTTGCCTTCACGGTGATCCCGCGTTCACGCTCGACCTTCAGGTCGTCAAGAATCTGTTCACGGAATTCTCGCTGTGTAATTGCACCGCTTTTCAGCAGCAACTGGTCTGCGAGTGTGCTTTTGCCGTGGTCAATATGGGCAATGATCGAAAAATTACGAATAAACCGCTGGTCAAACATGGGCAATCAAAACACGATTGAGGAAGCTGGCAGGAAATGCTCGTAATCGTCAAAAAAACATTCATTCTTCTAAACCGTCGAGCAACCTGATTCTATAGTGAAACTGGCCCAGCCGGAATAGAGACCCCATTTGTCGTCGGGAAAACAGTTTTGCGAAAAATTGGGTCAGACCGTTGCCCAAAGTTCGGTGAGCGGCGCATAGGGGACAAGCGGAATTGATTCTTGCTCGTAGGTTATCGATTGTGCAGCCCCGTCGATGCCGCACCAGTTAAGCAACGTCGCCGTCAACTCGCCTGGCTCGACCGGTCGTTCCAGAGGTGCGGCAGCAGAAGAATCGCTGGAGCCGATCACTTTGCCGCCGGCGACTTTTGCCCCTGCAACGATGGCTGACCAGCAATGAGGCCAGTGATCTCGCCCGATATTCTCATTGACATGAGGGGTTCGACCGAATTCGCTCGTTGCAACGACTAGCGTGTCATCCAGAATACCACGTTGAGACAAGTCATCGAGCAAGCCCGACATCGCCCGATCAAATTCGGGGCAAAGCTTCGCTTGGTAATCAAACAACGTCGCCGGTCCGCAATTTTTGTCACCGTGACAGTCCCACGTAAGCCGATCTTTCAATGAATCGAATAAGTTGACGGTAACGCAGCGTGATCCGTGTTCAACAAGCTGCCTAGCCCTGAGCAGCAATCGGCCGAATTCGGTGTCGCCGTACATTCGCCGGATCGAATCGGATTCGTCCGTGACGTCCATTGTCGCAAGTTGAGGCTCCCACTCACTCCCCAGGATTCCTGCCTGCTGTCCCCGATAAGTGGCGACACCCGTATCGGCGAGCAACTGAGGAAGAATCACATTTGAGGCAAAACCATTTTTGGCAGGAAAGTTGCTGGCGACTAAGCTGCCCCAGTTTGGAAACTTGATTCCATTAATCGACAATCGGCCAGTCTGCAACAATTGAAGGCCGGTCTCGTGGATGGGAGCGGCGGAATGATTCAGTGAGCGAATGACAGTGAAACGATTGGATCGCTGTGCCAAACTCGGCAGCGATTCACCAAACCGCAGCCCTGGCACAGAGGTTTCGATCGACTTGAAAGGACCACGAATTGACGCGGGGGCATCAGGCTTGGGGTCAAATGTTTCCAGCTGGCTGACGCCACCAGTCATCAGAATGAGAATCGCCCGCCGATTCGAATTCATCACCGACGAAGACGCGCGCGCGGCCCCTGATAACCCGACCACAGTCAGGCCCCCCGCGCGCAGAAAATCGCGACGCGAAACACCGTCGGCATCCGTGATGTTTTCGGCCGCTAACATTCGAGATTTCCTTTTCCGACCCCAGTGCCAAATTGCCATTACAATGTACCGTCACGAGATGAAGATGAAAACCACACTGTTGACATCGGCTGGGAATGGACCGGTCATGCCTCTGATCGGGCACACCAACGGAGTATTGGGGCTGACTGGGCAAACCTGCGCGGCGTGCTTATCCTGCGGATCACAACGCCTGCATCGAATTCACCATCGGCGAAGCAAACGAAAGAATTGGTAAAGTAAAGAATTGTGCTGGAAGCAAAAAAACGCGGTCACCAGAAAAACAGAGGCAGATCGAAATGTTCGAATTCCTAGATCAGGTTTAACAACAAGGCCACAGAACTAAGATGATCCTCGATTTATTTAAACTTGATGGTCGCGTCGCAGTAGTGACGGGAGCCAGCCGGGGGCTCGGGCAGGCAATGGCCGCAGGACTTGCAGAAGCAGGCGCCGATGTAGTCGGCATCAGTCGTACGGGAGACTGGGCCGAACTTGAACAACTGGTTCGCGCGTCAGGTCGTCAGTTTTGGGGCTTTTCTGCCGATCTTGGCCAACCGGCAGACCGAATTGGGTTGGTGGATCGAATTGTTGCTCGGGCAGGGCGGCTGGATATTCTCGTCAACAATGCTGGAATTTCGCATCGGCATCCGCCAGAAGAATATCCTCTATCAGAATGGCATCAATTGTTTGAGGTGCATCTTCATGCATCGTTCGACCTGTCTCAGCAAGCCGCTCAGCACATGCTGGATCGAGGCCGAGGAAAGATAATTAATATCGGGTCCGTGATGACTTTTGAAGGAGGACTCAACATTCCGGCGTATGCTGCAGCGAAACATGGTTTGGCAGGACTGACGAAATCCTTGGCCAATTCCTGGGGACGACAAGGAATCAACGTCAACTGCATTTGTCCCGGCTATTTTGAAACGTCGATGTCACACGTACTTCAAGACGATCCAGTCCGCGGTCCACAAATTCTAGATCGAATTCCCGTCGGTCGGTGGGGACAACCGGACGAGCTTGCAGGACTTTGTGTTTTTCTCGCGTCCGACGCATCGAACTATATGCATGGAAGTACCGTCGCAATTGACGGTGGATGGCTGTCACGGTAAGTAGAAAACTTCAGTCAACCCAACAGAGAAGTCGAGCGACGGAGATTTTCGATGAATGCCCGAATTCCATTTCAAAACGGCCAGTTCCCGCAAACGCGCATGCGCCGGACACGGCAATTCGACTGGTCTCGTCGTTTAATGCGGGAGAACCAGCTTACCGTCAACGACTTGATCTGGCCCATCTTTGTGCAATCTGGAACAGGACAAAGAACCCCAATCGCTTCGATGCCGGGAGTTTTTCGATTGTCAATTGATCTGCTCGTCAAAGCTGTGTCGCATGCGGCAGACCTGGGAATTCCTGCCGTTGCTGTTTTTCCAGCGACCGAACCTTCGCTTAAGAATGAATCTGCGACCGAGGCAATCAATTCCGATAACCTTGTCTGTCGCGCGGTTCGCGCAATCAAGGCTGAACAGCGAAATCTGGGGATCATCTGCGACGTCGCACTGGACCCTTATACATCGCATGGACAAGATGGCCTCGTGCGAAATGGCTACGTCGTTAATGATGAGACACTTGAGATGCTTTGTCAGCAAGCGGTCGTTCAGGCTCAGGCAGGATGTGACGTGATTGCTCCTTCTGACATGATGGATGGACGGATCGGAGCAATCCGGGCAGCTCTAGATGCAGCGGGTTTCGAGCACGTTCAATTGCTGGCTTACGCAGCCAAGTACGCATCGGCGTTTTATGGTCCGTTTCGTGACGCTGTTGGTTCTGCCACCAGTCTCGGCCAGGGAGATAAACGGACATATCAGATGGACCCAGCGAACGGAGACGAGGCACTTCGCGAAGTGTCGCTCGACATCGCTGAGGGGGCCGACATGGTAATGGTCAAACCGGGGATGCCCTATCTGGATATTGTCCGCCGCGTCAAAGAGACGTTCGGGTTGCCGACGTTTGCATATCAGGTTAGCGGTGAATACGCGATGATTACTGCGGCAGCCCAAAACGGATGGCTTGATCGATCAAAGGCAATGCTTGAAAGCCTGCTGTCGTTTAAGCGAGCTGGTGCGGATGGCGTTCTGACATACTTTGCGATCGAAGCGGCAGAGTCCTTGCGATCGACCGATAAACGTGAACCGACATGAAGTTAAAGACGAAATTCCGGTGTCGTCCGAGTGTTCTTTTTCTGTCTTGTTTTTAATGGCTACCGAATTTTACTGATTTATTTGACAGGAGTTGAACAATATGATGCGAGTCGCCGTCATCGGAGCGAAGGGGCAACTGGGTAGTGATATTATTGCCCGTCTGGGATCACAAGCGATTCCTCTTGGGCACAATGACATCGACATTTCGGACGCAGTCAGTGTAGCGAGTGCCCTTGATCGAGAGCGGCCAAACGCCGTTATTAACTGCGCGGCTTACAACTTTGTCGACAAGGCGGAATCTGAGCGAGATGCGGCGATGCTGACGAATCGTCGCGGGCCGGGACTACTGGCCGATTATTGTCGCGAACACGACTTGAAACTGGTCCATGTTGGTACTGATTACGTCTACGATGGCCGCACGGGCAATACCCCATGGACCGAAAAGGATGAACCCCTTCCGATCAGTACATATGCTCTGAGCAAATATTCAGGAGAGCAACTTGTGCGAGCACACTGCCCGAGACATTTCGTGGTCAGAACGTGTGGGCTATATGGTCGAAACGCAATGCATGGAAAAGGGAACTTCGTCGAAACGATGCTGCGTTTGGGTCGTGAACGGCCGGAACTACGAGTTGTCGGGGATCAAAGGTGTACCCCGACTTCTACGGCGAATCTTGCATCGGCTATTCTCGATCTCGTAAAGACGGATGAATACGGCCTCTATCACGCGACAAATTCTGGAAGCTGTTCCTGGTTCGAATTCGCCACAGAAATTATGAGAATGGCCGGACTTCGGGCCAAAGTCAGCGCGATTACAACGGTTGAATACGGTGCTAGAGCGCGTCGTCCAAGTTTTAGCGTACTCGATTGTTCCAAGTTAGAACGAGTTCTCGGCTGGAAAATGCCCTCTTGGCAGGAGGCCTTGGGACGTTATCTGACTGAACGCATTCAATAGATTTTGATTTCTAAGAGACTGCTCAATTCCGTCAGGTCGTGTTAAATAAAACAGTCAGTCTGAACGGAATGTTCGGAACGAGCCGCGCAAAGTCTTCTTGTACGGCAGATCTTGCCTATGTGATTCAAGCTTCGTACCCGTTAACGTCGATGGCAGTGGGCACCTTGAAATATACTTACGTTTTGATCTACCAACCGGGAGCGTTAGCCGATGTTCGTTCCGACCGAATCCCATTGTCCATCGTTGTCGAAGATTCGCCTGATCGATCAAGCCATCAAGCACATGAAGCAGAATCTCGTGGCTCATCTTGAGCACGAATCACGATTGCATCGTTTATTTGCGGTCGGTCAGGAAAAATGGTTGTCCCAGTGCGAACAGTTGCGAAGCCGGATCGATTTGCTGGAAGCTCGAATTTCCCCTTGGATGACCGAACCCGCTGATCGACCGCGACTTGCGGTGATTCCACGACAAGATGAATCCGCGTGAAGCGGGATCGCTGGTCATCCCACGTATGACGGCTACACTACCAAGTAGTGTCGTGCGTAACGAGTTTACCAATTGTACGGCCTGTGGCGGCCGTCGGCTCGATTGCGTCATCCGTCCCGCGTGGAGTTGCTCCAATGAGACTGTTCGCTGCATCCTTGTTTGCTGGTGTCGTTGTCGCCATGGCTTCGGTGTCGGCTGTTGCTGAAGAAAAGAGTTCCAAAGTGCTCGATCACAAAATGAAGGCGATTGATGGCAAAGAAGTGAATCTTGCCGAAAAGTACAAAGGAAAAGTCCTGCTCGTGGTGAACGTTGCCAGCCAATGCGGTGCAACACCTCAATATAAACAACTCGAAGGATTGCAGGATCAGTATCACGAAAAGGGCCTTGAAGTCGTCGGTTTTCCATGCAATCAATTCGGTGGCCAAGAACCGGGTAGCGAAGAAGAGATCGTCAAATTCTGCAAGACAAAATACGATGTCTCGTTTGATCTTTTTACCAAAATTGATGTAACCGGCGAAAAGGCGGCTCCAATCTATAAGCAGTTAACGGCGAAAGATGGTCCAATAAAGTGGAACTTTGAAAAATTTGTCATCGGACGAAACGGCGAAGTTGTCGCCCGGTTCCCCACTGCGACAAAGCCAGACGCTCCAGAAGTCGTTAAAGTGATCGAAGCCGAACTCGCCAAATCAGCAAAGTAATTTTGTTTGAAACAGATGCGATTCTGGAAACTGAAGATTGAGTTTGATTTCCAGACTAAACACCCGAGAACCCCTCTCGTATGATACGACAGGGGTTCTGACATTTCAGCAGGCGAGAAGGTGGCAGCCTCGGAGTACTCGAGAATGGACTCAGTTCAAACGATCTTAGCGCGAATCGGCCTGAAGAATGAATTGCACGCCGTTTGGATCGGAGATAAAGAACTTTCCGGCTCCGGCAGCACATTACATAGTCGATCGCCAATCGACGGCTCGCATGTCGCGACGATGGTGACTGCATCGGCACAAGACGTGAACCAGGTCATTGCAGCAGCGAGCGATTCGTTTATCAGTTGGCGCGTCATGCCAGCTCCGCAGCGAGGCGAGTTTGTCAGACGTGTTGGAAATCGATTCAGGGAATTGAAGTCAGATCTTGCTGCCATTATCTCATGGGAAGCCGGCAAGATTGCTCAGGAAGCTTTAGGTGAAGTTCAGGAAGTCATCGACATTTGTGATTTTGCGGTCGGACTCAGTCGCCAGCTCCACGGCCTGACGATTGCCAGCGAACGGCCTTCCCATCGACTGGCAGAACAGTGGCATCCATTGGGGACGGTTGGCGTCATTACTGCGTTTAATTTTCCAATGGCGGTTTGGGCCTGGAATGCCGCGTTGGCGTGGGTCTGCGGTGACCCCGTTATCTGGAAGCCGTCCGAAAAAACGCCGTTATGCGCATTGGCTTGTCAGGCAGTCGTCGCATCTGTGCTTCGCGAAATGCCCGAGATTCCCAAGGCAGTGTCGTCAGTGATCGTCGGGCTGAAAGACGCTGGCAAGATCTTGGCTGACTCTCCGGCTGTACCGCTTGTTTCGGCGACAGGATCCACCGCTATGGGTCGCGCAGTGGCTCAGCGCGTCGCTTCGCGACTGGGACGATCGCTGCTGGAACTTGGGGGCAATAACGGAATGATTGTTACTCCCTCCGCAGATATCGAATTGACGATTCGAGCGATCGTATTCTCGGCCGTCGGTACCTGTGGACAACGTTGCACAACTCTTCGGCGATTGATTGTTCATGAAAGTCTGGTGAAAGAAGTTATTAACAGGCTGATCCCAATCTATGAACGACTTCCGATTGGCAGTCCATCCGAATCGAAGACGCTGGTCGGACCGCTAATCGACGAAGCAGCATGGAATGCGATGGATGCAGCACTGCAGCGAGCGATCGCCGAAGGCGCAACTGTCCATGGTGGCCAGCGTTTGAATCAGGGGGTTCCTGAGGGAGGCGTCTATGTCCATCCGGCCATTGTCGATTTTTCTATGGTCAAATCCGATTCCTTAGACTTGTCAGAAAAGACTCTGCGTAGTGTCGTGCAAGAGGAAACGTTTGCGCCAATTCTGTACATACAGAGCTACAAAACATTCGAGGATGCGATCACGATTCACAACGACGTTCCACAAGGGCTGGCGTCCTCGATTATGACGAGTGACATGGCTGAGGCCGAACGCTTCTGTTCCGCAAGCGGTTCGGATTGCGGGATTGTGAACGTAAATGTTGGCCCCAGTGGTGCGGAAATCGGTGGCGCTTTCGGAGGCGAAAAGACTACTGGTGGAGGCCGAGAATCAGGTTCAGATAGTTGGAAGGTTTATATGCGCCGAACCACAAACACGATCAACTATTCAAAGGAATTGCCCCTTGCGCAAGGGATAAGATTCGATTTGTAAGTAGCATTGTTCGGCCACGATCGGAGCACCGTGATCGCGAACGATACGCAAAAACCAAACCATCCCATACTAGGAATCGGCAGCCTTACCTTCGAGGCAAAGTTTGAATAAAAAAATGGGATATTAATCGCCCTCGTCTCCACCAAGACGAACGCGCCCTTTGTCCCATGCCAAAATCGCAACTCGAAATGAGGGCTCGCCGACGTTCAACATCGGTTGTTTCGGACCGTCATGCCAAGGATAGTTGCTGCTGAATGTCCGCTGCCCTAGTTTCAAGATTTAACACCCGCAGACCTGCAACCAGTGTGTCGATTTGTTGCGGCGTCGTTTCAGAAGGCTAATTGCTGGCTTTTGCGAGCATTACTTCGAAGACATCGAGACTTGCCTCTGAGTAGGCGATTTTGCCTCGGCCCCGACTCACACACGTACTTCGGCCTTTTCTGCGGATTTGGCGATCTGACCAGGTGTTTCGATCATCCAATACGCTATCCCGCTGCCAATGCAGTGACGAGTCGATCGATTTCGTCTTTGGTTCGTGATTCTGTCACTGCAATCAGGACGCTTTGATCCCGGTCTTCCTTTGAGAGCCAATCTAGACCCGGGATATGATCGAGGGCTGGCCCGATATCAATATTTGCTGCGGCAGCGCGGCGGATTGCGACATCTGCACCATGGCGATATTTCAACACGAACTCTTTGAAGAACGGCTGCACAAACGATAATTCGCAGCCGTCGATCACTTTCAGCCGATCAGCCGCATAGTGCGCTTTACGACAGCTCAATTCGGCGACTTCTTTCAACCCAAGAGGTCCAAGCAGCGACAGATAGACAGTTGCGCGAAGTGCCATTAATCCCTGGTTAGTGCAGATGTTGCTCATGGCACCTGCACGACGAATATGTTGTTCACGTGCCTGCAGATTTAGAAAAAAACAGCGTTGGCCATTTCGATCTACTGTCTGACCAATTAGCCTGCCCGGCATTTTTCGGACATATTGCTGGCGGCAAGCAAGAAGACCCAAGTACGGCCCACCGAACTGCAATGGTGTACCGAGAGACTGTCCTTCTGCGACGGCGATATCCGCCCCAAGATCCCCTGGACGCTTGAGAATCCCTAAGCTCAGTGGATCAAAGCTTACGACCAGTAAAGCACCTGATTGTCGGGCAAGTTTGCCGATGGCTTCAACATCCTCAAGACACCCGAAAAAATTAGGGTGTTGGACAATAATGCAGGCCGTCTTGTCGTCGATAACTTTCACTAATTCCGCGACATCGCCTAACCCCGCCGGAGTTGGAACAACCTCCAGCTTGGTTGTCTTGTTTTTCAGATAGGTTTTCAGCGTAGCGACGTATTCAGGATTAACCGATCCCAGGCACACAACGCGACCAACTCGATCAGTACAACGCATGGCCATCAGGGTGGCTTCTGCGACTCCGGTACCACCTTCGTAAAGACTTGAGTTGGCGACATCAAGACCAGTCAATTCAGCGATCATCGACTGAAATTCAAAAAACGCCTGAAGCGTTCCCTGGCTGGCTTCCGCCTGGTAGGGCGTGTAAGCAGTATAGAACTCGCCGCGTGAAGTCACTTCGTCAACGACACTGGGGATGTAGTGGTCGTAGGCACCACCTCCCATAAAGCAGGCTCGCGCTGAGGTGCCAATGTTTCTTGACGCCAATTCGCGTAAATGCCGTTCAAGCTCAAGCTCGGTCAGTGCCACCGGTAGATTTAGTTGGCGATGGAGTTGAAGTTCTTTGGGAATCTCGTCGATCAGCGTGTGGAGTGAATCAACACCGATGCGATGAAGCATCTGCAGCTGCTCATCAGGTGTACAAAATAAATAAGCCACTTGAGAATCCTTTTTCAGAACGATGGGCTTTTTCTACCCGATCAATTCTCATTCTTGCCGCGCAATTATTCGATTTTGAAGATCAGTGGTCAGAGGCTTCGCAATGAGACTTGTATTGCGATTGATCGAGCAAGTTCGCCAATTCCGCAGGATTCGAAACCTTGGCTTTGATCATCCAGCCTTCGGCGAAGGGGCTTGTTGTAAGCAGTTCCAGCTCCGCCGGGATCGTTTTTCCATCGTGGCCACGCCGTTCCGTCAGGCGTTCATTTTTCGCAATCACTTCGCCACTAATCGGGGCATAGAGATCACTGACCGCTTTGACACTTTCAACTTCTCCAAACGGCTGTCCTTGAACCAGCGTTTTTCCGAGAAGTGGAAGTTCGGCAAACACAAGATCGGTCAGCAAATGGACTGCGAAATCCGTGATGCCAATCGTTGCGATACCGTCTTCAATTGCAACCCATTCATGGGTTTTTGAGTACTTGAGCTGGTCGGGACTCATTGGAATTACGACTCCATTCGCGGATTCAGTTTTTACTTAGGTAAAGCGAGTCATGGAGAATTATCAGTCGCTTTAATTCAACCACTTGCCGGATCGAGTTCCTTACCAATCAGGTAATCATTCGCAAGCGGCGCAATCGGTTGGGTGGCATTCCACCTGTTGCTCCATGTCGGCAATCTTACCAATTCGACGTGCGTGGCGACCACCCTCGAAGACAGTTCCAAGCCAAATTTCTATCATCCGTGACGTAAGTCGTTCGCCGAGAAGGTCGGCAGAAAGGCAAAGCACGTTGGCATCGTTATGGCGTCGACTCATTTCTGCCGTCAATTCATCGTGACACAGTGCAGCCCGAACACCCGGAAATTTATTTGCGACGATACTCATCCCGATTCCGCTTCCACAAATCAGGATTGCGCGATCGGCTTTGCCTTCTGAAACAGAACGAGCACCTTTGGCCCCAAAGTCCGGATAATCAACGATTTCCGCTGTCATTGGCCCCATATCAATTGTTTCATGGCCGAGTTCGGCGGCTTGGGCGAGAATTCGACCCTTCACCTGAAAGCCGCGATGATCACTGGCGACAACAATTTTCATATAAGGCGACTCAAATCTCTAAATGGGTCGAAAAGTAAATCAAATGCGAGATACAAATTGTAGCAAAAATCTCTCATCTCGAGGAGATTACGAGATTGCAGGAATAAGCCGGGATATCAAAGTTTTAAGGTTCTGCACGATGGCGTCCTTGCATTCGGCATACTCAGATGGACCACCTCCATATGGATCAGAAATGTCGATGTGATCTGAAGACAAAAGACTGACGCGACTTACCAAATCAGGGTATGCGTTTAAAATTGACTGGCGATGTCCTCGAGTCATTGTCAGAACATGATCCGCGTGTAGCAGAAGCCGTTCCGTCAATGGTTGGCTTTCGTGATTACGAAGGTCAATCCCGTCTTGCGCAAGTGCGTTGACCGCTTCGCGGCTCGCTGGCGCACCGTTTCCGGCTGACACACCCGCAGAAACCACATTAAACCCACGATCCATCAATTCTTCATCGTGACAATTTAGTCGATTGGCAAGCAATCTTCGAAATAACGCTTCCGCCATAGGGCTTCGGCACGTGTTTCCGGTACAAATAAAAAGGTAAACCTCACTGCACAATCTTTTCAGCGTACACTCCGACACAACCCCCGGCTGAGCAACAAACCAACTATCTGAATCGACGTTAACCACTGTCGACGGTTCTCCGTAACGACATGGTCCATCATCAAAGATCATTGTAAGTTGATCGCCAAAACGTGAAGCAACTTCTGCCGCGCTGCGCGGCAGAATCTCTCCGGATGAAAGCTCCGCACAGGCGATCAACGGTGCGGGGCACAATTTTAACGTTTCCAACAGCAGTGGCTGAGCCGGTGATCGAAAGCTGACGGTATTGTCCCTGCCGGTTAACGCTTTTTGTACACTTTCACTGAAATCGCCAAAGACCCCCTCGACCAAAGTGCGATTCATCGCAATCGTTAGCGGCCCCGGCCAACCTCGACGCGAAAGTTTGTCAGCAAAATCCGGCAGCTTCGGTACGTAATCCCAAAGCTCAAAGCACGATTTCAACAAAAGGGTTCGCCGACATTCGGGTTGAAGCGAAATCAGGTTTTCGATTCCGCGCGAGCTTAATGGATTAGCAACAATCAGATAAACTGTTTCCGTAGGAAATGCGACCAGATCGCCTTCCGCCAGTCGATGACACGCGCGATGGATCGCATCGCGCGGATCGTCACTATTGCGAATTTCGACAATCTGCGCCATTACGAGAATTCCAAACGATAGAACGAGGCTTGTATTTCGAGGGAATGGGTCTGAATTTGTGGTCCAACGACTATGAATCAGAAGAAGGTCTTTTCAATCCAAGGACGACTTTCAAAGGTAATACACTGTCCCGCAACGAAATCAGTGTATCCAACAAGCCTGGTCGGATCAACCAATACGGCGATTGTCATTGAGACAAGTTGTTTTCTGGAATACGCTTACGAAAATGTGATGAGATCCGAATCGACCGTGAATGCAAACGGCTAGGATAGGGGACAGGATTTGTGTCCCATGCGAATTCGCAATTCAAAAAAAGAAATCAACTAACCAATGGATACCAAAAATCGCCCTTCGGCACATTTGGTCGGAGTCTGCGGATCAGGAATGCGCGCCCTGGCCGAAGTTCTTATGGACCAAGGATGGTCACTTTCGGGCTCTGATTTGACACACCCAAATGCTTCAGTCAAGAAGTTGATTGAGCGAGGACTCGTTTTCTTTTACGGACACTCGGAATCCAACTTACCTTTAGTGACTCAACAACTGATCTACAGTCCTGCGATACCGTTAGAAAACGTCGAACGGAAATTGGCATTACTCCGGAGATTGCCGCAACAATCCTATAGTCAAGCAGTAGGGCAGTTGATGAGGCGCTCGACTGGCGTCTGCATTGCAGGGACTCATGGAAAAAGTACAACGACCGCAATGGTGGCGATCATTTTAGACGAGGCCCGACGATTATCTGCCGTCGTAATGGGAGCGGAATTATGCGATGGACAACGAAGTGGATGGAGCGGAACCGGGAATTTGTTTGTGGCAGAAAGCTGCGAATTTCAACAAAGCTTTCTAGACTTGAACCCAAAATACTCTGCCATTCTGACGGTCGAACCAGACCACTTTGACTGCTATGCCGACGCTGAATCTCTTCAATCGGCGTTTTGTGACTTTGCGAGCAGGACCGATTCCGACGGCGTTCTTTTGGTCAATGACGACTGTCCGATATCACGCGAAGTCTCGATCAAGGCCCAAACAAATGCAAAGCGCGTCTCGTTTGGGATGAATTCTACCGCAGATTGGCAGGCCGCCGACCTTCAGCAAACGAAAAATGGAACTCGCTTCCTGCTGGAGCATCAAGGAAAGACCGTCGGCGAAATCGATTTAGCGATTCACGGCCAACACAATGTCTGGAACGGACTTGCAGCTGCAGCCTTGTGCAGTGAGATCGGAGTCTCAACAGAGTCCATTCGTAACAGCCTTTCCAAATTCAACGGAATTCGCCGTCGATTCGAATTTGTCGGCGAATTAGACGGAGTGACGTTCATCGACGACTATGCACATCATCCAACGGCAGTGCGAATTACGTTAAAAACGTTGCGGCAAGTCATGGGAACACGTCGAATTCGATGTGTATTCCAGCCCCATCAAATCCGTCGGACAACTGCGTTGATGACGGATTTCGCATCGAGCTTTGTCGATGCGGATGAAGTTCTTTTAGCACCAGTCTTCGCGGCTCGCGAGTCGGTCGTTGATGAACCTGCGGTAGTTTCGCAAGACTTGGCAGATAGAATCTCATCACAAGGTGTTCCTGCCCAGTTTTTTTCGTCGCTTGACCAGATCGTGAACACATTAGAGGATGCAATGCGCCCCGGAGACGTCATTGTGACCATGGGGGCTGGCGACATCGACCGGATATATCATGAGTTCACTCGACGCATTCAATGAGATTCTTCAACGAGACGAGCCACTGGCTCCTTATACCTGGTTGCGACTGGGGGGGCCGGCACAGTATTTAGCAACTCCTCGATCAGTCGAAGAACTGACCGGGCTTGTAACAGTCTGTCATGACGAGCAGTTGCCGATCCATATTTTAGGCGGTGGTTCCAATTTGCTCGTCAAAGATGAAGGTGTCAGTGGCGTTGTCATTCGTTTGACGGCACCCATCTTCGGTAAGGTCGAAATCGACGGAAATCGGGCGCGAGCCGGCGCCGGAGCCTTATTATCCCACGTGATCTCAGAAACGGTCCGAGTCGGACTGGCTGGGTTTGAAAACCTGGCCGGAATTCCCGGAACGATCGGCGGGGCACTTTGCGGAAACAGTGGTGGACGACTGGGTGAAATCTCACAACTTGTTTCCAGCGTGACCGGATTAACGTCGCTGGGCGAGCGAGTTGTGCGAGGTAAGGACGAACTTACATTCGATTACCGACAAAGCAATCTGAATGAATTGATTATGATCGAAGCAGAATTTGAACTTCGACGGGAAGATCCCGATGCAATCGCTCAGATGCTTAAAATGAATTGGATCGCCAAAAAATCCGTGCAACCTCTCAGCTCACAATCCGCAGGTTGTGTCTTCAAAAATCCGCGTGGTCAACGAGCTGGATTGCTAATCGAACAAGCTGGTTTAAAAGGAACTCGAGTGGGTGGAGCCGAAATCAGCGACCGGCATGCCAATTTCATCGTCACTCACCCAGGAGCCAAATCGAGCGACGTCATGAGACTGATCGATCTGACCCGCTCCAAGATCTCCGAACAATTCGGAGTCCATCTAGAGCCCGAAATCAAATTCTGGTAATTTTCGCGCACGTCGGGGAATGGATTTAGAATAGGTGGATCGCTCGCGCGTTGTGGCTATTTTTCGGTTGCGTGATGCGCAAGCGGGTACATGATGAAGGATTCGAGACTTCGATTCATCATTATGAGAGTGTTTTGACTTTTAAAGTCGAAATGCGCCTCACAACGCGCGAAGGATTCTCGCTTCATGATCCATCATGCGACGCGCTCAAAAAGACGCAAGGAAGCGAATTATGATAGAAGATGGATTGTCACTGCGCGTTGCCGTTCTTGCCGGGGGCGATTCCGACGAACGTTCCGTCAGCTTGAAAAGTGGGATGGCCGTGGCTGAGGCACTCACCCAGGCTGGACATCGTGTCCTGCATCTCGATCCGGCAATTGTGGAATTGTCAGGAATCGATTGGTCTCAATTCGACGTTGCGTTTGTCGCACTGCACGGCCGATTCGGAGAAGACGGGCAGGTTCAGCAACTACTCGACGAAGCACAAGTTCCGTATTCAGGAAGCAATGCACTTGCATCGCGACTTGCGTTCAGCAAATCTGCCTCGAAGGAACGCTTCGAGCAGTTTGGAGTCCCCACCCCTCGGTATTCGTTAATCCATTACAATGATGACCTGCAAAAGATTTCACGAAAAACCTCTGAAATTGGCTTTCCGCTGGTCGTCAAGCCGGATACGCAGGGTTCAAGCCTTGGTGTGAGTATCGTTCGAACCCCTGAACAACTTCCGAACGCGTTGAAACTTTGTTTTCAATACGATGTATTCGGTGTCGTGGAAACAATGATTGAAGGGACCGAATGGACGGTCGGGCTGATCGACTTACAGACGTTGCCTGCGATTAAAATTGAAACAGATCGTGAGTTCTTTGATTGGCAGGCGAAGTACGAAGACGACGGTACTCGCTACATCTTCGATGCGGATATACCACCTGCTGTAATCAAGAATATGGAGCTTGTCGCGCAAAATGCCTGTATTGCGTTAGGAACCAGTGGCCTGGCTCGAGTCGATCTTAGACTTGATGCACAGAATCAACCTTGGGTTCTTGAGATTAATACGGTTCCTGGCTTCACAGATCACAGCCTGCTACCGAAAGCAGCAGCACGGATGGGAATCGATTTCGTTACGTTGTGCGACCGGATTGTGCGGTCTTGTCTTGAGAAAACAATTCCTCAACGAAACGGCGACCATCAACTGAGCCCACACGCTTTCCATATGAAGCGTCGGATTCTTAGTGATTGAAGTGGTCCAGGCAATTTAATCGCGAAAGATCGGGATCATACGATATTCAGCGAACATAAACGCCATACTCACAATCGCGTGCTTTTGCGGTTGCGCTCAATCCTGGTAGTCACGTTCGATTCCCCTCGAACGGTGTCGGTAGTAAGTGGTCTTCTTGTTTGGCCAGTGAGCGCGGGATGATGCGAGACAATCAATCGAAATGCAACAAGTATCGTTCCTCAACGATTTCAGGCGGCTGTTTTCGTGTGGATTTCTCGCGATGTCGATGCTTTCTCATCGCCTGTTGCCTGGTCCAATAAACGAGTAGTTCTTATGTCTTGAACTAATCGATTAATCAAATAACAAGTGACTCCGACGCAGACTAGTGGGGAAATCCAGATTGCTTTCGGCCGGGGTGTCACTAGTAATGCCAATTCGTAATTTGCCACGGTCAGGACCATGGCCGCTATTAACCAGGCAGTTGATGTCCGATTCTTCAATCGAAATGCCGCCTCAGCCAATAAGGCACCGTAAACCGGTCCGATCATCGTGTACGTGTTCCCTTCCGTTCGCGAGTTAAACAACATCAGATAACAACTCGCGAACGAGAACAGATAGAAGGCGGTGCGTTCAGGTGACAGTACCCGTGAGGCTTTCCAACAGGCGAACAAGGTTGTTGCGGCAGCCAATAACCGCATTGCCGTTCGCACGCCTGAAGGGAATTCGATTCCCACCACTTGTAACATGCCAAAAAATTGGGCCCAGAGTCCAGTCTCACCGACTTCGAAGGTGATTTCCAGATTTTGAACGCAAGCATGATATTGCGAAATCACATAATCGGGTCGCTGAGTCATAAATGGGATAACAGCGACAAACAACAATCCGATCGCAAGTCGCCAGGACATTCGGGGATAGACAGCGGCGGCGAGCAAAATCATGACGATCGCCAGTGGTTTGAACGCGAAGGCGAGCGAAAGAAGGACGGTTGCCCGCCACCAACGAGCTTCGCTGAGGTCTGCGGCAGCCAGAATCATCAATCCCGTAATGAGTAACGTCGACTGACCATTTCTGGCGCATCCCCATGCCAGCACGACAGACGACGCCGATATCGCGAAAAACCAGCGATCATCACCTCCTAAGAGCCGCGTGAGCCTGAGACAGCTCGCCGCCAACACTCCGATCATACACCAGCGCCAAACGAGCTCGCTCGCCGTATGAGGTAACATGGCCCAGGGTGCAAACGTCAATGCGGCCTGAGGAAGGTAAAGAAAGCCGTGACCTTCCATGTTGTAGAGTGGTTCACCAGCAAACCAATGGACTACTGCAGACTGGTAGGCGGGTGTAACGGACCGCTCTTGTCGCAATACGATCGACGTCACTACTGTAAGAGTGACGACACCCGTCAAGGCAATCCAAGACCACCGGCTGAATTGACGATAATGCGATAATGACAGTACTTTGACGGACATTAGATCCTCCGTGAGATTTGACTGGCGAATCCGAATCGCCAGATCGGCACTGAACTCTCCAGTCCAGCCCGCGCGGAGAATATGTCGTCTCTTCCAAGTCGGTCAATGTCATTCAATAATCGATTTGCTCGTAGCAGCACGATTCGTTTTACACCGTGAGCCATTTTCGGTCTCCATGATTCTTCACCGATGCCAACTGGTAGTCGCGTGAATCAAATCCGCTGAGTTGTTAACTTGTGGACCAGCCGATAAACCAAGCCGATCGTTCGAGTGACCCGAAAGAACTCGATGCCAAAATTCGAATTACCGATCGAAACGCCCCAGCCAAAGCGAAATCGCGGACTTGAGCGCCTGCTTTCGATCAGTGCGATCGTTTTTTGCGGTCTTTTTTTCGTCTGTGCAGGTTGCTGTTTTTTCTCTTTCTTGCTGTTCCGACCTCAAGTCGTTGAGACTACTGAAGGTGCCGAGACTGCCGCCTCAATGATCACCGAATGGAAGATTCCCGAAAGTTTTGAGGGAAAATCGGGCGTCACGATGGACAACATGGTGATGCGAATTGACATTGCAAGATTTGTTCACCGTGATGGTCGCGGAATTCTAATTGTCGGTCAAATACACTTAAAGATGTTGCCGTATTCTCAACAGCAGTCCCAAGTCAAGGATTTCATGGAAAAGATCTCTCCTGAATTGAAAATGATTGAACTTGACGAGCACGCGTCAAGAACTCTAGTAATTCGTGGAGTTCCATCCCAATTTGAGTACGGACTTGGTGAAGACCGTGCGTCGACAACGAAGTATCGACAAGTCACGGGAAATTTCCGTGGCAAACTGGATAACGCAGTATTGATTCTTCAGTGCGAAGAAGGCTTCATCACCGAACAGGAAATCGACGATTTTCTGAATTCAATCAAGTGACTCAGTATTCATCCTGGCTTCAGTGTGCATTCGATGTCATGTATTGACGGGCCGGACTGTCGTCTGGAATACAGTCGCGAATGGCAGAGTACGGCACTCCAACGGTGTAAATTCCCTCCGCATAAGATCCGACGTGATATGGCGAGAAATAGAATCTCAGCCCTGCGGGTGAAAGAGTGAAAGAGGTCAAATCACTTTTGGACAACTGTATTAAACCGTTCATATTTTCCTTTAGAATTGTCCCAGAATCTGAATTTTCGGTCATCGCATTTGTATAAAGATCCTCTTCATTCAAACTCAAATAAACGGGCGGGCTCGCAAGATTCTCCGGCGAAGTTGTTGCCAATTCAGGGTTATGTACCAACGTAGTGGAAATAAACGAAGCACCCTGACGCCGAAGTTCGCTCACACAAAAGTCAATCAATCGCTGTTCCCAGTTGCTGTTGGAGTCGAAAAGGTCTTCGAGCATCAGTAGGCGAACTGATCCCTGATTATCGACAAAGCACTGGCCGAGAAGCGAACCATTTCCATGTGCCCCACCGGTGTATTCCCAATTGAACTGAACCAGGCTGACCGCGTTCGGAGTGACATGGGCAAAGTTCAGGTGAATCATCCCTTCCCAATTACGCTGCGAGTACTGTGGCTCGCGAAAACCATCCAGAACCAATGACCAATCGACCTTGGTAAATTCGTTCGCGCTTTGCGTGTAGTCATCGCAAAGCTGCTGACCTAGCTTTTTCAGAAACGGTGAATCAATCAGGAATTCTGGCAATTCAGCTTCAAAAGAAATGTTGTGGCCTAAGTCAAAAAAACCAAGCCCCGCTCGCTTCGTCAGGACAGTTTTCATTGCCACAGGAATTAAAAATTCTGGGCCAATGAAAGTTCTTCGTTCTGCATCACCAGAATGGTAAGACTGGTACTGGACCGCCAATTGATCATCGGTGATCAACAGGAAGTTATCTTTTTGTGAGATTTTCGTGTGATTCTGAAATTCGAAGACAATTGCGAATGTCGCCACCAGAATCAGCGGAATACCCGCGGACAAGCACCGTTTGATCGGATATAGCGCCCTACGCATTGTTAACCCCCCCTCCCCTGGGATGCGATCAAAATAAAAAACAATCCCCCACTATCGCAAAGCAATCGTGAGGGATTGATTCATGTTATGGCGCTTTCATTGAATTCTGACAGCACCGAATGATGGCTTGTCGCGATTAATACCCACGCGGTCTAACCCGTCCCTGAACGCGGCCAGGCAACCCCATCAGGCGTAAAAATCCTTCGGCATCGGTTTGGTTGTATGAGCCGCCCGCTTCCATACTGGCGATCTTGTCGTCGTACAGGCTGTTGGGACTGGTGCGGCTGCAGACGGTAATATTTCCTTTGTACAAACGCAAGGTGATTTCGCCAGTGACGACTGCCTGAGCCTGCTTGTTGAAGGCCATCAGTGCATCCATCTTCGCCGTATACCAGAAGCCGTAATAAACCATTTCGGCAATTTCTGGTGACAGGCGATCTCGCAGATGAAGTAGATCGCGGTCGAGCGTCAGTTGTTCGACATAGCGATGAGCTTCGTATAGCAGAGTCATGCCAGGGGCTTCGTAGACGCCGCGACTTTTCATTCCGACGAAGCGGTTTTCAATCATGTCCAATCGACCGATTCCGTTTCGTCCCCCGATTTTGTTCAACTCTAACACCATTGTCAGCGGACTGACCACCTTGCCGTTCAATGTGGCAGGGACACCATGCTCGAAACCGATTGTGACCTGTTCGCTCTGGTCAGGAGCCTGTTGAGGCGAGACCGTCATTCCGTAATCAGGAACGTCGACGCCGGTGACTTTGGGGTCTTCGAGAACACCCGCTTCATAACTGATATGCAGGCAGTTTTCGTCTGAGCTGTATGGCTTGGCGACCGAGGCTTTGACCGGGATTCCTTTCTCGTGACAGAATGCGATCATTTCGGTTCGACCGGGAAACTTTGCCCGATACTTTTCGATTCGCCACGGGGCAATGATCTTAACTCCAGGCTCCAACGCCTCGGCGGCCAACTGGAATCGACACTGGTCATTTCCTTTACCGGTCGCACCATGCGCATAGGCGTCTGCCCCGACTTCTCGGGCCACCTGTAAACAGATTTTCGAGATTAATGGTCGGGCGATCGAAGTACCCAGTAAATAAACACCTTCGTATTTCGCCTGCCACTGCATGACGGGAAACGCAAAATCGCGACAGAGTTCTTCCTGGGCATCAACAATTCGAGCCGACTTAGCTCCGCAGGTGTATGCCTTTTTCAGAACAGCCTCACGGTCCTCACCCGGTTGTCCGAGGTCGACGTAGACACAGTGGACGTCGTATCCTTCGTCCTGCAACCAACCGAGAATGACAGACGTATCCAGACCGCCCGAGTAGGCGAGTACACAGCTCGACATGACCAGTATTCCAAACCAAAGTGATTTCACGACCGAACAAAACAACAATGAAGGGTGATTTAGGTTCACCTTTACTGGCAGGATTATAAACGAGAATCTACTTCATTGGCAGCGTGTTATTAAACCAAAGGAATGATTTCCATGACGACGGTTCGAGAAGTTTGCGACTATTTGAAAATATTAGCTCCGTTAAATCTCGCAGAGGATTGGGACAACGTTGGACTACTCCTCGGCGACGATAGCAGCAGCGTAAAAAAGGTGATGACATGTTTGACCCTGACAACAGATGTTGCTGCGGAGGCAACCGATTTCGGAGCACAACTTGTTGTTACGCATCATCCTGTGATGTTCAAGCCAATCAAGCAGATTACCGCCTCCACCGCAGAAGGGCGAATGTTGCTGACAATGATTCGCAGCGGAATTGCCGTTTATAGTCCACACACAGCCTGGGATAATTCAACCGCTGGCATTAATCAGCAATTAGCTGAATTGCTTGAATTGAAAGAAATTGCGCCGTTGAGGCAGCGGGCGGTCACAGATCAGGTCAAGCTAGTCACTTTTGTTCCGGAATCACACTTGGAAACCGTTCGCAAGGCTTTATGGGACGCCGGTGCGGGAGTCATCGGGAATTATCGACAATGCAGTTTTAATCTGCATGGTACGGGAACTTTCTTCGGTTCCGATTCGACAAACCCCGCTATTGGTAAATCAGGTCAACTTGAGCAGGTCGAAGAAGTCCGTGTCGAAGTCGTTTGTCCGGCAAAACGCCTCGATCACGCCCTGACACTTCTAAGAATGGCTCACCCTTACGAAGAACCTGCAGTCGATGTTTTTTCGGTCAAAGCAATTGCCAATGCTGCGGGAGCGGGGAGATTCGGAATCCTCCCTAAGCCAATCACGCTTAATGAGTTAAGCCATACGGTCTCCAATCGACTCGGGCTGGCAAATGTCCAGTTTGTCGGAGAACAATCGCAAGTGATTAATCGGCTTGGTATTGCCTGCGGTGCTGCTTCCGAGTTTTTGCGGGATGCTCAACGCACTGGCTGCCAGGCTTTGTTGACAGGTGAAGCACGTTTTCATGCATGTCTTGAAGCCAGAGATCTTGGCCTCGGAATGTTATTGCCCGGCCACTATGCCACCGAGCGATTTTCGATGGAAAACCTCGCTAAACGACTGAGCGAACAGTTTCCAGGTCTGATTTTCTATGCGAGCGAAAAAGAGCGAGATCCAGTTCAGACGATCGTTTTGAAGACGTAATTCGAGCGTTCCGAGCGGAGAAACCGCTGCGACCTTTTTACGCAACACCTAACTGCGCAATATACTTTGTAAACAGGACTTACATTCGCACATGCTTTTTAGCCTGACATTTTTTAGCGACGGCAAACTGACAATTTCCGTGCTACAGCGAAGGGGGGTTTTGGTCGAACTCGACTCAAGTCGTTCCGGCCAGCTGACGATAGCATTGATGAGCGATCCGCAAGGGTTCGTCCGTGGTGGATTTAATTCCGCCTCGTATGAGAAATTCCTCGTCAGGCCTGACGAATGTTCTTTTCCATAATCTTAAGGATGAGGTGATGGACGCCGGTCAAACTGCGATTCGCGTGCACGAAACTCAACCTTCCAAACCAAGTAGACCAAAGGGACGTGCTTCGGCCATTCCGTTGATTAAGAAAATGATCCGCCCCTTAACCTATACCATTGTCGGTGCCATGGTCGTAAGCGTTGGTTTGGGGGCATGGAGTTATTTTGGTTCACAACGGCAAACCGAAGAGTCGGATTCGATTGCGGAACTGGACAGTTTTGAGTTTCCTGCCCCGGCTTCCGATTCATCCCGGGATGGCAAACAAAGTTCCAGCGTTCCGTTGCGAAAAATATCCGCTACGGGAACGGCGAACGAACGGGCCATGCCAAACGGAACGAAAGATCCTGTTTTGGTAAATCGTCAGGACCGTTACACGGCAGTCTGGCTGACTGGAACAATTGAAGAAGTTGAGCGAAACGATCCCGCAGAATCGATTCGGCGAGTTTCTGGCGGTCGAGGCGAATCAACAAATCTGAGATAAATCACATCGGTCAAAAAAACGGCAAGGAGGCCGATATGTACGAGCGACACTGGCAATTGGAGCGAGCGCCGTTCGACCACGATCGTCGATCTGATTCCTTCTATCCTGGTCGATTGCACCAAGAAGCGATCGTGAAACTGAACTACCTGATCGAGCACGGCAAAGGAGCAGCGGCCCTCGTTGGGGCAAGCGGAACGGGCAAGACCCACGTCCTGGAAATGGTCCGCCAGCGGGTACCCGACGGACACCCTGTCGTACAACTCGTCTATCCTCAACTGTCTCCGCATGAGCTAGTCGCGTACTTGACCCAGGAATTAGGTGGCAGTCTGCTTGATTTCAATTCTGCAAATCTGGGACTCGATGTTCTGTTGCGATCTTTCGAAACTCGGTTGCGAGAATTGACTGAAGCCGGCCGCGAGCCTGTCATTATTCTCGACGATGCACACTTGATAGAGGACCGACGAGTCTTTCAAACCATGCATCAGTTGATGAATTTTCAGCAACCCAGACGCTCTAATTTTGCATTGATTCTTGCAGGCCAACCGGAACTGATTGGTACCCTGCAAACGACCACTCAGATCGCCGATCGCATGGCATTTCACTGTTTCCTTCAGTCGCTTACCGAAGCGGAAACAGGGGAATACATTGCCCACCGATTGCGGTCGGCTGGCCGATCGAAGCCGATCTTCGATTCGTCCGCGTTGCGAGTCCTTTACGAACTGTCTGCGGGCATTCCACGACGCATCAATCGACTATGCGACTTCGCACTTCTGGTCGGATACGCGAACCAGTTACAGCGGATATCCGCCGATCAAATCGAAGGAGTTCATACGGAAATTACTCGTTCGAATCTCGCCGCGTAAGGAATAGAATTGGTGCAAAACGTAGTTTTTTCAGCATGTAAGCGAAGCTCCTGCTGAACCGCTTGCGAGGTCAGAGAATCGAACTCAATCATTTCGGGCACCTCGGAATACACCTGGGATGTGGCCATATCCCGCGTTCGGAAGACATCCCAATTGCTGGGAGGACCTGAACCTCGTTCCGATTCCCGTGTCCGCTGTGCAGTATCCTGATCGTATTTGAGCTACAATCACGAAATCATGTTTCCCGATGAATCTGAAATTCTGAGTGTTAACCATCGGATTCGCGTCCCGTGTCGCGAGTTCTCATGGTCTACAGCGCGCAGTTCAGGGCCGGGCGGACAAAACGTCAACAAGGTTAATTCCAAAGTGATTATGCGATGGAGCCTTGCCGAATCGGAATCGCTTCCCGGTGACGTTAAAGACCGATTCATTGCGGCCTATCGACGCCGAATGACCGGCGAAGGAGAGCTCGTCCTCAGCAGCGAGCGTTTTCGAGACCAGCCGAAGAACATCGCAGATTGTCTTGAGAAGTTGCATGCACTGCTTCAATCGGTTGCCACCGCACCAAAACCGCGGCGGGCAGTGAAACCAACCCGTGCGTCCAAGCGACGACGGGTTGAAGCAAAACGAGAGCGAACCGAAACCAAAGATCGACGTCGCCCGCCAAAAATCGAAGAGTGACATCTTCTGCCTGTGCATTTCCCGCCACCTGCGGGGCGAACCAGAATAGCACCCTCCGCCACTACTTCCGATTTATAAAATTCGATTTGGGGCGGAATGGCAACCTGCCCCCAACAGGCACCAACGGAATACCGTCGATCTAGTGATTCGTTCAGTTGATACAGACGCCGTTCGGAAGACGGAGGAATGGTTTGGGATCGGACCCGAGCCGAATTCCGGTCGCCTGCTGGTATCGTCGTGCAATTCCTCATTGCAATCGAGACGGCAGGCAAAGGAAGCGAAGTAGTCATCCCCGATCCGACGGGCGACCTGAATGTCGAGCAGCGAGAGGGGCTAATCGTTTTGCGACTTTCACAACCAATCGAAATGAAAATCGCACGTCGTATCAGGAATTTGCGCCGAATGCACAAAGATTTTGCGTACGTCGTTGAACTGATCGCGGCTCGAAACCCGGACAGTTCTTTCGCTTACTTCTTGCACCCTTCGTTGCGCCCGACGTTTCGAGAGTTGGTTCAAACAGCCAACGCTTCCGATCGTGATTGATTTTACTTTGAATTCAGTTCATTGCGTCGTCGTTGAAGGCATGCGCGACCACCGAGATCATATTCGCGACAGATTTGCGGACGAAACTCGTAATGCCGACAGACGCGAGCGACAGGATCAAACCAAAGACAGCGGTCCTGTGATTCCTGACCACGCGTTAAGCCTGAGAAGTGACTATCGATTTCGTCGATCAGATCCTGCGGTAACTCGGCGGGACGGAACGGGTGTGGTATCGGTAGTCCCGCCCGTGACGCATATAACACGACCGGCGATCCAATCCCTTCACAGCACAGTCCACATCCGTCACAGGATTCCGGTGGCAATATTAGAAGTGACAGGTTCAGCGAGCCATCCATCGCGGGGAACGTTTCATTTTTTACAAGCGTGAAATTGAAAATTGGGATTTGTTAACAATCGGCTGGTCGTCATTGTGGATGTTCAAAACTGTTCTCTGCTTCCCAGCATCCACGATAACTTCTCGATAGTCGCTTGACCAACCTGCTCGTTGAATGAATAATCCGACCCACGGATGGACCCGTGTTGACTGGCAGGGAGGCCGTTGAATGTCACAGGCAGATTTGCAGGACGTTGGTTTTCGTTGGACAAAGCCAACATGGGAGCGAGCTGGGGACAGAACTTGGGTCTTAATCGTCCCAAGTCGATTCGCTGGAACTGATGAGGAAGGTGGGACAACCGACCCACGCTTTGATCAGTCACAACGAATGTACGAAGTCTTCGAGTTTGACGGAACATGGTTCGACCAGCTTCACGAACTGCAAATCGAGCGAATTCTCGTCAGCCCTCAGTGGCGGCGAGCGTTGCGTTCGCCTTGAACTGATATGAGGGATCCAGGAACGAGAATCAATCATGATTCTCTCTTCCTGGATCCCGTCTCGTTCGAAGGGACGAACCGTTAGATGCTGGCTGTCATCGTCTCCTTCGATTCGCTCGCCACAAAGTCACTTGGCTGCTATGGAAACGAGTGGATCGAAACGCCGAACTGCGACCGGCTTGCAGCCACGGGTGCCGTTTTTGACCGTTGTTTCGTTGATACGCTTGGGCCACTGGCTGGAATGGCTTGGTCAACGGGCAATCACTCGTTAATCCCACTAAATTCGCGGCCGATCCCCATCGGAAGTCTGTTTCGGGCAGGTCACGTCGAAACGCAATTAATTGCCACGGGCGAGTCTCATGAATGGCAACAGAGCTTCGAATTCGACAACGTCATACGGGTTCAAGGGCGCGAGGGAATCGGGACCAAGCCGGACGAAATTCCATTTGCCGAGGCAGTCAAAACCGCGATTTCGACCCGGAAAGAGTCGCCAATCAGCAAACATTCAAAGTTGCTATGGATTCACGCGCCCGGGCCTGGGATTCCTCCCGAAGGTTTTAACGAGCTTTATTTTGAAGATTTTGAAGAACGGGGCCAAGATCTTTCTGAACTTTCGAACGCGGATCGATCACAGCATCCTGCTGTTTATGCCGGATCAGTATCGTTATTGGATCACTGGCTGGGAGAACTTCTCGCCCAGTTTTCCAGCGAAGTTGTTGACGAACCTATGCTTGTGATTGTCATGGCCGCCACGGGTTATGCATGGCAGCAAATCAAACAATCAAAGTTGACCTCGTCGTCAAGCAAAGCGCAAACCCTTTGCGACCAACTGACTCAAATTCCTCTCGTGATCAACATCAGCAATGACAAACGATTCTTGAATCTCAAATCCCTTCGATCAGATCGGCTCGCGCAAACATTTGACCTGGCCCCTACACTCATTGAGTGGTTCAATCTAGCTCCCCTTGCTGTCGATTTGTCATTCGCAGGAAGAAGCTGGCTGCGAGAATTAACGGAGGACGCTCCGTCTCGGTCGATGGTCTGGTATGGCGACGGAGCCCGGACAAAAGCGATTCGAACAAACGAATGGCTTTGTATTCACGACAACTCAATCGAATTGCAAATAGACCTCTCACAACCGAGTCCGAAGAATCAGACCGCGCTGTTTTTTAAGCCGGAAGACATTTGGGACGTTAACGATGTCGCTGCTCAACAGCCCGAAGTCGTTGCCGAGCTGTTGAGCCAGATCTCGGAAAACTCAATATCAAACTGATGATTTACAGCTTCTTTTCCACTCCCAGTTGATGGAAATAGTGTGTCACGTCTTTTTGGTTTTCAAGTAACCAATCAATTCCCGGCTCATTGTGCATGGCTTTGTGAATAGCCTTCGCTGTTGCCTTCCGGTTGGTTTCGAAGAGGATGTTGTGATCCACCTCTACCTTGGTCACACTAGGATCAAGCCAGACGGAGACAATAATCCCAAGATCGTTGGCTTTTTCCTTAGGAATGTCGCCAGCTCGAACCGCGTCGAGTACTCCGTTCGCAATACCTGCTTGGACTGAGCCCATCAGGATGTTCGTGTATTTCGTGTTTTTTACCGTGACTTTGCTGACCATCAGTGTGACCGGACGAACTTGGACATCACAATTCAAAATGGCAAACACGCGCGAGTGTCCCTTGGTCTGATCTCCGATCAAATTGGCAATTGCATAACCAACGGGGCCGTCCAACTCCCCAATCACAACTTCGGGTTCTGCCGCCGAGTATGCTGGTTCGGCTTCGACCAATGCTTCGCCAGTCCGCATGACAATTCGTTGAGATACAACTGAATCCTCTTTGGCTGAAATCTTTTTCGCGGCTTTTTTCTTGGGCATGTGCTGAATCCTGATTCGTAAACATGATTTGATTAATCAAGGAACTGCTATGGTGACATGACGGAGTATAAATCGTCAAATCATGGTCGTCGAATATGGTCATGCGAGTTAAATGGCAAATAAAAAAAATGACGCCTCAGGCCGCTTCCAACGTGGCGACAATTCTCGATAATGCCGCCATCGATTTTTGAGTCAATGCCCACTGTTCAGCATGAATCGAGCCATTGTGTCATCCAATTTAAACAGCAACGAAATCTCGACTTTTTCTGACGGCAAAAAACTGCCGCAGGGAAAGACGATTGCCGTAATGCCCGCTTATAACGCGGCTCGAACACTTGAACGGACTGTCGCGGACATCCCCGCAGGATCAGTCGATGAAATTATTCTGGTTGATGATTGTAGTAGCGACAATACAGTTGAAATTGCCGAGCGAATCGGCCTGACGGTAATTCGTCACGAAAAAAATCTGGGTTATGGGGGTAACCAGAAAACCTGCTATCGTCGAGCACTCGAAAATGGTGCGGACTACATCGTGATGATCCATCCCGATTATCAATACGACAGTCGAGTGATTCCAGCCGCGATTGACATCATTCGCCTGGGTATCTGTGATTTCGTGATGGGCTCCCGGATTCGGACACGGCGCGAGGCCCTATCTGGCGGGATGCCTCCCTGGAAATACGTCGCCAACCGTTGTTTGACATTCACCGAAAATATTGCCCTCGGGCAAAATCTCGGCGATTTTCATAGCGGATTTCGTGCGTATCGTCGCGAAGTGCTGGAAACGATTCCCTACTTGAAAAACTCGAATGATTTTGTATTCGATAGCGAATTTTTAGCACAGGCGGTCTACTTCGGTTTCAAACTTGGCGATATTCCAGTTCCGGTCCGCTACTTTGATGAAATGTCCAGCATCAACTTTCGCCGAAGTGTTACATACGGATTTTCCACATTGCATGTCCTGGCAAAATTCTGGGCTCAAAAACTGGGAGTCTGGCGATCACCATTATTTGTTCCCTCACGCAATGAATCGAAGACGGAGGAATTCCTGAAATGATGCAGCTGGCGACTGTTTTGACTCCGATGTCAGACGAGAATCTCGTTCTCGCCGCACAATGCGGAGTCACTGACGTCGTCGGAAGATATCCTGGTTCGAATCTTGATGATCTGATTCGTTTGCGAGATCGGATTAAATCATTCGGAATGAAGCTGTCTGTCATTGAAGGCTATCTTCCGATTGAACAACTGAAGGTTGGACTGGACGATGGAAGCGAGCTGGCAGCTATGAAGTCGCTTCTTCAGAACATGCAGACCGCAGGCGTTCCTCTTCTCTGCTACAACTTCATGGCGGGTACCGACTGGGTTCGGACGCGTCTTGACGTTCCAGAGCGTGGTGGAGCAAAGGTAACTGCATTTGATCTGGCGGATGTCCATCGAGCAATGTCACTCAGTGCAAACTCATCGGAAATAACCCGTGAAACGATATCTTCAGACAGTCTCTGGCAGAACCTCGAACGTTTTCTAAAGGCCCTGATTCCGGTGGCTGAAACGGCGAATGTGACGATGTGCATGCACCCGGACGATCCACCGCTCCCGGAATTCCAGGGAAAAGCTCGCATTATGAACTCGGTTGAGAATTTTGAAAAACTGATCGAACTGGTCCCCAGTCCTTCCAATGCAATCTGTTTCTGCCAAGGGACGTTCGCCTCAATGGGGGTCGACATTCCCGCCTCAATTCGCCGCCTGGGAAAACACATTAAGTACGTGCACTTTCGCGACGTGCGTGGAACTCGCGAGTCATTTGTCGAGACATTTCACGACAATGGCGATACCAATATGTCTGCTGCGATGCACGCTTACCGCCAAATCGGTTTCAGCGGCCCGATCCGCCCTGACCACGTTCCACAACTCTATGGCGAGGATGAAGGAGAACCGGGATATACAATGCTCGGTCGATTGTTTGCGTATGGGTATATCCGCGGTTTGATGCAGGCAACGGAAAGTTGAAAGGCCAACATGACTGACGCGAGTCCGCTTTCTTTACGAGATTTACAATCATTGATCAAAGAGATGTATGGCCCCAAGGATGTGGCACGAGGCGTTGACGGAACGTTCATGTGGCTTATGGAAGAAGTTGGGGAATTGGCTGCAGCATTGCGAGAAGGGACTCCCGACGAATTGGCTCTTGAATTTGCCGACGTCCTCGCATGGCTGGCGACAATCGCGAACGTCGCTGGCGTTGATCTTGATGCAGCTGTCCGCAAAAAATATGGCTCGGGATGCCCCGGATGCGGTCAATTTTCGTGCCGATGTGATCTCAGTGAAAAACCCTGAAGTCCGCAGGCTTTATCGGCTGGATTTCCAGAGAAACAAATGATGCTGAGAACAATTGAAGTTTCAGGAGTCCGTTTCCACGTCGCCGACGAGGGAACCGGGCCTGTCATATTGTTTGTTCATGGTTTTCCGCTCGATCACACAATGTGGTTGTCTCAAATCGAAGAATTCTCAAAAACGAACCGCGTAATTGCCCCCGATTTGCGGGGATTTGGTGGTACCGACGGCGCCCTCTACACGGTTTCGATGGAGCAGTATGCCGACGATCTGGTGGGATTGCTGGAAGCGCTTCAGGCCGATCAGCCAATCACGTTTTGCGGCCTTTCAATGGGAGGTTACATCGGTTGGCAATTCGCGCTGCGGCACCCCAAGTGGCTCAGTCACTTAATTCTCTGTGACACACGTTCAGTCGCGGATTCCGCGGAAGCGGCTTTAAACCGGCTTAAGATGGCCGATATTGTGACGAAAGAGGGCTCAGAACCGGTTCTCTGGGCTATGATGCCGAAGCTGTTCGCATCAACGACCAGCGAGCGTCAACCGGAGTTGACCGACCAAATTCGAAGAACAGTGCTTGCGACGAACCCAATTGCAATTGCAGCCGCACATCGCGGAATGGCCATTCGCCCCGATGTTTCGTCGTTTCTGCCAACCATTCGCGTCCCCACTTTAGTTATTGTCGGAGAATACGATGCGATTTCTCCCCCTGCGGAAATGAGGTCAATTTCCGAGTCTCTGCCAGATTCTCAATTCATCGTGATTTCGAATGCCGGACACATGGCGCCGCTCGAAAATCCCAGCGCAGTCAATCAAGTCATTCACGCGTTTCTCAATCGTTAACACAGGCCTTCGGGATTTGTGGCAAGTTGAAGTTCCGTGGGGTGAATGACCTCGGTTTCATTTCATTTATTTGCGGTACGCATATACTTCACCTGTCGACGCAGACTGCTTTTGCCTTTTTCGCTGTTTCGGGCAGGTTTGACGTTCGGTTCGCTCTTATGCCAATTCAAACCAGACAAGCGGTTTTGCCACTCGATATGAGGAGTTCCTGTTGTGCTCGTTCAGATGGAATTGGCCCGGATTATCATCAGTGAGATTAATGATCAGCAAGTCATTTTCCTGCGCGAAGTCGAAGGCGAACGGGAATTCCCAATTCTCATTGGCCTGTTCGAGGCGACCAGTATTGACCGTTGCGTTCAGGGTGAAGAGCCTCCTCGACCTTTGACGCACGATTTACTCAAGTCGACCATCGAGGCTCTTGGGGGTGAATTGCAGGACGTCATTATTCACAAACTGGAAGAACACACCTATTTTGCGTCGATCCGAATCCGACGGGATGGGGAATTGATCGAAGTCGACAGTCGCCCCAGCGATGCCGTGGCGTTAGCTGTTCATTTTGACCCCCATCTTCCGATCTATGTTGCTGAAGAGGTTTTAGAGCAGGCGGCCGGTTAAAAAACGGATCAGCGGATTTTTGACGATCGCCTAGCCAGACCCGAAAATAAATGTCGGCTGTCCGACCCAAGAAACCGGTCTGTGCGCAAATCTGATTTCTTGCTATGAAGCGGGTCTCTCCACCGTTTTGTTGATCAAATCAAGGGCTACGCAATGAAGGGCGTATACGGTCACTCTGTATATACCGTGTGCTTATTATCGATTTTCAGCGGACTTTTGAGCGGCTGTACGATCGGCGGTAAGAGTTTCTCGATCGACAGCAATTCTCGAGTACCATTTTTTGGTCTCGAATTGAAAGAACGGAAGCCGAAGAGCACAGCCCCTTCGTATCGGTCGATTTCCCAGACAAATCGCGATATGCCCGATGTGAAGATCGCACTTCATGTCAGCCCTGGAACCCCTGTTTTGGGACTCAAAAAACGGGACAACCGACTTATTGCCACTTCTATGTCAGATCGAAACCCTATGTATTCGATACCGCAGAAAGGAGTTGCCAGTACGGCAGGCGAGGTGCAGACAACCTCAATTCCGCTTCCGAGAACGGACGTGGATCGTCCCCATGTCGACCAGCGGACGAGTTCAACCGGCGTCGACTTCCAATGAATTGACTCGCGAGAAAAATTAAGAGTTCGACGACACTCTTGCCAACAGTCAACTCGCTCAAGTCTCTAAACCATTTCGCACGTCAAAGTAAGCATTGAGATCCGAAGCGATCTTGTTTTTTCACCGGTAAAGATCCGGTTGTGCGTTATTTGGTTTTCCTTATCCCGTCGAGGTGTTACACTTCGAGTGGGGGGGCGTTATTATTGCAGGATCCGAATCGTCTCGAACATTAGGCCTCCCGTAAATCGAATGCCAATCATCACGCGTGCTTGAGTCTCACGTGATTGACGGACGATTCCTGCGGAATACAATCAAAGTATCGATTTCCCCGGGGGCGTTGTCTTCGGGGTTATTTTGTCAGAAGCAAAATCATAATTTGAGTTCATTAAGAAAGAGTAGGTTTCGGTGCAAGTCGCCATTACCAGCAGACACGGTACCTTAAGTCCCAGTGCACACGACCACATTGCTCGCAAGGCGGAAAAACTGTTGACATTCTTTGATCGGGTCACCGCGATCAATGTGACAGTCGATTTTTCCAATGATCGAATCAATGTTGAAATTCTGGTCGACGCCGAACATCGCCATGATTTCGTGGCGAGCGAGTCAGGGGATAACGTCATTCCTGTCTTCGATGCGGCTCTTCACAAAATGGAACAGCAAGTCCGTAAATATAAAGAGAAGATCCAGGACCATCGCGGCGACCCGGCGCTAAGCGAAATTGCGGAAGCTGCGGAAAAACGAAGTCCTGAAGCAAAGCCGTAATCGCTAGCTACGCTGCGAGAGATTTCGAATAATGATGTCGAAAGCAAATGTTCGATCAACAATTCAGTGCGGTCTTGAGAATCGTCAATACGCAGACATAAACGGTGATAAGCCGAAAGGGGAAAACCTATGAAGTTGTGTGACTTCGTTGTTCCAGGAGCAATAGTTCCGGAACTTCCAGCCGGAACTAAAGAATCAGCAATTCGCGCCATGGTGGCCAGCCTTCAAAAGGCGGGCAGCATTAAGGCTGAGGACGAAGAAAACATTGTTGCTGCAATTCTGAAACGAGAAGAGCTTGGTTCGACTGGAATCGGACGCGGGGTTGCGGTTCCGCACACGAAACACGGCTCGACAGACAAACTTATCGCAGCAATCGCACTTGCCAAAGAAGGAGTAGATTTTGCCAGTTTAGACGGCGAACCGGTTTACATCATCTTTTTACTCGTTTCACCGCCGGATCGACCTGGTGATCATTTGAGGGGCCTTGAAAACATTTCACGGCATTTGCGCAACGATCACTTCTGCAAATTTCTACGCCAATCAAAGACCAGCGAAGATATTTGGGAGCTTCTGACAGAAGCTGACAATAACGAAATCTAATGGATTTCCCGATGTGGTTGATCATCGGGAAAAACGCAGATGTATTCCGGGTTCAAAGCAGGGTTTCCAAGAGAAGCGTTGATATACAGTACTGTCTTTCGACACTTCTCTATTGTTTTGCCAGCATATCCGCAAACCGTGTCACTTGGTTCGAAACATCCACGTGATGAACGATTCATCATGTCTGAGGCAGTTATTCATCGACGAACGGTTACCGTAATCAATGATCAGGGGCTCCATTTTCGCCCCTGTCAATTGATCGCGCTCGCCGCACAACAACATCAAAGTTCCGTAATACTTTCTCGAGGTAAGACGCGAGCCGACGCAAAAAGCTTGTTGGAGTTACTTACGTTGGCTGCGGAACAAGGAACGAACCTTGAACTTGAGGTGGCTGGACCGGATGCAATTGATGTTTTAAACGAAGTGACTGAACTTTTCTCGTGTGGTTTTCAATCGCCGCCTCGGGCTGTTTAATTCATTGTTACTAACTGTGGCGATGTTCCCTGTAGATTGTTGTCATTTATGCAGATCAAACGCGGCATCGCAGTTTCGCCCGGCGTGGCGATTGGTCCAGCGATGGTCCTCGGTTCCGAGAATTTTCGAATCCCGCACCGCTATTTATCGGCGAGTGCCGTCGGGTTTGAACTGAACCGCTTTCACTCAGCCCTCGACGCTGTGTGCCGAGAGATCTCGCTTAACGAAAAACTGGCCCGCGAACGTTTGGGAGAGCAGTACGCGGCGATTTTCTCGGCACATTTGATGCTCGTGCGTGATCCACAGCTTATCGAGCAGGTCGAAACGCGAATCAAGCAGAAACAATCACCAGAATATGCTGTCAGTCAGGTACTCGGCCAGTATGCCAAGCAACTTCAAAACCTTGGTGGGCATTACCTTGCGGAGCGTTCTGTCGATATTTTTGACCTCGAAAAGCGGATCTTGCGCCATTTACTGGGCGAAAGACGAGAGGAGTTGGGAAATCTCACCGGACCCGTGCTCGTATTGGCGAGTAATCTGACACCAAGCGAGACTGCGAATTTAGACCGTAAATTTGTCCTTGGCTTTGCAACGGAAGTTGGCGGCCACACGAGTCATACAGCAATTCTCGCAGGAGCAATGGAAATCCCGGCGGTGGTGGGAATTGGAAAATTTCTGTCGGATGTTACCGGTTCTGAAACGATTATTATTGACGGCAGTCATGGCGTGGTCATCATCGATCCGGATGAAGAGACGCTCGTCAAATACCGGGATTCTGAAGAACGATTCCGAAGCCATGAACGGCGGTTGAAATCGCTTAGTAAGCTTCCCTGTGAGACTCAAGACGGAGTCGCAATCAGCCTGCTTGGCAATATCGAATTTCCCCAGGAAGCTGGTCCTTGCAAAGAAAAGGGTGCGGCGGGAATCGGACTTTATCGAACTGAGTTTCTGTATCTTGAATCAAATCGTGAGCCGACTGAAGAAGATCATTATCAGGCTTACTGCCAGGTCTTGAAGGCGTTTCCTAATCAGCCAGTTACAATTCGAACGCTTGATCTCGGATCTGACAAAATGCCCGGAGCCTTGCGCGCGAAGTATCCTGAAAGTGTAAATCCCGCGTTGAGCGTGCGGAGCATTCGGCTGAGCCTTCAGCATCTTCAACTGTTCAAAACACAGTTGAGGGCGGCACTGAGAGCAGCCGAATTTGGAGATCTTCGGATCATGTTTCCGTTGATTTCGACGTTGCTGGAATATCGTCAGGCAAAGATGGTCCTCAGTGACGTAGTGGAAGATTTAGAGGAACAGGGAATCCCATTTCGACGGGATGTTCCGATTGGAATGATGGTCGAGGTCCCGTCGGCTGCGATTATGGCGGAAGAATTTGCTCAAGAAGTCGGCTTCTTCTCGCTTGGGACTAATGACCTGATCCAGTACACTCTCGCTGTGGATCGGGCAGATCAAGCCGTTGCAAATCTTTATCGATCGGGAGACCCTTCGATTCTGCGAATGATCCGTAACGTCGTTAATGCAGCAAGGAAGCACAACATCCCCGTTTCTGTTTGTGGCCAAATGAGTTCCGACGCGGTATTCCTGCCGCTGCTGATTGGAATGGGAATTCGCCAATTTAGTGTTACACCCCACGCAATTCCTGAACTGAAGGAGGTTATTCGAAATCTGACGATCTCAAAGGCGGAAAAAATCGCCGCTCGAGCCGAGACTCTGGAAGTCGCTCGTGATGTTGAGAACTATCTTGGAGGGGAACTGAGGCGACTCTGCCCTGATTTAATGCAGATGGACTGAACCGCGAACGCAACTCCTCGAGTGGCTCGCTACGATGCAGTCGCCTGTAAGACCGTAAGGTTGCCGCGGTTATGTGACCGCGACGAAACATATTGGATTGGATTCATTTCGAGTGCGCAATTGCGACCCAGGTGCCGACGAACGATTGCCGAGTGATCGAGCATCGCGATGTTGGAATGATGACCTTGTTTTTCGCTGCCAAAGGCAGTTGCCGGGTCTGTGTGCGCCCAGTTGGCAGATCGTGTCTACGCACGAACGTGATCGAAGACCACCGCAATTCGGTGGCGTTGAAGGACGATTGGTAATCGTATCAGCGGTGACCACCGTAATTGGAAAAGGCTGTCCGAAAGAGGACCGCTTCGCCCGCCAACGACGTTTTCAACGGTCGTCTATGTATCTTTCTGTCGATTCGGGACTTCCCGACGTCGAGCGATCAGCCTTTTCGTTCGAATCGGTCAGTGCACCTCAGCGCATCGCGTCGTTTTACGATTTTTTCAGGTCATTCTTTTCCTGGAATGCCCGTTTGCGAAACCCGGCTCGCGATGTCGAAATCTCGCTTGGATTTTGGCATTGGAAAACGTTAAGGGTGGCCCAGACATTATTGCAAAACGTTCCGCGCACTCATTCTTTGTTAAGGGTGAGTAATGAAAAAAGAAATGTTGATGAATGTCCTCCAACCGGAGGAAAGTCGAATCGCCATCGTTGAAGATGGAATTTTGCAAGAGCTTTATGTCGAGCGAAACAGCCTCGAAAATTATGTCGGCAACATTTACAAGGGTCGGGTCGTTAACATCGAACCCAGTATCCAGGCGGCCTTCGTCGATTTTGGGGTTGGGCGTAACGGCTTCCTGCACGTCAGTGATGTTGAATTTCAGTATTACAAACATCTGGTCGACGGTCGGGATGTTGATGATTCGGACGCCGATGACGATGACGATAGTCGGCCTTCTCGTTCGCCAAAGGGTAAGTTCAACGAACGAAGCACACGAAACAAGCCACCGATTCAAGAAATACTGAAACGTGGCAGCGAAGTTCTTGTGCAGGTGATTAAAGGGGCAATTGGATCCAAAGGGCCGACGCTTTCGACGTACGTCAGTATTCCTGGGCGTTATCTGGTCTTGATGCCGGGGCTGCAGCGAGTTGGGGTCAGTCGAAAAATCGCTGACGATGATGCGAGAAAGAGACTTAAACGGATTCTTCGCGATCTCAGTCCTCCTGAAGGTTTGGGCTTCATCATTCGGACGGCGGGGGTCGATCGATCCCAGGCAGATCTGCAAAGGGATTTGAACTATCTCTTGCGGCTGTGGAAAGTGATCGTCAGTCGCGTCAAAAAATTTCCCGCTCCCGTGGATATTTACGAAGAAAGCGACATGATCACGCGGACAATCCGCGATATTTATACATCGGAAATCGATACGATCTGGATCGATGAACCCCGAGCTTTTGAGCGGGCGTGCGAATTCATGAAAATCGTACTTCCCCGCCACGTGGATCGGGTCAAGCTTTACGACGGCAAAGAACCCATTTTCCAACAACACGATATCGAACAAGAAATTACCCGGATACAAAGCCGGCATGTACCACTGAAAGGTGGCGGTTCGATTGTCATCGATCAGACGGAAGCGCTAGTGGCGATCGACGTCAATAGTGGCAATTTTCGGATGGATGACGATGCTGAAGAAAACGCGTACCAGGTCAATTTGCGAGCGGCTGAGGAAATCAGCCGACAGATTCGCCTGCGTGACCTGGGCGGTGTGATTGTCAACGATTTTATCGATATGCGAGAAGAGCGACACCGCCGTGGTGTGGAAAGAGCCCTCCATAACGCCGTCAAACGAGATCGTGCTCGAACAAAAATCCTTCACATCAGCCCGTTCGGTCTGATCGAGATGACCCGACAGAGAATTCGCCCATCGCTAAGACGCTCGGTTTATGAAGATTGTCCCTGCTGTTCTGGAACGGCTCAGGTCAAGACCGGGGAAAGTATGGCAATTGACGTGATGCGACTACTCATGTCGCACGCCAATCGGGACGATGTTTCAAAAATTACAGTCGAAGTGCATGAACGAGTTGCGGCTTTCCTTAACAATCGAAAACGGAAAGACATTACGCAACTTGAAGAGACGTATGATGTTTCCGTGACAGTCGACTCTAAGGTTGGAGTCGGACCAGAGCACCTGAAATTCCACTGTTCCAACGCAACTGGGACAGAAGTGAGAATTTTGGCCCCCGTAGACTCGAAATTAAAGAGCTAAATCGGTATTCTTTCCCTTCCCCTCTGGGTCGCCAGAGTCGGTACGCCAATAGGTTGCTCTGGAAAACAGGGCAAGCGCTTTCAAGGTCGATGCAATGTTCGCAGTATTTGAAGACGGTGGTCGACAATTTCGAGTCCAAATGGGCGATGTCCTAGCCATTGATTATCGAAATAATGTTAATGACGGTCAGGCAATTACGTTTGACAAGGTCCTGCTCGCCAATGGTGGGGGTCCAAGTATTGTCGGTCAACCCGTTATTTCCGGGGCGACTGTCACTGCGGAAGTTGTGACCGCACTATTGAAAGGCCTGAAGCTGGAAATTCAGACTTTTCATCGCCGGAATGCCTCTAAGCGTCACACCGGACATCGTCAGAAATATACCCGTGTGAAAATTACCGGAATTACAATTCCCAACCTTCAGGTAATTGAACGGCCAAAAGCAGTAGATGCCCCTTCATCCGAAGCCCCTGCTGTGGCAACAGCCGCAACTTGATTGCTGTTTTCGGTCGATTCAACGAAAAATTTAGAACGTGGGACGAAATTCGTCCCACGTTTTTTGTTTTGTAAGTGGTCGATTTTTCGCAAAGCCAGCAACGATTTGAATCCATATTCCAATAATCTGTGAGCGGTAAAGAAATTTCTTCGGTTCTCCTCAACCGCGGACATTTGTTGACCAAGACAAAAGCGTATCATTTTAAATCACATATCGCATTCTAAGGTGTTGAAATTACAATGACCGATTTAGTCGCTGGGGAAATCGATCAAATACCCAGGTGAACGATTTTGACGATATCCAAATCACTCAACATGAATGTAGCGTTAACTTTTTGTTTGCAATATAGTACGATACAAAACAACACATCGAGTGTATTATGCATAAAAACATGGTATTTGGGCAGCTTTAGGAAAAATGTAAAAAAAAAGGAAAAATGCCATTGCCGTTCCGGAGCGATCGACTACCATCTTCTAGCTGAACGATTTGAACGTTTTGAATTCCTTCTGGTTGGGCAGTGGACGATTATGAAGTTGGCAGCATCATCAATGAATGAATCCGAAGTCAGCAAGAACCGATTGCTGTTGGAACGAATCTTGAAGATTGAAATCGAATTCATCGAAAGCGACGAGTTTGAATCAATGCTTAACGCACAGATTCGTCCAGGCGTATTCGAAACCGTCCCGGTGAATCCTTCACCAAGGGTTCAAGAGGAAGTTGAAGCTGAAAATCTTCCCTGCCTCGCTCCAGCCTTGGGTGAGCCGCTGCTGTCATTCGCCGAAGAGCAACACGAATTTCGCCGAATGAATTTCTTGAAATTCCAGGCGTCTCGATTGCAGTTGTCTCTTGATGCCGATCAACCCGACGTAAAGGTATTAAACCAGATCGAGCGATTGCTTTCCGATGCCAAAGACGCACGGGATCATATTATTCGGTCGAACATGCGACTCGTCGTTTTAAACGCCGGAAAGTACTGCACGTCGAGTTATGGTTTCGAAGATTTGGTTAGCGATGGCTCGCTCTCATTGATGGAAGCGGTTGAAAAGTTCAATTACCAACTCGGTTTTCGATTCAGCACCTACGCCACCCACGCAATTCGACGAAGCTTTTTCCGAAAAATTGAACGGAAACAAAAGGATCGGAAGCGGTTTTCGGTCACAGACCCTGAAATCATGATGTCGGCACCTGACCATCAGGAAGTCGACTATGATGCACCGGCTGAAGCTCGGCTGATGGAACACATGGTTGAAGTGATGTCGGATCACCTCACCGAACGTGAGCGTCAAATTATCGAAGGGCGATTTGGTTTAAATGGGCGAGGAGAGCCTAAGACTTTGATGCAACTTTCGAGTGAATTGGGGATTTGCAAAGAGCGCGTCCGACAAGTCGAAGGAAACGCCTTGAAGAAATTGCACGCCGTGGCAGTCGAATACAATCGACGACAACTGGCTTCGGCGAACGCATGAGTCTCACCGCTTCTTCACAACTTGCGTGGGGTTTGTTTTTCTCAAGCCTGCTGATGCTCGTGCTGTGGTGTATCCAGTGCCGGACACGCGATGCCGGCATCGTGGATGTGGGTTGGTCAGGATGTCTCGGCTTTCTGTCCGTGTTCTACGGCATAACCCAACCCCATTTCACCTGGCGAACTGGGGTGGTCGCAACGATTGCATTTATCTGGTCAATGCGACTCGCTCTTTATCTACTTGGTGATCGAGTTCTCGGAAAACCAGAGGACGGTCGCTACCAGAAGTTGCGGGCGGCATTCGGACCTCGGGCCAACCTGTTTTTTTTCGGATTCTTCCAATTGCAGGCGTTACTTGCCTGGTTCTTTTCACTTTCCTTCTGGCTGGCGATGCAACGCAGCGCCCCGATTGATGCCTGGGATTTCATTGGAGTATCAATCTGGGGATTTTCGGTCTCCGGTGAAACTCTCGCTGATATTCAACTGGCTCGGTTTCGTGCCAACCCGTCCAATCGAGGAACAACCTGTCGAAACGGGTTGTGGAATTATTCACGTCATCCCAATTATTTTTTCGAATGGCTGCACTGGTGGACTTATGTCGTAATCGCGTGGATGACTCCATTGGGCTGGATAACCATTTCTGCTCCGGCGCTGATGTGGTTTTTTTTGTTTAAAGTGACCGGTATCCCAGCAACAGAAGCGCAAGCGCTGATCAGTCGCGGCGACGACTACCGAAAATATCAGCAGACAACTAGCATGTTCGTTCCTTGGTTCCCGAAGAAATCTTCAGATTAATTGAACACGGGTATCGAATGCTGTCTGGTTTAGAGCTTGCAGAACAAGGTTGGTTGCCTGATCGACTGATCCGTTTCGGAATCCGTCGGCTACTTGCCGCGCGTCTCCTCGAAGAATCTCGACTCGGATGTGAGGGTCTGAGCGAACTGCATCGATCATTTGTGGCGGAAATTCGTAAGAGTCCCATCGCGCTTCATACCGACTTTGCAAATCAGCAGCATTACGAAGTTCCTGCGGCCTATTTCGAGTTGGTCCTTGGTCCACATCGAAAATACAGTTCTTGTCTCTGGCCTGACCGAGTCGTTGACCTGCGTACTGCCGAGCAGAAAATGCTGGAACTGACCTGTCAGCGAGCGGGTTTGCACGACGGAATGCAGATCCTGGAGCTTGGTTGCGGCTGGGGTTCGTTGTCACTATTTATGGCCGAACGATTTCCCGGCAGCCGATTTCTCGCGATTTCGAATTCAGCGTCTCAGAAAAAATTCATACTCGATCAAGCAAACATTCGGGGCATTTCGAATCTTGTTGTCGAGACGCAAGATATGAACGACTTTCAAACTGATCGTACATTCGATCGAGTTGTTTCAGTCGAAATGTTTGAACATATGCGTAACTACGAAGAGTTATTTGCAAGAATATCCCGCTGGCTCAAGCCAAAAGGAAAACTTTTTGCCCACGTTTTCTATCACGGTCGCTGCGCCTATCCGTTTGAGACCGACGGAAACAACGACTGGATGGCTCGCCATTTTTTCACCGGCGGACTGATGCCTTCAGCCGACTTGTTTCTAGAATTCCAACGCGACTTGTTATTCGAAGATCGTTGGCTCATCAACGGTCAGCACTACCAGAAAACGCTTGAGTCTTGGCTGAAACGTCACGATTCATCGCGCGAGCAAATCCTGCCCCTGTTCCAGACAACTTACGGCGACAAACTGTCGAAGGTGATGTTTCAGCGATGGAGAATGTTCTATATCGCGTGCGCCGAGTTATTCGGCTATTGCGGGGGAGAGGAGTGGGGAGTCGCTCATTTCCTTTTTTCCAGGCGTGAGGGATTGTGAACGATTCATTGAATTTTCGGGATTTCTATTTCACACCCCTGAATTCGTGGATTGAAACCAGACGCTTTGTACGGTTTATCGTCGGGAACGTGATAAGGCATCGTCATGAAGATTGCGATCATCGGGACTGGAATCTCGGGCATGGTTGCTGCATGGTACCTCCAACGCGAGCACTCGATCACAGTATTCGAGGCAAACGATTATGTCGGCGGACACACGCATACTGTTACGGTCGAAAAAGATGGACGGCCTTACGCGATTGACACGGGCTTTATCGTTTTTAACAAGCGAACATACCCGAATTTCTGCAAGTTGCTCGATCTTCTTGGTGTTGAATCACAAGAAAGCGAAATGAGCTTCAGCGTGAAGTGCGAGCGGACGGGTCTGGAATATTGTGGAACGTCACTTAACACACTATTCGCCCAGCGAACGAATCTATTCCGCCCATCGTTTCTGCAAATGCTGATGGAAATCCTCCGATTCAACCGCCAATCCCCCCAATTATTGTCGGAGGACTCTTCTGATATTTCACTGGGTGATTATCTCGATCGGGGTCATTATTCAGAGACGTTTCGCGAGAATTATTTGATCCCTATGGGAGCCGCGATCTGGTCAACATCGCCATCGAAAATGCTGGAGTTTCCGGCTCGCTACTTCATACAGTTTCTCGTTAATCACGGACTCGTCACGCTGACAGATCGTCCAATCTGGCGAACAATCGTCGGAGGTTCCTGGAGATACATTGACCGATTGACGGAATCTTTTCGTGATCGAATTCGGTTAAATTGCCCGGTGATTTCTGTGCGTCGAAACGAAGACCACGTTAACGTGACGTCAGCATCCGGTCCTGAACAATTCGATCAGGTTGTGTTCGCCACTCATGGTGACCAGGCACTTCGGTTGCTTAGCGACCCGAGTGCCGTCGAACGTGAGGTCTTAACCCCGTTTGTCTGTTCAAAGAATATCGCCGTGCTCCACACCGATGCGTCCTTATTGCCAAAGCGGCGGCGTGCGTGGGCCAGTTGGAATTACCATTTGTCTAACAGCCCGCTTGATGCGCCATCAGTGACTTACCAGATGAACATTCTTCAGCGATTGAGTTCTACCGAACCATTCTGTGTGACGCTTAACAGGGAAGACGCCATTCGTCCCGACAAAATTCTGGGACGGTTTGTTTATGAACATCCAATCTATTCTCCAGCGGCAGTCTTGTCGCAACGTCGCCATACGGAGATCAGTAATCTCAGCAATCGAACGCATTTTTGCGGTGCCTACTGGGGCTTTGGGTTTCATGAAGATGGAGTGAAAAGCGCTCTGGTCGTAGCGAAGGCCTTCGGTATCGAATAGAAGTTGTCAGCAGCAACTCAAAAAAACGCTGATCGTTAGGGCTGGATCATGCAGAGTGGCATTTATGAAGGGACGGTTCGGCACCGAAGACTCGAGCCTGTTCGGCACGAATTTCGTGCATCGCTCTTTATGATGTATCTCGACCTCAACGAACTTCCGCTCGTGTTTCAACGTCGGTGGTTATGGTCGATTGAAAATTGGAACGTCGCCACGTTTCGGCGGCGCGATCATTTCGGCGACACAAGCCAACCGCTGGACGAAACAGTGCGAAAACTTGTCGAAACTCAAACGGGTAACCGTCCCGACGGACCCATTCGGCTGCTGACTCATTTAAGTTATCTTGGATATTGCTTCAACCCATTGAGCGTGTTCTTTTGTTTTGATGAAACAGGAGGTCGCATCCAATACATCGTCGCGGAAGTCACGAATACGCCGTGGCGGGAACGACACTGTTATGTCTTGACTGTTGTCGACTCAAAACAGAATCATCCTGCCGGATCATCAGGCGAACCAGAAAAACATAAGTTTCGTTTTGCTAAATCGTTTCACGTTTCGCCGTTTATGACGATGGACTTTGAATATCGCTGGAATCTGGTCGGCCCGAGTGATCAACTTGTACTGCAAGCCGAAAATTGGCGAGATGAACATGTTTGTTTTGATGCGACTTTAAATCTCAAACGGCAGGAAATCACGACTTGGTCGCTCGCAAGAGTCCTTGCTTTGTATCCATTGATGACAGCACGAGTTATGGCCAATATCTATTGGCAGGCATTGCGGCTGTGGTGGAAACGTATTCCGTACGTACCTCATCCTAAAAGTAACCGATTGGACGAATCAGATAAGATTCTTCAAACGGAAACTCCGACCCAAGATTCCATAGAAAACTGACACCATGAGCAGCATCAGCGAATCGCAATCAACAATGTCATTGGAAAATTATTGCCGCGAACGCGATGTCTCTCCTCGTTGTCTTCGTGAGAAATTTGCGAGGAACGCGGTCATTTCGCGTCTCAAAGGGATCGAACAAGGCAAAATCACGCTCGTTGAGGGATCGTCTCAGCAATCGTTTGGGGAAACGACGCTGAATTGTCCTTTTCATGTGGTTTTAACTGTTCGAAACTCACGGTTTTTTCCACGAGCAGCATTCGGAGCAGACCTTGGCGCTGCGGAATCGTTTATGGACGGCGACTGGACCTGCGACAATTTGACGGATCTTGTCCGAATTCTGGTTGTCAATTCGCAAACACAAGCCGCCAAACCGGGATGGCTCTCCTTGATGTTCGAGCCGCTCTACCAAATTGCTCATCGTTTGAATCGTAATTCCCGACGAGGTAGCCGCAAAAACATTGCCGCGCATTACGATCTGGGGAACGATTTTTTCAAGCTGTTTCTTGATGACACGATGATGTACTCCTGCGGCATCTACGAAAAAACTGACAGCACGCTGTTCGATGCCTCGACGGCGAAGAATGAACGGATTTGCCAGAAACTTCGACTCTCACCACAGGACCATCTTCTGGAAATCGGAACTGGTTGGGGCGGCTTTGCTTTGCACGCAGCGCAGAACTTCGGCTGCCGCGTGACAACAACCACGATTTCACGCGAACAATTTGAAATGGCAACCGGGCGAATTGCTGATGCAGGACTGAGCGACCGCGTTACTGTCGTGATGCAGGATTACCGCGATCTTAAAGGCCAATACGACAAACTCGTCTCGATTGAGATGATCGAAGCGGTCGGACATGAATTCTTTGACACCTATTTTCAATGCTGCAGTCGATTATTGAAACCAGATGGTCTGTTCGTCCTGCAGGGAATCACGATCGCCGACCAGTTGTATCAAGGCTATGTCCGCAATGTTGATTTCATCCAGCGATACATCTTTCCAGGCGGGTGCCTGCCGTCGGTGACCCACGTCTGCAATGTGTTAACTCGTTCGACAGACTTACGTTTGACCCACATGGAAGACTTCGCGGTGCACTACGCGAAGACCCTTCGCGACTGGCGAACTCGGTTCTTCGAGCAGATCACCGAAGTCAGACGACTTGGATTTGACGATCGTTTTATTCGGATGTGGGACTATTATCTTTGCTACTGCGAAGGGGCTTTTCTCGAGCGAAACTGCGGACTTGTGCAGTTGGTAATGGCAAAGCCCGGCTGCCGATCCAGCGCTTTCGAGGTTAAATGAGGCGTTACGTTATGGCGTTTGTTTCTTCTACTTCTTCCCCATCAGTCGGTCGATCATACTGTGATAGCTGGGCATCAGATGGGCTTCGACCGTTTGTGAGATAGCTTTCCAGACATCGTCAATTAAGGTCCCTTGAATGACTCCGTTGGCTGATCGGCTGACGAATTCGGTGAATAGTGCTGCCGACGATGATGCACCGGGCCCGACTCCAGTCGACATTTCTTTTTGAACGTGACCATAGTCGTTCGCAATCAGGCTCATTGTCGGAAGCTTCGGGACCGGATCGGGACCATTCACGTACCGAAAAACCTTACCGGCAAGTTCTCGATCAAAGGCCTTGGAAGCCTCGACGTTTCCAATCATCGGGCCGCCAAATGTATAGACCTGGTGGACGTTCACAAATTTACGCGTGAAAAGCCAGGCGCTCAGTACGGCCAATGCGCCCCCCAGACTGTGACCGGTGATCCATAACGGACGGTCTGCTCGTTTTAATTCGTCTTCAACGCCCGAAAACAACGGCAGCCAGATGTCATCCAAAGCGTTAATGAACCCTTGATGAAACCGGGCTCCAACTCCGGCAGCAGCAAAATCCGTCCCCAGACGACCGGTTGGCAGGATTAACAGGTTGACAGCATCCGAGAGCAGCCAGTCTTTCAGACCCTCGAACGTTGTGGGAGACTCCGTCCCCCGAAAAGCGACAACGATATTATTCGCATTCTGTGCAATATAAGCCTGAGTATTTCCGACACTGATCAGTCGCGCATCGAGTCCCAGAACTGCTGCAAACTCTGCTTTTCCGAGATCTTCCGGAAGGTAGGCCAGTTCTGATGCCTTAGCCAGGGCCTGTGCATTTCGATGGTCACCAAAAGAATCTTCGTAGAGATCAAACGCCATTTCGCCACCCTACCCGGAAGTAAATCGTGAAAGAACGCAAATATCCAAAACCGCCATGGCTTTCATCATCACTCCGTTGAAAACAATAAATCAATCGGAGTGACGGTCCGAAGCGGCGCGTATCATAATCGGCAGAGTGGCAAGAAACGAGCCGATTCGTGATGATAACGCTCTACGAATTTGTATCTCATTACGTTGGCAGAACGGGTGCTCGAACCCAACGAAGTCAATCAATTGATAGCAAATCGCAATGCCGATCTGAGTCGTCGTCCGATTCAGATTCTACAAGAACCAAAAAAGAAAGAGTTTTTTCGATGACTGATCACGCCAACCAATCGATGCTGGTCCACAATGTCTTTTTTACACTGAAGGACGGCACTGCCGCAAACATTCAGAAACTGATCGACGCCTGCTTTAAGTACCTCAAAGATCATCCGGGGGTCGTTTTCTTCGGAGCTGGACCGCTGGTTGCTGAGCTTGAGCGTCCTGTCAATGTTCGTGATTTCCACGTCGCTCTGCTGGTTGTTTTCAAATCAAAACATGATCACGACGTTTACCAGACCGCTCCGGCTCACCTGCAATTTATCGAAGAAAACAAGCCAACCTGGGACAAGGTTCGTGTGTTCGATAATTACAGCAAGGCATGAGATGGAATCCCTGGATTGAATTCGCAACAAACGACGCATTGCAAATTCTCAGTCTAACCCGAAACCAGCGGCGCATGAAGAGATTGGCGTCCAGCCGATCTCTTCGAATTAAGTTGCCTAATTGATCCGCGTGACATTCGAAGAAAAAGGTTCAATTTGGTTTTATCGTCTGCCGAGTGATTCCTTGTTGGGATAGAATGGTTTGCGTTCGGATTGTTTCCGGACTTTCCGAAATTTCCGACAGATGGGCCGGGGCAGGATGTTCATG
>CAIOKO010000171.1 GCA_903858935.1 uncultured Schlesneria sp. | reverse complement strand
ATTCGCGATTACATCGATCATCACAATGCCAATCCGAAAACGTTTGTCTGGACCAAGAAAGCCGAAGACATCCTCGAAAAAGTGGCCCGTGCGCGAAAGGCTCTCAATAAGATCCCATCTGCGTGAAGCACTACACTAGCATGCCTTTCTGGGTCGACCTCAGCTGGGTTCAAACAGAGAAGCAACTCAGCGACGAAGACCCACGGTACCAGGATGCGGTTGCCTCGCTGGCAGCGACTCTACACGGTAAACCCAAAGACGAGATTTTCGGCGACGATATTCGTGCGCATCGGCAAGCGATACGCGTTTCCATCTCCGCGATTTGTGCCCTGATCTTTCTCCTGGGAGCGGCAATCTGGTTCGGCATTCAGTCCAATCAATCGCTTGGCAGGGAGATGATTGCCCGTAAAGAGGCGGAACTGAAGACGCGAATCGCAACTTCGCGTCAGATCGCCACAATGGCAAGCAGCCTGCTTGATACGCAGTTCGACGTCGGGATGCTGCTTGCCGCAGAAGCGATGCGGACATACCCGTCCTTTGAATCACGCGACGTGCTGTTCCGGGCCGTTAGAGCACAGCCAGCTCTGCTCCGGTTAGTACATCCAACGACGGCGTCCAGAGAGGTCCTGTTTTTGAAGGATGGCCGGTTGCTGGCGATGTCCACGGGCGAGAACAACGGCAGTGTTCTCGTTTGGGATTCAAACGGCAAACGATTGACGTCGGACTTTGTCGTTGACGAGGGCAAGCCGAGTTGCCTTGCAATGAGTCGAGACGAGACCTTACTTGCCGTTGGATTTACTGCCAGGTACGGACAGAGACTCGCAGGCGGTGTTGTCGTATTCGACCTGAATACGGGCAGTCGATGGGCTGGAAACGCAACAGACGAGCCTCCGGGCGGCGTGAAACCGCCGCTGCCACCGACAAAAGATGTCACCAGCATTGCCTTCAGTCCGGACGGAAAAACGCTTGTCGCCGGCGTCCGGAACGGTGGGGGATTCGCCTTTTGGGACACGGCAACCAAAGAACGGCGTATCGTGCGTCCTGATCAACCACCACCACCGGGAACCGAAGCGCCAAGAGGCGAATCCCAGAGTGTCACGTCAGTCGTCTTTACACCTGACGGATCGCAACTGATCGCTGTACAAGACTCGTTTTTCAGCGGCGCCACGATGCTGCTGGATCCGAACAGTGGGCGATGGGTAGATTCGTTGAAGGCGGCAATGTCGATACGCAAACTCGTTGTCAGCCAGGACGGCGACAGAATCGCCATGGCTGATTTCGACAAAATAATAATCTGGAGTCGTTCTCAACAAAAGCAGCTGATGGAGTTTGCAATCAATTCAGAGCAAAGATTTGACCGCAAGCTTAACCTCAACAGTCTTGCCTTCAGCCCAGACGGTAAACTGCTCGCTGCCGGACTCGGTGCCGAGATCATGTCAGATACTTTTCCATCGCAGTTTGTGATCGGTGGCCGAGGAGGTGTGAAGGTCTGGGACATAGAACACCAACGGCCGTTAAATGAGCAGCCTTTTGAAGTTCCAGGATACGGCGTTGAAGGTGTTTCCTTCAGTCTGGATAGCCGGACACTGGCAGCGGCGTCATTTGCGGCTCCCGGTGCGCCGGGTGTCGTCGCCCTCTGGAGCGTCGATGCCATGCAAAAAAGAGCCGCGCAAGTTCTGTTTGCCGAAGATTCGATTGAATGCGTTGCATTTCAGCCACGTGGGACATTACTCGCAACCGGCACGTCAAGCGGCACGTCAAGCGGCCACGTGATACTCTGGGACAGAAAAACCTTGGAACGCGTGTCTGATCCGCTGGTCGCGGAAGGACATGTGCTGGACGTCGCTTTCAGCCCGGATGGAAAACTCCTTGCAGCCGGAATGTCTTGGGGCGATGGTCAGGCCCCTCAAGGACGCGTTGTGTTGTGGGATGTCAATCAACGACAGCGACTGACAAAATCGCCGCTGGATGTGCCGGAAGGCTTGGTGACCCACGTCGCATTCGCCGCAAAGGGAATGCAATTGTCTGCCGCTTTCAAGAGAAGAAAGGGCAACGAAGATACTGCAGCCGGTATCATCGTCTGGAATCAAGCCGATTGGAAACGAGCGCATCAGCAGCCGCTGGTTGTGGACGCTGCGCAGTTGACTGGACTAGCCATCAATCATGACGGATCGATCCTGGCTGCCGGTACGATGAGTGGGGACCAGAGCAACCGTCAGGCAAGGATCATGCTCTGGAATGCAGCAGGGCAGCCACTGCCAGGGAGCCCTCTTGACGTCACTGAAGGAGGCATTGCTGGAATTGCCTTCAGCCCAGATGGTATGACACTAGCCGCGACCGTTTTCGGTCAGGGAAAACAGGGAATCCTGCTTTGGGATATTGCGACGCGCGCTCGACTTACGGAGGAACCGCTTGCCGTTCCAGAAGCCAGGACTGTTTACGGACCTGCGTTTAGCGAAGACGGAATGATCCTGGCAGGCGGCTTTGGCAGCCTTGAAGGCCCGGCGGAAGTCGTAATCTGGGATGTTGAAAGCCGCCGACGCTTCAGCGCCATGCCGATGCAGGTTTCTAGAGGAATGGTCACGAACGTCGCATCAATGCAGGATACACTGGCCGCCCTGATACATCCGTCAATCACTGTATTCAATGGACGTGGCCACGTTGCATTGATCAGCATCAATCCCGATACGTGGAAGACAGAAGCAAGTCGGATCGTGAACCGCAATCTGACTCTCGCAGAATGGCAAAACCTCTTCCCGAATCAGCCCTATCGAGCCACCTTTCCGGAGTTGCCCGTTCCAGCGTACAGCGAGTCATTCAAGAGCATCGCTCGGAATCTCTCCGGGAATGAATGGAGACTTTACTACGCTGACGAACCGTATCGACGCACATTCCCGCAGCTGCCGGACGGTCCGGGAGTCGCCGAGGCGATGCAACAAATCAAGATAGAATGACAACTCGTAAAACACCGAGCCTGCCTCAAGCATGACACCGTGTGCCTGGATTGCGTTCGATCGTAAGAGTTAAACCAATCTCATCATATTACAAAGTTTGACCAACATGGAAATTGATTTGACGCTGGATCAACATTCATGAATGAATCGATTGACGGGGTAAACTTGCAGTAGTATTCGATTTTGCTGCACATTTTGAGATTCGCTTCTGGAAAGCGCTCATTGTAGCCTCTATCTTAGAAGTGTCTAAGCAAAAAAGGGCGATTCTGAGGACTTCCGTCCTGCGTCGCCAATCTGTCTGGCCGCGATCGAACAGTATCGCATGAATCCGGAATATTATTATGGACAGTCCCAGCGATCCCAAGTTACCCGAAGCGGAACTAATTGGGGCGATTGCCCACGATCCCCCGGGCACGCCTGAAAGAACCAAAGTCAAATCGCCGGTATCGATTTACATAGTGCATCATCCGGAATGCAAAGAAGCCGAAGTCCTGTCCGGCAAGCTCTATGACTGGTTTCGCCTCGGATACCTTTCCGGAGATTCAAGCGGCGCAGGCCTTCCAGTCTATTTTCGCCGCCAGGTCAAGGAAATTCGCTCCTTAGGAAAGTCAGACTCCACTTGGAGGCTTAGTCCTGCAATCGACTACAGTGGGGCAATGCTCAATGTGATCATCGTCTTGGTCGACCACCGCATGGTCATTGAAGAGAAATGGAGGGTCGCAATTGTCGCACTTTCGCAAGAAGTCTCTAAACGAAAACACGAACTTAAAAAGAACGACTTTCGTAAGGATGGGTCTCGAACTCAATGTAACGAAACGCGAGTGGAATTACTTCCCGCAGCATTGCACGACAGTTTCTACCGTACGGGACCGTTGTCAAGCAATTTCAACTCGGTGCGCCTAGCCCTCCTCGGCGATGATCATAAAGAGGCGGCCTTGCGCCGTGCGGCCACGGAAATGACAGGGAGGTTATTACGTGCAGCGAGCGGAAGTGGCTTCAAACAGTTGGATATCTTCTTGAGCCATGCGAAGCAAGACGGACTTGAGATCGCAGCCACCTTGCGAGATGGAATTCAACGATTTGGTCAATTGGAACCATGGTTCGATGCCAACGATTTAGCATGGGGACAGCAATGGCAGAATGACATCAACGTAGCAACCACTGACACTGCGGCAATGGTAGCTATTGTAACAGATGCCTATCCCAGCCGACCGTGGTGCCGGACCGAAGCCAGAAACGGGCGGATGCCCCGGAGATTGAAAGACCACGATAACGTCTGGTGTATGCAACCGATGGTCGCTGTTCATAGCCCGGGAACTACCTGGACGCGGGCCATGCCCATGCTTGAGGGGGTCCCACGAATCGGATGGCACACTTCGGATTCGGAGGATCCGACGGAATATATCGTTGATCGTCTTGTGCTGGAAACGATGCTGGCGCAGGTTCATCGAGAAGTTGCAAAAGACCTGGATGCGAATGATCGAGGGAAGAAGAATGTCTGCTTCATTACCTGGGTACCTGACTCCTGGTCGCTCTCAAAACTACGTGCAGTCATGGACAAGACTTACTCCGAAGAAGAACGTCCTTCGGCGGCGATCCTCAAAATCGTTTACCCGGGTTACGGTTTAACCCCGTCGGAAATCCATGATCTTGAGCCGGCCATCCATAGTTTCTCACGAAACACACAACTCGTTAGCTACGAAGACTACTGGCTGACTTGTGATAAACACGATTTTCCAGACATCGACGAGTCTGTTCGGTTGCTAATTGCCCTGACATCGGATGGCTCATCAGTCGAATTGGCAGAAGTTGGTTTAGGAGTCGAACATTGCGACGAATTGATGGTGCGCCTCGCGATGCGACTTCTTCACCAAAACCAGCGACTTGCGTTCAGTGGCACGCTGACACAGAACCGATCAGAGAATGATGCAACCAATCCGCAATTGACACCTGCAGCCTCGACGCTCGCCGAGCATCTTATTAGTGCGGCGACGACATGGCAAAGTGAAGATGTAAGCGAGGACAAAGATCATACGAATCGGAGTCGTCAATCCAATGTGACAAAGCCCGACACTTGGCCGCTCCTCAACTACTCCGCTTGGCCCAGTTACAGGAATCTCGCACCAGAGTGGAAGGCGACTCAGGTCGGCGTGTGTCATTTCCGAAATATCAGGCCGGCCGATTATTCCGACGCGGAAGCGATGGGATTTTCCACCGATCTCAACGATCCTGTTTCGCGTCGCCGCCACGCCGATGCACTGACCGAAATGCGAAGAGTCTCAGCAAAAGAGTGCCATCTCCGGGTGGTTTGGGGAGGTGAAATCAAAAAATCACCAGGATGGATGCCTGGAGTGCTGGAAGAAGTTTATGAGACTTTAACGTTTCGGGATTCAGCAAACCCTGACTTTCGTAAACCTCTGCTGATTCTGGGCGGATTTGGCGGCTGTGCCAGCAAACTCGCCGATTATTTGCTGTGCCGCACGGCTTCCTGGCCGCCCGATCAACTTGTCCTTACTTCGGATCGAGAACGTGATGCTCTGCTGACCGAATTAGAGAGAGACAGTCAACGCAACGTTTTCGAAGATTGTCAGCAGGCTTTGGAAGAATTTCGTGAACTTTTATGGCGTAAGCAGACCGTCGTAAAGGACACTGTTACCAGCAAAACAGAACTAAGACGATTGGCGAAAACACATGATCCTCACCCGGAAAGTAAACTGCTGAATGGAATCGAAGCAAACACGATCTGGCTGGCATTACAGGAAACACGGCCGCGTGACGTGACCTGGCTGGTCATGAAAGCGGTAAAAGACGTGATCGATTCCATGCCTCTTACTGGCGGCTTCAATGGCTCAGAGAAACTAAACACATCGAAGCGACGACCGAAAAAGGCAAAATAGTTTGAATCTAGAGGATCAGAGCTCACGACTCAGCGAACTGTCAGGGACCGAATATTTTGGACTTTCCCGCTTAACGACGTTCGTTGAATCCGCAGATGACCGTGCGGGAGATCGAGTTCCCTCCGATCTCTTCTCGAACGTCTCTGTTCATTGCCCCAATTCGAAGAGATTATTGTCCTTAGGGGGGCAAAATGGGCGGTATTTCTAATGCGAGTCTTAGTTTCACTGACGACATGTTGACGTGCCCGCCGGTCCGTGGTCGTGATGTCAAAGCGACTCTGAAACACTTCGCAATCGTCTCTTACGCAGTTCCGCCTGAACGAGTCAGGCCATACGTTGATCCGCAGTTCGATCTCGACTGTTTTCCAGGTGCACAAGGCGAGCCGTTGGTGTGGGTCTCAATGGTTCCCTTCGAAGATCAGGATTTCCGGTTCGCCGCGGCGCCGTGACTGCGGTTCCGGTTCGGACAGACCAATTACCGAACCTATGTCATCGACCGATCAACAAACCGCCGCGCCGTTTGGTTCTTCGGGACCACGTTAGATTCATGGACTGTGGCCGTACCTAGACATATGTGGAAACTCCCCTGGCATCGAGGGCGTGTCCAGTTTGACTGTCGCTACGACACGAGCACCGTCCGATATAAGCGTTATGGAATGACAACGACCAGTGATTGGGCACCCGTCGATTTAGAACTGCGCGATTCAGGGGAGCCGATCACTGCGTTGGATGGATTTCCAAATCTCGATGCCGGTTTAGTGGCTCTCACGCATCCGCTGATCGGTGTTTTCCACCGCCGTGACGGCAAGTTGGGAACCTATTCCATCTGGAACGACAAGCTGAGCTGCACGGCGGGTCATGTGGTAAAAGCGAGGATCGGTCTATTTGATCGATTGGGAATCGTCCCGTTTGCGCTGCAATCCAAACCCCACAGCGTGCTAATTCAACACCGCACCGAATTCACCATCTTTTTACCACCAAAGCTCTTTGCGACTGAGAACTCCATTCGCAAACCATGGCGTGGATGAGATTGCCATTGCGCCATATCGTTAACAAAGCCAACGGGCTTGGAGAAGACTGAAGAGAGGTTTCAACACAGACCACAATAGCTGTCTCGCTGAGCGAGAACGCTACTTTTGAAAACAAATTTGAAGCTTGACTCATTGAGTCAAGTTTCAAACCCGAAGAAGTCCAAAACAGTGGCACCCATCTCGGAACCGTTTCGAAAACTCCTTTCCCGTGTTGTGGTTCAGGGAAAGAATATCTCTAATGGTGCGGTTGGTCGAAACCTGCGGATGCTGTTTTCATTCCGCCGATTCCTCAGAAAGAGTCTCTTCCTTCGGATGCAGTTCTCCAAGGGAGCCTAACCGCCGAAGCTGCGGCCATTTTCCGGCGATGCCGAGGACCACCATCAAGGTTCCCAAGCCACCTGCAACCACCGACATGACCGGGCCGAATAGTTTTGCGGTGGCTCCTGATTCCAACCCACCCAACTCGTTACTGGCTCCAATGAAGACCTGATTCACGGCGGAAACGCGACCTCGCATTGAATCGGGGGTGAGTGATTGAACTAAGGTCTGGCGAATGACAACGCTGATGTTATCGCTGGCGCCGATCAGTACCAGCATTGTCAGACTCAACCAGAAGTTTTGAGACAATCCGAACACGATCGTTGCCGCTCCAAATGTCGCTACGGACCAGAGCAGGGTTCGTCCCGCATGAGACATTTGCGAGCGATGAGCGAGAATTACCGCCATCACGAACGCTCCCAGTGCTGGAGCGGCTCGCATTAACCCGTAGCCGATCGCACCGACCCCCAGCCTTTCGGCAAAGACGGGCATCAAGTAAGTCGCTCCTCCCAGCAACACCGCGAGCAGGTCCAGAGTCATCGCTGCGACCAGCAGCGGTGTGCTGAAGACAAACCGCAGTCCCGCCGACAGTGTCCGCCAACCGGGCTCGTGCTTTTCTGGCAGCTTGGGCGTATCGTTTGGAAAAAATAAAGTGATTCCCAGACAACCCAGCAGACACAGTCCAGCGACCAGGTAGGACCACCTGACGCCGAATGCGATCAACAGGCCGGAAATGGCGGGGCCTACTAACGCCGCCGTCTCGAACAGGCTGGCGGTCCAAGCGAACGCATTTGAATAGGCGGACCTCGGTATCAGGTTTGGCAGAATCGACGCTCGTGTCGGGCGGGCAAATGTCAGAGCGATGGCATTGGCCGCGACTAACGAAAGGGTGGCGAACAGCGACACTCCTTGTGGATTCCAGGCATGTAGAACCGTCAACACTAACGGGACCACCGTCAAGGGGATCTGCGTGAGCAAAAGCACTCGTTTACGGCTGAATCGATCAGCCACGTGTCCAGCTGGAAGCGCCAACAGGATGACAGGAATCGCACCGACAAGTCCGACGAGTCCGATCGCAAACGGATCTTTCGTCTTCTGGTAGACGTCCCATTGAACGGTGGACGACAGCACCTGGCTTCCGACGATGGCTAATACGTAGCTCGCCGCAAACTGGCAGTACGCCACATATCGAAACGCCTCATAGGGATCATGCTTTGCGGAAATACTACTTACTCCGGTTGACGTTCTTGCGGCGTCCTTCACTGCCCGGAATGGCTGCGATCAACTTGCGTGTGTATTCGTTCTGCGGGTTTGCGTAAATGGAATCTGAAGGACCGTACTCGACGATTTTTCCGGAGTTCATCACGGCCATCATGTCGGACATGAATTTCACGACGCTGAGGTCGTGGCTGATGAAAACATATGTCAAACCGCGTCGTTCCTGCAGGTCTTTGAGAAGATTCAAGACCTGCGCCTGGACTGAGACGTCGAGAGCTGAAACCGATTCGTCACAGATCATGAAATCAGGTTCAACAGCCAGCGACCTGGCGATACACAGACGTTGGCGTTGCCCGCCGGAAAATTCGTGTGGATAGCGTTGAAGATGTTCGGCGAGCAGGCCGACTTCTTCCAGAAGCTGGGCCGCTCGATTCCGTCGGTCCTGGGCGCCACTGCCGATCCGATGAACGCTCATCGCTTCGGTGATCATCGCCTCAACTGTCATTCGTGGATTGAGTGAGCTGTACGGGTCTTGAAAGACAATCTGCATGCGGCGGCGCTCGCGACGTAACTGGCCGCCTTGAAGGGTAGTCCAATTCGTGCCGTCGAATGTGACGGTTCCGCCCGTGATCGGAAGCAATCTCAAAATCGCTCGTCCCGTCGTCGTTTTGCCACAACCCGATTCACCGACCAGGCCAAGGGTCTGCCCTTTGTAAACGTTGAAGCTGATCCCGTCGACCGCCTTGGTGTATCCGACGACTCGACGCAACAAGCCTTTTTTGATCGGGTAATAGACCTGAAGATTTTCGACTCGCAGCAGCGGAGCCTGATCTTCCGGAATATTCTGATCAGTTGCTGAACCGGCATGAGGTGTTCCAACTGGTTTAGCTGCGGCCTCGCCGACCAAACGCGATAATTCGCTTACGGGATGAAGCAGACGGCCACGACCGCGGCCTTCGATCTGGGATAATCGCTCGGGACTGAGCGATTTCTCTGTGATAACCAGCTGGCCATTTGCATCCGTCGTGGCGTCCATATAGTCCGAGACGACCGGAAGTCGCCGGCGAGTCGTATCCAATCGCGGCCGGCAGGCGAGCAGCCCCTTTGTGTAGGGATGCTTGGGATTCGCAAAAATATTCGCAACGGTGTCGTATTCGACAAGCTTTCCCCGATACATGACAGCGACTTCGTCCGCAATCTCAGCGATCACTCCCAGATCATGAGTGATAAACAAGATTGACATTCCGCGTTCGTCTCGCAGTTTGCGGATCAGGTCCAGAATCTGAGCCTGAATCGTCACATCGAGTGCCGTTGTCGGTTCGTCGGCAATTAATAGTTTGGGATTGCAAGCCAAAGCCATGGCGATCATAACGCGCTGCTTCTGGCCGCCGGACATTTCATGCGGGTATTTTTCGAGTGACTGAACGGGGTTGGGAATACCGACCTCTTCAAACAATCGTCGGGTTCGGTCGAGCGCTTCTCGGCGGCTCACTTTCTCGTGCAATAAAATCACCTCCGCAACCTGATCACCAACACGGTAAACGGGATTTAACGAGGTTCCCGGCTCCTGAAAGATCATACTCAGTTCTTTGCCGCGCAGATGCCGCATGTCGGCTCGTGGCAATTGAACCAGATCTCTTCCCAGAAATACAATCTTGCCACCGTCGATACTCGCTCCGATGTCAGGCAGAAGTCGCATGATTGACAGCGACGTCACGGATTTTCCGGACCCCGATTCGCCGACCAGCCCCAGTGTTTGCCCCTGCCGAATCCGAACAGTCAGATCATCAACCGCTTTGACCGTCCCTGCGTCAGAGTGAAAATACGTCTTCAGCCCAATGATATCGAGTAACGCCGCATCCGTCATGAAGTAACTTTCCAGACTATCGGTACGGTGGTGACACATCCGTTATGTCACGCGAATATTTAAACGGAGCCCGTTGCATTGTCCGTGGTTGTCAGAATTTGTAAATCGAGAATGGAGAGCGAAAAGCCGAAGCACAGGCTTCCTGATACGAAGGTATTAATGCGTGGAGCCTGAATGCCTTCACAACAACAAATCCAGAAACTCTTTTGACCACAAAACGAGCGAATCATGAGAATTAACAATCAAGCCAAATCGGAAGAATAGCATTTGAGTGACTGTTTCGGGAGAGCGAGCCCCTGCGGAGTACGCATTTGCGACGAGTTGATTGAGCACCGCTCGTTCCGATCCATTGCATTCCTCGTCTCTGCGATCGGCTCTGCTCTCAATTGTGGCTGTCATCGGGCAGAAGCCGCAACAACTCGCCTCGGCCTTCGACGGCGATGTATTCCCGGTCTGTCGGCACGACTTTGTAACTTTCCATTTTTCCGCCCATCCAATGGATTGAGATCTCTACCTCATTCGCTTCGTCGGCAAGTCCAAAATCAAGTCGGTGTTCATTGGTCGCTTGATACCCATCGCCGGCAGTGAGTTGTCGAGTCAATTGAATGCCGCTACCCATTATCGTCACACGCGTCCCGATCGCATCTCGAGATCGCGTCGTTCCGACGAGCTTTAATCCAACTCCGCGTCCCGCTTTCTTCGTACGATTGGTCAGTAGAGCAGCCGGATCGCCAATGTGAGAGATAGCCACTTCGTTGAGACCGTCGCGATTCCAATCCAGACGTGCCAAACCGCGGCCAAGTCGCGGTTCGTCAAAGAACGACCCGATATCCTTGCCGAAGCGTTCGACGAACCGCGTTCTCTGGTTCTGATAGAACTGTGGTCGCATCTTGTACGGAATTTGTTTATGAGTGAAGTCATCGACATGGCCGTTGACGAGAATCAAATCTTCCCATCCATCTCGATCGGCGTCCAAGAACTGAGACCCAAACCCAAGCATCGACCAACTGGGGTCGCGAAGGCCCATTGAGCGGGCACGTTCAGTAAACGATCGAGCCCCCTGATTAATGTAGAGTGTATCCGATTCGTTGTAAAAATTGGTGACAAACAGATCCAGACGGCCATCGTTGTTCGCGTCCCCCGCGGCAATCCCCATGCTTGCCTGAGCCGCCCCCGAGTCATCGTAGGCCAGCCCAGAAACAACACCAATCTCGATCCAATGGACTTGACCGTTCGTCGTTGTCTCTGGAACGAAAAAGAAATTGGGCCGTCCGTCGTTGCCCACAAACAGACTGATCTCCCCTGAGCCATCGAAGTCGCCCGCGACGATGCCCAAGCCATCGCCGTTTGGAACGTCAAACCCCCACTGCTGCGTCATTTCACGAAACGTTCCGTCTCCCTGGTTCATGAAGGCGTGATCTGGTGCGGCAGTGAATCCCGCCGGGGCGCAGGAACGCGGCTTGCCATCGTCCCCTCGGCAAATTCGTGAAAAGACATCGTCTCCTACCAGGAACGTGACGTCGTACACGTCGGGAAGCGAGTCTCCATTCAGGTCAGCGACCATGCAACTTGTCGTCCAATGGGGGTGCGCGCCCAGTCCGCTCGCCATGGTCACGTCAGAAAATGTCCCATCTCCGTTGTTGTGGTAGAGTCTGTTTCCATCGACATTGGCGACGTAAAGATCATGGAAACCGTCGTTATCATAGTCGCTTGCTGCCACCCCCTGGCCAAATCCGGTATCCCTAATACCGATCTTGCTCGTGACATCTTGCATGAATTGTCCGGCGATATTTCGAAACAAAACGTCAAGGTATTCTTGATTTGATCGATTCGGGGGCCAAGTCGTTCCTTGCGTAAAATAGACGTCACACCATCCGTCCAGGTCGTAGTCGATAGCTGCGACCCCGCCACCCGTGTATTCAAACATCCGCTTTCCCTCACTTGAAGCGTCGTCTCCGTTAAAATACACGAATTTCAACCCCGTTCGTTCGGTATCATCGACATAGGCGATGGGCCTCGATTCGATCGGTGGCGTATTCGCAAGAGATTGAGTTTCGTCGCCCGACACGGTCCGGTCTGGTAAAGGGAACGAAGATAGGTTAATTCGGGTGGCGAGATCCGAATCGGGCAACAACCACGGCGTGTCAGCACGCAATTCATTTCTCAGTTTACCGACGAGTTCATGTGCGGTGGAATTGTCGGGTGATATCGAAAGCGTCAGTTCACACCAAGCCTTGCACTCGTGCAAGCGACCTAATTCGTATGCCAAACGGGCGCATTCCTCATTCTCACTCTCGGTTCCACGATCCTTGAACATTCTGACAGCCAATTCGATTAACCGTGTGAGCTTTTTTGCCCGCGACAAAAAAAGGTGAGCGTCCTCACCCCGGCCTTCCGCTGTTAACAATTGACCAAGTTGATATGTCGAGCGGTCATTATTCGGCTGCCGACGTAAGACTTCCCAATAACAGCGGATTGCCACCGTTCGCCGTCCCGCATCCTGATGACGACGACCTTGAAGAAACCAGATTGAGGGATGAGCGTCCGCAGCCTTTGGCAAATCTCGGACCCATTGATCAAAATTATTGAGTTCGCCAGCGTCGAGATAAAGCAAACCTTGCAACGCGTGTGCTTCGATCAAGTCGGGTCGCTTCGCCAGACAATCGCGAACCAGACTGGTTGCTTGCTCCGTCCTTCCAAGTGCCGCAGCAACTCGACCACAACCGAGCGCTCCGAGTGGATCCCGGATTTTCAACATTCGTGCCAAAACGTCATCCGGTGGCGCGGGCATCTCATCCAGGTTCGCCACATAAATCAACTTCATCAATGGGTCGCTGGGCAAGTCCAATGTCCGATGAAGATACGGCGTTGACTCCCATCTGCGCCCCGAAAGTGAGAGCAGTGTTACCCATAAGCCGTCGACAATTGGTGCCTGTGCAGATGTCGGTTTGATCTGAAGAAGCTTTGTTTCGGCGTCTTCCAAACGACCCTGGTGCAAGAAAATGGATGCCATGGCCAGAAACGCTGTCGTCCCTTTGTCCCCCGAGTCGCCGGGAACGCGCTGATAGGCATCGATCGCTTCAGCAATATTTCCCTGACGTTGAAGTGACTCGCCAAGCACAATCATCGCATCGATATCGCGCGGATGAGATTTCAGCCATGATCGAGCCAGTACTTCCGCCTCTGATAATCGTCGTTCTTTCAACGCCCGTTGGACGCGGTCGAAGTTTGAGCGCGGCTTATGAGTTCGAAACCAGCCGACCCAGCCAAATACGACAATTGCGATTACTCCCGACAACAACGTAAGAATTCGGCGTCGAGTACGGGAGTCGCGTGGCGTAGTCGTTGTGGAACGGCGTTGGGTGGTCATCGATCGGCCTGGCGTTCAGAATCGACGCATAGGGGGAGGGAAAAAAGTTGGCCCCGGTAAAGGGGCCGCCTTTAGACGAATTCATCTGAGCAGAAATTCATCTCTCGATTCGCACTTGCGAATTTATTTTGCCTGGTGCCCACCCACTGGTCCGGGGCCTTTCGGCTTTGGACGTCCACCTTTGTATTTTTCGGCTTCCTCCGTAACTTTAGCCCCTCCATGCGCGTCGTGCACTCCAGGCTTAATTGAGGGAACGACCGGCGCGGGTCCGCAACCGATCGATCCAAACGTAATTAGTCCAAGTGAAGCACACAAAACAGAACTGGTCAAAACGCTTTTCATTTCTACCTTCCTTCGACGATTGCGGGCATTGTAAACCGCATCGCGTTGTCCCACCCAAAAACAACATTGAGCCCTGGTGGATAAGTGGCTCAATCGGCACGCAGCCGCAACAATTCGCCCCGACCTTCGATGGCGATGTATTCCTGATCGTTTAATTCGACTTTCATTGTTTCCACAGTGCCGCCCATCCAACGGATCTCGACTTCGGCACTGCCCCGGTACTCGGCCAGTCCAAACTCGAGGCGACGTTCGTTACTCGCTTGATATCCATCACCACCCGTCAGTTGCCGAGTCATTTTTCTGGCACCAGTTTTGACGGTGATTCGCGTGCCGATTGCATCTCGAGATCGCCCAGTCCCAACAAGCCTCAGGCCGATTCCGCAGCCCGCTTTCTCAGTACGATTGGTAAGCAAGGCGGCAGGATCTCCGATGTGCGAGATTGCAATGTCGTTCAGTCCGTCGCGATTCCAATCCAACCGTGCCAGCCCGCGGCCAAGCCGTGGCTCATCGAAGAACGCCCCCACATCTTTGCCAAATTGTTCGACAAATCGCGTCTTTTGATTATGAAGGAACTGCGGTCTCATCTTGTAAGGAATCTTGTTGTGGGTGAAATCATCGACGTGACCGTTGACGAGAATAATGTCTTCCCAGCCGTCATGATCAGCGTCTACGAACTGAGTCCCAAATCCGAGCATGGACCAACTCACGTCACGGATCCCCGTGGAGCGGGAGCGATCAGTAAATGTCCGAGCCCCGAGATTGATGTATAAGGTGTTCGATTCGTTATAGAAATTCGTGATGAACAGGTCCAGTCGGCCGTCATTGTTTGCATCTCCGGCGGCGATCCCCATACAGGCCTGTGCAGCCCCCGTATCGTCGTAGGCCAGCCCGGAAACGACACCAATCTCGTTCCAATGGGATTGGCCAGTTGTCGTTATCTCTGGAACGAAAAAGAAGTTGGCTCGTCCGTCGTTACCCACAAAAAGACTGATGGTCCCCGAGTCGTCGAAGTCCCCCGCAACGATCCCCAGGCCATCACCGTTGGGAACGTCAAAGCCCCATTCTTGCGTCATTTCCTTAAATGTTCCGTCACCCAAGTTCATGTAAACGTGATCTGGTGCGGCCGGGAATATCGCAGGAGGGCAAGATGATGGAACTCCGTCAACTCCGTCGCAGATTCTTGAATAGACGTCATTTCCACCCAAGTAGCAGACATCAAATACGTCCGGCAGCGAGTCCCCGTTCAAATCAGCCACGAGGCAGCTTGTTGTCCAATCAGAATGCGTTCCAATGCCGCTCGACTTGGTTACGTCCAAGAATGTTCCATCACCTTGATTCCTGTACAGCCGATTCCCGTCAATATTTGCAACGTAAAGATCAGCAAACCCATCGTTGTCGTAATCGCTGGCCGCAACTCCCTGGCCGTATCCGACATCCTGGATTCCAATATGCGAAGAGACGTATTGCATTCGCTGTCCGGCCACGTTGCGAAACATCGCATCGAGATATTGGTGGTTTTGTAGTTGGGGGGGCCAAGTGGTCCCCTGAGTGAAATAGACGTCGCACCAACCATCAAGGTCGTAGTCAATAGCCGCGACTCCACCACCCGTGAATTCGAACATTCGCTTGCCCGTGGTCGTCGGGTCGTCTCCGTTGAAGTATACAAAATCCAGGCCCACACGCAGTGCATCTTCCGCAAACGCGATTCGACTTTGTTCCGGCTCTCGATATTTGGCGCGACGCGGTGCACCCCGGTCCGGTGAGATCGTTTTTGGCAAGGGATACGATGAAAGGTCAAACCGAGAGGCGAGGTTCGCCGCAGGCAATAGCCAGGGCGAGTCGTCGCGCAGATCCTCTCTAAACTTCGCAATGAGTTGCATCGAAGTCGAATCATCGGCCGCAACTGTTTGTAGCACGTCGCACCACCCTCGACATTCCTGCAAGCGACCTAATTCGTGTGTTAACTGGACACAGTCCGCTATTTCCTGTTTCGCTCCACGTTGTTCATACAGCTTCACCGACAATTCAATCAGATGTTTGAGCCGCTTCGAGCGTTCGGTAAAGACTCGACCATCTTCGATACGTCCTTCCGCCGACAATAACTGACCAAGCTGGTATGTCGCTCGATCATCGTTTGGTTGTCGACGTAAGACTTCCCAATAACATCGAATCGCTTCTCGCCAATGATCTCGATCTTGGGCGCGTCGACCTCGAAGGAACCACGCCGTTGGATGTTCGTCTGCGGCGTCTGGTAAGTTCGCCAGCCAGTCTTCGAACTCGGCCTCGTTGCCCGAATCGATCAACAACGTTCCCAAGGTCAATTGCCCTTCGACAAAATTGGCTTGCTTCGACAGGCATTCTCGGACAAGTTTGAGGGCTTGTTCCTTTCGTCCAACTGATGCTGCGATTCTCGCACACCCATGCAGCCCAAGTGGATCACGGACTTGTAACATCTTGGCAAACACATCTTCGGATGGCGCGGGCATCTCGTCGGGATTCGCCAGATAAATAAGCGTCATGAGCCGATCGCCGACCTTATTGAGCGTCCGTTGCAGATACGGAATCGACTCCCATTGCCTCCCTGAAAGGGAAAGTAGCGTGACAGAAAGTCCGTTTGCAATGTCGTTATGCGAGGGATCGAGTTTGATGGCTCGAAGTCTTGCCTCAGCTTCAGCCAATCGGCCCTGTCGCAAGTAAATAGAGACAATCGCGAGTTGAGCGGTCATTCGATGCTCGCCTGCATTGTCTGGGACCTGACGATAGATTTCGACCGCCTCCGCAGTACTACCAAGGCGTTGAAGCGAATCACCGAGCGCGATCTGGACGTCGAGGTCATTTGGATACAATTCGAGCCAAGACTTCGCAAGCGATTCTGCGTCAGTCCAACGTTGCTCAGCCATTGCTCGCTGAATGTCACCGACACGCGATTGTAGCCTACCGAAAAGCATCCACCAGCTACTTCCCAAAGTAGCCAAGATTGCGGCCGTTACCCATAACAACCAATGCCATCGAAGAAAAGAATTTCGAACGATAGACATCCCAATCGTGAAATATCTCATCGCGGGCTTCGATTCTGCGAACGGTCGAGCGTGTCGCTTAGCTTCTCAATCAAAAGAAAAACAACATGGATTGTAAAAAGCATGGTTATCGCCTGCTGAGACAGACGATAACCAATGCGATTCAATGATCCGGTCAGGACGGGCAGGTCGAAAAAACGTCAAAAGTCGCCGTTTGTTTCGCCAGCTGCACGAGTTCCGGCAGCACGCCAAACCAGTCGATCAATGTTACTACTGGCACCTTTGACCGAACCGTCCGCCATAAGTGCATGCACCAAACCCGTATGTCGGCTTGTTGCTGCCATGACGTTGTGATTTCGGTCCCAACCTGCATCCATACAGGACGCACCGTTGGGTTGAATCAGTGTACTGAATCCGACGTAAAAGTAGCCACCGTCGATCCATCGCTGACCTGGCAATTCACTTTGGTAAAAGTTCGTGTAAACACCGTTCGTAACAGTTGAATTGCACAGAGCTGCCAAAGTATCCATGTTAGCCTGATTTCCAGGTGTCAATGGATCGACAACGCCATCGTTCATTGAAGGAGTTCCTACACCTGAGATGAGTTCATTACGTCGATCACCAATCCCCTGGCATCGTTCGGACATCATCACGGTATTTGAAGTTCCGTCGAGGACCTGAGCGATGCTGATCTTCGAGTCAACGCCGAAAATACCGCGAATCGGGTTTTCTCCGCCCCATTGCAAGGCATCACGTGCCTCGCGATGCCGCTTGCCCCAGTCTCCGGCACAGAACCGGTAGTTGTTACGGCCACCACTAACACCACCTACCGGAATGTCAGACGGGCAAATGTAGCCCGGAATGTCTTGAGAATAGAGTGGATTCCCATCCCATGCACGAGCCGACTGAGGAAGGGCAGCAATCGAGTTATAGCGTGGGGCTTGATCGATGTAAGGAAGAATCGTCCCCAAGCCGCTCATGTTCGACGTGAACATTTGATCAAAGGCGTCATTCATACCGCCTGCCTGAACACCGCCGCCAGATCGGAACGGAAACACCCTGAAAACATCGTGGTAGTTATGCAAAGCCAATCCCAATTGTTTTAGATTGTTTTTGCATTGCGTTCTACGGGCAGCCTCACGTGCCTGCTGTACCGCAGGCAGCAACAACGCAATCAGAACCGCAATGATGGCAATGACCACCAGCAATTCAATCAACGTAAATCAAGGTTTTTTAGCAATTCGCATCGAGAATTCCTTTACACAGAGAGAACAAAAAAGACGAAGGCCCAGATCATTGAAACGCTATGAATAAAAATGGAACAGGAGAAGCCAGACAAAGATATGAAAATCGACGAGCGGCATCAAGAAAGTGTATGTTAAGGGAAAATGAAATTCAAGAAAAATCCGGAAAGATTTCGGAAGTGTTAGAATCTTTTTGAAAGAAACGGTGGGTAAAGCGGCTTTTTTCTCTGCCGATCACGAAGTTGTACATTCATGTATCATCTCGATTTCGACATACGAACTTATCGATCAGGAGTTAATCCATCATCACAAAAAAACACCCTGAAACATCAACCTAACGCGGAATCGAGGGCGAACAAAGAAAAATCTTCACTTGCGCGTCGTACTAAAATAAGCGAGCTAGAGGATTTGCGTTCCAGGCGTAAATTCGACTATTGCCCAAACGGTTCGGGGCATTGCTCACCCAATCCGTGCATGAGAAGAGCTTGGCCTATGTCGCCTGCGATTTACCCAATCGATCGCGGTTTGCATTCTCTGAAATTAGAAGGCGCGGAGACGGGAAGGATTCACAATAAAAACGCCAGACTCTTAGTTGATAATGAATTCATCTTTCGCTACGGCGACTTACGCGTCCCCACGAAGGCGATCAAGAAATTCTGAGAGATCATCAGGAAAAGGGATCCTGAAGTTGAGTTCTTCACCAGTGATCGGATGAGCAAAACCTAACTCTGCGGCATGCAATGCCAGCCGCGGTGCGCGACTTCGGTCCTCAACCATTCGAGCGGCGAATGGCTGCCTGTATTTAATATCGCCGCAAACGAGATGACCCCGCTCGGAAAGATGAATACGAATCTGGTTGGTGCGACCGGTTTCCAATTGACATTCGACCAATGAAAAATCGCCGAGATCTTCAAGCGGACGAACATGTGTCACCGCCCGTTTGCCAACTTTTGGATTATTGATACTGCCTCGACGACCATCACCACGGTCTCGCACGAGGTTCGATTCGATCGTCTCGGCCATGGGATGACCATGAACAATGGTCCAATATACGCGATGAGCTGTGTGACGTCTGAATTGCCCGATCAAACCCTCTTCTGCCTCGTCAGTTCGAGCCATCACCAATAAACCACTGGTGTCTCGATCCAGACGATGGACGACTCGCAACGCGGGCGATCGAGCATGCGTTCCTTTGGTGCGCTGTCCACTTTCGAGCGATCGACGTGCGATTAAAGCGGCAACCGCTTCCTCCAATGATGGATGAAGTGCCTTTTTCTCAGATGACCAGTTGCGTTCTTCTTCGCGGCGATGGGTCATCATGCCAGACGGCTTCGCCACAACGACGATGTGCGAATCAATAAACAGAATCTGCACATCCTGTGGTTTGGGTGTTTTGATCGCCCGATCATGTAGCTCGATAACGTCACCCAGAACAACGCGGCGAGCTTCGCTGAGACAGACTGTTCCATTGACCGAGACCAGCGATCGCTCAAGCCTTTGCCTGAGCTTTGACCACGGTTCACCAGGGACCATTGTCCGCATGACGGCCAAAACGGTCTTACCCAAAAGATCCTCTGTTACGGCAAACGCGATGGGATCAGTCATGGGCAAATCGAACGTCCAAAAAATGGGAAAAAACAATTCATAAACCAGATTTTTATCTCGCCCGACGCGCGAACGATGAGCTTGAGTTGTTCTCCCTTTGCTGCGCGTCGGGATCGCGCAATGCTTGCAGTTACGAGGCACTTACCGGTTGCAGGCGAGGATCCGTGGCCTTAACTGACACAATGGTTCGGTCTGCCAAGGGGCTGAAAAGCAGGAACGCGTAGAAGATCGAGCTGACGAACGATGTTTTGGCGAATGGAATTGCTGCAAAATAACAAGCAACCAGCCCAGCAGTTGTGTGCGGAGCAGCCGTCTGTGTCCAGAAGTAAACAAAGTTGGTCACGACGAAGAAAAGAACTTCGGCAAACAGCCCGCACGCAACTGCGGCGACGGGACGCAAGGCTTCTGATCGGCGACTAAGCCCTTGCCCGATGACAACTGCAAATGCCGTACAAAGGTAGGCGGCCCAGCGATCACCTGGAAATGCCCAGGAAAATTCACCGGTCACGGCCCAGATTCCCAAATCGCTGACAAGTAGAGCCAACAGAGGCAATCCGAATCGCATGCGGCGATCTGACATGAAGGCCCCAGAATACAAGCAGACTGCGATCATGGGTGAGAAGTTCCACGGATAGAACACAACACTTGAATCGAGTTTTACATCGTAGTTTGTAAGCACATACGGCAACAAACGAAGCACGATCGTGAACGAAAAAAGACTCAGCAGAAATTTAACTCGTGATGACATGTGGAATTCTTTCAAATCTTTACCATGCAAAAAAGGAATCAAGCGGGATTCCGATCGGCGCCGAGAGTGTAAACGGGAACGGCAAGTTAGGCGAGCGACCCTCTTAAATCAGGGCGTTTCTGGTAAGGGACCTTCGAGTAACAGCGGGGTTTTGTGGGTTGGGCAAACCCTTGGCACTCGTGACGTTTGCAACATTTCGATTGGGCCGACCGGCTTCCAGGCGTTGCATTTCTCGCAATACATGCCCGGAACCAATGTCGGTTCTCCGGTTTCTGGATTAAGTTCTGGCGACGATCTGGCTCGCAGCAAGAAAACATTTCCAGAGTCTTTGTCGACATAGACAATTTCCTGAAGAAGTTCGTCCGGAACTGTCGTCGAGCCGCCAAAAAGAACCGGATAGCAGGCGAGTCCAGCGAAAACGACAGCCGCAATAGTGAGTGGTGCTTTATTTGCGGTCATAGAGTTCATCCTGTAGCAAGGGATTATTCAGGTTTCCGTCACTGACAAACCCGAGTCGTTTGGCATCCATCTTGTCGGCTTGAGCAGAGGACATCCAGTTCGTTCCAGGAACTTGAATCAGAAAATTACGGGACCGAGACTCAACATGCCCGTCGAGGAAAGCCACGTTAGCCGAGTCTGAATGTCGAAAATGAGTCGTCGCAAAATTCTGGCTTGGGGCTTCCAGAATCCAGGTCTCCTGGAAATTTAGCGCGAAATCGACTTGAGCACTGTCTCCGTAAATCACGGTCTGTGTCAGTTGCATTACGTCACGCAATTGAACGAAGTCAGGCTTAACCGTGTAGCTTGGATAGTTCGAGAAGTCGTAATTGATTCCGTATCCGAGGTAGCGTGCATTGAATCCGTAGCCACAGGCCATTTTCCCAAACCGCATCACATCAACCAGTTGACTTGAGAGGTCTGGGCATTGAAATGCGGCAAAGTTCGTCTCCATGTACGGAGCGAGAGGGCTTTGGGTGAAATCGAGTTGCTTGGTCGGATCGACCTGATCATAATTCACGTTGCCGAACCAGAAACGGGCCTGCCCCACGGAAGGGTAGGCCGTGGCATTCGCCATAAACTTCTGATTGTCGATGCGATAGCACGGCAAAAAGCCTGCGTAAGTTTCCGAATAATTGTGCGTAGCCAGTGCAAGCTGTTTTAGATTGTTTTTACACTGCGTCCGTCGCGCAGCTTCACGAGCCTGTTGAACAGCTGGCAAAAGCAACGCGATCAGCACTGCAATAATGGCGATCACAACCAAAAGTTCGATCAGTGTAAATCCAGGCCGTCGTTTCCGTCCGTACCGACATTCATTTTCGAACGCGCCAGAAATGTTTTGTTGTTTGCCGATCTTGCCATCGATACTACAACACAACGGCGAAGTAGAACTTTTCAGAGGAATTCCAAATTTACTCTTTATGGACGCTTGAAATCGATGCGCGAGAGTTAACAGAGCTAGCATGACAATTCTCCGTTGTCGACAAGCAACCCCCACGACTTCAACAACGAATGAAAAGTTGCTTCCGTTCGTACGACGACACCACAAACCGCATCGGCGGTTGGCGTTGGTTCAGCACGAAAACCCGAATCTTGGGCTTTAGAATCAACGTTTCGATCGGCGCGAAGTCGTTGGTGTTTAAACCGACATCTGGGCAGGTCTTCTGGCTACCGGATCACACTACTTACCGCGCCTTCCCAAGCATGACTGCTCAGTGGCATTTGCGGCTTTCGTCCCCGGATACAGCGGCGGGACCGCGACGGATTCACACCGTCTTCCCTATTCTTCCGTGACACACCCGTTCACGGACACCCACGTCGTGGGGGTGATCCTATCGCGCCATCTTCGATTTGCAACAGTGAAAAAGACGTTTTTATTTTTTGAATTTTCACGCTCCAGATTTCTTCTGTGCCGAGTCAAGCCGTTTCTTTGCCTCATCAAATGCAGACGTTGTCGGAAACTCTTTGATTAACAACTTGTAGGTCTCGGCGGCGAGCTTCCAATGCCCCTGTGCTTCGTCACACTTCCCTGCACTTAACAGTGCGGCGGCCTGCCATTCCGGAAACTTGTAGTTGCTGTAAACTTTCTGGTACGCGATTGACGCCGAATCCCATTTCTCCTGAAAGAAAAAAGTGTCTCCAATCATGAATTGAGCCTTGGCAGCGGTCTCGGTCCGATGCGCCGCAGGATTAGAAAGGACTCGCTCGAACGCTGCTCGGGCGTCGTCGAATTTGGGTGGTGCCTGTTGCTTGTAACTACGGCCAAGCACCTCTTCTGCAAGGTAGAGAAATCGAGATTCCGGCCGGCGCTGCTTAAGATCTTCAACGATCGCCACAACGTCGGCGTATTTTTTTTCGCGAAAATTAACTTCAGCCAGCAAGACCCAGATTCGATCAAACCACTCCGCACCACTGACTTTCTCGTCAGCTGATTCAGACTGCAGAAACTGCAATTTTTCCCGTGCCGCCACTAACTCTTCTGCGGTCGGCTTTGAACTCGCAAGTAAAGATTCGGCCTGACTGTAAGCGACATAAAAGCGATGTACACTCATCGGAAATTTTGTGACGAGCTTATTACCAATCGTACGAACGTCAGACCATCGTTGACGCTCCACGGCCAAAACTACCAATTGGAACAAAGCCTGTTCCTTGATCTCATCAGTACTCTTTTCGCTTTCGGCAAGGACTTCGAACGCAAGCCGCGCTTCGTCAAATTTACTGGCGAATAAGTCACTTTCTGCCAGGGACAACTTGGCGCTATTGACGAGCGGACTGTTGGGGGCTTCGTTCACAAGTCTCCTCCAGATCACATCGGAGCGTTCGAATCTCTCGTGGCGATAATTTAAGATGGCCCACTCATCCAGTCGCTTATCCAGATCTGCCGGTTGCGGGAATCGCCTGAGCAGTTCTTCATAGGCGGCATCCGCTTCGGCAATTTTGTCAGCCTTATTCAGGATCCGCGCAACTTGAAGCCCGGCCTTAAATGAGAATTCGAGTGGTGGCTGCAACTCCGCTCCACTCGCCGCAGGCTTGGCTGCCTGAAACGTATCAAAGATTTTTTGAAATAACGCCATTGCCTGATCCGGCTGATCGGCTCGTTTCAACGACTCCGCCTTATAATACATACACTCCATCACGAGCTTGTGTTTAGGGAATTCGCTGATGACGCGTCCAAACGTTTCCGCGGCTTTCGCGTATTCGGCTCGTTCATACTGCGCCAGCGCAATCCCTCGCAGCGCATACGCTTTCTTTTCGGGATCTTTTTCCAGACGAAGGCTTGTCTCATAAAGACTTCTGGCCGTATCCCAATCGTTTTGCGATTCTGCTAATTCCGCAAGCTGCTGCAGCGTTACGACAATCAGCGGGTGATCGGCAAACTCTTGCTGCAGACGGAACAGAGCTGACTGGGACAGCTCATGTTGCTTTTGACGTTCGGCAGACAGAGCTTGAATCGACAATGCACGGGGAACCTGGCGACCCTTGGGAAGCAACTCCAGATACTTCGCTGCCGATTGTCCAGCCAATTCATATTTTTGTTGTTGATAAAGACTGTCGGCTTGAAGAACGATCGCGTCAGAGAAGTCACTTTTCTCCCCATCGGCAATTGCCTTCTCGACGAGCGGAGCAATCAATTCCAGGGCCAGATCCTGGTTTCCCTGAAGTTGCCTGGCCAAAGCCAGATAGTACCGCGCCTGGCCTTTTGTTTTTGCAATCGTGCTTTGTTTCATGACCTGTTCGAAACGCCGCGCAGCCGAGTCGTACAGGCCGTTTGTCTCAGCCGTTGGTTTCTTCTCACGCAACTTCTGTCCAGCTCGCGCAAGATCCAGCCGACCCGACAACAATTCAATATGAAGTCGAAGCCCGCTTTGAGGAAACTCCTTTGGAAATCTTGTCAGGTACTGCTCAGCGGCAGCGAAATCGCCTGATTCAATCGACATTTCAATCAGTGCATGCAAACTGTCGTCAGCCAGGTCTCCGGTTGGATTTCGCGATATCACCTGATCAAATAGCTTACGCGCTTCGATCACATGCTGGAGATAGCGTTCGCAAAGAGCCTGCTCGAAAAGTATCGATTCGGCCAGCGAATGTTTAACGGCAAATTTCGCGGCCGTATTCAGTGACTCTAATGCTTTCGAATATTCGCCGAGTGACTTCAGGCTACGTCCAAGCCAATACCCGGCTGTTGGCTGCTGCGACTTCTCTTTGGCAGCAAGTTCAAATTGTTGTACGGCATCACCAAATCGGCCAGATTTATAGAGTGCGTATCCCGCATTCAACTGAGCGGCCGGAATCAGCGGACTTTGCGGGAAATTTTTCGTGATTGCTGTATAGGCTTCGATCGCATCATCAAATTGTTCGCGTTCAAAGTAGCTTGCTCCGAGATGAAACTGTGCATCGGCGGCGCGAATTCCCTCCTTTCTCGCAGCGATCTCTTGGAATTCGCGAATCGCGTCGTCGTAGCGTTTCAACGATTCCAGCGATCTGGCCCTGCCGAATTTGGCATCCTCAATCAGCGCACCTGTCGGGAACTTCTCTATTGACTGATCGAACATTTTAAGCGACGAGGCCGCATCGCCCAACCTCAGTTGCGCATCCCCGAGATATGGCAATGCATGTTCTCGCAAGGGATCATTTGGGTAGTCTCGCACGAACGCTTCTAACTCGGTACGAGCCGTTTGCAGATCGTCCAACAGGTAGCTGCATTCGCCGATCCGGTAACGAGCTTGGCCGATGTTGGGATTCTGTCGATTTTCCGCAGCGAATTTCCTCAGAACCTCACGAGCCTCTTTGAAGTCTTTACTTTCGATCAATGTTAATCCGAGATACAGCCGTGCTAACGGTGCCTTCTCGTGTTTTTCATGGTCTTTCAAAAAACCTCGAAACTGTTCGGCCGCCTGATTCCAGCGACTTTGCTTAAATAGCGCGACAGCGACGTTGTAATCGTCAATCGCATCGCCTGCTTGAAGGTGTGTCGCCGCGTTCATCAGGATCAGCAGCGCAAGTACAAAAGCCAGAAGACGGGAGCCGACATTTGTTGAAGGGACTCCCCAATCCACTAGGTCCCACGCAGTGCAGCGAAATTTTAAATTCTGGAACACAAACCCGAACTTCGTTCGAACGTTATCGACCATCATCAAAGACCTTAACCTCGGTCAAGCGCGAACAACATGTCATTCCCACGGTTCGCAGCCAGATCAATAAGACCAGATTGATGATACCTCTGACCAACAAGCGGGGCAAACCGTCTCAATACAATTACTTCAGTAAAAACGTCGACGTCGCGTCCTTTTCAGATGACGCACAGCGGCAGAACCCGCCGAAGCTTCGCCGTCAGAAAAGTTTTCCCAAGCGGAAGAGTCTTCGCAGCCGATACATTCTCAAAGTCAGTGAAATTGGAGGCCGGTGCGTACGTTCGCGTCGCGACATAGGCCCCGCAGGATAGGAATTTCTTCTGCAAGGACAGCGCATGCGAACGATCGAACGAACCACGATCTGTGTTGTTTTAACGATCGCACCGTTCGTCGGAATCGGATGTATGCTTAACCACGGTGGCCCTCCAAAACTCACTCGGAAAGAACCGAAAATCTTCGCGGTACAACGGGATAAACCCCTTTCAGCGAAGGTCGATACGAACAAACAGATTTCGCCATCAAGTATATCAGAAAAGACCGAGGCACCGTCAGGAAATCCAGGATTTGCAACTGGGGACCAAGCCTCCTTGCCCTCGACGAAGGCCGATGGGAAGTCAAGTAAAACGAATACAGCTGCTAGCCTTGAGAAACCAGAGATTCAACTTGCAGTGGCCGAGTCATCAGCCGAGCCAAAACCGGAAACAAAAATCACATTGGCCCGATCGACCGCAAGGGCGGTCTTGTCACCGTCAAATGTCATTCTGGCTCAAAGTTCTACCGCGACTGTATTGCAATTTGCCGACACGACGGAGACCAATCCTGAATCGAGTCAAATCAAACTGGCTGGACACGAAGAATCGACGGACAGCGAATCAGAAGAAATCGAGTTTGAAATTCCCAATCCCGTTTCTTTGCCCGTAGTGCATCCCGATGCCCCAGAGCGAGCATGGGATGCACCGGATGCGGATGAAATCGAAGAATCGATTGAGACTACCGAATCAAAGAAAGCTGATGAGTGGTCTTCGTCAAACGGGTTTGAAGTGCAAGTAGAAAAAAACGACGATCGCGACTTCCAGCAAGTCTGCCTCGTAAAATTTAAAGAGGAACGGGTGTTTACGCCTGGTTTACAAGAATTCACGGCTGAATACCGAGCTCAACGATATCGATTTTCTTCTGCCGAGGCGGCAGAAAGGTTTCAGGCTGACCCTGAACAATTCGTCCCCACGGCTGGCGGACTCGATATTGTCGCGTTTGGAAACAACCGGGAGGTCGTCCATGGCTCACTGGATTTCGCCGTCTGGTACAACAAACACCTATTCCTGTTCAGCAACCATGAAAATATTGCAATATTTCAAAGACAACCCGAAAAATTTATGGCTATGAAATAAATCCTCATGTAATTTCAGTGGCAAATGAGAAGATTCCCGCTGAAATTCAGTGTTTCCGACTCGCAGGACCTTATCTGAACTGTCGAGTAGCAAAAAACTTACGAAATCCCAAACGAACTGACTTCCCTTCTTGTGGTCGACCGATATACTCCCTCTGTCGACGGCGACACACTCTGACGCGGGGTGGAGCAGCCCGGTAGCTCGCGAGGCTCATAACCTCGAGGTCGTAGGTTCAAATCCTGCCCCCGCCACTTGGCTATTTTGCGATTTCCATCGATTTAGCCCACAACCCCAGCGAAGTGCTGGGGTTTTTTCATTTGTAAACATCGAAAAAATCGCTTGTCTCAAAAAGGCAATCTGTCGCCGGTTGCCACTCGCGTGTTAAGTGCCCACGAGCAAAGCAGGGGTAAAGATCCATTTTCAAAGAAATAATCGGGATGAAAGCCAGTCACCAACATCCGATTTGACCCATTTTTAAAGACCAATTGATCCATCAGCGCCCAAGGTTTTCAAACAAGTAAAGACCTGATTTGCCGGGGCACACGAGATCGAGATCGCCATCGCCGTCAATATCCACGGCGCTCATCTGCAGCCCCGTTCCTGCGGTTCCACGCGGGAAGTCTTTCAAAGCCCAACGATCCTTCGCATCTTTCGGAGCGTTCGCTGCAGGGTCGCCGTGGAAAACTGTGTGTTTTAACCACTTTTCTTCCTTGCGATCATATTGATAGTAAAAGACCACTGATGAGTCCGTCGCGCCCGGCTCAATCTCGTGTGCATAGACCCGCTTTCCTGTAATCAGTTCTGGCTCACCCGCTCCGTCGAGATTTGCAAAGACCAGGGTGTGCACCTGCGAGAAAGTGTCGTCGATGATGTGTTTCGTCCAGACGCGTTTACCATCAGGGCTCGTCGACTGTTTTAGCCAATGAAGCCCGAAGCCGTGTCCCATCCCCCAGACGACGTCGGTCAGTCGATCACCATCAATGTCACGGCCGTGAATAAAGATCCCGGCGGCACCTAATTCAAATTCCGGATGGAATACCCACTTGGTGGCCCCATCTCCTTTGGACTGTTCGTACCAGCCTTTGGGAGTAACAATATCGATCTTGCCATCGGCATTGATGTCGCCAACCCCGATACCGTGACCGGACCCTTCATTTCCAAGATCATGTTTGGTCCAGATCACATTCGGTTTCTGCTGAGTCAACTCATACCAGACGACCACATTCCCAGGGTTTGGTAGGAAGTCGAGTTTCCCGTCGCCATTGATATCGACAACTTCGCCCGACTCCATATTCCCTGGCGTATCAATCTCATGTTCGATCCACGGCTTTGTCGCATCGCCGCCAGGGTTCTCGACCCAGCCAACTCGTTTTCCGAAATAGTTACAAGTCACAATGTCCGCGAGCCCGTCTCCATTTACATCCAGCGGTGAATCGGAAAAATCCTCGTAATAGTGCGGATTAGGATCACTGGCAGGAACATTGCGAACTTTATGTCGTGTCCAGTTGGGTGATTCGTACCACGAATCGCCACAGAAGATATCGATCTTGCCATCACCATTGAAGTCCTCCGCTCCGCAGGCTTCGTAGGGGGACTGATCGTTGATCGTATGCATTTTCCAGCGAATACTCGCTGGCTTGTCGTCAGCAAGAGCGACGGAACAGAGCCCCAACGCGCCAAACGTTATCAATCTCGATAATTGCATAAACTTCGACGCACAATTGAATCGGTTCAAGATTCGGGGACTCCTGTTGATCTGTTACAATTACTGTTTAATAGGTAAGCGATAAATGAATTCGGGCAACTAATCGCATTGATTCGAGTAATCACTGCGATTGAATCCCGACCTCCGGAATCGCTTCTTCGGAACCAAACGTAATGTCTACGTTGATTCCCGCAACCCCTGAAGCTCCAGATACGCTGTTCAGATCAATTCTGTTCAGATCCATTGAGTTTTCAAATCCTACTATGGTTGTCACGGCCCACGACCGGTCAACCCCGCGCGGGAATCGATCATTCTGTGGTGTGTACTGTGTGACGATGCCGTTTCCTAAAACAACTTCAAGTGATATGGTTTTGAAATGCCGTCCATTACACACAATACATCACAATCTCCAGTCTTTCGCACTCCCTCTTAATGATACCAACACTTTGAATAAACGGTGATCTTCGGGAATACCAGGGCGACAATTCTTGTCGGACTTGACGGAAGCCATATCCGTATTCCGAATTCAATCATCTTCAAGGAAATTCTGGTTAATCGAACCGCGTCGACATCAATGCGCACCAGTTTCGACGTGTTGATTCCCTGGGATTCTTCGATTGCAACCGCAACAGAAGCGATCACAACCGCGTTGCGGACGCACGAAGGATTTGAAGCATCTCCATCACCGCGAACGCTCGTGGAAGCGATTGAGCATGGATCGATCCGGCTACGTTCTTATTTCTGGATTCCATCGCAAGGGATGGACCGCTTAAAACTGTTGAGCGACGCACAGCTTGCCGCCAAGGTGGCATTGCAGAAAGCAGGAATCAAGCCCGCAACCTCATCATCCGTCATCCAGATGCCAACCCCTCCAACGTTCGAGTCCTTACGAAAGTCGAATCGTACGGGGGTCAACAATGACACCGAATCGGCGGATGCCGCTCAAACTGAAGCCAATTTTCAGCACGACACGAACGCAAGCAACATCGCCGCTTCTCAACCGCCTGAAGACCAACAGAACGAAGTCCAGCACGCCCTGAGCATTTCTGGACAAGGAGTTGATGACGAAGGACGAAATCTGATCGGCGACAATAAGGGTCCGTGAAAACGCCGTATTAAGCCGCGACCTCGCTATTGTTGTTGGGAACTACTTTTCACACAAAGTGCCCCTTGCGGCGAGAACTAACCACCGCGCGGGGCGTTGATAAACCAAAATCGTTAGAAATCGGTCGGGCCGGTTGACGATGGAGCCTTCGGGGCTGCGGCGCCAGGCGCACCACCCTTCAGAATGCTCATCAGGTCACTGAGATCGACCTTGCCGTCATGATCGCGATCGAGGATATCATCAAACACGCCGCCCGACTTCGACTGCCGCTGGTTCAACTCATCGCGAGCCTTGCCGAGAATATCCGGAAGCGACTGTGGACTGCCTCCGGAAGTTTCCTTGGCATGGCCTAACAAGCCGCCAAGAATGGATGGCAGAACAGCCCCCATCAGCTTCTTGGTCGTTTCGGCGTCGAGGGTAATCACCTTGCCAACGCGACCTTGCACCTGGCCGGCCTTCTCACCAAAGATTTGTGACAAGATCTCATCAGTGACTTTTGGGTCCATATCGCGGACTTCGATGCCACTGCCTGCACCTGGCGAGTTGGTCGGCTGAGCTCCCTGCCCTGCGTGCTTCGTGATCATATCCCAAAGGCTCGAGGCCCCTTCCTGGGTCTGCGACTTTTGAGCCATCCCACGCACGATCGCACTTATAATAGCTCCGACAGCAGCGTTCGAGTCCGCCGAATTTGTTTGCCCGAGTGGCAAAACCTTCGCAGTGGTTTCAGGCGATAAACTATTAATCAGTGCGTCGAGAATTCCAGACATTGTTTGATTTTCCTTGAGGCGTGTGAGATTTCGGCATTGGTAGACATCCAGCCATCCTGACTGCCCCACGGAGGTTATGCGTCACCTTCCGTCGATCACAACGGTCTGGAACGCCTCGCCTTGTACGCCGCTGTCTCCTCCTTGAAGCTCTCCATGAACGTTTACTCGGTCGTGGACGGGACTTCCAGCGGGTCCGTATTGATAATAGCGATGTCGATCATTTTGTCGACCTCCAAAAATTATCGATTTCCACGGCTGAGGACGACTGATTGGAAACACGATTGCCAGGATGGTCCGCCGTTATGACTCGAACTGTGGAGAGCCTCGGAAACGACTGGAGTGCGTCTTCGCCTGCCAAGAAGGTCGATCTTTTTGGGAGTACAAGTTTCTTTTAGGTTCTCGTAATACCAACGGACGCCAATGCACTCGGCATTTCGATCGATGAGTTTGCGGTTTGCTTCCGAAATCTTCAGCGTTGCCCCGAGACGGGAATGATTTGCTCAGTCGATTCGTCGGTTTCAAATGGATTATTCTGCAGATCGGCTGACTTCTCCTTGGAAGCAACTGGCGGTTCTTCGAACTCGTCATCCATGACATCAGTTGCACCGCCGTCGAACGGGTTAGCTTCAGCACCTTCATCACCACCAAAAGCGGCAACACGCGGGGACTTTTTCGGCATGGGGGGAATCAACGGATCGGTTTCTTCCTCTGGCGGCTCTTCACTTTCACCTGGTTCCGCGGGCCCCGGCAGTTCATCGATACCTGAAGGGGGCAATATGGGCAGACCATCAGTACCGACGAGCCCGATGCCGTCTGCTGGCAGGAGCCGTCCCGTTCGGAACAACAAATCTCGCAGCGATTTATTGTATTCTGCGATGCTTCTGGAATAGGCGGCCTGCGCCTGGGCTTGGCTGGTCAGTGCCCGTATTGCCAGGTCATTACTCTTATTGCCCGCTTCATAGTCAGATTCCGCTGCAATCACCCGGCGACCGGCAGCTTGCAAGCGTTTCTTCGTGATTTTTGACACCGAATGAGCCCGCTTAATCGTCATCAGAACCGAATTCAATTCATAGGCAACTTCGTCTTCCTGGGCAGCCAGTGCGGCACGCCCCTTGACGATTTTCATTTCGAGCTGACGAACCTGAGCCTTTTCCTGACGCAGCCAGAGCGGAATCGAGTACTCAAACCCAAGATTCCAGCTGGTTTCCTTACTGCTGAACATATTCGACAAGGCACCACTGTTCAGAAAGACGCCATTGGGATTGGTATGCGCATCCGCCGCAGTTGAGCCAAAAAAGTGGTTGCCAAACCCGTTCAATCCGTAACCAGAGACAAAATCGAGCTTGGGTGCAACCAGCTTGCGAGCGGCAATTAACTGCAATTCAAGGCTTTGTACGTTAATCTTCTGGCGACACAGTTCGGTTCGGTTTACGAGCGCTTCATAAAGACATTTCGCTCGGTTGAGAGAAACTTCTTCTTCGCGAGGCTTGTCGCTTGGATAAATGAGACGAGGATCGTCCAGCGACAACCCAAGCAATCGACGGAACTTTGCTTCGGTCAAATAAAGATTGGAAAGAGCCGTCTCTTCACGTGCTTTCGATTCATAATAAGCGTCTTCTGCCTGAGCCTCTTCCACGCCAGGATCGAGAGCCTTACGGCCGATCGCACGATCCCAAAGTTCTTTGGCAAGCTTGGATGTTCGAACTTCTGAATCGTAGTCCTGATAATTCTGGTAGAGATCCCAGTACAAATCGCCTATTTCACGAAGCAAGTTCTGAAGATTTTCCTGCAGGTCGATTTCTGACAGTCGCTTATTGATGTGCGCAATCACGATACCCTGGTTCACGTAACTGAAACCACGTGCTCGCTGGGTGAGCGGACCTGCGATCGATGTAAATGTCTGACCAGAACCTGCCCACAATGGCTGGCGATAATCCGCACTCAACACTCCCGTCCAACTGGAATTGAACAATTGAAGAGGCTGATTCGACTGAAGGTAGTTCCAGTTATTATTGATCCCAAAAATACCGCCGCTAAGCAGTTGCTGCTCCAGGCGAGCTTGAGTTTGAACTCCTTCGGTAGCCAGAACATTACCAGGAGGGACGAATGGCAGGTTTGGGGTACCAGTATTTGTTGTATTTTGAGCTGTCTCATCACGGGCGACTTTTGACGTGACAGTCAATCTTGGGTCAAAGTCCGACAAGGCTGCATCCGTACCGCGTTGACCGAAAAGAACACCGGCGTTCTGGATGATGGGGTCAAAGGATGACGCAACAGCATCAGGGCTTTGCATCACAGGATTGTTCGGCGACATAAACTGTGCGTTCTGACGAATAATTGCATTATTCGCGAGACCCGTTCGAATTGCTTCTCCAATTGACATTGGCCAGCGATCATCAGGATTTGGAGCCGTAAGATTTCTTCCAGGCCCCATCACCGGAGAGGGAATTTCAGGAAAGAAACTTGGATTCGGGGCGGCAGCTTCGCGAGCCAGTTTGTCATAATACGAGACAAACTTGTTTGGAACGAGCGGATCATCGCCTCGCCAAGACGCACACCCAACGATTGTCAAGGCGCAGACGATCGCCGACGAGCACAAAAGGCCCCGAGACAGACGCGCACTTCTGACGAAGCTCCGCACGGTGTCGATCATCCCGCTGGTATGGTGGATGGGTGTTTAACGCAATGGGTAGTAGTCATCCGGCTTGAATGTCTGCCGCTAGGGCGGAGGAATATCAGAGGGGTGAATGTCAGTCCATACCAATTCCAAACCATTTATCCTCCTTTTTTGACATGAATTCCCCACACCTGAATTATCGCAGGCGGGAGCCTTCCGCGTTATACTTCCGGGCGTAAAACGGTGTTGACAGATCTCGTTAATTGATTCTTTTCAAACTAATTACTTCAACCGAGCGGAATTCTTATGACCGACTTTCGAACCGAGCATGATTCAATGGGTGATGTCCAGGTCCCCGCTAAAGCCTATTACGGCGCACAGACACAGCGCGCAGTCGAAAACTTCCCGGTTTCGGGTTGGACTCTTCGCTCAGACATGATTCGCGCCATGGGCCTGGTAAAATGGGCAGCCGGAATTGCAAATCGCGATCTCGGTAAATTGACAGGTACCGGAAAGAATCCGCTGACAGGCCCCCAAGTCGAAGCGATGCTCGCCGCAGCAAAGGAAGTCGTCTCCGGCAAGTTTGATGCCGAATTCCCCGTTGACGTCTTCCAGACAGGATCTGGAACGTCAAGTAACATGAATATTAATGAGGTGATCTCGAACCGTGCGATTGAGATCACAGGGGGAAATCGCTTTGAAATGAAGAAGCCGATCCACCCAAACGACCATGTGAACATGGGACAAAGCACTAACGACACATTTCCCACGGCAATTCACGTTGCGGTGGGATTGTCGATTCACCAGTTGCTGATACCTGCACTGCAGCGGTTTGCCGATGTTCTCGCTGACAAAGCAAAGCAATGGGACAAAATCATTAAGATTGGCAGGACACATCTCGCCGACGCAACGCCCTTGCGACTTGGCCAGGAATTCGGCGGATTCGCTCGGCAGTTGCAATTGAGTGTCGAACGAGCCAAACAGGCATTGCAAGCCGTTCTGGAACTTCCCGTCGGAGGAACAGCGGTTGGTACAGGAATTAACACACACCCTGACTTTGCACGTCACACATGTGCGGCGCTGGCAAATGAAACCGGTGTTCCTTTTATTGAAGCGGTAAATCACTTCGAAGGGAACGCTCAGCGCGATGGGCTTGTTGATTGTCATGGTCAATTGAGAACGATTGCGACAACGCTCTTCAACGTGGCGAACAATATTCGCTGGCTCGGTTCCGGACCTCGTTGCGGCTTTTATGAAGTAATGCTTCCTGATCGCCAGCCGGGAAGTTCGATTATGCCGGGTAAGGTGAACCCGGTCATGTGCGAAAGCTTGATGCAGGTCGCCGCACGCGTGATCGGAAACGATCAGACAGTCGCTTTCAGCGGAGCAACGGGTGGACAGTTTCAGCTTAATATTATGATGCCGATCATGGGACATGCGACGCTGGAGTCGATCGCCCTGATGGCTCAAGGCACGACCGCCTTCATCGACCTGTGTGCACTCGACATGGAAGCCAACCCGGAAGCCTGCGAAGCAAGCGTGGAAAAGAGTCTTGCCATGGTCACCAGCCTCAATCCTTTCGTCGGATATGAAAAGGCGGCAGCACTGGCTAAAGAAGCATTCAATAGCGGCAAGACAATTCGACAGCTCTGCCGTGATCAAAACATCCTTCCTGAGGATCAACTGACGAAAGCCCTTGATCCGTGGAGCATGACTGAGCCACGCGCATGATGATTCGGGAACAACGACTCGCCAGTTGGCCTTTTTAGATCGGGTGAAATGGGACTTCTTGCCGGCACCATTTTTGATCGACCGCCCCACTGCGAACGGTGCGATCTGCCAGAAAGCGATTGCAAATGCCCGCCTGAGACCGTCAGGCGGGCGATTGTCCTACCGCAGCAGCAGACGGCAAAGTTGTCGACAGAAAAACGAAAAAAAGGAAAACTGGTGACTGTGATCCGTGGCTTGACTGCGGCGGATAACGATTTGCCAGTACTATTGACTCAGCTGAAAAACGCCTGCGGCGCAGGGGGAAGCATTGACGGAGACTTGATCGAGATTCAAGGTGACCAGATCGAACGTGTCCAGAAGACGCTTCGACAACTGGGATACCAGGTCCGATGAGCCTCTGCCGTGTGACAACCTTTAACGCGACTTTAATACAAAGCACTGAACCAGACGATGTCGCATCCCTACCGCACAATCCCCGAATTGTTCGATCTGCAGACCGGTGGACCGCTCATCCGAATCCCGCATCAGCTGGATGTTCCATTTACGGCAAGAGTCCGGTCACTGGTGGATACTGCGGAGTTCCAGCGATTGAGACAGATTACTCAATTGGGTCTTGCCGCGCGTATTTATCCAGGAGCGACCCATACCCGATTTGAACATGCTTTGGGCGTCTTTCACAATGCCTTGAAGTATCTCTGGCAGTTGGGAAAGGACGAACGTTTTGCGGCAACAGTGACCCCTCATCAGGCTGAAGTCTTAATGGTGGCGTCGCTGCTGCATGATTTGGGACACTGGCCATTTTGCCATCCCATCGAGGACATGGGGCTGGCGGATCTTCCGCCTCACGAGCAGTTTGCAGCTGAATTTCTGGCACCAGATCGCGAGCTTGGTCAGGTGCTTCGTTCCGAATGGGGTATCGAAGCCGATGAAATTCTCGATGTACTCGTGTCAAAGACAAACACGCCGACTCTTCGACTGATGCGATCGATTCTCTCGGGGCCAATCGATATCGATAAAATGGACTATCTTGAGCGAGACAGCTTGCATGCTGGTGTTCCCTACGGCCGAAATTTCGATCGAGCCCGCCTGATTCAATCGCTGCTCGTCAACGAAGCCGGCGACGGGCTGGCAATCAGCTCGAAAGGGAAGACAGCAGCAGAGCTGATGGTCTTTGCCCGCTATGTCATGTTCAGCGAGGTTTATTGGCACCACGCCGTCCGCTCGGCAACCTGCATGTTTGCCAGAAGTTTTTTTGAATTACATCGATCGCTTGATTTGAAGACGCTATTTCAACAGAGCGAATTCGATGTGATTCGCGAGCTTAGACTTTCCAGCACAGGAACCGTTGTCGCATCACTGCTGGATGGGTTGTTCGGTCCCAAGCGCCGTCTACATAAACGAGTCCTTGAACTCAGTCTGTATCAGACGCCGGACCTTTATCGTCAGATCGCCGGACGCCCCTACGCCGACCTGCTTAATGTCGCCAAAAGACTTTCGGAACGTGTTGCTCGCGAACTTTCGTGCCACGTCGAATCGACCGACCTTTTGATTGACGCCCCCCCGCTGCACAAAGAGGTCGAATTTAAAGTGGACATTTACCATCCAAAGGAAAGGCGATACCACCCCCTGAGCCATGTATCACCTGTCGTCAACGCACTGGCTCGCACACAATTCGATGATTATGTCAAACGTGTTCGCCTGTTCGCAGAACCGACATTAGCGAAACAACTCTCTGGACGGCGAGATTTCGTCGACTGGTTAACTGACGCAGTGACCCAGCGATGACACTACTCGCCGCGTAACGTTGCCACAATGGGAAGCCGAACTGCAGCCCGAACGGCAAATGCTGCTGCTAACATTCCTGTGACAAACACGAGGGCAAGTAATCCTGCCAGAGATAACCACGGGAGGTCAGCCCCCTGGCTGAAAAGATTCGGAGAGGTTGCCAGCAATGCCGACCCCGCGCCAGCGATCAGGCCCCACAAGAGAATGAATGCGTTCTCCCATAGAACAAGTGAAGCGACACTCTGTTCTCGAAACCCAACAGCTCGAAGTAACGCCAGTTCGGTCTGGCGTTCCAGCACATTTCGCAGCATCACGGTCGCCAGCCCGAACGTACCTAAAAGCAGCCCCAGGCCACCGAGAGTCTGAAACGTCGACAAGTAAGTATTCTGCACGGAAAGGAACCGAGCCAATCGTTCGGAAACGGGTTCAGTATCAAAGCCATACTCAGCCAGTTCCGTCTCCAAAAATGACGCAGCCGCTTCGGCCTGCTCCGGTGGAACTTCGATCAGAAAGTATTGAAACCCCTTTTGCTCAGGGTAAACCTTGAGAAATTCCTCTTCGGACATGACGAGGACACCCTGAAACACGCTGTCCTGGAACATCCCTTTAACAACCAGCTCGTGCTGTGGATTTTCATCGTTCGGAACCGCAATCGTCGCACCCACCCCTTTATGCAGCGAATACATCAGAGTATTCATGTCACCCAGAACCGGGATCGAACCTGACAGATCGCGACCACTTACCAAAGAAGTCGGCGCCTGAATTGAGGTGTCGATACGCTTCTTCTGTTGGACCAGTTCTCGCCATGAACCCGATGCGAACGCGAATCGACCCTGCTCGATCAGAGATTGCGGGGCACCGAGGATCGTGGGGACCCGGGTTTGATAGAGATTCAAACAACTCGCGTCCTCACCCGGCTTGACCCGAAAAGGGACGACGTTCATGGAGGCCAGTGCTTTCGCCGCTGGCGAACCCTCCGGAGGGTTGAGTAGCAACTTCTGACGACCTTCCGTCGTGTTGATATCGTAAAGCACGGGACTGCTCGATTCAGCAACCAAAGCAAAACCTCCATTTCCGGAGCTCTTGACGGGTCGATCTACAGTCGGATCGCGACGGAATGCAGCCACAGTGACAATCAAAAATGTCGCAGTGGCAATCATCCCCGCAGTCATCACAGTTCGCTGCCGCTGCCGCGAGGCGTTACGTAATCCCAATCGTCCCTGACCAACAACGCCTGAACCTCGCACAGCGACACCCCCGTCAAGTTGTAACCACGCCGACAGGAATGAAAGCGATGCGATCAACAGAAGAATGCCGATCCCAAAAAATGCTCCCGCTGCGGGAATGATTCCGGTCACGACAGTCGCGATTAAAAGTCCAGCCAGCGCCGTGCAGATGATTGCTCGACGCATTACTTTTTTGCCACGAGCTTGCTGCGTCGACAAGTCAACTTCCCGCTCGGTCACGCCAGCCAGTTGTTCACGAAGACTCAATGGCTTCAATTGGCGCAATGCCCACCAGATAGAAATCACAGCAGCAATAACCGCAATCAAAAATCCGATGACGAGACTTGGTGGCCAGACGTCAAGAATCAGGTTTTTCGTTCCGACCGCATCGACCCACCAATGGGTCAGACCGTAGATCATCAGCTTTGCATAGCCGATGGCAAGCACAGAACCGATCAGTCCACCCACCACGGCCGTGGCAAACCCTTCCGTCAACATCTGTCGGCGCACCTGATTCGCAGTGAAGCCAACAGCTCCGAGCAGTCCCAGATCACGCACTCGCTGCTCGACCCCCAGTCGGAACAGCAGCCCGATCAGGATCATCGCTGCGGTAATCAGAAAAATACTGAACCCGAAAAACAATCCCGCAAATGGCGTAGTACCGCTCGCCGCCATCAGGCCAATGGCTTTGACGGGTTGAAACTGTAATCCGAAATCCGACGAGTTCATGTGCTTCAGAAGGTTTTGAGAAAACTGTTCGGTCAATGGCAGCAATCCGTTTTGACGCTCATTCAGATCGGTGTTTTTTTGAGCAATCCGGAGAGACGTCAACGATCCGTAACGACTTGGCCAAAGCTTGATCGCCGTTTTCAACGGCATGAAAAGCTTGGGAGTTGCCTTGTAGCTGTTCCAATACTCATCGTCGCGAGGAGTGACGGCATCGAGATCCATCGGAAAGGGTTGGTCCCAGTCGGCCAGAGAATCCACATCGGTGATCCCCTTGACCTCAGGAGTCAGAGTCCGATCGACAGCCGCCCCATTCATGGCCACAATACCTCGCACGGTGACCGATCGTTCGAGTTCCGGCAATTCACCTCTCGATCCGATCGTGTGGTACGTAAAATTGATCTTGTCTCCGACTTTGGCCTGTAAGTCAGAAGCCAGGAACTCGTTCAGGATGACATCATCCTCTCCCAGGGATGTAGGCGTTTCCCCAATGAATTCGAATCCAGCAAACGGCGTCCCACCCCATTCCAGCAGATCAAGTCCGGCGACCGTGGAGTACATCGAGTATCCCGGTCGCTGACCTGGCTGATAGACCTTCGGATTCCACAACTTATTCGCGAGATAAACCATCACCGGTGCCGTGGCCAGATTCATCTCGTTCGCTGTCTTTACCGCAGCAGCGGCCAGTTTGTCCTCAAGGATCATCTGTTCTGACTCGAGGACAATCCCCCCCGATGTTTTGTTATTAACCAAACGCAAACTCAGGTCCGATAAACTCCACGAACGTTGCAATGCCTCTTTCAGCAGATTCCCCTGAGCGACAGTCTCGGTCGTTGTTGGAATGTCGGCTTTCACTTGAGCGTCTTTCGTGACGCCCGAACTTGCCCCGAAATCCCGACTATTAATCAGAGCATTGACCCGAGCAACCTTTCCCGAGGGATCTCGCTTGTTCGGTTTCACCTCTTCAAGCCCAAGCCGCTCCTGCAAAACGTGCAGATCAACAAATGCGTTTAACGGAAGTGCCTGAGTCGGTTGCAGTCCAAGTCGTGCCAGCCCGGTCGATTCTGGCGCAATCGCTGTCACCGTCAGCGTGATTTCCTGTGAGTCATTGTCTTTCTTTCCCATCAACGTATCGCGAGGAACAGCACTGGGAATTTCAATCCAAAGCGTCACGTCGTCACCGACCTTGGCGTTGACCGCTTCGGCGGATCGGGCATTAAGTACCACGCCCGTTTGTGTCGGCCGGACAATGCCGCCGGTTTCGACCATCGACCACGCTTGGTCACCAAACCCGTAGACATTCACCTTTCCGGCACGACGGATTGAATTGTCCAACTTCGTTTGCAACCCCGCCTGCATCACAATTGCCGGTGCTACGACTCCGATTGAGGACTTCGATTCTGGCTCACCATCTCTTCGACTTCGACCGACTTCATCCGCCAGTTGTTCTCGGACAAAACGTGGCCCGCTCAGCACAAAGTCAATTTGTCCCAGACGATCCAGAGTCATTTGACGCAAACTGGCTCTGACCGAATCACCCACAATGAGTGCTCCGCTGATGACGGCCGTTCCGGCAGCCACTCCTAACAGGACGGCAAGATTGGTCCGCCAATAGTGAAACAGACTTTGAATGACAAGCTGAGAACGATTCAGGTTGGCCAAGTGACAAAATCCATTGAAAAAACGTTGATTCACGCACTCGGTCCTCAGGCAATGTGGCCTGACCGAGGCATTTGTAATCTTCCCATAAGCTGAGCCAACAGGCGAGGGCCGAGTATCGGATTCCTCATAAAAACGTGCCACAGTCACGAAAGCACCAGAGAACATCCAGAAAAGGCGTGAACTTTCTTTAACTGCGAACCAGATTGCCCCACCAGACAATGGCAGCGTTGATTACTCAGCACATCGTGATGCCTCATTAGGAAGTCGTATGCGCTTCACACTCGCCCCCCTCACCGAATTCTTTCGGCGACGCACGAAATGCGACCTCCGAATGCACACGTATTGACCACGAAAAAAGAACTCGCTTTACCCCCGACCTCCCTCGCAGCATGTTTCACAAATCGTGTGGCAACGCACGCATTGCAATTTGGCTCGTATTTCAGTCAGCGAACCTCCGCAAACGGGACATGCGGGTACCCGTGGGCTGGTCTCCCGTTTTTCGGTTTCAGGTTCTTCGCTGTCAGACGGCATTTCTGGGATTTTCATTTTCGTCAAGGCTCATTGCGAATTATGTTGCTTCAAGAAATCAACGTGCGAACGATACAAAATGGTACGGCCCGCGTACAATTGCATCTCATCAGCTAACGACCTGATAGCGGGTCGGCTTCGTACCAAAACGGCAAGAGGAAAACGAATGTCTCTGAATCAATTGCCCGACGTGTCGACTCGTCGAGATTTTATCAATCAGAGCCTGATTGGGCTGAGTGCGATCAGTGGCATCGGTGCTGGCCTGATCTCGAATCAATTACGGGCGGCGGAACCTCCGCAGCGAAACGGCAAATCTCATATGAAACTGGGTCTGGCGGCCTATTCGTTCAGTCGTATTCTGACAAGGCGTGGAACCCCGGAACAGCTCGCGACGGCAAAGTATACGCTCGAGAAATTTATCGACTTTTGCGCTGAACAGAATCTCGATGGAACCGAATTAACCGCTTACTACTTTCCGAAAGAGATCACCAACGACTATTTAATGAGCATCAAAGAGCGGACATTCCGACTCGGCCTGGATATCTCGGGGACGGCAATCGGTAACGATTTCTGCCTGCCGGAAGGTGAAGCTCGCCAGGAAAATCTCAAGATGTGCCGTGAATGGATTGACCATTCCGCCGCTTTAGGTGCACCAGTCATTCGCATTTTTGCTGGAAATGTACCCAAAGGTGATTCTGAGGACGTCGCCCGTGAACGGTGTATTGACGGAATCAACCAGTCACTCGAATACGCCGCGACTAAGGGTGTCAGCCTGGCTCTCGAAAACCATGGCGGGATCACCGCGACAGCCGAACAAATGCTCAAGATTATCAAAGGTGTCAAACCGTCTCCCTGGTTCGGTGTTAATTTTGATGGTGGCAATTTCCGGGTCGATGATCCCTATGCCGAGTTAGAAAAAATCGCCCCTTACGCCATCAATTCTCAAATTAAAGTGGATGTATTTGCAGGGGGTAAAAAGGAACTGGCCGATCTCGCTCGAGTCGTCAAGATTTTGAAAGATGCACATTACCGCGGCTTCCTGGTTCTCGAATACGAGTCCGAAGAAGACCCGTTCGTGGCGATTCCACGACACCTGAAGCGAATGCGGGAACTGATTTCGGCGTAATTAATGCTGGTATCGCCATCGCCGGGCTGGAAATCCTCAAAAAGATTCAATATTAGGAGACCATTTGTGCTGCGTCATTCAGGTTGTTTTCATTTGATGACGAGCATGATTTTCGTTGTCCTGTTCTTTGCAATTGGAACCTCGGGATGTGGAAATCAGTCAGGAACGACGACCGACTCCGCCGAGGCCGAAGAAAACGATCCAAATTACCGAGTTCCGAATGGAAGCCCGGCGAAAATTCTGGCCTTCGTGAATGAACTCGAGCAACGTCGACCTCAGTTTTCTCATCCGAACGAACAGTTCGATCACATGGTGAAAACTCAAAAGGCAATCATCCGAGCCGGAAATAAGATTCTCGCTCAACCATCCGATGACAAAACGCTCAAGGAAATCGTTTCGAAAAAACTGATGGGGACGATCTTGCTGGCAACGGGAGACGGTGCAGCATCCGAAAAGGCACTCGCAGAAGTTGAGCGTCTGAGAAATGACAAACGCCCGATTGTGGCTGAGGTCGCAAACGAATACCTCGTTGTTGCGAGATCTCTTATGCTGAATTCCATGTCGACCGCCGAACGGACGCAACTTGCTGACGAGGCCATCCGTCGAACCCAGGAAGCAAACTTCACAAATGAGAAAATTAGCGATGTGCAATTTGTGGCAACTCAATTCTTGAATGCTGGCGATTCTGATTCCGCCGCGTCACTGTATGAACGATTGGCAGATGCCCTTTTAGAATCTAAGGCCGAACGGAAAACCAAAGCGTATGCGACTCAATTTCGTGGCCAGTCTAATCGGATACGGCTGCCGGGTTCCAAACTCGAATTGGATGGAAAGTTGCTCAGCGGCGATGACTTTGACTGGGAGTCCTACCGGGGCAAAGTGGTGCTTGTCGACTTCTGGGCAACCTGGTGTGGTCCATGCGTGGCGGATATGCCAAACATTCAGGCGACTTATAACAAATTTCATAAAAAGGGTTTCGATGTTGTCGCGGTCAGTCTCGACAATGATCGTAAAGCCTTGGAAAGTTTCGTCCGACAGCGATCGCTTCCCTGGGTTCAGATCGTCGACAATACCCCTCGAACAAAACAAGGCAGACAAGAGACCCTGTCTAATCGATACAATATTTCGTCGATCCCCACGGCGTTCCTTGTTGATCGAGACGGTAAAGTCGTTTCAACATTTGCACGCGGTGAAGAACTGCAAAGACTTCTGAATCAATTGCTCGAAACAACCGAGTGACCCGAACTGCTGGATTTTCATAATGTCCCACCTTCTGCTGATACTGACTGCGGCATTGCTGGCCGCAGACCCCGCTGAGCCTTCCAGCGCCCTTAGCCCTGAAAACGTCATCAGCCCAGGGCACTCGATGCATGGTGAGACCTTCGATGAAGGTCCGCGTCGTGCTCCATCTCTTCTCGGCACGACGGGACGCGTCACCTTCCCTGTCACGACCAAAGTTCCACGAGTTCAACAGTTTTTTAATCAGGGTATTGGACAGTTGCACGGCTTCTGGTACTTCGAAGCCGAACGATCTTTTCGTCAGGCCGCAATGCTCGATCCCGATTGCGCCATGACTTATTACGGGATGGCGCTCGCCAATACGAATAACGAAAAAAGGGCGAAAGGGTTCATCGCGGAAGCAGTCAAGCGGAAAGAGAAATCGACCGATCGCGAGCGGAAATATATTGACGCCCTCGATGCGTGGTACAAGGCGGACACAAGTAACGAAAAAAAGAAAAAGGATCGCGCCCGCAACTATGTTAACGCCCTGGAAGAGATTCTTTACAAGTTTCCTGATGATCTTGAAGCGAAAGCGATGCTCGGCCTGGCACTCTGGCAGAATCGCGGTGACCTCGAAATCCCCGGTTACTTTGCGACTGACGCATTGATCAACGACGTGCTGGCCGTAAACCCCTTTCACCCCGTGCATCATTATCGAGTTCATCTGTGGGATAATGACAAGGCCACCATGGCCGTCAATTCTGCCGAAAGGTGCGGACTTTCGGCACCGGGAATTGCACATATGTGGCATATGTCGGGCCACACCTATAGCGATTTGAACCTGTATTTTGATGCCGTCTGGCACCAGGAAGCCTCGGCCAGAACAGATCATGCTTACATGATGCGCGATGGCATTTTTCCGGATCGAATCCACAACTTCGCTCACAACAATGAATGGCTTGTCAAAAACCTGCAGTATCTGGGTCGGGTTCACGATGCGGTCACATTGGCCAGAAACACAATCGAGTTGCCGCAGCATCCGAAGTTCAACGTGTTTCCTGGCGGGAAAAGTGCGCATTTCGGTCGGTTAAGGCTGTTTCAGATTTACTCTCAATTCGAATTATGGGATTCGTTGATTGCTGACGCTCAAACGCAGGTCCTTGGCCCGACGGCTGATGAAGTTGAGCAAATCAAGTACTTTCGCCATCTCGGTCGTGCCTATTTTCGTCGAAATGACGCAGCAAATGGGCGTGTCCAGCTCGCCATTCTTGAACGCCGTCTGGCAGCGCTCAAACACCAGTCAGAAAATGCAGCAGACGATGCGGTTGCAAAGGCTCGCTTCGAAGGGAATGACGCCAAGGCCATCGAAACAAAGCGAACCCAGGCAACACAGCCTACATCCGAACGAATCCGTGCCCTCGAACGAGCCGTCGACGAATTGCAGGGATATGTCCTGCTGTCCGAAGGGAAGCCCGCCGAAGCACTCGATCGACTGGTCAAGGCTCATGATGTTGATGAATCCTTCCTGGCGGATGTTGAACTGCAGGCCGGTAAACAGGAACCGTCGCTGAAACGACTGCGCAACTGGGTTGAGAAAAACAAAAACCAGGTCCGACCACTCGCCGCCCTCGTCAGCATGCAGTATCGACAAGGAAATAAGGAAGACGCCAAAAAGACCTTCCAGACGCTACGAGAAATTTCTGGCGCAATTGATCTCGATATACCTCCTTTCGCACAACTGCAGCCAATCGCGATCGAATTTGGCTTTGGAAACGATTGGCGTTTGCCAAAACCAATCGCACGCAATTCGGCTGAACTCCCGGACTTGTCGACGCTCGGCCCATTCACCTGGCAGCCTGGGACCGCTCCAGATTGGTCACTCCCCGAGGCCAACGAACAACTGCATGCGTTGACCGATTATCGTGGCAAACCGGTCGTGGCCATCTTCTATTTGGGATTTGGCTGCCTGCATTGTGTCGAACAGCTAAAAGCCTTTACCTCGAAGCAAAAAGAGTTCTCCGACGCGGGAATCAGTTTGGTCGCGATCAGTTCCGACAGTGTTTTAGATCTGAAAAAATCATTGCAAAACTACAACGCGGACGGTCAATTCCCATTCCAGATCCTGTCTGATTCAACCATGGAAACATTTAAGCGTTACCAGGCATTCGACGACTTTGAATCAACGCCATTGCACGCAACGGTCTTGATCGATGGCCAAGGCAAAATCCGCTGGCACGATAGCGGGCCGGAACCCTTTATGAACGTCGACTTCCTCCTCTCCGAAGCCAAACGGGTCTTGTACCCGGAACGGATTGAACTCCCCAAAGAGCCGCAGCCGCTCGAACAACCCAAACCGGCAGACGCTCTAAACCCCCGCAACGTATTCCCAGCACCCAGCCAAACGCCAACAAAAGAACCTGAACGGCGCGAAGTTGCAGCCGGCAAAACAACGTGAAACGCCAGCAGATTCGTTACAGGCTGAATTTCTGGCGGGTCTGGCATTTCCCGCGTAAACGGCATATCGATCAAAAGATGGCCGCGATCAACGATTAACAAAATGTTTTTGGCAAGTTCTGAATGCACGACGCACCGGCGTGATCCATGTTTGTCTTGAATAGGGATCATTTTCGGGAGATCAGGATGCACCAGGATCAACGAATCGGCTTAGCACTTGCCGTGCTCCTCATCGGGGCATGTGCAGCCTTCTTTTTTAGAAACGAGACGGTGGATGTCTCAAATGCACCTCGCCTGAAACATGCTCAGGAACTCGACGATCGTATTGCGGAACGGACAACACGCCCGTATCTGAAGGGAATCGAGACCGTCGAAGCCGCAGACAGGGCACGGACGCGAACCGTCGCCGATCGTCAGTCTGAAGCGGAAGACGTCGATGAAGACCACGGTGGTTCGTTCTGGAGTCCCACAGACTCCGTCGGAGGCAGGAAATCCGCCGGTCAACGCAAGCCACGGGCGAGCCTTTCTGATGCTGATAGTGATATTGAAGAACTCGATCCGATTTCGGTTCCGAGTGATCATGCAAATTCTCCAGACAAGACTCGGAAAAACGAGACTTCAACTCCGAATGCTGGCACCCGTCGTACATCAGATGTTGCCTCCGACGAGGGGTCGACTTACGTTGTACAAAAGGGAGAAACGCTTTCGTCCATCGCTGCGAAACGACTTGGCAATCCCAATCGCTTTCGTGAACTTTTCGAAGCCAATCAGGATCAGTTGAATGATGTCAACGACCTGAAATCCGGTATGACTCTTCGCATTCCTCAAACAAGAAGCGAATCAACGTCAAAACCGACGCAGAGCAAATCAAGATCGGCAGATCTTATCGATACACAAAATGCTGACAGGTCCCCTGCCGTGATTGATGATCCGGTTGACGGCGTCGAATCAGTTCGACAAAACAGGCGGACACTGCAACCGACGACTCAAACCCCGGCCGACGCACCGCGCGATGGCATGACTGAGCCAGCCAGAAAATTTCTACCGTCGCGAAGATTTCTCATGCCCAGTCGACCCCAAGCACGCAACAGCGACTTATCCGGTGAGAAATCATCCGATTAATTGCCGCCTGGATTTATTCGTCAGCCCGACGCGCAAGCGAAGGGCGTCGTTCTCGTTCTCTCGTTCTCTCGTTCTCTTGTTCTCTTGTTCTCTTGTTCTCTTGTTCTCTCGTTCTCTCGTTCTCTCGTTACCAAGCTCCAGCTTGGTAACGCCCCTCTTCGAAGCTCCGCTTCGCGAATCACGCGTTGCCTTCAGTTCGCGACCGCGACCCCTCGTCATTCAGTTACCTCTCGGAATCTCGAAAGATAGTTGACCAACTTGGCAGAGTTGGCCATCTTCCATTTTTTATAGGGTTTGCGAGGGCTTCACACTTGGTCAAGTTCACGATTGCTCGGCCCCTTCTCATCCCTGGCTCTGGCTGAATCTCTCAGCCGGTCCAGACGACCCCAGGATGTTAATCCTGATTTTCTTCACTTCGTGACCTTCGTTCCCTTCTGTTTAAACTTTTAAATCGTCTTCATTCCGTCATCTCACCGAAGTTCAGAAAAACTTGGCCAAGTTGGCAGAGTTGGCCAAGTTCCATGTTTCGTAGGGTCTGCGAGGGTCTGAACTTGACCGAGTTCGCCAAAGTTCCACACACTCTCGTCCCTGGCCCTTACCTGAAATTCAAAAGAGTTCAGCCACAGATGCACACAGAAACACACAGATAAAGACGAGCAAACCTTATGAAATACATTTGAAAGACCCCGTTGCCGGTATCTTCCAGTTTTGCATTTATCCGTGTGACTCTTTGTTAATCTGTGGCAAAACATCTTCACATTTCCTTCGCCCGAGCGGATCGATATCTGTACCTTTCGATCCACGAAACCAAGGGTAAAGACCAGAATGTTAATCCTGATTTTCTTCCCTTCGTGATCTTCGTGACCTTCTGTTCAAAGTCTTGAT
>CAIOKO010000170.1 GCA_903858935.1 uncultured Schlesneria sp. | reverse complement strand
TTTCTGCTACGCAAACGCGATGGAGAACCAGGATGGATTACGATCTGGCGAGGTCTTGAAAAGCTTCAATTGATCGTACGTGGCGCAAACGCACAAAGGAAAAAATGTGGGTAAGTCTGAGGCGTCCAGCCGATCTCTTCGAACGTCGCTGAGCGTGGTAGCTAATCGTCGATGGTCGCTGCAAAAGACCGTGGCAATGGTCAAACGCGCGATGACGCCTCGGGCTTTTGAACGCTGCCGGTTGACTCGCTTCTCTGCGAGGCGCGGTTAAACGATGAGGACGTCTTCATCGTTTAACCCGCAGCCATCGGCGCAGGCGGATCGGCGTCCAGCCGATCTCTTCGAACGTCGCTGAGCGTGGTGGCTAATCGTCGATCGTCGCTGCAAAAGACCGTGGCAATCGTCAAACGCGCGATGACACCTCGGGTTTATCAGCGATGCCGGTTGACTCGCTTCTCTGCGAGGCGCGGTTAAACAATGAGGACGTCTTCATCGTTTAACCCGCAGCCATCGGCGCAGGCGGATCGGCGTCCAGCCGATCTCTTCGAACGTCGCTGAGCGTCGGTCAACGATGGGAAAGACTACGACAACATCCAAACGAGCAATGACGCCTCGGGTTCGTCAGTGACGCCGTTTGCCTCGCTTCTCTGCGAGGCGTGGTTAAACGATAGGAGTGCCATTCGCAGTTTTTTGTTTTAGACTACAGCGTCTGTGAGAGCGTTTTCGCGATCGGAATTACACTGCACGCGGCGATTTTCTGAAATGATCCACGGCTATCACGTCATCCTAACAATGTATGGCTACTGGCTTCCTAACGACCCTCGGGGAAGCTGGTCTGATTTTGTCGGACGTTGGGAGCTTGTCCAGTTCGGACGCCCAAGACGGACCATATTGAAGAAATCGTTACTACAATTGACGCCTCAAGAGATCGCTGCGCGAAATGCGGCGCAACGGGCTCTCTTGTATCCACCGGTGACTCTCGATGACGACCAGGTGAAATCAATTGCCTCAGGATTTGCCGAGGTTGTCGGGAAGAGTGGGTATACCATTTGGGCGTGCGCGGTGATGCCCCAACACACGCATTTGGTTATTGCACGTCACACATATAAAGTCGAACAGATCGCGACTTTACTCAAGGGCGGTGCGACTCGACGAATTGTGGAAGACGGTCGCCATCCGATGCAAAAAATGAAAACCGAAGGCCAATTGCCCTCAATGTGGGCACGCGGGTGTTGGAAGGTGTATCTCGATAACGACGAAGCGATCATGAACGCGATTCGGTATGTCGATGAAAACCCGGTTGAAGAAGGTAAGCCACGACAACACTGGCCATGGGTGGCGCCATATCAGGGTCTTGACTCCGGTTGGGTCACGTACCACTGAAACGAATCGATTGAAAAACGGACAATGTGGTTTAATAGTTTAACCCGCAGCCATCGGCGCAGGCGAATCGGCGTTCAGCCGATTTCTTCGAACGTTGCTGAGCTTTACTGCGCAGGATCCAACAATTCCGCGGCAATACCCAAACGAGCAATGACGCCTCGGGGTTGTCAGCGACGCCGGTTGACTCGCTTCTCTGCGAGGCGCGGTTAAACGATTTGGACGACTCCGTCGTCTATTCCCGCATTGATACCGCGCTTTGTTCGCGTCTTGTGCGACATCATCCTCGGTGCCGTTCGTTCCGAATGGATGCAACACGCCTTTTCGGTTTACACGGGTTATTGACGGAATCCGCCGAAATCCCAGCCGAATCCGGGAAAAAAAATGTCAAAAAACGATTGCCGACGTTGCTAATCCCTACTCCGCAAGGTTTTATGTATTGACAAAAATCCCTCGAATAATGACGCGTCAGTAAATAACCTGTCAATAAAACTGCCAATACGCAGCGTGAACGGTCCCGGGCCGAACAATGATTACCGACATCAACAGCGAAGACCGACTCGTCCAGGAGACGTTTGCGGACTACCTGCGCGATGCCCACGGATGGGAAAGCGTTTACGGCCACAACAACGAGACGTTTGGTCATTCCGGAATGCTCGGTCGTGATAGCGAGCGTGAGGTTGTGCTGTCGCGGGATCTGCTTCAGGCTGTCCAAAGGCTGAATCCTGAGATGCCTGAGGTTGCCCATGCTCAGGCCGTCGAAAAACTGTCGCGGATCGATTTTTCACGGTCGCTCGTCCAGCACAATCTGGAATTCTATGACTTCATTCGAAACGGTGTCCCCGTCGAATGGCGAGATGCCGGCGGAAATCTCAAAGAGCAACGCGCCCGTGTCATCGATTTCAAGAATGGCAGCACTAACGGCCAGCCGAATAACCGGTTTCTTGCGGTCAGGGAACTTAAGATTCAGGGCGTTCGAGTACCACATTACAACCGCCGTGGTGACCTAGTTTGCTTTGTAAATGGTCTGCCGCTCGTCTTTATCGAACTGAAGGCGGTCTATCGCAATATCCGTGCAGGGTTTGACGAAAATCTGACAGATTACCTGAGTGAAAACAGCATCCAGCATGCGTTCCACCACAACGTCTTTCTGGTGGTCAGTAATGGTGATGCCGCACGGTATGGATCAATCACCAGCCAATGGGATCACTTCGCCGAATGGAAACGGAACGACGAAAAGGCAAAGGGGGATCTGGACGCAAAGGTATTGCTTGACGGAATGCTGGCCAAAGACCGACTGCTCGATCTGGTCGAAAACTTTATCCTCTTCGACAACAGCCGCATGGGTGGAACTCGAAAAGTCGTTGCCCGCAACCATCAGGTGCTCGGCGTCAATAACGCGTTGGAATCGGTCTGGCGACAGGAAGAATTGAAACGCGAATTCCCGATCGACAAACGGCTGACATATCGCGTGGTCATGAAAGAAGTCCTCGAAAGTGATGAGCCGAGGGAAAGCGATATCATCGAGGCGCGTGATGTTGCGCCCGTCGGCGACGCCGACAGTACAACTCTTGTCGAAGCGCCAATCCCCGAAGCAGAAAAATCAAAGAAGAAGCGAACGTACGAGTTGCCGTTAATCGAACGAGCGCACCCCGACCTGGGTCGGCTTGGTGTCTTCTGGCATACGCAAGGGAGCGGCAAATCGTATTCGATGGCGTTCTTCGCGGAAAAGGTTCGTCGCGTCGTGCCGGGGAATTTCACGTTTGTCATCATGACCGACCGCGAAGACTTGGACGGTCAGATCTGGGGGACGTTCAGGGGTTGCGGCTTTATTGATGACAACACGCCCCGGGCCAGTTCCGGCAAGGATCTAAAACAGATCCTCCAGCAGAACCACCGCTACGTCTTCAGCCTGATCCACAAATTCAATCAGGACGTGAAAGAACCGTACAGCATCCGCGATGACATCATTGTCATTTCCGATGAAGCACACCGATCGCAAGGTGGCCGATTCGCTCGCAATATGCGGCTGGCGCTTCCCAACGCTTCGTTCATCGGATTTACGGGAACGCCCCTACTGAAACGAGATCATCTGACGCGGCAGATTTTTGGTTCATACATCTCGCGTTACGATTTCAAACGGTCCGAGGAAGATCATTCCACGGTAAAACTGATCTATAAAAATCGTGGTGAAAAACTCGGCGTTGCTCGACTCGATCTGAATGACCGAATCGCTGAAGCGATCGAGAAACAATCGCTTGATCCCAGTCAGACACTAAAGCTCGAAAGCTTGCTGGGAAAGGATTACGAAGTCATCACTGCTGATGACCGGTTGGACAAAGTCGCTGATGACTTCGTCGAACAGTGTGCGGCGCGGTGGGATTGTGGGAAGTCGATGCTGGTCTGTATCGACAAGATTACGTGCGGGCGAATGTTCTTACGGATCGACGTGCGCTGGCGGGCCAAACAATTAAAATTGGATTTGTTGATTGTTCAGCGAGAAACCGAGCTCGCCGTTGAAACCGATCCCGACGAAATCGAACGACGCACGGATGAGCTGTTGAAACTGCGAGGTCAATCTGCCTGGATGGCCAGCACGATCATCGAAATCATCATCAGCGAAGCCCAGAACGAAGTCCGCGATTTCGCCAAATGGGGCGTTGACATTATTCCTCATCGCGTCGTGATGAAGACCGGATTCGGCGGACAGGGAGACAAACGAATCGACGTCGAAACGGCCTTCAAAGATGCGGAGCATCCGTTCCGCGTAGCGATCGTCTGTGCCATGTGGTTGACCGGGTTTGATGTCGAGTCGCTCTCAACGCTGTACATCGACAAGCCGATGAAATCGCACACACTGATGCAGGCGATCGCGCGGGCGAATCGCATTGCTCCAGACAAAGATTGTGGCGTTATTGTCGACTACAACGGCATGCTTAAAAGCCTTCGTGCGGCACTCGCCGTTTACGCGGTTGGGGATGACGACGACACGGGTGATGACAAACCAGGTGACGGCGGTGATTGTGACGACGACGGGGTCGCGATTCCGATCGAGGATCTGGTGCTGTCGCTGGCCCAGTCAATTGAAGCGGCGGAAATTCATCTCAAGGGAATGGGCTTTGATCCTGAGCGGCTTGTCGGGGCGAAGGGGTTTCCAAAAATCCAGTTACTGAGAGACGCGCGCAATCTGTTACTCGCCGATGAGAACGGGCGACGCCGATTTGAGATCATTGCACGCGAAATTTTTCTGCGGTTTAGAACATTGATGTTGGAACCCAGCGTTTTTCAATACGCCGAACGAAGAGACAATCTCGAAGCGATTTACAAAAAGTTGCTAGAACACCGCGATCTTTCCGATGTGACGAACGTGTTGAAAGAACTTCACAAGATCGTCAACGAAGCCATTCAGACGCAAGGTGCAGGCAATGACGATGCAGATGATTTGACTGTCGATCTCAGTCAGATTGATTTCGTCAAATTGCGTGATGAATTCGCCAAGAAGGTAAAGCGAAAACACGCCGCGTTGCAGGACATTCGCGATGTCGTCGACCAGAAGCTGATGCAGATGCTCGCGTTCAACCCGTTACGGATGGACTATTACCGGAAATACACCGAGATCGTCGCCGACTATAACCGGGAAAAAGATCGCGTGACGGTCGAAGAAACGTTCGCCAAGTTGGCCGAACTGGCGGCAAACCTTGATGCCGAACAGCGTCGCGCGGCTGAAGAAGGGCTGACCGAACACGAACTCGCGCTGTTTGACCTGCTATTCAAAGAAAACATCACCAAGGTCGCCCGCGAACGCTTGAAGCAAGCGAGCAAGCAGTTGCTCGCCACACTCGTTGAACTTTTGTCGTCGATGCAAGACTGGACGAAGAACGCGCAGACGCAGGCCGAAGTAAAGACCTGCATCATGGACAACCTATGGACGGCGCTCCCCCGGCCCCCATTCTCGGACCAGGACTGCGAATCATTAGCCGATCGAATTTATGACCACGTGTGGCAGCGAAGCACTGGCGGAAGGGTATTTGCGGTTTGATGTTTCGAAAAGTTGATCGAATAGCGGGAATCATGGTAGCCATTACTGACCGCCCCCCGCGCAGATCCCTACGCGCAGAATGACCGCATACGGCTCTTACCTTGGATAATGACGAGCGAACCGCTCTTCGGGATTTTTTGGTAAGGATGGATAATCTTCGGGTTGGGAAGCCATCTGCGGCAAAGACTTCCGAGCTTGGCCCAGGCCATCCAGTGTCCCCTCTGCGACCTGCGTTGCAGAATTTTCAACCAGATTTCTGGATCGCAATCCGAGACTGGTTCAATCGCCTCAAGTTCAATGGGACTGCGTGGTCATTGCACCACTCCTTGTAGACACGCGAAAACCAGGAGCACAACGTTTTTGCTTGTTTAGACGCATGCCGGGGGTAAAACCGGTTTCTGTCGCGCTCGCCCAACCCCGACTTATCCAAGCGTGTAACTCGCAGACCCTATTGGTGTTACGAAACTTCTTCGTTAGTCTCTGCGTGGTTTCTTGTAAACTGCTATTCTCGATTGACTCAACGTAAGAAAGGCCGAACAATAGGGGCATGAGTACAGAAACCCTCCCACATCACGAAGCAATGGCTCGCATGCAGCTTGCTGCCGAGCGAGCCTCGAACGGCATTCGAGATCGCGAGGCCATGAGAAAAGCCGCTGAGGATATGGACCGTATCAGCGAGGAGGTCCGAAAGCGGATCGGACTTGTTGACATTGCCGTTCCCTACATTCGCGAGCTCCGCGACCAATGATGTACGTATTGGATTCGTGCGTCGCCTTGAAATGGATCTTTCTTGAGGCTGACAGCGATATCGCACGAAAACTGAGAGATGACTTCACCAATGGAGTCATTGAGCTGCTTGTGCCCGACATCTTTCCCGTCGAAGTGGCGCACGCGATCACTCGTGCTGAAAGAGCCAACCGAATTACGCCGACAGAAGGGGAAAGAAACATGAACAACATGTTGACTCTCCTTCCATCAGTTCATGATTCGCTCAAACTCATACCGCGGGCCTACGAGCTCTCGTCGAAGTTCCGAATTGGCGTCTACGACTGCCTGTATGTTGCGCTGGCGGAACGCGAGCAGTGTGAGCTCATTACCGCCGACCAACGGCTAATTACTAATCTTGGTGTGCAGTTTCCGATAATTTCGCTCGACGCGCTCTGAGTGATTTGATTCGTTGAGGGAAGATCGTGGGGGCACTGTTCGTTTGCCATTTCGTTGAAGTCAATTTCGGAACGGACTTCGCGATCTTCAGGCAAGTCGCCACCCTAATCGATTAATCGGAAATCAGTTAGAGTTTAACCCAACTACAATCGAATGGCCCAATGTACTTTGTCCTGGGGTAAGCAATTTGACGTTGGAAGTGTCGTCAAAGTTTTGAACTTTGCTGAGGTGGTGTCTTCGTGCTGCGCGTCGTCCGACACCGACGGAATCCCTTGAGACTGTGTCAACGCACCAGTAGACTCCAGCCGACTACCCCTCAACACATGCTGGAATCCAAACGATGTGGCAGGTCGCGACCATCTGGAGTTTGTTCTTTTTCGCGGGAGTCGCAACGCCAGCACCCATCGACACATCAGGGTTTCGCGACTCCGCCAGTCACTGGCGCGGTATTCGAGACGATTCCCGGATCATCCAACCGGAGAAAAACCAGCCCGTCTATTCGGCAGACCAAGTCGAAGAAATCGTTGCCAACATTCTCTTGTTCCAACGAACGAATGGCGGCTGGCCCAAAGATTACGATATGCTGGCAATCCTGACGGAGTCTCAGAAGCGCGCGATCGAAGCCACGCGAGATAAAAATGATACGTCGTTCGACAATCATAACATTCACTCCCAAGTCGACTATCTGGCAAAAGCTTTCCTTCAGGTGAAAACCGACGCCTGTCGTGATGCATGCCTGCGCGGTTTCGATTTCATGTTGAACGCCCAATATCCAAACGGCGGGTTCCCTCAACGTTACCCTTCCCCCACGGGTTATGCGGCTCATATCACCTTCAACGACGGCGTCATGATTGGAATCCTGAACGTATTGAAAGATGCCGCCGACGGAATGCCGCACTGGGAGTGGCTCGACGAAGAGCGACGTCAAAGAGCTCGCCACGCGATTGACCTGGGAATTGACTGTCTCTTGAAATGCCAGATTCGCGTTCGCGGAGTCAGGACCGGCTGGTGTCAACAACACGACAGTCAAACGTTCGATGCGGTTCCCGCACGGACGTTTGAGCTGGCCTCGATCTGTCCTCAGGATACGACGGAAATCGTTCGCTTTATGATGCGGATCGACCGGCCTGAAGCAGCTTTCATTTCGGCCGTTCACGACGCTGTCGAATGGCTCAGGCAAGTCAAACTGAATGGACTTCGAGTCGATCGGGTCCCTGCCGAATCAGTTGAGTTTCCGCGTCATCGAGCGGACTTTGATGTGGTGACTGTTGCCGACGAATTGGCCAGACCGATCTGGGCCAGACACTATGAAATCGAAACCAATCGACCCGTTTTTGCGGGCCGCGACGGCGTTAAGAAATATGATCTGGCGGAAATCGAACGTGAACGAAGAACTGGTACGGTCTGGTACGGAACTTGGCCGACGAAACTGATTGAAAAGGAGTACCCGAAATGGCGTGAACCGTACATCGCCTTCCCAGGGGCCGAAGGTTTTGGACGCTTCGCTCGCGGCGGTCGTGGTGGCGACGTTTATCATGTGAAAAACCTACAGGACGATGGACCAGGCTCATTGCGCGAAGGAATTCGATCAGCGACGGGACCACGGACGATCGTGTTTGACCTCTCGGGAACGATCGAGCTGAAGTCTCGACTGACGGTCGACAAGTCGTTCCTGACGATTGCCGGACAGTCGGCTCCGGGAGATGGAATCTGCTTGAAAGACCATACGTTTGTCATCAAAAAATCATCGCACATCATTGTTCGCTATTTACGGGTTCGACTGGGCGACAGGAACAAACCGCCCGACTCTGGTCCGGACGGTATGACGACGGACGACATTGATCATGTGATCTTCGATCATCTCTCGGTCTCATGGGGCATCGACGGAAATCATGATTTGCGACGTGGAGGTAATTTTACTCTTCAATGGTCGATCTACGCCGAGGCGCTCAACAAAAGCCTTCACGAAAAGGGACAGCACGCCATGCTTGCCTCGTTTCGTGATTTGACTGACGGAATCTCGATTCATCACAACCTGTTTGCCAGCAGTCGTGATCGCCACCCGACGATTGCCGGCAGCCCCAGAACCAGGCCGGACGCGATCGCCGATTTTCGGAACAATGCGATCTACAACTTGAGCGGTGCAACGAATCTGGGCAATTGCCGAATTAATGTCATCAACAATTACTATCGACCGGGCCCGAATACCCCCTCCGACAACCACCCATTGGCCACAAAGACCGAAACGAAAGATGCGTTAAAGGTCTTTCTCGGTGGAAACGAGTTTGAAGGTAACTCGGAATTCAATCACGACAACTGGGCCGCCGTCGATTTTCGTCGTTGGACATCCGGAAATTATCTGGCAACAACGTTGGAGCAGATTCGAGTCGATCAGGAATTTGAGACGGCAAAAGCAAAACCGCAAACCAACACTGCCATCGAAGCGTACGAGATGATCTTGAAAAAGGCCGGGGCATCTCGTCGACGCGATTCGGCCGACATTCGACTTGTCGATGGCGTGATCAATCGAACCAATCGCCTGATTGATTCACAGGAGGAGGTCGGCAGATGGCCCAACCTCAAGAGCGAGAAAACTCAGCAAGATTCTGATCAAGACGGTATGCCCGATGAATGGGAGATTCGTTCTGGCCTTAACCCAAACGATCCAACGGATGGTAACAACGACCAAAACCGTGACGGTTTTTCGAATCTCGAAGAGTATCTGAATTCCTTGTGAGCAGGCGAGCTGACTCCGTGATCTCCAGGCAAATCGCCACCCTAAACGATTATTTCGGAAATCAGTTAGGACATAATCGAAATACAATCGACTGTCCCAACGTGCTGTGTCCTTATGGATTAAACACGTTGTCGCAAATTAACGATCTTCAGGAAACGCGACGGTTTCGCAGTCGATTTTGAAGATCCGCTGCTTGTGATTGAAGTTCCTCCAAAGATTTTCCACTGAAATCCGAATCGGAGCTGACAGGGAGATTCAAGATCTCTTGAAGCATTCGAATTGTTTCGATTTTCCCTTCAATTTTCCCTTTAATTTTCCCTTCGATGACCCCCTCCTTACGCGAAGCATTCAGCGCCCATTGCTGGTCGCGAATCGCTTTTTCTCGTGCATCGTACATCGCTTTATCCTCGGTAACTTGTGCGATCTGTGTAATGGTCTGTGTCGCCTGACGAATTGCTTCCTGAGGAAACAGTTTTAACAACTCCTCAGGTTCGTACTCATGGGCATGTAGTAGCCAATAGATCCAACATTGCAGCAGACTCGCCGTAGCCAGATCCTTCTTCTGGAGATGATACCGTCCCAACTCGATCGTGTGAATTTCTAAAGTATCGGTCAATGTCCGCCCCGACTCCAGATCCGTGAATCGGAAGGCATTCAGACACGAGGCGTAGCTGTCGAAAACACCGCCGGAAATCGCGGTAGCCATTACTGACCGCCCCCCCCGCACAGATCGTACGTGTAGAACTACCACATACGGATCTGACCTTGGATAATGACGAGCGAACCGCTCTTCGGGATTTTTTGGTAACGATGGATAATCCCCGGGTTGGAAAGCCCTCGGCCGCAGAGCTTGCCGAACTTGGCTCAGGTCATCCGGTGTCCCCTATGCGGCCTGCGTCGCAGAATTTTCAACCAGAATGTCTGGATCGCGATCCGAAACTGGTTCAAACGCATCGAGTTCAATGGGACTGCGTGGTAATTGCACCACCGTGGGGACACGCTGGTTGTTTGCCATTTCGCTGAAGTCCATATGGATGCGGACTTCCTGAGCCTACCGCTGGAACGGCAAACGAAATTGACAAACGAAAGCTTCGTACGGGTCAAGGTAAAAAGTTAAAGAAACGCCCATGACAACCGGCGTTTGGTTCCGACGCTGGCAGCGTCGGCCACGTTGCCGGTGCCGCCTGTTCAAAGCCATCAGTCGATCAGGCGCAACGTGTAGGGATAGCGATATGCCAACCCTTCGTTCGACTTGATTGCGGCCACGATCGAAAACACGACGTGATAAATGAAAAGCGCCATGATCGCGGGGATTCCAATCAGCACGAAGCACAACGGAACGCAGATCGCATACCCGACCAGGATTGTGATCTGAAAATTGAGTGCCTCTTTTCCCTGATCGTTCACCAGCGGAGATGTCTCTTTTTTGACGAGCCAGATTGTTAAAGGAATGATGATATTGGCAAATGGGAACCAGGTGGCGAGAGTGCCGAGATGGCAGAACATGGCCCACATTCGCTCATGGGGATCGGTCGAAAGGACCGGTAGCGTTTCATTGTTCTCGCTCAAAAATTCATCGTTTTCGCTCATGAAATGACCTCTCCAATCGCAGGATGTTGAACGAGTTGTTTTTCGTTGCGGTGAAAAACCGATGATGCGTCACCCAGCCTGGCATCTGATTCCGTCGATGATACGATCCCGTCGACAATCGACGCTCATACGCGAGGCTGGCTTTCAACCAGCTATCTCTAAGGGAAGTTGCAATGAAAACGGTGCACCCTTGCGCTTCCATCAAATGGCTGCAGAACGCTTAACGTGGACAAACGCAGTTTGGATCACTTCGAAATATTAAAAGCTCGACCGATTGACTCAGTTTTCAGGTAGCACTCCTGCGAGCGACAACGAATCGCCAGTCTCTTGTTGAGCGTGTCGAAGGGCGTTGGCAAGTTGTAAGATTCGTGACCGATACTGCGGATCTGCCGCCAGATCCGTCATTTCGAAAGGATCGCTTTCGACGTGGTAAAGTCTCACGCGATTCGCCTTCGGGTAGACAATCAGCTTGTAACCATCCACCTCGATCATTCGCTGTAATTGCAGGTATGCGCCATAAATCGCATCGTAGGATGACTTGGTTTGGCGTTTTTCGAGCAGCGGCAAAAGACTGTGGAATTCGACATGGCCAGGCCTTGGAATTCCCGCAAGTTCCAGCACGGTCGGCATCACATCCTGCATATAGACCGGTAAATCGTTTTTTTCAGCAGCGGCCACCTTGGGACCCACGGCAACGAACGGCACGCGAACACTGTGCTCGTACAGATTCTGTTTACCGACCAGACCATGTCGACCAACGGCTAATCCGTGATCGGACGTAAAAAAAATCCACGTGTTTTTGGCTTTGCCAGATTCATTGAGGGCATCAAGAATGCGGCCGATCTGACGATCAAGATGTGAGACGATGGCATAGTATTCCGCGCGGTGAACGCGTATCGCATCGGCCGTGCGAGGGAAGGGGGCCAACTTCTCATCTCGTAGCGTTGGTTCGCAGCCGATCAGGTCTTTAAAGGGATATTCCGGCAGGAAATTCACTGGCAATGAGACCTTCCCAGGTGGATACATTTCCCCGAACTCCTGAGGCGACTGCCGTGGATCATGCGGCGCGTTGAATGCGATATACATGAAAAACGGGTCTACTTCTTTCGTTGCCTGATTCAGATAGTCGACCGCATCGTCCGCAACAACTTCACTCCAATGCTTCCCACCTTCCCAAAACCCACCAAATTTCGCGTCGTGCGGGGACCATACGTCGATTTTGCCAGCTTGAGGGCGATCGTAACCCTGTGGGGTGTCTTTGGGCATGCCGGGTCTAACGTGGCGAACGACATCAAAGCTTTTTTCAGGCGACGCTTTCAGGTGCCATTTTCCCGTCATGTACGTTCGATAGCCCGCGGCCTTCAGGTAGGTCGGCCACCAGCGGCCCGCCTGTCGTTCCTGCTCGGCAGTGTCGTAAATCGATTGGGCGCGCCAGACAGTTCGACCTGTCAGAAGCATTGATCGACTGGCGATACAGACGGCAGGGGACCAGCTCCCCATATTGTAACAATGAGTGAATGTCGTTCCGGCAGCGACAAGCCTGTCGAAGTTGGGGGTCTGGATTTCGGAATTCCCCATCGCCCGAATCGTGTCAACCGCCTGATCGTCTGTCAGCAAAAACAGGATGTTTGGTTTATTCTCGGTCTTTAACCCCTCCGCCCCCCAAGCGAGGAACTGAGCCGAAAACAGTGCAAGAATCAGGGCAGCAGTGATTCGCATAGTTGGGACTTTCCAATTCAGATCGCATCGTTTTCCAAAGTGCCATCCAAACCGTACATGATCGCTGGTAACGATTCCATTGCTCTCATGGCGTCACCCTTTCGGGCATCGCAATATTGGATTTTTCATTGGGGGAAGACAACAATTCGAGTGAATTCTTGTGCCACTGAATGACCGTCTTTGGTCACTCAGTGTCTTTCAATATTCACATTGAAAGCTGAAGACACTGCATCGAAGAAAACTTCAGCGAGGCGTTGCCGCAGTCTAAAGTAGCCATCATCGCTCCGCGTGATGAGCCTTGTTCGAGAATCAGGCGAATACCATTCAGCTTGTTTTCAAATGAGGAATTCAAATGAAGTATCCGTCCCGATGCTAAGGCAACGCTTGAATCGTTTCCGACGCATGCTCATTACGCGGAGCGATGATGGCTACTTTGGAAAAATCCTGAAACTTGAGTCGCTGGGTCAAGTTTCAAACCTGAAGAAGTCAGCGTTTTGGCGCCGTCGACAAGCCGTCGCAACCGCTTCCAGCTGCTGAGTCAAAATATGCGAGGAAGTTGGAAGCCTCCGCTATGAAAGATTCATCATCTTGCCTGGATTAAACCCTTCGTTAACCTGTAGGCCGAATCGACCTGTTTTGCGGTTACTCGCGTTTCTCTGTATGCTCCGCGCACGAATTGATTTGTTACAGGAGCATTGGATTACGTGAGTTTGTTTCGTTTTCATCTGGATGCCACCGACCCGGTAACCGGTGCTCGCGTGGGGCGGTGGGACACTCCGCATGGGACGGTGGAAACTCCGGCCTTTATGCCCGTGGGGACATTGGCGACGGTGAAGGGGTTGACACCGGATCAACTGAGGCAGACCGGTGCCCAGATGGTTCTTGCCAACACATATCATCTGGCATTACGACCGAGTGCCGACGTCGTCGCCGAAATGGGCGGGTTGCATCGGTTTATGCGCTGGGACGGCCCGATGCTGACCGACAGCGGCGGGTTCCAGGTTTTCAGCCTGGCACCAATGCGAAAACTGTACGAAGACAAAGTGGTCTTCCGGTCCCATATTGACGGTAGCCTGCTGGAATTGTCGCCCGCTCAATGTATTCGAATCCAGGAACAATTGGGTGCCGACTGCATCATGTGCCTGGATGAATGCCCGCCGCACGATGCTCCGGTGGAAAAAATTCAGAATGCCGTCGATCGAACGACAGTCTGGGCAGCCCGTTGCCGAGATGCCCAGCAACGAAGTGATCAGGCTTTGTTTGGGATCGTCCAGGGGGGAACACACCGATCGTTGCGTGAAAGGTCGGTTGCGGGGTTGCTTCCGCTCGATTTTCCCGGCTACGCAGTCGGTGGCTTGAGTGTCGGCGAAGAACCCGACCAGATGTACAACACATTAGATTTTACCGTTCCGTTGCTGCCACAGGATCGTCCTCGATATTTGATGGGGGTCGGGCGACCGGTCGACCTGTTGGAAGGGGTCTTGCGTGGGATCGACCTGTTTGACTGTGTGATGCCAACTCGCAATGGCCGGAACGCAACGGCGTTTACTCATGATGGGATGCTGAAACTAAAGAACTTGAAGCATCGGACCGACCCAACGCCGGTTGATCCTGACTGCGACTGTCCCGTCTGCCAACAATTCAGCCGGGCCTACATCCGACACCTCTTCATCGCGGGTGAAATGCTGGGTCCGATTTTGCTTTCATGGCACAATCTGGCGTACTACCAGCGGATGTTAAAGGACTTGCGCGCGGCGATCAGGGAAGGGCGTTCTGCGGAGTTCCGGACAGATCAACTTGCCCGATGGAATAGATCCGTTTAAGATGCCGAACCCTCTCGTATCGGAACTTATCCAAATTCCGCTGACAGACGGGTGAAGATCGCGACTGTGCGTAAGCGAAATCGCGACCGTTTTTGTGATTTTTCAGCCTGAAATCGTGACAATCACGTTCGGGCATCGATCCAATAAGACAGGAACAACGTTGAACTGCTTCAGCCTTTTTTTGGTGCTTGCTCAGGGGGATGCCGCCAAGGCAGCGCCTGCGAATGATAACTTTTTCTGGATTATTCTGCCTCCACTGGCAGTGATTATGCTTTTGTACGTATTGATGGATTCACCGCAGCGGCGCGAAAAAGCCAAACGCGATGCGATGATGAAAAATCTCAAGAAGGACGACCGTGTGGTAACGATCGGTGGAATACTGGGTAGCGTGGCGAACATCAGCCAGGATGGCAAGGAAGTGACTCTCAAAGTCGACGATGGGACACGGATTCGATTTCGTCGCTCGGCGATCGCCGAGGTCGTTTCGGGCGAAGCGACGCCAGATGTTGTAAAACCTTTATAATTATGAAGTTGCGGTACGAGCCAACTTTCAGAGAGTTCGCTCGACCGATCTCGTTTTTCCGCTTCTCGCGAGCGTTCGGGGCAGCCCCACTCGTGCAATTAGAATTAGACGCTGACACATTTTCGGGACAGGATCACGAATGGATGGAATCGGGCAATCACTGTTGTTGATGCAAGCGGACACATCAAATCGGTTGTGGTGGGTACTGCTTTTTATGGCAGTTGTCTTCATCGTGCCATTTGTTTTAGGGGCGTTGATCGCGCGAGTGCTTCGCCTGGACGATCTTTCAACCCGCATCGGGGTCGTGCTGTTCTCGATTTTTGCATCGCTGGCACCATTCCTGTTTGTTATGTGCCAGGGGCTTTCCTGGAAAAGCGCGATTCCATTAGGGATCGATCTTGCCGGGGGAACAAACCTCGTTTATGGCGTTGATAGCGAAGCGGCCGAACGGCAGCAGAAAAAAGAGCCTGGTAAATCGATTCCCGTCGCCACCATCGACAAAATGGTGACGGCAATCTCGAAACGAATCAATCCGTCCGGGGCGGAAGAGGTCACCGTCCGACGCGTTGGTAATGATCGCATCGAAGTCATTATTCCTGGTGCTGATCCGGACCTGGTTGAACAGAAGAAGCGGTTGATTACCAAGCTGGGAAGCCTCGAATTCGGCATCGTCGCCAACTTCAAAGACAACGAACGCCTGATCGAAGATGCCATGCGGCGTCCGCCCGGCGAGAACGAAGTTCGCAACTCAGATCAACGAGTGATTGCGTCATGGACAGATATTGTCGAAGACAAAGTTGACCAGAGTGAGCGACAGGCCGTTCGACAAGTTGAACGAACTGATCCAGCAACTGGAAAAACGGTAAAAGTCGCGCAATACCTGATCGTTCATAAGCCCGTCGAATACACCGTCACCGGGAAGTATTTGACGAGTGCATCACCGAGCCGCGATGAAAGCGGCAATCCTTCGGTCATGTTTAAATTCAGCCCTCGCGGCGCCGCGTTGTTCGGTGCACTGACTCAAGAGAATCTACCTGATACGACTGATGGCTTTCATCGTCACCTGGCTATTCTGCTCGACGGAAAAGTTCATTCGGCACCTCGAATCAAGTCCCGAATCACCGACGTCGGGACAATCACCGGGGGGTTCGACATTAAACAAGTGACGGAACTTGTAGGGGTGTTGAACGCGGGTGCGTTGGAAGTGCCGCTGAAACAGACGCCGATTTCCGAATTCACAATCAGCCCGCTGCTGGGCGTCGACGTTCAGCAAAAGGGCATGTATGCGATCTTCTTTTCTGCGCTCGTCGTCTTCGTATTCGTGATTTTCTATTATCGGCTGGCTGGTGTGATTGCTGCACTGAGCCTGGTGCTGAACCTGTTACTCGTTGTCGGTTCAATGGCCTTCATTTCGGCCACCTTTACGCTCCCTGGCCTTGCCGGCCTCGTATTAACTATCGGTATGGCTGTCGATTCAAACGTGTTGATCTACGAGCGAATGCGTGAAGAATTTGCCCGTGGCGCCAGCTTGAGAATGGCAATTCAAAACGGCTTTGAAAAGGCGTTTGCCGCGATCGTCGACAGTAACGTCACCTCGTTGATTACAGCGTTGATCCTGTACATGATCGGTACCGATCTCATCCGCGGGTTCGCCGTTTCGCTGTTCATCGGGTTGTCGGTCAGCTTGTTCTCGGTGCTGTACTTTGGCCATCTTGCCTTCGATATCATCGAACGTAAACGGCTCGTCAAGAAACTGACGATGATGCAATTCATCGGCGAAACGAAGATCGACTTCCTCAGTTATCAGGGGATTGCCTTTTTCTGTTCCGGTGCCTTGATCCTGGCAGGTCTTGCGGCACTATTTGTCCGTGGCAGCGCGAATATGGATATCGATATGAGCGGCGGTACCATGGCGACACTCGAGTTTGTGGACAAGCAAGGGATTGGTGATATTCGCGACCGTCTGGAATCTGCCTTTCCGAAAGGTGTCAGCCTGGAACAATTGACTCTCGCAGGTGAAGATCAGAAAGATGGCAGGCGATACCGCATCCGGACTTCCGAGACGGATCGTAAGACCGTGATTGATCAGATCAACAAGGCATTTGCAGACAATCAGCATGCGATTGTTCGTGTGGCCGTCGATGATATTTCGATGTCGATCAGTGAGAATCTTACCGGAGATTCGGCAAGATTCTCAAAAGGTCCTCAGGCGACAGTGAAATTGAATGGCGGAATGTCGGTTGAAACATTCCTCGCGTATGTCACAGAAACACTTGAAACGAACAATGCGGCAAGTAAGAAATATTCTTCCGCCTCGTCGCTGCTTCAAATCAAGGGAGTGACTGAGGTAGCGAAAGCTTCTGGCGCTCTGGTCGACCCCAAACACAAAACCCCAAGCAAATACACCGAACTTGTCATCCAGGCGACCCCGGAAATCGCTGAGCAAGACCTGGCTGACGGCCTGAAACTGATTCAAGAGCGACTGAAGACCGAGCCAGTCCTGGACGAGTTGAACTCGTTTGATACATCGGTCGCGAATGAGACCAAGTCCAGCGCCCTGCTGGCTGTTTTGGCCAGTCTCGTGATGATTGTGATCTACATCTGGTTCCGGTTTGAAAAAGTCTATTTTGGTCTGGCTGCCGTTGCTGCACTGGCACACGACGTGTTAGTAACATTGGGAGCAATCGCGCTGGGTGCTTATCTCAGCAAAACACCGATTGGCCCGTTGTTTATGCTTGAAGACTTCAAGATCAATATGAACCAGATCGCCTGTTTGTTGACGATCGTCGGCTATTCATTGAACGACACGATCGTGATCTTCGACCGTATCCGTGAAATCAAGGGGAAAAACCCGAACATTACTTACGACATGATCAATCTGGCTGTGAATCAGACGCTCTCGCGAACGTTGCTCACGGCGCTGACGACGTTCCTGGTCGTACTGGTGCTCTACGTCGCAGGTGGTGAAGGAATTCACGGTTTTGCATTTTCGATGATCGTTGGTGTGATCACGGGCTGCTACAGTACCGTCTATATCGCCAATCCTGTGCTTCTCTGGCTGGTGAATCGTGAAGCCGCTTTACGCGCACCAGTACAACGAGCATCAGGAAAGCTGGGCAAATCAGGGGCGGCTTAATCCGCAGGCTGATTGCTGAAGAACATGGGACTGATACGCCACATGGGACTGATGGGACTTATTGACTGGTCCTATCGGTCCCATCTTTTTTTCAGGACAATGTTTGTGCACCAGCGGGCATCGAATCTTCTAACCTTGGCCACGCGAGCACAAACCGGGAACCTTCTCCGAGGCGACTTTCGACATTGATTTCGCCCCCATGCTCGCGAATGATTTTCTGACTGACAGCGAGCCCCAATCCTGTTCCGCGAGCCCCTTTTGTCGATTCAAAGACATTAAAGATCCGTTGCAACTGGTCTTCAACGATCCCAGGACCGTTATCGGCAACAGCAACCCAAAACATGTCGGATTCAACATCAAGACCCGTTTCAATCTTGACGGTGGCGTGGTCCGAACCTTCCACTGCGTCGATCGCATTCGTCACAATATTCAGAACGGCTCGATGAATCCCCTCGGGATCAAACGTACTCAGCGGCAGGTTTGCGGCGGGCTCAAAGCGTAAATCGACCGAACATTCCACGGCACGCGCCTGCATCAGTTCGAACACTTCGTGAACAGTCTCATTTAATTGTGCCTGCTGGTAGGCCGGCTTGCGTTCTTTGCTGAAAGTCAGCATGTCCATCACAAGGTTGTAGATCCGGTTCTGATTCTTTTCGACAACATGCCATCCCTTGCGAACCAGTTCTTCGTTATGGTCGTTAAGTCCCATGTCGATCAAATAACTTCCGCCGCGAACCCCCTGCAAGATGTTTTTAATGTGGTGGCTGAGGGTCGCAATGGTCTGCCCCATGGCAGCCATCCGCTCGGCTTTCACAAACGCATGCTGATAGCGATGATTCTCGACAGCCAATGCGGTTTGCCGACCGATCGCAATCAACAATCGCAATTGATCCTCTCGAAATCCAGGGGTCTTCTCGCGTGGCATCAGCAACGAATCCGCCGGAGTCGTGATATCGACATAGATGACTCCCATCAACTGATGGCGTCCCTGCATGGGAACGCACATCGCCTCGCGAATTCCCGCTTGAAAGATGCTGTCGGTTGGATCGAACCGGCTGTCGTGCTGGGCATCAGTCGTACGAACCCCCTGACTTGATTTAAGCACATAGTCTACGATCGTCCGCGAGATTGGCATGCGTGCCCCAGGAATCCCTGCAATCCGCTGGCTGGTAACCTGTGGACGGATTTCACCTGACTGAGGGTCGGTCAACAGGACACACCCGCGGTCGGCGAAGACAGCCGACACGGTCAGATCAAGCGTTCGTTGCAGGGATTGCTCAAGCGATGACGAGGGTCGGGCAACTTCCTCGGCAATCCGGTACAGGACTGACAGGCTGTTCGGCGAATCTGCCGCCTCGTCTTTCGACGGAATGGCGTCCTCGGCATTTTCCTGCCCCATGTGCGTGACGATGCTTGATCGATCGGCGGGATCGTGACGCCTTAACAAATTGACCCGGTCAGCCGCGTTCTCTTTCCATCCCTCACGTGAAGCATCGCTGAATAACAGCAATGTATTGCCGAGCTGAATTTGATCTCCATCGATCAACGCGTGCGAACGGATTGCGATTCCGTTGACCCTCGTCCCGTTGGAACTGTTACGGTCCGTCAGCACAAAATTGTCTTTGACTCGCTGGATTGTCGCGTGATTCCTGGAAACCTCGCTGTCGAGAATGCGAATGTCATTGCGCGCATCACGGCCCATCGCCAGCGGGCGATCTCCCAACTCGAAGCGAGCGCCCTGTTCAACGCCCTCAACGACGAGCAATGAGGCATTCTTCACGACGACGATATCCCCGATCGACACGACTCTCGAACACACCGCGACCAAAAATCGGTTCGCACGCGATGTACCGTATCATATCTCATCGGAAAGAAAACGAGGATGCAGGGGGCACTGCGAAGAACGAATCGGAAAAAAGTTCGGACGATTCGACTTCCAATAATCCTCGACCGCATTATGCCGCAGGAGGAAGTGCCAGCAAATCTTCGATTGTTTGAAGCAATTCTGGATACTGGAACGGTTTAGCGAGAAATCGGTCTCGTTCGTCAACGGATGTTTTGACCGAACCGATCAGAATTCGATGTGATTCGCCAAAACAGGACGCTGTGGCTGCGGCCGACTCTTCGTCCAGGTCAATGACGACAACATGAGGCGATTTTTCATCGATCGGAAGGCGACCGACCTGCGCACTGCGGGTCCGCTCGACATTCGTTCCTCTCGGTCCAAGAACCGCCTTCAGAACGGCTTCCGTGTCCGAAATACCGTCAATCACCAACACATGGGGTGCTGAATTCACTCCGCCGTCCTTCCCTGGGTGGCAGTCCTGCTATCATCGGTGTTACAGCCCAGCCAATCCATGGCTGGTCAGTAACGGAAGCGGGTTGTAGTGTGAAGTGGAAATCCTGTCAAAACCAATCTGAACCGTGCCAAACACTTGTTCAGCCAATGCAATCTAACGCGGGAAAACGACATGTTTAAAAAGATTTTGTTGCTTCTGATTCCATTCGGTGTTCTTGCAGCCCAGGAACCTGCATCGGCACCCGAAGCGGGCCCGTTATCTGATGAACGGGTTGCGGAACTCACGAAATCGTTCCAAAAATCTCTCGACGAATCTTCCCAGACCGTCGAGAAGAACCCGACATCACTGAAGGGTTACTCGCAACGCGGCGATGCGCTATTCTTTCTTGGTCGATTCAAGGATGCCGTGAAAGACTATGACAAGATGATCGAGCTGGACGAGAAAGAACTCGCATCGCATTGGCGGCGCGGGATCGCCCTTTTTTACGCGGGTCGATTCAAAGATGCCGCCGCCCAGTTTGAAAGCTACCACTCATTCGATCAGATCGATCGCGAAAATGGGATCTGGCGGTATCTTTCTCAGCATCAGGCTGATGGTCGAGCCAAAGCTCGGGAGGGTTTACTGAAATATCAGAAAGACGACCGCGAGCCTTTTCCGGCAGTCTACAAATTATTCGCCGGAACAATCACGCCTGATCAGATTTTGAACCAGATTGCCGAGGCAGACATCTCGAAGGCAGAACGTGAAAAACGTCTGTTTTACGCTCATCTTTATATTGGCCTGAATCATGCCGTTGAAGGGGAAGATGAACTGGCACGAAAACATCTTGTGTCAGCCACGCAGAACACCTGGGGTCCGATTGCGGGTTACGGCCCAAACTATATGTGGCATGTCGGTCGTTTGCACGAAGTTCAGCTTCGGAAGAAGGATAAGAAGAAGGTCGAGTAGTGTTTACACACACACTTCTCGATCAGAATTCTGTGCCATGGCTTTGGACTTCTTCGCATGAGGCAGTTGACTTTTTGAGTCAAGTTTCACGATTTCCTCCAAATTAGCCATCATCGCTCCGCGTGACGAGCATGCGTCGAAAACGACTCAAACGTTGCCGACGCATCGGGACAGATATTCCGTTTGAATTCCTTTTTTGAAAACATGCGAATTGGAAATTGACAGGTTCTCGAACAATGCTCATCACGCGGAGAGGCTGTCATTTTTTGCATTTTACCGACGAATTTCACGGAATGAATCTTTCCACGCTTGTGATCAGGCGCTAGGATTCGCG
>CAIOKO010000169.1 GCA_903858935.1 uncultured Schlesneria sp. | reverse complement strand
TGCTTGCTTTGGCCACGAAGGTGACACGCTGTTCGGAAACAGCCGTTGTCCAATCACGCGAGCCCATTCTTTATTCAGTTTCAGAACAGCGGATCACCCCTGTCCCAGCGATTCGATGTCGAGCGGATTCGTTGAAACGAATTCTGCCAGTTCGGTTGCGTTAAACACGCCCGTTGTCGCACCCATCGATTGAACGCAACTGGCTCCCATTGCTGCTCCGAGCTTCAAACAATCGGCAACAGTTCTGCCGCGAAGGACTCCGTATAGGAACCCAGCCGAGAATGCGTCGCCAGTTCCAGTTGCATCGACGGTATTCACTCGAAAGACACCCGCGTGCAATCTGTCGCTCGGGCCAATCAGCACTGACCCGCGTTCTCCTTGAGTCACGATGGCAGTCTTTGCACCAAGGTCTCGCAACGCCTCGGCTTGTTTGACAGTATTTGTTTGGCCCGTGATCCGTTCGGCTTCGTCATTGTTACAGAAGAAATAGTCAGTCCACGGCAGGACGGGATTAAGCCAGGCCATCGTGTCGGTTGAATCCGACAGAACAACATTAAGTGCCGTCGGAACCCCGTTCTCACGCGCAATCCGAAACAATCGGACCGTTCGTTCGGGTGTCAAAGAATCCATCAGGCAGAATCCACCGACAAACAACATCTTTGCCGCGCGAATCGCTTCTTCCGTGACATGCATTCCGTCATATTCAGCGTTGGCACCAACGCAATGAATAAACCGGCGATCTTCGCCAGCAACATTCAGGACGAAGGTTGTGCTGGTCGGGGTCGTCCCGCTTGTTTCCAATTGCGATGTGTTGACTCCAGAAGCATCCAGAAGGTTGCGAACCTCGCGACCGAACACGTCTGTTCCTACGCGTCCAGAGATGCCGGATTTCAAGCCGATCCGAGCCATGTCGACGGCGACATTGGCCGGGCACCCGCCGATCGAGAATTCGATGCGATCCGTTTTGATCAATACGCCTTGGGCAGGCATCCTGGCGATCGGATGGCAGACCGTATCGGCCACGACGATTCCTGCACAAAGACAATCGAGCGGTGCTGGCATCACGAGAGCCTTTTTTAGCAGTGCGTCCTTGAGGGCAAGGAAGAGGACTTTATGGCACCTGTGGGACTTATCGGAACTAATAAAATGGAATGTCAGAGGTTGGTATGGTGGCGATCAGCGTGTTTGCCAAACGCCCCCAGATTTAAATCACCCTACACGTGCAATTCTTCCGCTTTGCGGTTCAGATCAGCTGCGTATTGCCTTCGAATTGGTTCGATGACGTTGGCAACAAAACTATCAACCTGTTCGGGGGCGCGGCCGACAAATCGGCTGGGGTTTAATGCCCCCGTCAAATCGACGTTGGCGAAACGTGGCTCCGATTTCAGCCGGTCGATCAGGTCGTTCGACAAGCCATGTTCCTTCACTTGTTTGCCCGCTTCGATACTGTGAACTCGGATTCTTTCGTGCAGTTCCTGGCGGTCGCCCCCTGCCCTGACCCCTGCCATCAGAATCTCTTCCGTAGCCATGAAAGGGAGTTCTTCATCGAGATGTTTGGCGATGACCTTCGGATAGACCACCAACCCGTCGACGACATTCCGGTAGAGAATCAGGATCGCATCGATCGCCAGGAATGCCTGCGGAATCGTCAGCCGACGGTTCGCGCTGTCGTCCAACGTTCGCTCCATCCACTGTGTTGCTGTCGTTTGAGCGGCCGATGATGTCAGACTCATCACAAACCGAGCGAGGCCACACATGCGTTCCGATCGCATCGGGTTGCGTTTGTAGGCCATCGCTGAAGAACCAATCTGGTGCTTTTCAAACGGTTCTTCAATTTCCTTGCGACTTTGCAAAATCCGAAGATCGCTGCCCGCTTTATGAGCCGACTGGGCCAATCCGCCAAGAACGTCAATGACCTGTGAGTCGACCTTGCGTGAATACGTCTGCCCTGTGACGGCGTACGAGGTCTCGAAGCCCAGCTTCTGGCAAACCAGCTTGTCCAGTGCTTCGACCTTCGCGTGGTTGCCATCGAACAGCGCCAGGAACGTTGCTTGCGTCCCCGTCGTCCCTTTCACGCCGCGAAGCTTCAGGCTGGCAATGCGGTGCGAGATTTCTTCCAGATCAAGCACCAGGTCGTAGCACCATAACGTCGCTCGTTTTCCGACAGTGACAGGTTGAGCTGGCTGGAGGTGAGTGAAGCCCAGGCACGGAAGATCGCGGTATTCGACCGCGAATTTGGCCAACTGATCGATTGTCGCCACAAGTTTCGCTCGCAGCAGTTCCAGACCACGTCGCATCAGAATCAAATCGGTATTGTCTGTCACGTAGCAACTAGTCGCACCGAGATGGATGATTGGCTTGGCGGCAGGACAGACGTCGCCGTACGCATGGACGTGAGCCATCACATCATGACGCAGTAGCTTTTCATGCCGGGCAGCGGACTCAAAATCGATGTCGTCAATCTTGGCCTTCAATTCATCAACTTGAGCCTGCGAAATTTCGAGTCCCAGTTCCCGCTCGGCTTCGGCCAGGACAACCCACAGTTTTCTCCAAGTTGAATGCTTGGTCTGAGGCGACCAGAGTTGACTCATTTCGGTCGAGGCATATCGGCCGATTAACGGATTGTCGTAAACATCGTGATTCAAAACAGACTACCTTTTCAGACGGTTGATTGTGATCCAAGAAGGAGGCTGGTGCTCAAATTTCAAAATTGGCCAATGGTTTGAACTCGTTAAGAAAAGCTCGAATTGGTCAATTATGAGATTTGAACGCCCGGCTCCGGAACGATCAGACTAACGATTCTCAAGCGGCGAGATAACCCATGCAAATCCGAATTGCAACCTTGACCGATATTCGAGTTTTCTGAGGAGCGAAAAATAGCGAAGATTCGTGCTATCATTAGATTCTTGACCGATTCGAACGCACGAATGTTGCAAGACCTTTCAATCTTACGCAGGCCGCTTCACCCAGATGACTGAACCCATTGCCTACCTCAACGGCCAGTTCGTCCCAATCTCACGGGCATCGTTATCCGTCTTCGATCTCGGGATCGTCGCCGGGTCTTCGGTTACTGAAATGACGCGGACATTTCGGCATGTCCCATTTCGTCTGAACGAGCATCTCGACCGGCTGGAACAGTCATTAAAACTTGTGCGTATCGATCCTCGCGTCTCGCGTGATGAGTTGGTTTCAATCTGCGAGCGAGTTGTGTCCGAGAATCACAAATTAATCCCGGCCGATCATGATCTGGGGCTAATTGTCTTCGTGACCGCCGGACAGAATTTGACCTATCTTGGACTGAGCGAATTGTCGCGTGCCCGAACTCCGTCGGTCTGCGTGCACACGTTTCCGCTACCGTTTGAGTTATGGGCCGAACGATATGAAACCGGCCTGCATCTGGCGACGACCTCGATCGGTTCTCTACCCGATGATGTGATCGATACACGCATCAAACACCGAAGTCGACTTCATTGGCATCTGGCCGATGTTCAGGCAAAAAAGGTTGACCCATCGGCGATGGCGGTGCTGCTCGACCAGGACGGTTTTGTAACAGAAACCGCAACGGGCAATCTTTGCGTCGTCGAAGGGGGAACGATCGTGACCCCTTCTCAGCATGTTTTGCATGGGATCAGCCGTGAGGTGGTCGCAGATCTCGCTACATCGCTCGGTCTGTCATTCGCCACCGCCCGTGTGACGCCCGACGATCTGGCTCGCGCCAGCGAAGTGTTTCTCACGTCAACTCCGAATTGCATGCTTCCCGTGACGAGATTCAATAATAATCCTATTGGTCAAGGAGGGCCGGGGCCGGTTTTTCAGCGACTGATCTCTGCCTGGAGCAAGCTGGTCGGACTGGACATCATCGGCCAAATGCGAGACGGAGCCAGGTCACGCCTGAATGTGCCATCCGACACATCCGGGACATAGCAACTTGGAAACCAGACCATTGATCCCTAGAATCTGAGATGACGATTGACAGTCTGTCCGTTTTCAGGAAATCTGCAGTGTCCGACGAATTGTATGACGACCATATTCTCGACCATTTTGAGTCGCCGTACCACAAGGGGCATTTAGACTGCCCTACCTGTTCGCATTCTGACAAGAATCCAATTTGCGGCGATCAGGTGACGATCGAGTTGTCGATCGATGAAAACCAACGCGTTCGTCAGGCGTTTTTTGATGGCAAAGGGTGTGCGATCAGCCAAGCCGCAGCATCTATTTTATGCGAGTCGATCGAAGGCAAATCGCTCGCAGAACTTCATGAGTTTCAAGCAAAAGACATGCTTAATCTGCTGAAAGTGCCACTCACCGCCAGCCGCCAGAAATGCGGACTGCTGGGCTTTAAAGTGTTGAAAACAATGCTCTACTCGCTGGAACAGCCCAAGCCCGTTGAAGAAATAACGTAAACTTGGGGATTGCTTCTTAGCCGTGAGTAACGGCAACACCGTACTCAGTTAAGCAGCTCTCGTCGACTTCTACTGTTACGTGGTGTGATACGCGATGTTTTCGAGGAAACTGTCCGTATTTCGCAGGCCGGAAGCCTCTGCTACCGTAAAGCTACGTCGTTGCATGCCACGGGATCACCGTCTACGAACCCATGATGTCTTTTTCTTTGGCATCAGCCATGGAATTGACTTTGCCTTCGTATTGCTTGGTCAATTCTTGAATTTGCTCTTTGAGTTGGTCGTGAACGTCCTCGTTAATCAGCTTGTCTTTCATCGACGTATCGGCGTGCTTATTCGCATCGCGGCGGATATTTCGAATGGCGACCCGAGCGTCCTCTGCCAGATCTTTCAATCGGGAAACCATTTGCTTTCGACGTTCTGTCGAAAGCGGAGGAATGTTCAGCCGAATCACTTTGCCGTCGGAGTTCGGAGCAAGACCGATGTCACTGGATTGAATCGCCTTTGAAATGTCATTGATGACCCCTTGATCAAAAGGCCGAATCATGATCTGTTGCGCTTCGGGAACGCTGATGGTGGCGATCTGCTTCAACGGCGTGGGCGAGCCGTAATAGTCGACTCGAATCGAATCGACGAGACCCGTGGTGGCACGGCCGGTTCGCAAACCCTGGAAATGTTCGTGAGCGACAGTCGCGGCTTTCTCCATGCGCTCTTCAGCATCCAGTAAAATTTCGTCCTGGTCCATAGTGATGAGGCTCCGTAGTTGTCGTTCAGGTCGCTGGTGCACCGACGCGAGTTCCAAGCCGTTCACCTGCAATCACGCGTTCGATGTTACCCGATTTCTGGTAATTGAGCACGACGATGGGAATATTATGTTCCATGCAATGATGAATCGCCTGGGCGTCCATCACCTGGAGGTTTTGACGCAGCACGTCTTGGTATGAGATTTCCGAATAACGTACGGCATGGGGATTTTTCAGAGGATCGTCTGAATAAACTCCATCGACACGAGTCGCTTTGACAACCAGGTCGGCGTCAATTTCGCGGGCCCGCAGTGCGGCGGCAGTATCGGTCGTGACGAACGGACTTCCGGTTCCGGCTGCGAGGATCACGACCCGACCTTTTTCAAGGTGGCGGATGCAACGTCGGCGGATAAAGGGCTCGGCAACAGGAGGGATCGCGATCGCGCTTTGTACACGGGTCGGGATTCCGTAGTGTTCCATCACATCCTGCAGTGCCAATGCATTGATAGAAGTCGCCAACATTCCCATGTAGTGTGCCGTGGCGGGCACGACGATGGAGTTTGTTGACGAGAATTCCTTACCCCGGAGGATATTGCCCCCACCGCAAACAATGGCGAGCTGGACACCACTGTCAACGACTCTTTTGATCTGCTCGCAGATAATTTGGACTTCTGCGAGACTGATGCCAGACTCACCAGGTCGAGCAAAGCTTTCGCCGCTCAGTTTCAGTAAGACTCGTTTGTACTTTGGGGGCGTCCCGGATGCCATCTGGAAAAGATCTCCGATCAATTCGAACGAGGTTCAGTTTCCAAGGATCCATCGTGTAAACGACATTGGTTTCAGGCCGCTTTCAGCAAGAGCCTGATTAACAGTCTTCGAGTCGTCCTTGGCAAACAGCTGATAGCCAAGCACACCTTGCTCGGCGTAATAGGTTTTCATCCGGCCATCGACCATTTTTTCGATGATGTTTGCGGGCTTGCCAGAAGCAGCCGCTTCAGCCGTCAGTCGTGCTCGTTCGGCAGTCACGTCTGCGGCAGAAAGCTCTTCCGGATTAGTGACCACTGGCTTCAACGCAGCGATGTGCATTGCGACGTCACGCAGGACAGGAGCTGTCTTGTTCTCACCACTGGCACAGAACAAAACACCGGTCTTGCCGTCGTGATGTGTGTATGCGCCAGCAGGCCCTGAGACTCGAAGAACTCGGGCGAGTACCATCTTTTCGCGGATCTTGCCGACAACTTCTTCCAGCAACGTCGCCAAAGTTGTTCCTGGTCGGTCTGGGCTCGGCTGAGCCAACAGTTCGGCGGCAGTGGATGCCCCTGGACCATTCAGCAATTGTTTCAGGCATTGATCAGCAAGAAAAATAAAGTCATCTGCTTTGGCTACCGGAGCTGATTCGCATTGAATTTCAACCATGCCCGCGAGTGTGCCATCGGCTGAGACGGCGGTCTTGATGAGACCTTCGCTCGTCGCATTTTCAGCACGCTTGATCGAAACCTTTTTGTTCGATTCTTTTAGCAGCTCGATCGCACGAGCTTGATCACCATTTGCCTCGGTGAGAGCCCGTTTGACTTCCATCATCGGCAGGTTGGTCAACTCACGCAGTTCCTTGACTGCCTGAGCGGTGATCTCGGCCATGACATCGACTCCTCAAAAGAAAGACGTTCAATATAAAAACAGGGTGTCCATCCATCCTGACACAACGGTACCAGGCTGACGTTCACAACACGAACGCCCACTTTCAGGTCGGTCGTTTCAGGTGAAACATCAATAAACGGAGACACACACGACGAAATGTTGCATCACGAAAGCAGGTTTACGACTGGATAGAAGGCCGAGCCTTGTATTGTTCTTCCAGAGGCTGCTCGACTTCCTCTTTCGGCACCATATTTCGACCTTCTGCAACGGCGGCAGTCAGGTGCTTCAGCACGAGTTGAATCGAACGGATGCTGTCATCGTTTCCAGGGATCGGCAAATCAACATCGTCTGGGTTACAGTCGGTGTCCAGCAGCGCAATCACCTTAATTCCAACGAGATGCGCTTCATGAACAACGTTGTGTTCCTTCTTTGGATCAACAACGATAATTGCTTCAGGAAGACGATTCATTAGTCGGAGACCGTTAATGTTTCGCAACATCTTGCGATGCTCGCGCAACAGCTTAGACTGCATTTTCTTCGAGTAGGTGTTGATGTCGCCTGACGAGAAGATCTGATCCAGCTCTTCCAGACGCTTCATGCGAGTTCGCATGGTACGAAAGTTGGTGAAAATGCCGCCCAGCCAACGGTAGTCAACGTATGGCATGTTGACCGAATTGGCGCAATCGCGAATCGTTTCAGCTGCTTGTTTTTTCGTACCGCAAAACAGAACGAGGCTTCCCTGGGAAGCGACCTTTTGCAGGTATTTCTTCGCTCGTAGCAGGCCGCGAATGGTTTCTTTGATATCGATGATGTGGATGAGATTCCGGCGACCATAGATATAAGGCCGCATCTTGGGGTTCCATCGACTGGTTCGATGCCCGTAATGGATGCCCGCTTCGAGAAAATCTTTCACCACGATTTCTGACACGTTACCGACTCCTCCACGCAATATGTGCGGGTCCAGAATCCAATTCTGTTGTTACAAGACGCAAAGCCACAAAGGTGCAGCTTCTCCCACGGACCGCATCGTAACGGCGGCCCGCAATCCCGTCAAATGATCACCCTGTCTAATAGCTGAACCGACGAAAAATCATGTTCCGACGCCAGCAGCGCCGAAATCCGAGCCTGGCTGCAGCCAAACGGCGTACCCGCCAATAAATACGCCTCCATGAAACCAAAAGGATCCACAGAGGCGTCGGTTGAATGCCCCAGGCTTTAATGACAAATCCGGCGAATAACCATCCTTGATTAGGGCATACCATATGACATCCGCATTATCTTGCGCATTTTGATGTTGTCAACTCAAAAACAACAGGGAATTGCGATAAGATCAGATCGATCGCGGAAACATCGGCGAACGGGTCAATTCCACAGTCCAGGACGTTTACTTATGACTGTTTTTAGGCAACGACATCTGGCTGGTTTCCTCCTTTTTGCGTTCATCTTTGCCTGTGGGAAGCTCGGATCTGCAGACGAGACCGCAAAATCTAAGTTGATGCCAAATATCCTTGTATTGCTCGCGGATGATCTAGGTTGGGGTGACATCGGATTGCACGGGGGGATCGCGAAAACTCCGAATATCGACAGGCTTGCCTTGGAAGGTGTTGAACTTACGCGGTACTACGCCTATCCATTTTGCAGCCCGACGAGAGCTGCAATGCTGACCGGTCAAATGCCACGGCGATTTGGAATCGTCCATGCGCTTCAAGCACGAGACGCGGGTCTGCCTGCGGGATTGCCAACGCTTCCTCGAACACTCAAATCCGCCGGCTACCAGACAATGCTGATCGGAAAATGGCATTTAGGTGCGTCCAGTCATCCGCTCAACAGCGGATTCGACGATTTCTACGGATTCCTTGGCCCTGAAATTGACTACTACACACATACAAGCCGAAATGGCAAGGTGGATTGGCAGCGAAACGGAAAAACGATTCAGGAAAATGGTTATTCGACATTTCTGTTCGCCGACGAAGCAGTCTCTCTGATTGAAGAATGGGATTTCGGTCGGCCATTTTTCCTTCAAATATCATTTAACGCCCCACATTTTCCATTTGCCGCACCGCCGGAATACGAAGCCAGATATCCTAACCTTAGTCGACATGCTGCGACGCGAGTCGCGATGATCGACGCACTTGACCATGCCATTGGACGGATTCTCGAAACACTGGATGAACAGGGGCTGCGACAAAATACCCTGGTCATGTTTCTTTCCGACAACGGAGCTGACCAGGCGGGGCGTAACTCCCCATTCCGAGGAAGCAAAGGCTCCGTTTTTGAAGGAGGAATACACGTCCCATGCCTGGTTCGCTGGCCGCAGAAAATTGATGCCGGTTCCATCTGCGAGCAACCCGTCACGGCTCAAGATCTTTATCCAACGCTCGTCGGCGCAACGGGACTGTCACTCGAGAATGAAAATGAACTGGACGGAAGAAATCGCTGGCCATCAATTCAATTTGGTAAAGAGCAAAACCGTGGCCCCTTCCTGATTTCAGCCGCGAATTCGGCGTTGTATGACGAAAACTGGAAATTCATCGAAACTGAAAGCGGAAAAACAATGCTTTTCGAAATCATCAAAGATCCTGGTGAAGCACACGACCTGATATCCGAACAACCTGCGATTGCTGAACGCCTTCAGGCCCACTTGTCAGTGATGAAGCAGTCATTCCCCCCTGCCCCATCGCGTCGACCTCCAGGCAGGCCGCGATAAATCCGGCGATTCTTCGACGAATCTCTTTTTGTCATCGATCTGCAGAAGCCCGTTAAAATGCCGCTTGAAGATCGTTCGCCGCCCCATTTGAAAGTGAACTTAATGAACCACGTGCTGATCGCAGCCTCTTTATTATTAACAACGATCACGTCGTCCGCCCGGTTGTCTGCAGCTGATGCACCAACAGCCAAGCCGATGATTGGGCGACTTGCCGTGTCAAAGGTGCTGTTTTTAGGGAACAGCATCACCTTGCATGGACCGGCCCCTGCAATCGGTTGGACGGGTGAGTGGGGGATGGCAGCGAGCGTGAAAGAGAAGGATTATGTTCATTTGCTGACAGCCGACATTGCCAAGTCAACAGGTTCGTCTCCAGAGATTCGCGTGCGAAATATTGCTGACTTCGAACGAGGGTACGACACCTTCGACATCGAAAAAGAGTTTCGTGACGATCTTGAGTTCAAGGCGGACATTATCATTTTGGCGATCGGTGAAAATGTCGCCGAACTTGCCGGCGATGACGCCAAAGCGAATTATGGGAAAGCCTTTTCACGGCTCTTGCCCATCCTTAATCAGCAAGGTCAGTCGACCATTTTTGTGCGTGGTTGCTTTTGGAAAAATGAGACCAAAGACGCAATTATGCGCAAGGCAGCGGCCGATGCCGGAGCGACATTTGTGGATATTAAAGAGTTAGGTGGTGACGAATCCAACGCCGCACGATCCGAACGAACGATTGAACACGCCGGGGTTGCAGGACACCCCGGCGACAAAGGGATGCGAGCGATCGCTGACGCGATCTTTCTCGCAATTCAAAATAAATCGAAGCCTGTCACACAATGACGGGCGGGGCTTTGCAATGACGGATCAATCGAATCAATGAATAACCAAATTGTGCTTGCTCAACTTAACGGTCGGCCAGAGATCTTCCATAGCCTTCAGGGTGAAGGAGTTTCCATCGGTGTTCCCAGCGTGTTTGTCCGCTGTAGTGGTTGCAACTTGCAATGTCGCTGGTGTGATACCGAATACACCTGGAACTGGCTGGGGACGAAATACATTCACGACAAAGACCGACCGGATCATCCTGCAAAACATGATCGAAGTGCCGTTCAAACACGATTGTCACCTGGCGAGGTCGCTAAGGCCGTAAATTTATACTGCTGTGACAACGTCGTGTTTACTGGAGGTGAGCCGATGTTGCAGCAAGATCAACTTACGGAGGTTGCTCGTATTCTTCGCGGGACGAATATCGAGTACGAATTCGAAGTCGAAACCAATGCTACGATCCTTCCTCATCCCGAATTTGATGAGCTTATTACAAGATATAATGTCTCACCAAAGCTCAGCAATTCCGGGATGCTGCATTCCTCTCGGCTGATCCCCGAGACGATCGCCGCGTTTGTTCAGAATCCCAAAGCGGTATTTAAGTTCGTCTGCTCGGAAGCGGGCGACGAAGAAGAAATTGCTGCGTTCGAGCGAGATTATCGTGTCCCGCGTCGACGAATTCTGGTTATGCCAGAGGCAATCGACCAGCGTTCATTAGAGCAACGGAGATCCGTTGTTTTCGAACTGTGTAAGGCGAGCGGATGGCGTTATACGGATCGGCTGCATGTCGCAATATTTGGAGATCGGAGAGGAGTTTAGGTTTCCGATGGCACTTGTGTTTGCGGTTGCGGTTATTGTTTGCTGCTGGAATGAAAGCCTTGCTAAGAAATCTGAACTCCATTCGAGAACAAACGGCTCGGAGTAATTGTCGGCGCCTCGGTAAGGACATCATACCGGAGAAACACCTCGCCTTGAGGAGTCACTCGATAGCTTTTCAGCGAAAGCTTCCGCACGTTTTCAAAAGTTAAACCAACGCCATCAAACGATGTTGGAGCCGACCGGCCACCGAAAATGAATGGCGCGAGAGTAATACAGACCTCGTCGACGAAACCTGCTTCCAGCATCGAGAAATTGAGTTCCCCGCCACCCTCCAGCAATAACGTGTTGACACCATATGCTGGTAAGCTTCGGACGACTTCAACAAGGTCGACTCGCCCTGACGCATTCAGGGGTATTAGTTCAACTTGAGCATATCGACGCGCCAATTCGATCAGGTTTGAAGGTGTGCGCGACGTCGTAAAAACCAGTTTTTCAGTTTCCGTGTTTGTAAAGAATCTCATTTCGGTGAGATTTGGCGGCAATGAGCCACAGACGCAAATGTTTTTCGGATGCCTGGACCCTTTCGCCGCAAGTCGACGCGCAATGACTTCTGCGTTCCGAATGATCAGGGGCGGGTCTTCAGCGACGAGAGTTCCGCCGCCGATAATCACTCCGTCAGCTTCCGCGCGGAAATTTTCCATTTCGGAACGGTCATCGTCACTACCAAAGTTTACCTTGCCGCTGTTGACCGGTGCGAGTTTTCCGTCGACCGATTCAGCAACATTCAACCTCACAAATGGACGGCCGTGAGAGACGTCACGTCGGTGCGCTTCCATCCGAGAAAAATCCCATCATCAAGCATTCAAGCCTCTTGGCAAAACGACGTCACTGCCGCTCGGGGAAAAGGCTGAAATTTGTTCCGATATCAAAATAATCTTCGTTTTCCGTTCGCTTCAGGTAATTAACGACTTGATAGGTGACGGGAGTCAACAGGACCTCGGTGGCCACTTTCAGCAAGTAATTGGTGATCATGACTTGCACAACTAGTTCGTTGGACCAGATTCCCCAGAACGCTAACGGGTAGAAGAGAACCGAATCGACTGCTTCGCCCGCAATGGTTGATCCAATCGTCCGGGCCCAGAGATGCTGGCCTTGCGTCCACACTTTCATCTTCGCGAGAACGACGGAATTCACCCATTCGCCAATCAGAAATGCCAGTAGTGATGCCGCAACGATTCTCCACGTGCTTCCGAAAACCGTCTCCCACGCAGGTTGGTTAGGCCAGGCGTCTGACGGAGGAAGCTGCACGATGATCCACGACATGATGCTGGAAAAAATTAACGCCGTGAATCCGGCCCAGATTACTTTTCTCGATCTGGCGTATCCATAAACCTCGGTGAGGACATCTCCGAAGAGATAGCTCAAGGGAAAGAAAACAACTCCTGCGCCAAAGTTGTAACCACCAATTCGTGCGACTTTGCCCGCTGCAATAAATTCGCTACAGAACAAAACAGTGACGAATGCAACCATCAGCAAGTCGTAATACCGGTAATTCCTGTGAGGGTTCGACACCGGCTGTTGGTCCACGTGTGGAAGATTGCTCATGAATTGATGGCTTTTGCTAACGGTGAGATTGACTGGAATATTGTAGTGGAGGGGTCAAACGGAGCACGTCGAACCGAGGCAGAATTTTGATTTCGGTCGCCAATCGGTGTGCCGCCTTCCAGACGGGTTCGGATGTTTCCGGAGAAGGTAGCGAAGGAAGGAGCTCAGCAACGGGTATCGCCCGATAGGCGAGGGTCCAGATGTCTTTTTTGAGGATAAACCCATCATAAAGCAACAGATCGATATCGATCGTTACCTGGTTTCGCGGGTCATTTGAACGCACGCGACCAAGTTCATTTTCAATTCGCTTCATGGTTGCGACGAGATCGTTTTTTGTCGACCGCGAGCGAATAAGAATCGCTGAATTGACGTAGTCAGGCAAGCCAACGGTGGAGGTGTCAGACAAGCCTGCAGCTATTGCGAAGTCCCCGATGGCGGGAGACTCCCAGGCACTCGACACGGCGTCGACAATAAATTCGTTACGTAGTTTTCGAAGGGCTTCAGAAAGATTGAAGTCAGCATTCGTGTTTGATCCGAGCCCTAAGCAGGCCCAGTGATATTCCGGTAATTGCGTCTCCAGTTGGAATGGCTGATCGAATCCTTTTTTCGAGACAACAGCCGAAGCTGGAAGTGGATCGAATCGAGTCGTGTCAGGATGTTCTCTCTGCGGGCGGCTGGAAAGCCAATGTCGGCCGCGCTCAATCTCGACACCCACCGACCGACTGCCGGGAACAGCACCTGGTTTTTCGATTCGAACACGCACACGTTCGACTCGCGAGTCGGCCAGGACGATTTCAGAGACATCAGCCGCCAGGGCCTCGACGGTATAGCGACCAACGCTGATTGCATGAGCAGAAACAGAGTCGGCCACGCTTTGATAATCAACGGAATCGGAAATATTGTCGGTAGTACCAGCTCGCTCGACGTTCGTATCGAGCTCGATATTGATGACAAAATCCTGGGGATGCTCGCGCTCCCAGGCGTTCACACCAATGATTCCGCGGACAATCAAGTCGCGAATAAAAATCGTATCCATGCGCCCCGCTCAATTCTCGTTTCCTGGCTCTCGCCAATCGATGCAGATCGAGGCTTAAATATGAGTAATTACATCTTCGGCCTTGAAGCGGACCTTGGCCAGTGTTGCGTATTTATCAGTACTGGAACGATATCCGGCTGCTGCAACGACTGACGCACCGTAGCCCTGTGCCGACAGGCCAAGGATTTCATCGTACTTGGCAGGTTCAAAACCTTCGATCGGGCAGGCATCGATTCCCAGCATTGCCGCCGCTGACATGAAAAAGCCGAGAGCGATATAGACCTGTCGCGAGGCCCAGGCATTAATGTCGATCGACGGCTTGGTGAGCGAGCCAACCATCATCTGACGATAGCTTTCCAGGGATTCAACAGTCGTTCCGCGAACTTCGGCCGTTCTCGCCACAAAGCGTTCGATATCGGAGGCGCTCAGGTTTTTCCGGATCGCAAAGACGACAAGGTGTGACGCATCGACGATTTGGGACTGCCCCCAGCTCGCAGGTCGCAATAGGGCTCGTTTCGAGGGATCAGTGACGACAAAAAATTTCCAGGGCTGTAGCCCGAATGACGATGGCGTCAGCACGAGTGCCTGTTCCAGCGTTTTCCAATCGGCGTCTGGAATCACCTTCGCTGTGTCGAAGGCCTTTGTCGCATATCTCCACTCCAATTGTTTTTCGACGACTTCATTGGCAACAGGCTTCATTTTTAACGACTCCAAAAGGATTAATTCCTGGGACCACATCATCACGCTTCGGCCGAAAGTTGCAACAAGATCATAGGCAGGTTTATGAAGACAGCAAGTCGAATGGAAAAATGTATTATCGTGGTAATATTCTCGATAAAAGCCGGCGAAAAAGGCATCTCTGAATTCATAGATTTTGATGCTCATCAGCAATTCAAAGAGGGTAATTCGGCAGCTCATGGCCTGGCTCTGACGTTTCCCTAATCCGTTTAATTGTCACGGAATTGTTCTCACTCTGTGAATTTCCGGCGAAATCACAACTTTCCTCTATACTCTTTCGGCAAGGCCGTTATACTTCGCACCATGAGCTTCGGCTCTTTCTATCCAGTGGACGAATGATGCCATCGGATAAACCCTTTCAGGGTGCGATGGGTTTTAATGTGGACGCTGCTTGCGTCCGGCACATCTCGTCCTGAACCCCGTGAGCAATGCGTTGGAAGACGGGCGTTTTCAGTCAGTGTCTCATATCGAGCACGGGCGGAATTCCCCTGACTCACGGGTTCCTAAAATACGCGGCCTCATGCCAGAACAGCGGCACGATGACGGTCGTGGGACGGGTGTCGTTCCATCGCAAATTGAGTGTTTCCATGAAGCTACGCGACCGGTGTGTGTAACTTCGTGTAACAGTGTAGGCAACATGGCCGATGTGACACTCATGCTGCGTGAAGCGATTCCATTTCTCACGCTCGATTTATCTGACGTTGCTTTTGCTTCCGACGGCCAGCTTGGAGTTTTCGTTGAGTTTTGCTGATCTCGGGCTTTGTGAGCCCATTTTGAATGCGATTAAATCGGAAGGTTATGAGACCCCGACACCCATTCAAGCACAAGCGATTCCGCACGCCTTGACTGGTCGCGACCTGTTCGGTTGCGCTCAAACAGGCACGGGAAAAACCGCGGCATTCGCGCTGCCGATTATTCATCGACTGATGGAAGCGGGGATTCCTTCCGCCAAAGTCCGTCGGCCAATTCGGGCATTGATACTGGCCCCAACCCGCGAGTTGGCGATTCAGATCGCCGATTGTATTCTTGCATATAGCCAGCATACGCAAATCCGTCACACGTTGATATTTGGTGGTGTCAGTCAGGTTCCTCAGGTTCGCGCATTGCAACTTGGAATTGATATTGTCGTGGCAACGCCAGGCCGATTGTGTGACCTGATGGGGCAAGGGTTTGTTGACCTCAGCCACGTCGAAACATTCGTACTCGATGAAGCCGACCGTATGTTGGACATGGGCTTCATTCATGACATCCGGCACATCGCCGAGCGAGTTCCTAAGGTTCGGCAGACACTGTTTTTCTCGGCAACCATGCCGCGTGAAATTCGTGAACTGTCTACGTCGCTGCTCACGAATCCTGTGACGATCGAGATCACTCCTGTGGCAACCGCTGCCGAAACGGTCGAACAGGGGATCTTTATCATTCCGAATTCAAACAAGCCTCGTCTGTTGCAGACATTGCTGACTCAGCCAGAACTGACCCGTGCCCTGGTCTTCACCAGAACAAAGCACGGTGCCGATAAGGTCTTGCGTCACCTGATGCAGGCCGGTGTGCGTGCTGACACCATTCACGGCGGCAAGTCGCAATCGAAGCGCCAACGTGCGCTCTCAGACTTTAAGACGAACCGGTTGCGCGTCCTGGTTGCGACAGATATTGCTGCGAGAGGGATCGATGTCGACGGCATTTCGCACGTCATTAATTATGATCTGCCTGTCGAAATTGAATCGTACGTTCATCGTATCGGCCGTACGGGTCGCGCCGGTGCTAACGGAATCGCGTTAACGTTTTGCGATCCTTCAGAACGATCGAAGTTGCGTGCGATTGAGCGAGCGATTCGTCAGCCAATCAATATCCTGAAGACGCCGAATCTGGTGGTTGTCCCCCCTGCTTCAGCAATCACTCACGATTTTGAAGACCGGGAGCAACATCGACCAGCTCGCCCTGTTGACAGCGGAGATGGAATGCCGCCTCGACGTCCGCAAGGCCCTCCTGGCGAACGACGAGCGTTCCAGGGAAACCGCGCCGCAGGTGGACCACCCCGCCGGCGGAACTACAGCAGCCGCTGATTCACGAGTGGTTTAATTTTCATCCTGCGGGAATCCGCAGGTGACACTGATCAAAAAACATCGCGTGCCGCCAGAAATGTGCGTCACGCGATGTTTTTTTTGCGCTGACAATCGAGTCCAATCACTGGACGATCTCATGGCGATCGCCTGTAATAGTCCGTCGCTGGTCAACAATGGCGTTTTTTGCTGGCAGATTCATGCAGAATGTCTGACTCAACACTTTCCTCAACGAATTCGAAACGAAATCCGTTTGCAGGTATTCTGCCGATCGTTGTGGCGATATTGCTGACAGCTGCCTATTTCCGCGCCCCTAATGTGACGAAAACCTGGCCCGTACCCGGGCACGTCTTATTTCGTGGCATGGTAATCCTGTTGGGGCTGTCTGGCCTGATGCAGGTCTTAAGTTCGTTTTCAAGTTCCCCTTTGAAAATGCCAGCCTGGGTCATGTTGACCCAGCACCGGATGTCGATTCCCCTCGAGGGCTGGATTTATCTCGCCATTATCATCGTCCTGTTTACCGGAGCGATGCTGACCAAGCAGAACACTCTATTTCTCGTTTTCGCTTTGATGGCCGGCCCATTTGTCATTAACGGGTGGATGACCTTTGGGATGTTACAGGCGGCACGGGTTCAGCGGTCGGCAATGCAACGCGCGATGCAGGGAGAATTGTTTTCTGTCGATGTTTCGTTGAACAACAGCCGTCCGCTGTTCGCGATCTGGATGATGTCGATTCGGGATGAAATCGTGCATTCGCGCGAGTCGCTTTCGGCAACAGTCCTTTTTTCTCGTGTTTCACCACGGACAACCCAGTCGGGTCAGTATCAGTTGCGGTTAAGTCAACGTGGTCGTTACCGATTCGGTCCCTTACGGGCTGCGTCCCGATTTCCGTTGGGGCTGGTTGAACGAAGTCGGGTGTATCGCGCCCCGGATGAAATCTTGATCTACCCTCGGATTGGAAAAGTCTCGCCCGCATGGAAGCAGAAGCTGGCTAATGCGACCGAACTTGTCACGCGCATGCAACCACATCACGGAGTGTTTCATGATGACTTCCACCAGCTTCGCGAGTTTCGATCCGGGGACAATCCGCGAGCAATTCACTGGCGATCGACAGCCCGTCGAGGCGAACTGATCCTGCGTGAGTTCCAGCAAAATCGCGAACATATGCTGGCGATCGTGCTGGATCTTTTCTGGCCCCCAACAGCAGCAAACAGCTTTCGCGAGCAGACTGAATTCGCCCTCAGTTTTGTCGCCTCGCTACTGGCAGAACGAGGGCGCGAATGCCGTGACGGACTCTTGACTTTGGCTGCTGCTGGGGATCGCACGTTTCAATGGGAAGGTCACGGCACACCGACCAGCCTGGAATCTCTGCTCGATGGGCTGGCCGTGTTCGAACCTGGTCCGTCGAAAGACATCGTCGAACTTCTCAATAAAACGCTGCACCACAGCTCATCGATGACACAGGTTTTACTCGTCACGACCCGGACTGCGGCCCTTCCCTATCAAGACTTGTTGACAAGCCGAGTTGATGTCTTAAACCTGAGCGAGATCGCTCCCGATCAACTGATAACTTATGACATTGATACACAGACCCGGCGGATGAGCTGATGTGCATTGAATCATTGGCATGGAGAGCTCATTAATGGATCTCGGATTTGTCTTTAAGGTGAGCCTCTACGGGTTAACCGCTCTTGTTGGAGCGATTCTCGGTTGTGCGGAAATCGAAGGCGTCGCCTACGCCAGCGGGCGGCTCGGGTTTGCCTTGCCCTTCCTCTCGATCCCCATTGTCATTTGTGGATACCTTTTCACAGAAGTTCAATGGAAACAGAATCGAGCCGTCGGAGCGGGTTTGAATTCTTTCAGCGCGAATTTCCTGGGGATCGCCGCTTTGATCGCCACCGGTATCGAGTTCATGAGCGAGAATCGCGAAGGAAAGCTGCTGGCAGGAACACACTTGCTGGTCTATGTCACCTGGATCGTTCTCTTTCAGCAGAAGACCGTACGGCTGTATTGGTTCTTGATGGCACTGGGAATCCTTCAGCTTGCATTGGCATCCGTTTTGACAACCAAAGGTTGGTTTGGCTTTTGTGCCTTGGCCTACACCTTCGGCGCCGTCTGGACGCTTTCAATTTTTTCACTCTGGCGCGCGGAACAGCAATTTGAAGAGGAGGAAAAGATCAGGCTGGCTGAGTCGACAACGATTCCAGCGAATGAACTCGAGCAAACTTCCATGACAAAACGTTTGCGCAGCGAGGTTCGTGGTGCGGTTCAGCACGAAGGTGGGACTCGTTGGCTAACGGCACGATTTATTACTGGTGTCTTACTCACGACTTGTTCGGCACTTCTTGTCAGTGCTGCTTTTTTTGCCATTACCCCGCGGCTTTGGGTTGGGTCTACAGTCACCCTCAGCGAAGACCGTGAAATTTTGAGTGGGGTAACCAGAAAGACTGGCCTGAGCACATCGGTACGACTCGGTCAGCTTGGCTCTGTTCTGGAAAGTATGGAACGCGTCTTTGAAATCCAGTTGAAGAATCTTCGTACAGCAAAGACCATTTCTGCCCAAGAGTATGCGGAACAGCTGGGAATGCCAGAGCCTTTATTCCGCTCCAGCGTATTGACTCATTATCAAAGCGGGCGATGGGCTGTTGATTCGCTTAACGATCTCAATAATGTTCCATTTTCACGTCCGGATATGGCGGCGGATATCGAGCAGGCAGTCCGTCTTGATGCAAATAATTCTGGAGTTTTATTTTGTTTGGGTGTTCCTCTGGTCGTCATCGACTCGCGACGGCAAATTATCGGGGATCTTAATGAAATAACCGGCGTCGCGATTCAGAATGATCAAAAAAAGGAGAGTGGTCTGATGGTTTACACCGTACGTTCAGCCCTTCCAAGCCGACAACCACTCCACTTTTCTTATCCGCCTTCAGCCAGAGCCAGGGAGGCGTACACACGCAATCAATATTTTGATCGGACGATAAAACTTCCCAGGAACCTCAATCGACTTAAAGAGCTGGCGGCAAGTATTGTCGACACGGAAGGCGAACGAAGAAAAAAAGCTGAAGCACAACCGGAGGATCGTAAATTGACTCCGCTTGAGACCGCTACGGAAATCGAAGCTTATTTGAGAGATTCCGGCGAGTATCGATACACGCTGGAACAATCAGTTCAGGATCCAATGATTGACCCCATTGAAGACTTTCTTTTCAATCGAAAGGAAGGTCACTGTGAATATTTCGCAACCGCCCTCGCACTGATGCTGCGAGCCGAAAATATTCCTGCTCGCCTCGTGAGTGGATATAAAGGGGGGATTCCCCATCCGGAAAAAAAAGATTGGCTTCAGATCCAGCAGCGGTTCGCTCACGTCTGGGTCGAGGCTTGGGTCGATGAAAAATACGGATGGACAACATTTGATTCAACACCGGTCGATGCGAGATCGCTCAGCATCGCTGGAATGTCCGCGAAAAAGGCTTCACTTTGGGTCGACATGCAAGCGGCATTCGCCGGACTGTGGTCCGATAGTATTCTCAACATGTCGCTCGACCGTCAGGAACAGTCGATCTATAAGCCGGTGCGAAATATGGCCTTTAATCTGGCGATTTTTATGCGTCAGCTTTTTACATCGCCTGAATCGGCTCTGTGGATGTTGTTTGATCTTGCCGCAAACCGTAGTAACTGGCTCAGTCCGGGCGGGGTGATATTTCTCCTTTCGTTAATGCTGACGTTGGCCGCGTTTGCCTGGTCTGCCCGACGGTTATTTGTGTGGGTCAACCGCTGGTTGGACAATCATAGTCGTCGGCAAATTCGCAAACAGCATCGAATCGTTGAGTTTTACGAACGATTTACCGGAATGATGAAATCGCATGGTCTCAAGCGTTTGCCAAATCAGACCCAAAGGGAATTCGCCGAGATGGTCGCGAGTCAGTATTCTTCTGACCTCGAATTCGTTGGTGAGAAAGATATTCCCGAACAAATATCACGACTATTCTACAAGGTTCGATTTGGGGAATCGGAACTGACGATCCACGAAGAGAATGAGATCCAACTCTTGTTAGCGAAACTAGATCGTGCCTTGTCGAAGGACGTCCGTCACCATCGCGATACCAGTTCGACTTTCGAGAGAGAACGATCGGGAATCAGTTGAGATGATCGTTTGGGTCGGAAGCCGACCAGTACTTTGACCATCATCGAACTTAGTGTACCACTGCTTGACGGACTTCGATCAAGCAGTGACCTTTCAGTGTAGAAAAATACGAATATCAACATACGAAATCTGTGGACACTACGGCTATCATCCTTATAAACGATCGTATTCGTCGGCCGCTCTTGAAATGCATTGATTGATCTATGGGTTATCGTAGTCTCGAAGAAGCTGTTGTTGACCTTGAGCGACACAAGCATCTTGTCCGAATCAATGTTGAAATTGATCCGTCTCTGGAAGCGGCGGAAATTCAGCGGCGAGTCTATTTAGCGGGCGGCCCTGCCCTCCTTTTCACTCGGGTCAAAGGCTGCCGCTTTCCCATGGTGTCTAATCTGTTCGGTACCATGGAAAGAACTCGATTCATCTTTCGTGATTCACTCGATAACGTGCGAAGACTGGTCGAGCTGAAAATCGATCCCAGTCAACTGGCGAAAAATCCATGGCGATATCGAAGTCTGCCCAGCACGTTGTGGTCGATGTGGACACGACGAGTCCGTCGCGGACCGGTGGTTGAGAATGAAACGACGCTCGACCAACTTCCTCAATTGAAAAGCTGGCCGAATGATGGCGGGCCGTTTATTACGCTGCCTCAAGTCTATTCCGAAGACCCTGATCGACCCGGTTTCAAAAATTCAAACCTGGGTATGTACCGGATCCAGATTGCCGGAAACGATTACGTACCAAATCGCGAAGTCGGCCTGCATTACCAGATTCACCGTAGCATCGGTGTCCATCATGCTGCCGCCGTTCGTAGCGGCAAAAAATTACCCGTTAACATTTTCGTCGGCGGACCGCCGGCGATGACTCTTGCCGCCGTCATGCCCTTGCCCGAGGGATTATCGGAACTGCTGTTTGCCGCAGCGCTCGGTCGTCGTCCCGTGCGAATGATCTCTCGCGGTGGCGAATTGCCAATTTACGCAGATGCCGATTTCTGCATTAGCGGGACGATCGATCCATCACTCACGAAACGAGAAGGGCCGTTCGGCGATCACCTGGGCTATTACAGTTTGCAGCACGAATTCCCCTATCTGCAAGTCGATCATGTCTATCACCGAACCGGAGCAATCTGGCCATTTACCGTGGTTGGTCGTCCGCCTCAAGAAGATACGTCGTTTGGCGAGATCATCCATGAAATCACCGGCCCGATTATTCCTTCGGTGTTGCCAGGTGTCAAAGCGATTCACGCCGTCGACGCCGCAGGTGTTCACCCATTGCTGCTGGCGATCGGCAGCGAGCGTTATGTCCCCTATGCGAGTAAGCGAACGCCACAAGAGTTATTAACAACCGCGAACGCGATTCTTGGACAAGGGCAGTTGTCGCTGGCGAAATATCTATTTATTGTTGCCCACGAAGATCAGCCGTCACTCGATATCCACGATATAACCGCTTACTTTCGACACGTGCTGGAACGAGTTGACTGGCGAAACGACCTGCATTTTCAGACTCGAACGACGATCGATACGCTCGATTATTCCGGCAGCGGGTTTAACCAGGGTTCCAAAGTTGTCATAGCGGCAGCCGGCCCCAAGCGAAGAGAACTCGGCACCGAATTACCGCCGGGACTCTCCTTACCCGAAGGCTATCGCAATCCAAGGGTCGCGATGCCGGGCGTAATGGTTGTCGAAGCCTCCAGCATCAAGTCTGGTGGGCCACAGATCTCTCAGTTCTGCGCCGAGATGAGTCACCAGGGAACGACACTCGAATCATTCCCCCTGATCCTCATCGTGGATGACAGCGGGTTCACCGCCCGAACACTCAATAACTGGATCTGGGTCACGTTCACAAGATCAAATCCCGCTGCAGACATCGACGGTATCGATTCATTCACGCACGAAAAGCACTGGGGCTGTCGAGGCCCGCTCGTGATTGATGCCCGAATCAAACCTCATCACGCCCCGCCGCTGATCGAGGATCCGCAGGTGACTCAGCGAGTTGATCAACTCGCCGCGCCAGGCGGGCCGTTGCACGGCATCTTCTAATCCAGATTCTCTCGTTCCCAAGCTCCTGCTTGGGAACGCACCTTTTCGAAGCTCTGCTTCGCAGTTCGGATGAAGACTGAGATCCTTCCATAGCAAAGCGAAAGCTCAATTTCAGTCGAGGATAACACCGCCAGGTTGAAGGGCACTCAGGCAAAGCGAAGACCCAACGGACCACGGGAAAGCGATCCAGATAAACGCATGGATCAACTGGTTTTATTCGTGCAATCATCACTGGCATTCGGTGTTAATTCGAAAATCACTTGATTTGGATTTGGGTGACGAGAACTCCCGTTTTTGCGTTAAGGTCATCTCTCCTGTAATTTTTTTTCGGTTTTCTAAGATGGTAACTGCGTGATAACGTGCAAAAGCGAGTTCGTTTAAATCTAGCCGCATCCATGCATTGATTAGCTGCCTCCACCTTTCGTAATCAAACGCACTCACGGCTGGCTGGGGCCATATGTAATGTTTCAGCTATCTGCCATAATTCCTTGCCAGTTTCATTGAGTACGTTGAAATTCTCTTGCCTTGGCACAGGCTTCATAAGCATGTGCTACTCGCCCAGGATTTCTCTGGCGATTCGCTTCAAGGCGTCGCTTTCGATCTGCCGCACGCGTTCCCGGGTCAGGCCAAGCAGCTCGCCGATTTCTTTCAGCGTCTTTGGTTCTGCGTCATCAAGGCCGAATCTCATTCGTAGAATTGATGCCTCGCGTGGGTCCATCGTTTCGAGAATTCGGTAAACGTGCTTCAAATTGTCTGCGTCAAGCAAATCGTCTTCAGGCCCCTTCGTCCGCTGATCGGCGACCATTTCACTCATCTGCCAGCCACCGTCATCATCGTCCGTCTGGGGCGTCGACATATAGAGGTCGATCGCTGTCTTGACGATACTCAACTTCTTCTTCGGAAGTCCCAGTTCCTTGGCGACCTCTTCCTGAGTCGGTGCGCGTCCGAGTTCATTGTCCAGCTTGGCGGTGGCTCGTCGCCATTTGGTCAGCAATTCCACCATGTAGGCGGGAATACGAATCGTCTTACCCGTGTTGATCAATGCCCGCTTGATGGACTGCTTGATCCAGTAGCTGGCATAGGTACTGAAGCGAGTGTTCATGTCAGGATCGAAACCCTCAACCGCTCGCAGCAAACCGAGGTTCCCCTCTTCGATCAAGTCCTGTAGCGGCAATCCCCGATTTGCATAAGCACGGGCGATGTTGACGACAAGCCGCAAGTTTGCGCGGACCATGCGATCGCGAGCACCCGAATCTCCCAATTCAATCCGTCGCGCGAGCTCTTTCTCTTCGTTCGCCGTTAACAACGATGTTTCGTTGATTTCACGAAGATAAGTCTCGAGAGGGGTTTGGGATGCGGATGAGGACTCGCGAAATCTGGTGGTCGTTTTAGCCATCGTAAGTTTCTGCCGTTGAGGAGTGTCATTAGGTTCAAGACGCCACCTCCTGTGGCAAAAATAGTGCGGCTGAAAACCAACCCACAGTTCTTTTATCGGTAATGACCAGCGGAAAACTCGACGTAAGGCAACTTGAACGATCGTTTCGGTCAGATAAACCTGGCAAAATGCGCAAAAAAACGGCCCTTCGGATGGTACCGAAGGGCCGTCGTTTTTTTTGAACAAATTTCGTTCAAAGGGCTTGACATTGGAAAAATGACTAGCCCAATCCAGAATCACAGAGGATCAAGTCGCTTCCTCTTCCGTTTCTGTCTTTTCCTTTTCGGTCCCTGATCCGAGCGTAAACAACGGACCGGCAGAACCTTCCATACCACCCTTCAGCTCGGCCTTGGGCTTCGGAGCCGCAGCGGCATCGCCAGTCTTCGCTTCTTCGTTAGCGCCACTGAGGTCAAGATTCGACTTACGGCTAAGTCCGATTTTGCGATCCGTCGAATCAATTCTCAGAATGCGAACGTCGAGTTCTTGACCGACTTTGACGAATGTTTCGGGGTTTTCGACTTTCTGGTCCGAAAGTTCAGAAACGTGCAGCAAGCCTTCGAGTTCGGGCTCCAATTCCACGAAGACACCGAAATTCGTGATCTTCGTGACTTTGCCGATGACCTGAGCACCAGGTTGGTACTTTTCGGGAATCGTTGTTTCCCATGGGTCCCCAGCCAGTTGCTTCAGTCCGAGCGCGATTCGCTTGCGTTCCTGGTCAACCGAGATCACCTGGCAGGTAATCGGATCGCCCTTCTTCAGCATCTCGTTTGCATGCGAGATCTTGCGGGTCCAGGACATATCGCTGACGTGCAGAAGTCCGTCCACACCCTCTTCCAATTCGATGAATGCACCGTAATTGGTCAGGTTGCGAACCGTACCGCTGACAGAAGCACCTGGTGGGTACTTGGCAGCGACTTCGTCCCAAGGATTCGGCTGAGCTTGCTTCATGCCCAGCGAAATCTCTTGCTTGTCCTTGTTGATGCCGAGGACAACGACGTCCACTTCATCGCCAGGATTAACGAGTTCGGTCGGATGGTTAACTCGCTTGGTCCAGGACATTTCGCTGATGTGAACCAGGCCTTCGATTCCGTCTTCCAGCTTGACGAACGCACCGTAAGACATGACGTTGACCACTTCCCCACGAATCTTCGTGCCGACAGGGTATTTCCCTTCGACATTGTCCCAGGGACTCTTTTCCTTCTGTTTGAGGCCGAGGGCGATCTTTTCTTTGTCGCGATCGACGTGAAGGATCATCACTTCGACTTCCTGGTCGATCTTGACCATTTCGGATGGGTGACCAATGCGGCCCCAGCTCATGTCGGTGATGTGCAGCAGGCCGTCGATTCCGCCCAGGTCAACGAACGCACCGAAGTCGGCGATGTTCTTGACCGTTCCCTTGCGCAATTGACCTTCGGTGATGTCGGACAGCAAGTCCTTCTTCATCTTTTCGCGTTGCAGTTCGATCAACCGTCGTCGTGAGACAACGATGTTTCGGCGCGATTCGTCAATCTTCAGAATCAAGCATTCAATCGTCTTGTCGCGATAGAATTCGATGTCCTGAGGACGGCGGATATCAACCTGACTGGCTGGCAGGAAGACGTTGACGCCGATATCGACGAGCAATCCTCCCTTGATCTTTCGCAGGACTTTGCCTTCGACAACATCCCCTTCTTTGTGGGTGCTGATGACCTTTTCCCACTCGCGGATCCGGTCGGCTTTCTTTTTGGACAGCAGGATCAGGCCGAATTCGTCTTCGATTTCTTCCAGCAGGACAGAGACCTTATCGCCGGCGACAGGGGGAACTTCCCACTCGTCGATTGGCACGATCCCTTCGCTCTTATAGCCAATGTCGATCAGAACTTCTTCGCCTTCAACGCGAACGACGGTTCCTTCCAGAACCGCGTTGACGTCATAACCTTCATCGCGACGGTTATAGAGATGGTCCAGGCTCCCTTCTTCGAGGTGCTCGGCCTCGGCCAGAGAGATGTCAGCTGCCAGCTCGAGTTCTTCGTCGCTGATGTCAAATTCACGTAATAGATACCGATCAACCATACTATTCCTGCTGTACTGTTGCGGCGATGATCAAGGACGCCTCGAATCACCACCGTGGAACTCAGATGCGAAGAGTCGCGACCGTCGTTCCAGGAAATAAAGACAACTCAACACTGCCGACGAGGAACATCCGCGCCATCCCACAGAGTCGAAGGGGGCGGATTCTAGCAGAGAAACAGGGTTTCAGGCTAGTGGAAAGCCATTAAAACCGCGTAATTGCAGGGTGAGCGGAAATCCAAATTACAGAATTGGATCTCGCAGTTGCACGCAGTTGACTTCCATGCAATGCAGATTCGTTGCGTGGCGTGGAAAATTCATCTCTGGAACGGTGTTTTGAGATGCAAATCATACTCGACATCATCGCAGAAAACACATCTGCCATCGGGCTCGATTTCTCGCAGCGCAAGACTTCCGCAATCTGCAAGTCCGAGCAGTCATGTCGCCCATCTCGCCGGTTTTCTTTTCGAAGGTCGACGTAGAGGGGCGAGCGGTCTTGTTTGCTTGCTTATTCGTGTTAGCGAAGTCGAGAACAGGTCAGGCGAAGGCCGCTCAGTCTAAATTTTTTCCGAAAAGAATTCTCCCGAAAATAGCGGGATACTTTTGGTGTGCAATTCCCCACGCGCAGCGAGCCGTTTTCTAGTGGCCCGCCAGATCAGCGTGCGAACACCGTTGCGGTGAAGTTTCCCCATGGAAAACGTAAAAATTCAAAAGAATCAGCATTTCCCTGATTGCCAAGCTCTTCCCAGTTTACAAGACTTATCCCTTAAGTACATGTTTCGATTTCCAAAGTCGACGTGATCATAAAAGACCCTTGTTCTAACTCGAATTTGCTCAGATGTCAGCTAATTTGCACAACAGGCGGAAAGTGTTCGGAAAACCGGTTGACTCCCGGAAGGCTGTAGGTTAATTTAAACTTTCGGATAACTGAATTCCGATCGCACGTCTTTTTTTTCTGCACATCGACCGTCGTCTTTTGTTTACTGGCTCGTGCTACGGTGGTGTTTTTTGGTTCGCTCTCGCTGGTGGCGTAATTCAAAAGTAGTCTTAATGCCTGTTTCGGGCTGTGGTTTTTCTCGAATTCAAGATCTTTGTCAGTTCAGCATGTGTATGTAGGTGCTCCAAGTGGAGTTGATTTCCTCACGTGTGTATCTGCCTCTGTGGCACTCGTCGCCGCTCGACTCACCAATCTGATCGTTGTGAGTGGCTGCGGGCGCAGTTTTCAGGGCAATTGCGTCTTATTCCGCTTTAAATCCTGTGATAATTCGTTCGAGGACATCAGTGGAAAGGGACGCTCGGTATCTTTTTCCTCGGACATTATCTTTAACCGAAGTGTCTCGTGACAAGATGGACACTGCCAATCT